>NZ_NBOA01000002.1:0-610305 GCF_002213235.1 Thioclava sp. F34-6
CGCACAACATGCCCCATGTCTTCGAGGTCGCCGACCGGATCCACGTCCACCGGCTGGGCAAACGGCTCTGCGTCATCAATCCGAAGCAACACTCGATGTCGGACGCCGTCGCCTTCATGACCGGCGCCAAAACACCCGACGGCGCGACAGAGGCGGCCTGAGCGCAGGCAAGAAACCGAAGCGCCCGGTCGGAAAGGCCGGGCGTTTTCGTTTGGGGTTGCGTCGTTGGCTTGGGGCGACCACCCCGGGCCTCGCCCGCCCCTTCCCCGGGGGCACATTGGCGAGGACAAAGCGGACACGAGTGACCGACGGGTTTGCAAGATAAAGCGCCCGGGCACCGGCCGGACGAAGCGCCCACCCAAGGCTCTGACGCACCCGGAAGACCCCACACCAGAACACCCGCGCCCCTCGCGAGCGCGGGTTTCTCGTGAAACATAAATGGGTCGTCAGTCGCGGCGGCCCGCTTCCAGCGCATCCTCGAAGGTGCGCAAACCGGTTCTCGGAGCCTGAACCAGCACCGCCATATTGCCCGGCTTATGCTCGTTGCGCAGCATCTTGGTATGGGCCTGCGGGATCTGATCCCACGGGAAGACTTCGGACATGCAGGGGTCCAGACGCCGCTCTACCATCAGCTTGTTGGCCGAGGCCGCCTGCTTGAGGTTAGCGAAGTGCGAGCCCTGCAGACGCTTCTGGTGCATCCACATGTAACGCACGTCGAAGGTGCAGTTGAAGCCGGAGGTGCCGGCGCAGATCACGACCATGCCGCCCTTCTTCACCACCAGCGTCGAGACCGGGAAGGTCGCCTCGCCAGGGTGTTCGAAGACCATGTCCACGTTCACGCCCTTGCCGGTGATGTCCCAGATCGCCTTGCCGAACTTGCGAGCCTCTTTCAGCCATTCGTTATATTCCGGCGTGTTGACCGTGGGCAGCTGCCCCCAGCAATTGAACTCCTTGCGGTTGATCACGCCCTTGGCGCCCTGATCCATCACGAACTGGCGCTTGCTCTCGTCCGAGATCACGCCGATCGCATTTGCGCCCGCGGTGTTCGCGAGCTGGATCGCATAGGAGCCGAGACCGCCAGAGGCACCCCAGACCAGCACGTTCTGGCCGGGCTTGAGCTCATGCGGGTGGTGACCGAACAGCATCCGGTAGGCGGTGGCCAGCGTCAGCGTGTAGCAGGCGGCCTCTTCCCAGGTCAGGTGTTTCGGGCGCGGCATCAGCTGTTGCGCCTGCACGCGGGTGAATTGCGAGAACGAGCCGTCATGCGTCTCGTAGCCCCAGATCCGCTGGCTGGGCGAGAACATCGGATCGCCACCGTTGCATTCCTCGTCGTCGCCGTCGTCCTGGTTGCAGTGAATCACGACCTCGTCGCCGACCTTCCAGCGTTTGACCTTGTCGCCCACCTTCCAGACGATGCCGGAAGCGTCCGAGCCCGCGATGTGATAGGGCTGCTTGTGCCCGTCGAAGGGCGAGATCGGCACGCCGAGACCTGCCCAGACGCCGTTATAGTTCACGCCAGCGGCCATCACGAGCACCAGCACTTCGTGGCTGTCGATCTCCCAGGTGTCGACGACTTCCTGCTGGAACGACTGCTCGGGCTCGCCATGGCGTTCGCGGCGGATCGCCCACGCGTACATTTTCGGGGGGACGTAGCCGAGGGGCGGCATCTCGCCGATCTCGTAAAGGTCCTTCTCCGGCGCGTCGTAGGGCGCGATCCCGGTTTCCTGATCAAGGGCCATGGCTCTCTCCTGTCAAAATCTCGCCGCGCCGCAGAATCGGGGCGGGTTGAGTAGGAGAGTTACGCATGGCCGAGTAACTTTGCAATAGTTGTAATGCATAGTTTTGAAATAATATGTCCCTGCCGTTTCGCGCGGCGCGGATCATAGATCAAAGTTCGGGGCAGCTGTAACTCCCGTCCTTGGCTCTTTTCGCTTTGACGAAACTGCCATCGCCGACGCTGCAGAGAAGCGCCCCGTCGGGGAAAGCTTCGCCTTCCTGGTTGCGCGCGTTCCTCACTGCGCCATAGGCTGCCTTGCCCCCTTCATAGCCAAGGTTTGTTGCTCCAACGGCGGTGTTGACCACCACCCGACCGCCGAGCTTGGCAGCATCCACGGAGTTGTCGGTGACCTGCTCTCGGGTGCAGGCGGGCAGAGTGGCAGCAAGGGCGAGGGCGGGAACGATCAGCAGTTTCAAAGGGCTCTCCTAAGGTGGTCTCCCCGTCAAAACCCCGCCCTGCTACGATGCGTTCCCTTGGGGCCGCCGCCTCGCCGCGACGCAGCGAATTGACAGGATCACAAAATTGAATTTAAACCATCCCAACGCGCAACAATATTGCGCAAGCAAGATTCGCACCCCGATGGAGGCCGCAATGACCGACACGATGCCCGCCAAAGACCGCCCCTGGCTGTTTCGCACCTATGCGGGCCATTCCACGGCTGCCGCCTCGAACGCGCTCTATCGCAACAACCTCGCCAAAGGACAGACGGGGCTCTCCGTGGCTTTCGATCTGCCGACCCAGACCGGCTATGACAGCGACCATGTCCTGTCGCGCGGCGAGGTGGGCAAGGTCGGTGTGCCGGTCTGCCATCTGGGCGACATGCGCGCGCTGTTCGATGAGATCCCTCTCGAGCAGATGAACACCTCGATGA
This sequence comes from Thioclava sp. F34-6, assembly GCF_002213235.1. NCBI lineage: Bacteria > Pseudomonadati > Pseudomonadota > Alphaproteobacteria > Rhodobacterales > Paracoccaceae > Thioclava > Thioclava sp. F34-6. Next base: position 2,649 of record NZ_NBOA01000002.1, read on the forward strand.
CGATCAACGCGACCGCGCCTTGGCTCTTGTCGCTCTATATCGCTGTGGCCGAGGAGCAGGGCGCGGATGTCTCGAAGCTGCAGGGCACGGTGCAGAACGATCTGGTGAAGGAATACCTGTCGCGCGGCACCTATATCTGCCCGCCGAAGCCCTCGCTCGCGATGATCACCGATGTCGCGGCCTATACCCGCGAGCACCTGCCGAAATGGAACCCGATGAATGTGTGTTCCTACCACCTGCAGGAAGCCGGGGCGACGCCGCAGCAGGAACTGGCCTTCGCGCTGGCGACGGCGATTGCAGTGCTCGACGATCTGAAAACCAAAGTACCGGAAGAGGCCTTCCCGGCGATGGTCGGCCGCATCTCCTTCTTCGTGAATGCGGGCATCCGCTTTGTCACCGAGATGTGCAAAATGCGCGCATTCACGGAGCTTTGGGACGAAATCTGCCGTGACCGCTACGGCGTCGAGGATGAGAAATTCCGCCGTTTCCGCTATGGTGTGCAGGTGAACTCCCTGGGCCTGACCGAGCAGCAGCCGGAGAACAACGTCTACCGTATCCTGATCGAGATGCTGGCCGTGACGCTGTCGAAGAACGCGCGCGCCCGCGCGGTGCAGTTGCCTGCGTGGAACGAGGCGCTGGGTCTACCGCGCCCGTGGGATCAGCAATGGTCGCTCAGGATGCAGCAGATCATGGCCTATGAGACCGACCTGCTGGAATATGGCGACCTCTTCGACGGGAATCCGGCGGTGACCGCCAAGGTCGAGGCACTGAAAGATGGCGCCCGCGCCGAACTCGAAACGCTCGACGGGATGGGCGGGGCGATCGCCGCGATCGACTACATGAAGTCGCGTCTGGTGGAATCGAACGCCGCCCGGATCAACCGCATCGAGGCCGAGGAGACCATCGTCGTCGGCGTGAACCGCTGGCAGCAGGGCGAGCCCTCTCCGCTGACCGCAGGCGATGGCGGGATCATGGTCGTCGACCCGGCGGTGGAGCAGGAGCAGATCGACCGGCTGAACGCATGGCGCGCCGAGCGCGACGAGGCTGCGGTGCAGGCTGCGCTGGCCCAGCTCAAGGCGGACGCGAAAGCCGGCAAGAACGTCATGGAAGCCTCGATTGCTGCCGCGAAAGCGGGCGCGACTACCGGCGAATGGGCGGGCGTGATGCGTGCGGTTCACGGCGAGTATCGCGGTCCGACGGGCGTCTCGCGTTCGCCCTCGAACCAGACCGAAGGGCTCGACGATATCCGCGAAGCCGTGGACGCGGTCAGCTCGCAGCTGGGCCGCCGCCTGAAATTCCTCGTCGGCAAGCCGGGCCTCGACGGCCACTCGAACGGCGCCGAGCAGATCGCCTTCCGTGCCCGCGATTGCGGCATGGACATCACCTATGACGGCATCCGCCTGACGCCGGAACAGATCGTCGCGAAAGCCATCGAGGACGAGGCGCATGTGGTGGGGCTGTCGATCCTGTCCGGCTCGCATATGCCGCTGATCGAGGAACTGATGGAGCGGATGCGCGCGGCGGGCCTCGACCATGTCCCGGTCGTCGTGGGCGGGATCATCCCGGATGAGGACGCGAAGAAGCTTCTCAGCTTCGGCGTCGCGCGCGTCTACACGCCCAAGGATTTCGAGCTGAACCGGATAATGATGGATATCGTGACGCTCGCGACCCCGGCCGAGAAGGCGGCCTGAACGCGCAAGCCAATTGGGATCGGGAAGGGGCAGGCGTCTTCTTCTCGACCCAAATATCCCCGCCGGAGGCTCCCGGTGGCGGACCCCGCGAAAACCGCGCCCTTTCTCCCTTCCGCCCGCCAATGTGCGCGGGTAAGGTCGCGCCATGACGACCCCCATGATCCAGTTTTCCGAGGACCAGGCCGAGGCTTGGGATGCCGTTGCTTCCGCGCTCGAGGCGGCGGGGGTCGATATTCTCGAAGGCGCGATGACGCCTGAAAGCGGCAGCAAACGCGTGCTGTCGGTGATCGGCAAGGCGGGGTCGGGCAAGACGCTGCTTCTGGCGGAACTCTACAAGGCGCTGGGGGCGGCAGGCGTCGATCTGGTCTCGGGCGATTTCGAGGGCAAGCGGCGCAAGGAGAAGCGCACGCTGGCGATCCTCGCGCCGACGAACAAGGCGGCGAGCGTGTTGCGCTCGCGCGGGGTGCCCGCGACGACGATCCACCGCATTCTCTACACCCCCGTCTACGACCCGGAATACGAACGGATCGCGGAGTGGCTCACCGGTCAGGGCGAGCGTCCGAAACCTGAATTGCTGATCGAGATGGGGCTCACCGAAGAGACGCTCGACCGGGCGAAGGCCTTCTACGATCTGCACAAATCGATCCCGGCGGCGCTGGCTTCGGCGGGGTTGCGCGGCTCGGATTTCATCAATGGCTGGAAACGGCGCGAAGACCCGCTCGATATCGGTTTTGTCGACGAAGCCTCGATGCTCGACGAGCGGCAGTTCGACGATCTGCGCGAGATTTTCCCGACGCTGGTTCTGTTCGGCGACCCGGCGCAGCTCGCTCCGGTGAACCAGTCGGGCGAGATGGTGTTCGAACGGCTGCCCGACGAGCGCAAACACATTCTGCACCGCATCCACCGGCAGGCCGAAGATAACCCGATCCTCGATCTGGCGCATATGCTGGGCGACGACAGCCTGACCTTCGAGCAGTTCGAGCGCGAGATCGAGAAGGCGGCGGCGAAGGATGACCGCGTCGTCTGGGCCGAGCGGGTGGAGAGCGATCTGATGGCGCGCTCGCCGGTGCTTGTCTGGCGCAACGCGACGCGCATCCGGTTGATCCATGCCTTCCGCGCGGCCCATTCCGCGCCCGCCGACATGATGCTGCCGGGCGAGCCCTTGATCTGCGACGGGATCGAACTGCCGGTGAAGCATCGCAAGAAGCGGATCGATCTGGAGGCGCGCGGCCTGATCAAGGGTGCGCAGGTGATCTATCTCGGCCCCGGCAAGAAGCCCGGTTTCTCGCGGCTACATGTGATGGGGGCGGAAGATCCGCGGCTTTCGGCGGCCTCGATCGTGAAGATCGAGATGCCGGACGAGGAAGAGCCGTTCATTCCGTTCGCGGCCCGGATGGGCGCCACCTTCCTGCATGGCGCTGCGGTGACGATCCACAAGGCGCAAGGCTCGCAATGGGAGGATGTGCAGGTTTTCGCGCCGGATATCTACGCGGCTTACAGGGCAGGGCGCATCGAGGCGGGTATCCCGCTGTGGAAGCGGCTGGCCTATGTCGCGATCACCCGGGCGCAGCATCGCCTGCTCTGGGTGGTGCGGGCGCGGCTGGCACGGCCCTCGGCGCCGCTGACCATTGACGACCTGCCGAAAGGCGGCGGTAAGCTGGAACTGAAAGCCGAACCGCAGGACGGATAGGGCCGGAGGCTCCGGCGGGGATATTTAAGCCAAGGCGAAGGAGGGGTGACATGGGCGTGATGGTGGTGACCGGGGCGAGTGCCGGGATCGGGCGCGCGGTGGCAGAGGCCGCGCTGGCCGAGGGCTGGCAGGTCGCCTGTCTGGCACGTTCGGAAGACAAGCTGGCGGAGGTCGCCGCGAAGGGCGACGGGCTGGCGGTGACCTGCGACGTGAGCGATGCGCAAGCGGTGGAGCGCGCCTTCGCCGAGGTGGTCGCCAGGTTCGGCCGGATCGACGTGCTGTTCAACAATGCCGGGATGTTCCCGCCTGTGGCCTTGCCCGACGAGGTTACGCTCGAGGATTGGGATGCCTGTATCGCGGTGAACCTGACGGGGATGTTTCTTTGCGCCCGGGCCGCTTTCGCGCAGATGCGCAGGCAGGCGCCGCGCGGCGGACGGATCATCAATAACGGCTCGATCTCGGGGCAGGTGCCGCGCGCGAAATCGCTCGCCTATACGACCACGAAACACGCGATCAACGGTATGACCAAGCAGATCGCACTGGACGGGCGCGATTTCGACATCGCCTGCGGGCAGATCGACGTGGGCAACGCGCGCACCGGGCTTCTGGCGAATATGGATGCGGCGGCGGCGAAGACGGCGGAGCCTACGATGGATGTGGCGAATGTCGCGCGCTCGGTGCTGCACATGGCGTCGCTGCCGCTGGATGCGAATGTGCTCAACATGACGGTGATGGCGAGCGGAATGCCCTTCCTCGGGCGTGGTTAACGCACGAAGCGGAAGATCGCAGCGGCGGCCCAGCCAGCGAAGACCGCAAGCGCCAGTGACAAAAGCCCGTAGAGCGGCGCGTTCTCATGGGCGAGCGAGTAGAGCCACCGCTCAAGCCCGACTTTGCGCACTTCGATCGCCGATTGGTATTTGTCCACCAGCTTGCCGCCGCGCAGTAGGAAGATGCGGGTCTTGTAATCGCCCTCGATGAGGTTCGCCGGCAGCGCGAAGTCGGCGCGGAACAGTGTGTCGTCGACGATATGCACGCCGCCCGACTCCATCTTGTAGAGGCCTTGCTGCTTGCGGATATCGACCATCGCCTCGGTAAAGGGGATCGAATCCTCGACCGTGATCGGCCCGGAGAAGGCCCGCATCGCGAGCGGGATCGAGATGCGCTGCTGGATATCGGTGCGCCGCGAGAGGATGTCCTCCATCGGACCGGAGGTGGCGACGGCGTAATAACTGGGCGCGGCGGCCACGCCGACGGAGGCCGTGTTCACCCAGATGCCGAATTCGCGCGATTTGCGGCGGATCGTGACCGGGCCGAGCGGACCTTCCAGCGTCACGATCACTGCGAGTTTCTGCCCGTCGGGCTGCGGGGCCTCGCGCTTGATGGCGCCATAGATCAGGATTTGTGACCCGTCGAAGGACGTTGTGATGCCGATGTTGTCACGGCTCAGCCCCGCGACGATCTGCTCGTCTGGCTCGGGGCGATTGGTGATCGGCATCCCGGGGCGCGCGGGGAGTACCTGCCGGGTCTGCGCCAAAGCGGGCAGGGCGGCTGCGCAAAGGCCGAGGACGAGAAGAGCGGCACGGATCATCATTCGCCCCCCGATGCGATGGAGTAGAGATTGGCCGGATGCAGCACGAGGTCGAGGCCGAGCTTGCCTGCGACGATGATCACGAGAAGCGCCAGCAAAATACGAAGCTGTTCCGCCTTCAGCCGCGCGCCCAGACGCGAGCCGATCTGTGCGCCGATCACGCCGCCGACGATCAGCAGCAGCGCCAGCATCACGTCGACCGTCTGATTGGTGATCGCGTGCATCAGCGTCGTGAAGGCCGAGACGAATAGAATCTGGAACAGCGAGGTGCCGATCACGACCTTGGTCGGCATGTTCAGCAGGTAGATCATCGCCGGAACCATGATGAAACCGCCGCCGACGCCCATGATCGCCGCGAGAATCCCGACCAAGGTGCCGACCAGCAGCGGCGGGATCACCGAGATATACAGGCCCGAGGCCCGGAACTTGAACTTGAAGGGCAGCTTGTGGACCCAGGTGTGCTGCACGCGTTTCTTGCGCGCGCCACCGCCCTTGCGCTGCTTTTGCAGAGTGCGGATGCCCTCCTGCAGCATAAGTAGTCCGATCAGGCCGAGAAAGACGACGTAGCAAAGCTGCACCGCGAGGTCGATCTGGCCGAGCGCGGTGAGCAGGTTGAAGACGTAGATACCGCTTGCCGAGCCAAGAAGGCCGCCCACCAGCAGCACGAGCCCCATCGGGATGTCGACCGCCTTGCGTTTGAGCTGCGCAAGAACCCCCGAGACCGAGGAGGCGACGACCTGGTTGGCGCCGGTCGCCACCGCGACGGAAGGCGGGATGCCGATGAAGAACAGAAGCGGCGTGATCAGGAAGCCGCCGCCCACGCCGAACAGGCCTGAGAGCAGCCCCACGATGCCGCCGAGCCCCAGCAGGGTGAAGATATTGACCGAGACTTCGGCGATGGGCAGGTAGATCTGCATGGACTGCACCCGCTGAGGAGGTTGCATCGTTAGTGTCCCCGAAGGACAGGCGAAGTCAAACCCCGCCGTGCCGCAGGGTTACAACTGTTGCAGATATCGTCGCAAAACCTGCTCGAGCTTGGCTGCGCCCATGGGGGCGATCGCCTTAGTCTGCTCGTGGCTGATATTCTCCTGCGCCATGCCCGCCCCCATATTGGTGATGACGGAGACGGCGGCGACGCGCAGCCCGAGGAAACGCGCAAGGATCACTTCCGGCACGGTCGACATGCCCACCGCATCGGCGCCGAAGACCTTGGCGGCGCGGATTTCGGCGGGGGTCTCGAAGGTCGGGCCGGAGAACCAGCAATAGACGCCTTCGGGCAGTTCGATCCCTTCGGCCTGGGCCGCGGCTTTGAGCCCGGCACGGATGTTCGGGTCGTGCGCCTCGGTCAGCGGCACGAAACGCGCATCCGAAGGCTCGCCGATCAGGGGGTTGTTGCCCGAGAAGTTGATATGATCGTTCAGCATCATCAGCCCGCCGGGCTGGATGTCCTCACGCAGGCTTCCGGCCGCATTGGTCAGCAGCAGGCTTTCGCAACCGAGCTCCTTGAGGATCTCCAGCGGGAGACGCATCTCGGCGGGGTTGCCGTGTTCATAATAGTGAACCCGACCGCCGAAGACCGCGACGCGGACGCCTTCGAGCGTGCCGATCACCAGCTTCGGATTGTGGCCCGAGACGCCCGCATGGGGAAAGCCCGGAAGCTCCGAATAGGGGATCGCGACACCCTCGACCTCCTCGGCCAGATGGCCGAGGCCGGAGCCGAGGATCAGGCCGAGGCGCGGGGCCTCGTCGCCCGCGCGTTCGCGGATCAGTTGCGCGAGTTCAGCGCTCTTTGACATAGGGCTGCCCCCCTGCACGCGGCGGGATCGCCTTGCCGATGAAGCCGGCGAGGATGATCACGGTGAGGATGTAGGGCACCGCCTGCATGAACTGGATCGGCAGCGTGATGACGCCCAGATCGATGTTCGGATAGCGGTTCGAGATCGCTTCCAGCAGGCCGAAGAGCATCGTCGCGCCAAGCGCCGGAACCGGCCGCCATTTCGCGAAAATCAGAGCGGCCAGAGCGATATAGCCGCGCCCGGCGGTCATTTCCTTCACGAAGCCAGCCGCCAGACCGGTTGCCAGATAGACGCCACCCAGCCCCGCCAGAACGCCGGTGATGGCGACGGCGGTGTAGCGCATCCGGATGACCGAGATGCCCGCGGTGTCGACCGATTCCGGGTTCTCGCCCACCGCGCGCAGGCGCAGGCCGAAGCGGGTGCGGAACAGCACCCACCAGGTGATCGGCACCATCGCGAAGGCGACATAGACGAGGATCGAGTGGCCCGAGATCAGGTTCGAGTAGATCGGCCCGAAGAAGGGAACATCCTTTATCGCGTCCGCACCGGGCAGCGTGATCGGATCGAAGCGCCCGTTGCCCGAAAGCTGCGGCGTGCGGCCGCCCTGCTGGAACCAGCTTTGTGCGATCAGCACGGTAAAGCCCGAGGCAAGGAAGTTTACTGCGACGCCGGAGATCAGCTGATTGCCGCGGAAGGTGATCGAGGCGAGGCCGTGCACGAAGGCGAGGCTCATCGAGCCCGCGACACCCGCCAGAAGACCGAGCCACGCATTGCCCGTCACCGCCGCGACCGCGCCGGAGAAGAAGGCGGCCATCAGCATCTTGCCTTCAAGGCCGATGTCGAAGATGCCTGCGCGTTCCGAGAACAGGCCCGCGAGGCAGGCCAGCAGCAGCGGTGTGCCGAGACGAACGGCGCTATCGAGAATTTCGATGATCGTTCCGAAATCCATCTCAGGCCTCCTTCCGGGCGTTGGCGCGCGCGACGAAGAAGCTCTCGATCGGTGCGCGCAGCATGTTGTCGAAGGCCCCGGTGAACAGGATCACCAGCGCCTGGATCACGGTGATCAGCTCGCGCGGGATCGTGGTTTCCAGCGCCAGCTCGCCGCCGCCTTGGTAGAGAAAGCCGAAGAGAAGTGCTGCAAGGAACACGCCGAACGGGTGGTTGCGGCCCATCAGCGCGACGGCGATCCCGATGAAGCCTGCGCCCTCGACCGAATTCAGCACGAGACGATGCGCCTCGCCCATCACGTTGTTGATCGCCATCAGCCCGGCGAGAGCGCCAGAGATCAGCATCGCGGCCATCACGATCTTCACCGGCGAAATGCCTGCATAGCGCGCCGCGCTTTCCGACCGCCCGAAGGCGCGAATCTCGAAGCCCAGCTTCGTGCGCCAGATCAGCACCCAGACGAGGTAGCAGGCAAGGATCGCCACGAAGAACGACACGTTCGCTGGGACCGATTTCGAGAAGAACTGTCCGACCAACGGGAAATCATGGAAGGTCGGCAGATGGGTCGCGGGCCCGAAGCGCGCGGTGGCCGGGTCCATCGAGCCGCGCGGACGCAGCACGTTGACCAGCATGTAGTTCAGCACCGCCGCGCCGATGAAGTTGAACATGATCGTGGTGATCACGATATGGCTGCCGCGCTTCGCTTGCAGATAGGCCGGGATCGCCGCCCAGGCCGCGCCGAAGATCGCGCCGCCCGCCATCGCCGCGATCAGCGCGATGCTCCAATGCGGCCACGGGAAGGCCAGCAGTACCAGCGCCACGCCAAGCCCGCCCAGCGTCGCCTGACCCTCGCCGCCGATATTGAACTGGCTGGCGTGATAGGCGACCGCGACGGCGAGGCCGGTGAAGATGAAGTTCGTGGCGTAATACAGCGTGTAGCCCCAGCCATAGGGCGAGCCGAGCGCGCCCGAGACCATGACCTTGATCGCCTTGATCGGGTCTTCACCGATCAGCAGCACCACGATCCCCGAGATCACGAAGGCGATCAGCAGGTTGAGGAGCGGAATCAGGGCCACGTCGACCCATTTCGGTGTCTTTTCCATTATTGGCTCTCCTCGGGCGCGGCGATCGTCCAGCCGTCCATGCCGCGCACGTCCTCTCCGCCCATGCCCGCCATCAAACAGCCCATGCCGGTCTGCGTGGCGGTCTCGACGGGGCCGATGCCCATGATCTGCCCGTCGAACATGACCGCGACCCGGTCCGAGAGCGCCCGGATCTCGTCAAGCTCGACCGAGACCAGCAGGATCGCAGCGCCTTGGTCGCGCAGTTCGATGATGCGTTTGTGGATGAATTCGATCGCGCCGATATCGACGCCGCGGGTCGGTTGCCCCACCAGCAGCAGGGCCGGATCTCGTTCGATCTCTCGCGCCAGCACGATTTTCTGCTGGTTGCCGCCCGAGAAGCTTTTTGCCGGCAGGGTCGGGATCGGCGGGCGCACGTCGAAACGCTCCATCGCCTCGGCGGTGTGGGCGACGATCCCCGTATTGTCCATAACGAAGCGGTTCTTCTGATAGGCCGGATCCGAGTGATAGCCGAAGATCATGTTCTCCCACGCGGCGAAATCGAGGATCAGCCCGAGACTGTGGCGATCTTCGGGAACGTGCGAGATGCCCCGACGCCGCCGCGACTGGCCGTCGCTATGCTTCCCGGTGAGGTCGATCTCTTCGCCGTTGATGCGGATGTTGCCGGTGCCCTTGGCGAAACCGCCGAGGATTTCCAGCAGTTCGGATTGGCCGTTGCCCGCCACACCCGCAATGCCGAGAATCTCGCCCGCGCGGATTTCGAGATTGATGCCCTTGAGGCGTTCGATCCCGTCTTCGTCCTTCACGCGGAGGTTCTCGATCTCCAGTACGGTCTTGCCGGGCTGGGCTGCCGTCTTGTCGACGTTCAGCAGAACCTTGCGGCCCACCATCAGCTCGGCCAGTTGCTCGGGCGAGGTCTCGGCGGTCTTCACGGTCGCCGTCATCTCGCCGCGGCGCATCACAGAAACAGTGTCGGTGATCTCCATGATCTCGCGCAGCTTGTGCGTGATCAGAATGATCGTCTTTCCTTCCTTGCGCAGGAAATCGAGGATGCGGAACAGGTGGTCGGCCTCTGCAGGTGTCAGCACCCCGGTCGGCTCGTCGAGGATCAGGATATCCGCCTGACGATACAGCGCCTTGAGGATTTCCACGCGCTGCTGGTGGCCGACGGAAAGCTCTTCGATCTTCTCGTCGGGATCGACGTTGAGCTCGTATTCCTCGGCGAGGCGCTTGAGTTCCTTGCGCGCCTTCGACAGCGAGGGGCGCAGAAGCGCGCCATCCTCGGCGCCAAGGATGATGTTCTCGAGCACGGTGAAATTCTGCACCAGCTTGAAATGCTGGAAGACCATGCCGATGCCGGCGCTGATCGCAGCCTGGCTGTCGGGGATATGAGTGTGCTTGCCCTTGATCCAGATCTCGCCCGCATCCGCCTTGTAGAAGCCGTAGAGGATCGACATCAGCGTGGATTTCCCCGCGCCGTTCTCGCCGATGATGCCGTGGATCGTGCCGGGCATGACCCGGATCGAAATGTCCTTGTTGGCCTGCACCGTGCCGAAGGCTTTCGAGATGCCTTTCAGCTCGATCGCGGGCGCGCCCGTGGGCGTTGCGGCAGCGTGGGCCGCCTCGGCCGCATCGCTGGCGTTTTCAGTGGCAAGGGCGGCAGTTGCCTGCCGCCCCGCGTTGTTCGACTCTGTTCCGTTCATCACTCGACCGGGCAGCTGTCATCCGACATGTAGTCATGCACTTCGATCTTGCCGTCGATGATTTCCTGTTTGGCTTGTTCGACAGCCTTTTGCATTTCGGGGGTAACTAGCGACTTGTTGTTGTCGTCCATTGCGACTGCAACGCCGTCATCGGAAAGACCCATCGTTCTTGTACCGGTCTTCAAATCCGGACCGGCGGAAAACGCGTCAAAGACTGCGTTGTCGACGCGCTTCTGCATCGACGTGAGTACTTGGCCCGGGTGCAGATAGTTCTGGTTGCTGTCCACGCCGATCGACAGAATGTTTGCGTCGGCCGCCGCTTGCAGAACACCGATGCCGGTGCCACCGGCAGCGGCGTAGATCACGTCGGCACCTTGGCTGATCTGGGCCTTGGCGATCTCGCCGCCCTTCACTGGGTCGTTCCAGGCCGCCGGGGTGGTGCCCGTCATGTTCTGGATGACTTTCGCGTCGGGATTGGTCGCTTTCACACCCTGAACATAGCCGCAGGCAAATTGCCGAATAAGGGGAACATCCATGCCGCCCACGAAGCCGACAGTGCCGGTTTTCGAGGCCATCGCAGCCATCATGCCGACGAGGTATGAACCCTGTTCGGATTTAAACATTATCGACTGCACATTGGGCTGGTCGACGATCATGTCGATGATCGCGAATTTCGTGTCGGGATAGTCGGGGGCGACGGTGTTGAGCGTGTCGCCGAAGGCGAAGCCGGTCATCACGATCGGATTGGCTCCCGACTCGGCGAGTTTGCGCAGGGCCTGCTCACGCTGAGCTTCCGACTGCATTTCCAGTTCCTTGTAGGAGCCGCCGGTCTCTTCCGCCCAACGCTTCGCGCCGTTGAAGGCGGCTTCGTTGAAGCTCTTGTCGAACTTGCCGCCCAGATCATAAATGATCGCGGGATCGGCCAGCGCGGCCCCGGCGCTCAGCGCGAGCGCGGTCGCGGCGCCGAGGAACTTGGTGAAATAGGTCATGGATTACTCCCGAGTCGTTATGGCCCTGTTGGAAAAGCCTGTTGGCGCGCTCTGTTCGGCGCGCGGACACAGCGATTTGGGCAGAGCTTGCCGAGGGGGTCAAGCGTCAAGTTGCGGATGACGCGAGGTCGCGAGACAAATTTGATTGAACGGTCAGCTTCCCGCTCTAGAGAGTGGCAGCGTAAGAACCAGCGCGTCGATGCGTTCGCCCTCCGGACCGCGGTAATAGCCCTTGCGACGGCCTGATTCCTTCCAGCCGGTCGCTGCGTAAAGCGCGCGTGCGGCATCATTCTCGGCGGAGACTTCTAGGAAGGCGCTCTCGGCCCCCAGCTCTGCGGCTTCTTGCGCGAAACGCTCGACCAACGCGCGTCCCGTGCCGTTGCGGCGCGCTTTCGGGTCGACGGCGAGGGTCAGAAGCTCGGCTTCGCCCGCGATGACGCGTCCCAGCAGGAAGCCTCGGTTCTCGTTTAGCAGAAAGGTGCCGGGACCGCGCATCAGATCCCGGAACTCGGCTTCGTTCCAAGGGCGTGGCGTGGTGAAACAGGCGGCGTGCAGTTCGGCGAGAGCTTCGGCGCGCATCAGTCGAGGATCCTTGGCGGCGGATCGGAGGGCGGGGCGGCATCTGCGGCACGCAGGTAGAGCGGTGCGGGCCGTTCGCCGGCAACCACTTCGCGCTTCGCCGCGATGCGTGCGATCGCTTCGGCCGGCGAAAAAGCCGCAGGCGCGACAGCGGCGCCGATCCGTTGGGCGACCGCTTCGGCTGCGGAGCCGATGCACGTCAGCCCGGGTTCGGTCAGCCCTTCGGGCAGCGCATCGAGATCGTGCAGATCGAGCGAAACGGGCCGGGCCATGCGGAATCCTTCGAGATAGACACGCTCGCGCGGGGCTGCGACCGCCGCAAGCACCGGGCCCTTACTACCGAATTGTGTGGCTTCGGTGATCGAGACGCCCAGAGCCGGGGCCCTCAGGCTCAGTGAAAGCCCGCGTGCGGCGGATACGGCAATACGGACGCCGGTGAAATTTCCCGGTCCGATCCCGACGCCGATTCGCGTCACGTCGCGCCAGCAAACGTCCGCCTCGGCGAGGAGTTCTTCCAGAAGCGGCACAAGCCGTTCCGCCTGACCACGTCCCATCTCTTCGTGGCGGGAAGCGAGGCAGTCTTCACCCGACAGCAAAGCGGCCGCGCAATGCGCGGCCGATGTGTCGAAGCCTAACGTCAGATCAGGCATTGACCGGACGCACCTCTGAAACCTCGGGGATGTAATGTCTGAGCAGGTTCTCGATCCCCATCTTGAGCGTCAGCGTCGACGACGGGCAGCCTGCGCAGGCGCCCTGCATGTGCAGGTAGACCACGCCACGCTCGAAGCCGTGGAAGGTGATGTCGCCACCGTCCTGCGCCACGGCCGGGCGCACGCGGGTGTCGAGCAACTCCTTGATCTGCGAGACGATCGCACCGTCCTCGCCGTCATGCTCGGCATGGCCCGAGGGCGCAGCTTCGCCTTCGATCACCGGGGCGCCGGACTGGAAATGCTCCATGATCGCGCCGAGGATCGCCGGTTTCGCATGATCCCAGCTGGTCGTGTCATCCTTCGTCACGGTCACGAAATCCGAACCGAAGAACACTCCGGTCACGCCGGGTACTGCGAAAACGCGCTTGGCCAGCGGCGATTTGGCCGCCGTCTCGGCGGAGGGGAAATCAGCGGTGCCGGTCTCCAGCACGGTCTGGCCGGGCAGGAATTTCAGCGTCGCGGGGTTCGGGGTCGTCTCGGTCTGAATAAACATCGCGTGCCTCCTTGGCTTGCCGCTGATATGCGCCTTCCGACTGAATTAATCAAGTAATCGCGGCTATGCGCTAAATGATGCGCGGCGCGATCTCGGCAGGATCGGCCACTTCCGGGCGCCAGAATGCTTCCGCTTCCGGCCCGATCCGCGCGAGAGCGGCCCCGAAGTCACGATGATTGACATGGCGCCAGAGCGCAAAGGCGGTGGCCTCGATGGCGTTATCGGGGGTCAGGTTGTGATGTGGGCGCAACGCCTGCGCTTCGCGCGTCATCTCGGTCCGGCTGCCGAACGGGCGCGGCGCTGCCATCACATCCCAGTGATACAGGAAAACCGCACGTACCACCGCAGGCAGGCAATCGGCGAAGGCGATGGCCTCGACAGGGCGCAGCCGCGCGCGGAAGGTCACGAAAACGCCCTCGATCGCCGTGTAGGTCATGTTGTCGGAATCGAGGCCCATCCGATCGCGCGCATCTGCGAGGAAAGAGGCGAACTCCTTCTGCGCATGGCGATAGGTCCAGGGCATCGGCATCGGTCAGGTGATCTGTTCGAGCTTTTCCTTCGACATCTCGCCCGGCACGATCGTCAACGGGCAGGGCAGCGTCCCCGCCTGCTTGACCATCTGCGTCACTAGCGGACCCGCGCCGCCCTTGCCGGAGCCCGCGCCGAGTACCAGAACGCCGATCTCGGGATGCTCGTCCATCACGGCGATGATCTCGGGCACCGGCTCGCCTTCGCGGATCACCAGTTCCGGCTCTACGCCCTGCCGGTCGCGCATCCATTTCGCGAAAACCTCGAAATGCGCCTCGATCCGCTCGCGGGCTTCGTCGCGCATGATCTCGGCTACGCCGATCCAATGCTGATACTCGTCGGGTGGAATCACCGAAAGGATGATCACGCCGCCGCCGGTATGGTTCGCGCGCATCGCCGCGAACCGCATCGCGTTGAGGCATTCGCGGGTATCGTCGAGCACAACCAGAAACTTGCGCATGGCTCCTCCGGGACGGGGTGTCTGCGGATCATCGCCCGGCGAGGGGCCTTTGGCAACCGCAGGGGTGTCGAGGCTCAAAGCGGCGAGCCTTGCGCCCAGTCCATATAGGCTTCGCGCGCCCGCTGTGTGCCCTTGCCGGGCGTGTAGCTGACATCGTCGAAGCCCGCGACCGGGGTGACCTTGGCGAAGTTGCCGGTCAGGAAGACCTCGTCGGCATTGCGGAAATCGTCGAGCGTCAGCACCGCTTCATGCACCGTCTCGCCGCCCTCGCGCAGAAGGCCCATGATCCGCTTGCGTGTGAGGCCTGCGAGGAAGGTGCCGTTCGGCATCGGCGTGAAATACTCGCCATCCTTTACCATCCAGACATTCGCGGTCGCGCTTTCGGCGACGTTACCCATGGCGTCCTGCACCAGCGCGTTGCCGAAGCCCTTGCGCTGCGCCTCGACCAGCATTCGGGCGTTGTTCGGATAGAGGCAGCCCGCCTTCGCGTCGGTGACGTTGTCGGCAAGAACGGGACGGCGGAACTGCGTCGTGGTCAGCGTCGTCGACTTGCCCGGGTCGGGCATTGCCACCTCTTCGAGGCACAGCGCGAATCCGGTTTCGCCGGGCTTCGGCGCGACGCCCAGATCCGAGCCCGCGATCGCCCAGTACATAGGGCGCACGTAGACAGCGGCACCCTTGTCATATTTCCGCAGCCCCTCGCGCGCGATTTCGACCATCTCCTCGGGTGCGATGGTCGGCGTGATCATCAGCGCCTCGGCGGAGCGGTTGGTGCGTGCGCAATGCAGGTCTAGATCGGGCACGACCCCGTCGAAAAGTCGCGCCCCGTCAAAGACCGAGCTGCCCTGCCAAAGCCCGTGATCGGCGGCGCGCATCACGGCGATATCGCCCTCGTGCCATGCGCCTTCGAACCATGTGCGGATGTTTTTGCCGAATGCCATCGGTGCCTCCTTCGTATCGGGCGCGATCCAACCATTGGCGTCCGGCGAAGTCCATACAGCCGATTGTATCGGTGTCAGGTGCCGTGAGGTCCGGTCACATCTCGTGATCTGGCGGCGTTAACCGCATCGCAACTGGAAGAGACATAGGCTCGCGAAGGTTTCGTTTCTTCGGTGATGATCCACAGCAGGAGAATTGGCATGACCCAGGTCCGGCGCAGGCGCAAACGTCTCTTCGATCTGACACTGGCGATGCTCGCGCTACCCATGGTGGTGCCGCTGATCGCGCTGGTCTGGCTGGTCGTCGCGATGGTGCAGGGGCGACCGTGGTTCCACGGGGGTGAGCGGATGCACAGTCCCACGCGTAGCTTCCGCATGTGGAAGTTTCGCACGATGGCGGCGGATCCCGGCGATTACGGCGTCTCCGGCGGACATAAAGCCGGACGGGTTACGCCGCTTGGCCGGCTGTTGCGCCGCTGCCACGCGGATGAATTGCCGCAAATATGGAACGTGCTGCGCGGCGACATGAGCTTCGTCGGACCGCGCCCGCCGCTGCGCGAGGTGGTGGAGCGATTTCCCGAGCTTTACGCGCAGGTGCTTACAAGTCCGCCGGGGATCACCGGGCTTGCGAGCGTGCAGTTCGCCGCGAAAGAGGCGCGGCTGATGGCATCGTGTCGTTCCGCGGAGGAGGCGCGGCGGATCTATGACCGCGTCTGCGTTCCACAGAAAGCGCGGCTTGATCTGCTGTACCAACGTCGGGCCTCGTGCTGGCTCGATCTCGCGCTGATCTGGCAAACCCTGCGCGGAGCGCGCGCATGAGTTCGGTGCTCACCGACAAGATCGCGACGCGGCTGATCGCATTGTCGCGCCCGCGAAAGGCGGCTGTCATCGCGACGCTCGATGCGCTTCTGGCGATAGGATGCCTTGCCGCAGCAATGCATTTCGCAACCACGTCGCCGGGATCGAGCCTTGGGCTCCCTTCGCCGATCTTTCTGACCGTGGGGGGTATCGTCGCCGCATCAGTGAGCCTCGGCACCGGTCTTGCCCGCTTGCCCCTGAAGGACTTCGCAAGGGATGGGGCGGGGAAGGCATTGGGTGTCTCCTGCCTTCTGGTATTTGCCCTCTGGATCAGTCCTGGATGGCGAGGTGGCGCGATCGCATTCTTCTTCGGGGGCGCGTTCCTGTCTGGCCTCGTGGCTCAACGCTGGGCTCTTCTGGGGCTGACCGCAGTGCTGTATCGCCGCTCGTACGTCGTCTCGCGCATCGCAATCTACGGCGCGACCCCGGAGGGGCTCGCGCTGGCGCGGGCGTTGCGCGATCGATCCGGTTTCCTGACCTGCGCGTTTCTCGATGACAGCCCGGTTCTGCGCGGTGCGACCTTGGACGGGGTTCCGGTTCTCGGCCACGTGACGCGCGAGGCATTGATCCGCAAGTTCAACGTCGATCGCGTCGTTCTCGCCGACCCGCTCCTGTCCACGCCGCGCAAGGCCGCGCTGGCGCGAGACCTCTCGGCCCTCGGACTGCGCTGCGAGGCATTGCCGGATTTCGCGCTTCTGGTCTGTGGCGCCGATCTCGCCGCGCGGCTGCAGCCGGTGCGCTCCGAACGGTGGCTTGGTCGTTCCGAGATCACGGAAGACGATCCGCCCGACGCGGAGTTCTACTGCGGCAAAACCATGCTCATCTCGGGGGCGGGCGGTTCCATCGGGGCGGAGCTTTGCCACCAGATACTCGCCTGTCGTCCGGCGAAACTGGTCCTTCTCGAGCTATCGGAAACGGCGCTCTTCACAATCCTCTCCGACCTGAGCCCGCTGGCGGAGCGCGCGGGCACCGAACTTGTCACGCGGCTCGGCTCTGCAGCGGATGCGGCGCTGGTGCATGAGATATTCGCGCGCGAAACGATCGACGTCGTATTCCACGCCGCCGCCTACAAACATGTCGTTCTGGTCGAGCAGAATCCCTTCTCGGGATGCGCGAATAACGTCGCCGCCACGGTCTGTCTCGCGCGCGCCGCCCGCGCCGCGAAAGTTGCGCGTTTCGTGCTGATTTCGAGCGACAAGGCGATCGCGCCCCGCTCGGTCATGGGGGCGTCTAAACGAATGGCCGAATTGGTCGTGCAGGATCTTGCGCGCCGTGCGGGCGCGACCGTCTTCT
The DNA here is from genome assembly GCF_002213235.1 of Thioclava sp. F34-6. Classification (NCBI taxonomy): domain Bacteria; kingdom Pseudomonadati; phylum Pseudomonadota; class Alphaproteobacteria; order Rhodobacterales; family Paracoccaceae; genus Thioclava; species Thioclava sp. F34-6. Next base: position 19,992 of record NZ_NBOA01000002.1, read on the forward strand.
CCATCGTGCGCTTCGGGAATGTGCTCGGCTCATCCGGGTCGGTCGTGCCGATATTCGAGCAACAGATCGCGCAGGGCGGGCCGATCACGCTCACCGATCCCGAGGCCACGCGTTACTTCATGACGATCGCCGAGGCCGCGCGGCTTGTGCTGATCGCAGGGCGTTGGGAGGGCGCAGGACGGGTCTATGCACTCGACATGGGCGCGCCGATCCGGATCGGCGATCTCGCCCGGCAGATGGTCGAAGCGCGCGGGTTGCGCCTTCGCGGACCGGACTGTCCAGAAGGCGATATCGAGCTTTTGCCTATCGGCCTGCGTCCGGGCGAGAAATTGCATGAAGCTCCGGTGACCGGCGCGCGTAGCCAAGCGACCGCACATCCGAAGATTCGAGATGTCCCCGTGCCTCATCTCTCGAGACGCGAGACCGCCATGTTTCTGCGCTATCTCGACGCTGCCTTGGGGCAGCGTTGCGCGGCGCGGCTGGATGAGATCATCTCGCGTCTGCAACGGTTGGAGGGCGACGACCCTGCTTCGCCTGTCGTTCAGGTGCCCGGAGGGCCTGACGCTGATATTCAAAAAGCGCGGAATTTCGAGATCACGCCGCGCAGGCGAAGCGGAGCAATGGCAAGCCAGGTCACGCGCGCGATGAAGGAAAGTCGGAGCTTCGCACCGATGGAAAAGCGCAAGACCTCGTTTCCAACTCAGCTGCCGATGCCGCGCGCCCCGGCCGGGGGCCAGACCGTGTCAGCCGAAGGGATCGCGGGGATAGCCGACGGCGCTTAGATAGAGGCCCTGCGGCGGACAGACCGGGCCGCATGCGGCGCGGTCGCGGGCGGCGAGCGCTTCGGCGACGCGCTCGGCCGGCCAGGAGCCAGCACCGACCCGCTCCAGCGTGCCGACGATCGAACGGACCTGGTTGTGCAGGAAGCTGCGAGCGCGCAAATGAAACCGCACCTCGCGCCCATGTAGAATGTCATGTTCTTCGATCCGGATCTCGTCGAGCGTTTTGACCGGCGATTTCGATTGGCACATGGTCGAACGAAACGTCGTGAAATCATGGTGCCCGATCAGATGCGACGCGCCTTCGCGCATCGCCTCCACGTCCAGCGGGTTCTGCACGCGCCAGACCAGACCGCGGTCATGGGTCGTCGGCGCACGACGTTGCACGAGCCGGAACAGGTAGCGCCGCTCCTGCGCCGAGAACCGGGCGTGGAACTCGTCGTCGACCCTGGCACAGGCGAGTATCGCCACCGGCGCGGGGCGGAGATGATAATTCAGCGCTTCCGAAAGTCGGAACGGGTCCCAGTCCTTCTTCAGATCGGCATGGGCCACCTGCCCGGTCGCATGAACGCCCGCATCGGTGCGTCCCGCCGCGGCGATCGTGTGGGGGCCGGGTTCGAGCTTCGCCAAAGCGTCCTCGACCGCGCCTTGCACCGAAGGCTGATCGGCCTGACGTTGCCACCCGGCAAAGGGGCCCCCGTCATATTCGATTTTCAAGGCGTATCTGGGCATGGATCGCCCATAGCCCGAGTGCGCTGCGTTCCGCAATCCCTTCGCGCGCCCCTTCTTTCAACCTGGGAGTTCGGCGGACGGCACCGCTTTCCAGACCCGCGGCGGGGTTGCCGCCTTGGGACGAAGTTTCCGATTCACTGTATCATTCGGTCGCATTCCTCGCATGTCGGTTGACTCGAGAGCGCCGTAGCCCCTTCCCCAGTTTCTTCGTGCGCCCCGCGCGGAGAGAAGCCGTTGCGGCGAGGCCAGACATCTCAGCACGGTGCGAGGCCGCTTGCCCTTGTCGTGGCCCGGAGCTACCGATTGTCGGTCGGGCAGGGAAGGGCGCGGAAATGAGTTTGACGATCATGGCGGCGGTGCTGGGCGCGGCCTTTCTGCACGCCCTGTGGAACGCGCTGATCCGGCTTGGTGGCTCGAAAATCCGTGCGATGGTGATGCTGTCGATTGCCGAGGCGGTGATCGGCCTGGCGGTCGCCCTGTCGCGACCGCTGCCGGACAGTGCCGCGCTGGGCTGGATCCTCGCCGCGGGCGTCATCCATTTTGGCTACAAGTTCTTCCTCGCCCATGCCTATGAGCAGGGCGACCTGAGCCGGGTCTATCCGATCGCGCGTGGAACCGCGCCGATGATGGTGGCGGTTGTCTCCGCCGCCTTAGCGATCGACGCGATGAGCGGGCTCGAATATGCCGGGATCGCGGTGCTGGGCCTCGGCATCGCCTTGATGGCGCGCGGCGTGTTCACCGATGGCGAGAGTCGCCGTCTGCTGCCCTACGCGATGGGCTCGGCACTCGCGACCGCGACCTACACGCTGGTCGACGGGATGGGCGCGCGCATATCGGGCGAGCCGGTGGGCTACGTCGGGTGGATAATGGTGCTGGGTGGCGTGCTCTTCGCCTCAGGTATGCTGGCGCAGCGCGGCACCGCGATGCTGCGCGCCGTGCCGCGCGAATGGGGAATCGCGACGCTCGGGGCTGCGGCGTCTTACGGGGCTTACGCGATCTCGATCTGGGCGATGACCCGCGCGCCGATCGCGCTGGTCGCGACCCTGCGCGAGACCTCGATCCTGTTCGCGGTGCTGATCGGTTGGCTCGTTTTCGGCGAGAAGATGCGGGTTACGAAGGCGCTTGCCGCGCTGCTGATCGTCTCGGGCGTGGTGCTGACGCGGGTCTGAGTGCTTAGAACCGCGGCCGACCGTCGGCGTCGCAGCTTGCGGGCGTGGCCTCGTCCGAAGATCGCGCCACGAGGTACCCGTCCGTGATCTGCAGCGGCGTGAAGGGCGGTTCCTGGATCGCGGGTTGAATCTGGCGCACCACGTAACAGCCCCCGAAGCTCTCGGTCTTTCCGTCACGCGTCCGGGCGGTCACCGTCACCGCGAGAGTCGTGTAGATAGAGCCGGCCGCGCCTTCCGACGTCATGGGGCCGACCGTGACCGAGGCCTCCGCCGTGTCGGCGTAGCCTCTCGCGAAATCCGCATAATCGCCATCCTCTTCCGGATCGGCGTAATAGCTCCAGGCGCGGGCGTATTGATGCAGCGAGATCGCGTTATAGAGCGAGCGGACCAGCGCAGCGGGGGTGGAGCGGTCGTCGAGATAGCGCGGCGCGGCGACGGCCGACTGCGCCGAGAACACGACGGCAATGAGCGCGAAAGTGTGACGCATGAGGCCTCCTGAAAACTGTTGCCGCGGACCGCCGGAGCGGCCGTCGCAGGTCAACGCCGTTCAGGGACGATTTGTTGCACGATGCCGACGAGCAGCAGGTAGAACGAGGTCACGACCAGCCCCCAATGCGCCCAGCTCGCCGGGTCGAAATCGACCCATGCGGCCCAGCCCGCGAAGAAGGTCCACAGTAGCGCCACAGGCAGGGAGACCACGCGCCAGCGCTTCGTGCGCACGGGGTGGATGAATTTCAGCGGCAGGAACATCGCGATGGCAAGCGCCACGACCACCACGAGGATCGTCCAATAGCCGGGCTTCAGCGCGAACAGCACCAGCACCAGCATGTTCCACGCGCCCGGAAAACCCTGAAACGAGTTGTCCTTCGTCTTCATCCGGGTGTCGGAGAAATAGACCACGCTGCCATAGGTGATCGCGATGATCGCGAGCCAGCCCGTCCATCCCGGCAGCAGGCTCGACTGGAACAGCGCGAAGGCAGGGATGAAGACATAGGTCAGGTAGTCGATGATCAGGTCCATCAGGACACCGTCATAGAGCGGAAAATTCGCCTTCACATCGTAGCGCCGCGCGAGCGGACCATCGATCCCGTCAACGAAGAACGCGGTGACGAGCCAAAGGAACATCATCGACCATTGACCCTCCGCAGCCGCGAGAAGCGCGAGCATCGACAACACCGCGCCGGTGGCGGTCAGAAGGTGGACGAAAAGGGCTTTGATGCGGATATCCATTTGTCCGTGATGCCGGATTTGCGACGCAGGGGCAAGCGAACTTCAGGCGCGCGGATGGCTCTTGTCGTAGATTTCCATAAGTCGCGCCGCGTCGACGGCAGTGTAGATCTGGGTGGTGCCGAGGCTCGCATGGCCCAGCAGTTCCTGAATGGCGCGCAGATCGCCGCCAGCGGCCAGCAAATGCGTGGCAAAGCTGTGGCGCATCGCATGTGGCGTCGCGGTCGAAGGCAGGCCAAGCGACATGCGCGCCCGCTCCATCGCCTTGGAAATCATCCGCGGATTGAGCGGCTTTCCGCGTGCGCCGTAGAACAAGGGGGCGTCCGGCTCGGCCGGGTAGGGGCACAGGCGTATGTATTCGGCCACCGCCTCGCGGGCGGCGGGGACGACCGGGACCAGCCGTTCTTTGTCGCCCTTGCCGCGGATGCGCAGCACCTCGGGCAGCGGATGGGCGTCGGCGCGCAGCGCGAGCGCCTCGGATATCCGCAGCCCGCAGCCATAAAGCAGCGTCAGCACGGCGGCATCGCGCGCGGCGATCCACGGCTCCATCGCTTGCGTGTCGACCTGTTCGATCATCTCGGCGGCGGCGTCTTTGTTCAGCGGTCGCGGCAGCTTGCGTTGATATTTCGGGCTGCGGGTCGAGAGGATATGGCTCGCGTCGAACCCGTCGCGATCGGCGAGCCAGCGGATGAAGCTTTTGACCGAGGACAGGGCGCGGGCGAGCGAGCGCGACGAGACCTCGCGCGACCGCTCATGCGCCATCCATGCCCGCATGTCGGAAGGGCCGAGCTGCGCGATCCGGGCGGTGCCGAGGCTCTCGCCATGATGATTTTGCAGAAATCCCAGGAAGCCCGCCACGTCGCGCCGATAGGCGGTGATCGTATGCTCGGACGCGTCGCGTAAACCGCGCAGATGGCTCAGCCACTCGGCGAGCGCGTCTTGCAGCCCTGCGGACGGCTCCGCCATCAATCCAGCCAGCGGCGCATCGTGCGTTCGAATACGCCTGCGAAGAAGGCCAGAAGATCGGTGCCCTGCGAGGGTTTGAACTGATGCGGATCCTCGGCGGCCATGACCAGCATGCCCGGCAGCCGGCCCTCGCCCAGATCGAGCTGCATCAGCGCCTCGGAGCGCACCCAGTTCGCGGCCTCGCCGAAGATCGCCTCGGAGCCGGGAACGGTCTGGCGCAGCACGACCTGTCGCGGCTGCCCGCCGCGCCCGCCGCGCATGTATTCGGTGATGAAGCCGGGTTCGGCCACGCAAAGCACCTCACCCAGCTGGCGAAGCGCGGGGTCGTCCTCGTTCTGGTGGCTCTCGAGCACCAGACGCACCGCATCGACGCGCAGGATCTCGGCCACTTCGGAAGCCAAATTCGACAGGAAGGACTGAAAGTCATGCGGGTCGAGCATCCGCAGAACCGCGCGGTGAATCTGGTTGGTACCTGCGAGGTTCTCATAGGCGGCGGCGATGACCGACCGGTGGGTATCTTCCAGCCGGTCGAGCCGCGCCTCCAGCCGGGACATGGCCGCGCCGCGCAGATCGACGATATTGCCGCCCATCGCCGCTTCGTTCGCGGCGATCAGCGCCCGCATCAGGTCGCGGTCCTCGAGAATCACGTCAGGGTCGGAAATGATCTTGTCGCGGAGTTGCTCCACGAGGGCCGGTTCGGTCATGCCTGTCTCGTCGCTCATCGATGCGTCATTTTTTCCGAGCATACACGATGCGCATCGCGACGCAGTCCAAAAATCGGCCCCCGCGACGAAAAAGGCCCGCCGGATAGGCGGGCCTGTGCCGTTTCGGACTCACGCCGGAAGATCAGATCTTCTGGCCGGTCGCTTCCCAATCCTTGAGGAACTGGGCCAGACCCTTGTCGGTCAGCGGATGGTTCGCCATCGACTTGATAACCGCCGGCGGGGCGGTGATCACGTCGGCGCCGATGCGCGCGGCGTCGCTGATGTGGTTCACCGAGCGGATCGAGGCGGCGAGGATCTGGGTCGAGAAATCGTAGTTGTCATAGACCGTGCGGATGTCTTCGATCAGATCCATCCCGTCGAGGTTGATGTCGTCGAGGCGGCCGATGAAGGGCGAGATGAAGGTCGCGCCCGCCTTCGCGGCGAGGATCGCCTGCGCGGTCGAGAAGCACAGCGTGACATTGACCATGTGGCCTTCGGATGCGAAAGCCTTGCAAGCGGTCAGGCCGTCCCAGGTCAGCGGCACCTTGATCGCGATATTGGGGGCGATCTTGGCGAGCTTCATACCTTCTTCGATCATGTCCTTGGCTTCGGTGGCCACGACTTCGGCCGAGACCGGCCCGTGGACCATGTCGCAGATTTCCTTGGTGACTTCGAGAATGTTGCGGCCCGATTTCAGGATCAGCGACGGGTTGGTGGTCACGCCATCGACCATACCCAGATCGTTGAGTTCCTTGATCGCGGCGGTGTCAGCGGTATCGACGAAGAATTTCATGGCAGCTCTCCTTGGCGGCAGTCGCGATCGTGTTAGCGCAAAAGCGGCGAGGGTGAAAGAGGTCGCAACGCCAGAGGGGCTCAGCCCCGCGGCTTCGCCGCTCCCGGGAATATTTAGTGCAGTTGGAAGGCATGGCGATGTCTGAACCCGGTTGGTTCGAAGAGGGCGCGCGGGTCGCGGTGCTGACAGCGGAGCCGATCGGGCGGCCGCTCGATTACCGCGCGCCGGAGGGCGGCTGCTACAACGGCGCTTTCGTCGAGGTGCCGCTGGGGCCGCGCAAGGTGCTGGGTGTGGTCTGGGGGCCAGGAGAGGGCGGCTTCGACGCGGCCAAGCTGCGCGCGGTGAACCGGGTCTTCGACGTGCCGCCGATGCGCGACGAACTGCGCATCTTTCTCGAGCGGATGGCGGAGTACACGATGACGCCCCTGCCGCAGGTTTTGCGGCTCGCGACGCGGGCGCCGGGCTTGGGCGATCCGCCGGGGATGCGCAAAATCTACCGCTTGGGCGATCGTGAGCCGTCGCGGATGACCGATGCGCGGGCGCGGGTGCTCGAGGTGCTGGAAGAGCATGGCGGCGCGGGGTTTTACCTGAGCGAGTTGGCGCATCTGGCGGGGGTGACGACGCAGGTGGTGAAAGGGCTGGTGAAGACTGGTGCGCTGATCGAGGCGGAGGTCCCGCGCGATCAGCCCTTCCCGCGGCTCGATCCGGCGCGGCCCGGCAAGGCGCTGTCGGAGGCGCAGACCGCCGCGGCGGCGGCGTTGCGGACAGGCTCCGGCGCGTATTCGACGACGCTGCTTAAGGGCGTGACCGGATCGGGCAAGACGGAGGTTTATCTCGAGGCCGTCGCGGAATGTCTGCGCAAGGGGCGGCAGGCCTTGGTGCTGTTGCCCGAGATCGCTCTGAGTTCCGAGTTCCTTTCGCGGGTCGAGGCGCGGTTCGGCGCGCGCCCCGGCGAGTGGCATTCCGGCGTCACGCAGAGCGAGCGGCGCAGGCTGTGGAAGGCCTGCGGCGCGGGCGAGGTGCAGCTTGTCGTCGGCGCGCGCTCTGCGCTGTTCCTGCCGTTCCGCGATCTGGGGCTGATCGTCGTCGATGAGGAGCATGACAGCTCCTACAAGCAGGAGGAGGGCGTTCTCTATAATGCGCGCGACATGGCGGTGCTGCGCGCCTCGGGTTGTTCGGCGCAGGTGGTGCTGGCCTCGGCGACGCCCAGTCTCGAGACATGGGCCAACGCGGAGGCGGGGAAGTATCAGCGGCTCGATCTGGGCGCACGGTTCGGCACGGCGGAACTGCCCGAGATGGGCACGATCGACATGCGCGACGAGGCGATCGAGAGCGCGCATTGGATCGGGCCGACGCTGGTGAAAGAGGTGCTGGCGCGGGTGGCCGAGGGGCAGCAGGCGATGCTGTTTCTCAACCGTCGCGGCTATGCGCCGGTCACGATCTGCCGCGCCTGCGGGCATCAGATCGGCTGCGATCATTGCGACGCGCGGATGGTGGAGCACCGTTTCCTGAAGCGCCTCGTCTGCCACCAATGCGGCGAGACGAAGCCGATCCCGGTGAAATGCCCGAGTTGCGAAGTGGAAGGGAAGCTCGCGCCGGTCGGGCCGGGGGTCGAGCGGCTGGCCGAGGAGGTTGCGGAGCGCTTCCCCGACGCGCGCCTGGCGGTGCTGTCTTCTGACCTGTTCGGTTCAGCCCGCGCGCTGAAGGAGAAGATCGCCGAGATCGCACAGGGCGAGGCGGATATCATCATCGGCACCCAGATCGTGGCGAAGGGGCATAACTTCCCACGGCTGACCTTGGTGGGCGTGATCGACGCCGATCTGGGCCTGCAGGGCTCGGACCTGCGCGCGGCGGAGAAGACATTCCAACTGATGCGGCAGGTGGCGGGCCGGGCGGGCCGCGCCGAGGAGAAGGGCGCGGCGCTGTTGCAGACTTATCAGCCCGAGCACCCGGTGATCCGGGCGATTCTGGGCGGCGACGAGGAGGCGTTCTGGGCGCAGGAGGCGGCCGCGCGGCAGGCCCAGGGCGTACCGCCTTACGGGCGGATGGCCGGGATCATCCTGTCGGGGCCGGATCTGCAGCCGCTTTTCGAGATCGGCAATCACCTGGCGCGCAACGACGCCGCGCTGCGCCGGATCGGCGCGCAGGTCTTCGGGCCCGCGCCTGCGCCGATCGCGCGGGTGCGCGGGCGGCATCGGGTGCGGATGCTGGTGAAGGCAGAGAAAAGCGCGCCGCTGCAGGGCGCGCTCAAGGCTTGGCTCAAGGGGCTGAAGCTGCCGACGAATGCGCGGCTCGCAGTCGATATCGATCCGCAGAGCTTCCTTTGAGCGCGCCTAGCGGCTGCCTCTTCCCTTCGCCGGTGGTGTCTGGAAGCTCCGTCACTGACTTCGTTAGCGGTTCGCTCCGGGAACCCATAACACATCATCCTTGCCATCGTCATTCGCGATCCGGGCTGCGACGAAGAACCAGTCGGACAGGCGGTTTAGATATTTCACTGCCCATTCGTTGACGCCTTCGATCGCGGCGAGGGACACGGCTTCGCGCTCGGCACGACGCGCGACGGTGCGCGACATGTGAAGGTGCGCCGCGAGCGCTGTGCCGCCCGGCAGGATGAAGCTGCGCAGCGGCTCGAGCTTCTTGTTCATCGCGTCGATCTCGGTCTCGAGCCGGGTCACTTGGGACTCGACCATGCGCAGGACCGGGTAGCCCGCCTCGTCGTCATGTTCCATGTCCGGTCGCGCCAGATCTGCGCCCAGATCGAAGAGGTCGTTCTGGATCACGGAGAGCTGCTTTTGCAGCGCCTCGTCGGCATGCAGGCGTGCGATGCCCACGGTCGCGTTCAACTCGTCTACGGTGCCATAGGCGGTCACGCGCGCGGAATGTTTGGCGACGCGCACCCCGTTCGAGAGCGCGGTTTCCCCGGCGTCGCCGGTGCGCGTGTAGATGCGATTGAGAACGACCATCAGCCACCCTTTCTGAGATAAACGAACAACAGGATCAGCGCGATCGCGACCGCCTGGGCGGCAATGCGCAACCGCATCAGCTTGTTGGCATGTTTCTTGTTGAAATCGCCCCCGCGTCCGAAGCCCGCGATGCCGATCATCAAGATCACCAGAACCGCCAGACTTGCCACGGCGACGATGTAGAATAACGGGTCGTTGCGCATGTAGTCTCTCTCCCTCTGGGCTCAAGACATAGCTGCAGATCACGAAAATGCGAAAGGATTTTCAGCCCTTGGCCAGCACCCAGTCGAGCATCCGGTCCGGCAGGAAGCGGCGCACGACACTGATCGTCTTCGTGGGCGTGGTGATCTTGTAGCGCGGCTTCGGGTTCGGGGCCTCGAGCGCCTTGAGGATCGCCTTCGTCACCTCGGAGGGCGGCAGTTCGAACGTGTCGGGCTTGCCGCGGCCTTGGTAGAGACGCTTTAGCAAGCTGCCCTCGTATTGCGCGCGGCGGGCGGAGTTCTCCCAATCCACCCATTTCTCGAAAGACGGGATCGAATTGACCCGGATTTTCGAGGTGATAGGACCCGGCTGGATCAGCACGATCTTGATGTCCGTATCTGCCATCTCGAGCCGCATCACGTCGGTCAGCCCTTCCAGCGCGAATTTCGTCGAGGCGTAGGCTGCGCGCCATTTCAGACCGACGAAGCCCAGCACCGAGGAGCATTGCAGGATGCGTCCTTCGCCGTTGTCGCCCTGTGCGCGCATCACCTTGATCGCGCGGGTCGTCAGGTCGTGCAGGCCAAACAGGTTGGTCTCGAAAATCTCGCGCAGCGCGCCGGGCGGAATGTCCTCGGCAGCGCCGGGGCAGGCGAAGGCGGCGTTGTTGTAGAGCGCATCAAGCCGGCCATGCCCGCGCGCGAGCGCCTCGTTGAAGCCAGCCTCGATGCTTTCGGGATCGGCCACGTCGAGTTGGAACGAGACCAAGCCCTCGGAGCGCAGACGTTGGCAATCCTCTTCGCGGCGGCAGGTGGCGAAGACTTTCCAGCCCGCGGCCTTCAGCCCGTGGGCCGCGTCGTAGCCGATGCCCGAGGAGCATCCGGTGATCAGAATCGTCTTGGCCATGCGCGCGCCTTCCCTCTGATCCGGCGAGGCAAAGAAAAACCCGCCGGAGATATGTCTCCGGCGGGAATATTTTGACCCGGGTGGAAAAACAAGAATTTAGCGGTGCACCGCCTGTGAAAGCTCAGTTCGCCGGGCGCAGATATTTCTTCGAGACCCAGCCTTCGGTGCCGCCGCCTTCGATCTTCACATGCGCCCAACCGCCGCTCTCGGCCACAACGAGCACTTGATCGCCTTTGCGGACGCTGTCGATCGCGGCATTGCTGGTCGAGGGGCCCGAGCGCACGTTGAGGGCATTGGCCGAGACGCTCCAGAGCGTGCCGCCGTCGACTTCCGGCGCAGTGGTCTTGCGATGTTCCGGCGAGGGTTTGAGCTCAGGGCCCGGCATCCGCGTGTTCGGCGTGATGCGCGTGATCAGCGACGCCTTCTCGACTTTCGGCGTATCGGTCGGCGATGTGGCGGCCGCCTTCGCGACAATTTGAGGCGCTTCGCTGGCCGAAAGTTCTTGACTGTCGGTCGCGGCGCGTGACACCTGTACCGTGTCATTTGACGTAGCCGCAGAGGCCTGTTCGACGTCCCCGGGGACGTCGCGACCGGCGATGGCCATAACGGCGTAAATACCCGCCAAAGTGGTCAGCAACAACTTACCCATGTTCAACCCCCTGATTCCGAATTGGCAGCTGGGGAATCATTGAAATGTTAACACGATTCCGCCTGCTCTACGTCGGTGAAATTCCGCCGACGGGGGAAAAGTTCCTTGGAAATTCTTATTCCTGCTTTTCCCGCTGGACCGGGATCGGGCTCGGCTTTAGTAAATCGGCATGAGCAGTGACGAAGAAAATCCCCTCTCCACCAGTTCCGAACCGCTGAGCCGCGCGATTGGCGAGCGCTATCTGACCTATGCGCTCTCGACGATCATGCACCGGGCGCTGCCCGATGCGCGCGACGGGTTGAAGCCGGTGCATCGGCGCATCCTCTTCGCGATGCGCGAACTGAAGCTGTCGCCCACCGGCGGCTTTCGGAAATCCGCGAAGATCTCGGGTGACGTGATGGGGAACTACCACCCCCATGGCGACGCCGCGATCTACGACGCGATGGCGCGTCTCGCGCAGGATTTCGCGATGCGCTACAAGCTCGTCGACGGGCAGGGCAACTTCGGCAATATCGACGGCGATAACCCGGCAGCCTCGCGTTACACCGAGGCACGTCTGGCCTCACCGTCCGAGTCGCTTCTGGAAGGTCTGGCCGAGAACGCGGTCGATTACCGCCCGAACTACGACGGCACGCTGACCGAGCCGGTCGTGCTGCCCGCCGCCTTTCCGAACCTGCTGGCCAATGGCGCGAGCGGCATCGCGGTCGGCATGGCGACGAACATCCCCCCGCATAACCTCGGTGAGTTGGTCGAGGCGCTCTTGGAGATGATCAAGCGCCCCGCCATCACTGATGACGAGCTGGTTGAGCATATCCCCGGCCCCGACTTCCCGACCGGCGGCGTGCTGGTCGAGCCGCCCGAGAATATCCGCGACGCCTATCGCACCGGGCGCGGTGCGTTCCGTCTGCGGGCGCGCTGGGAGAAAGAGGATCTCGGCCGCGGTCAGTGGCAGATCGTCGTCACCGAGATTCCGTATCAGGTGCAGAAATCCAAGCTGATCGAGCGTCTGGCCGAGGTCATCCAGACCCGCAAAGTGCCCGCGCTGGCCGATGTGCGCGACGAGAGTGCCGACGATATCCGCATCGTGCTGGAGCCGAAATCGCGCACCGTCGAGCCCGAGATGCTGATGGGGATGCTGTTCAAGAACTCCGATCTGGAGGTCCGCTTCTCGCTCAACATGAACGTGCTGATCGACGGGCGGGTGCCGAAGGTCTGCTCGCTCAAGGAGGTGCTGCGCGCCTTCCTCGATCACCGGCGCGAGGTGCTGTTGCGCCGTTCGCAGCATCGGATGGACAAGATCGACGCGCGTCTGGAAGTGCTCGAAGGCTACATTATCGCCTTCCTGAACCTCGACCGGGTGATCGAGATCATTCGCTACGAGGACGAACCCAAAGCGATGCTGATGGCCGAGTTCGAACTGTCGGACGTGCAGGCCGAAGCGATCCTAAACATGCGCCTGCGCAGTCTGCGCAAGCTCGAGGAGATGGAACTCAAGCGCGAGCGTGATGCACTGATCGAAGAGCGCTCGGGACTGGAAGACCTTCTCGCCTCCGAAAAGCTGCAATGGAAGACGATCGGCGGTGAGCTGAAAGAGATCGACAAGAAATTCGGCCGCAACGCCGAGGGCGGCGCGCGACGCACCGGCTTCGCCGAGGCTGGTGAGGTCGAGGAAGTGCCGATCGAGGCGATGATCGAACGCGAACCGATTACCGTGATCCTGTCGAAGATGGGCTGGATCCGGGCGATGAAGGGCCACAACGCGCTAGACGCCGAGGTGAAGTTCAAGGATGGCGACGGGCCGATGTTCGCCATGCATGCCGAGACCACGGACCGGATCGTCGCGATGGGCTCCAACGGGCGCGCCTATACGGTGCTCGGGGCGAATCTGCCCGGCGGGCGCGGCATGGGCGAGCCGCTGCGGCTGATGGTCGACCTGCCCAACGAGGCGGAGGTGACGCATCTGCTGCTGCCGAAGGCGGGCGAGAAATACCTGCTGGCCTCGTCGGATGGCGACGGGTTCGTCTGTCCGGGCGAGGAACTCGTGGCGCAGACTAAGTCGGGCAAGCAGGTTCTGAACATGAAGGGGGCGGCGAAAACCACCGTCTGCTCGAAGATCGACGGCGACACGGTCGCCTGCGTCGGTCAGAACCGCAAGCTGCTGGTCTTCCCGCTGGAAGAGCTGCCCGAAATGGCGCGCGGCAAAGGCGTCCGTTTGCAGAAATACAAGGACGGGGGGCTGAGCGACGCCAAGACCTTCACCTTGGCCGATGGTCTGAGCTGGAAGGATCCGGCGGGCCGCACGCGGACCGAGACCGACCTCGCCGAATGGACCGGCAAGCGCGCCTCGGCGGGCCGCATGGCCCCGCGTGGCTTCCCACGGGACAACAGGTTCACCTGAGGCTTTGCCTGAGGGATCGTCCGGGCAGGCCCGGGCGATCCGGCAGGGGGCGCCGCCCCCTCTTGCCCTGTCGGGCAATTCACCCCCGGGATATTTTCGCCAAGGCGAAGCATGAGTGTTCGCTCTCGCCCGTCACGCGCGCTCTACCGTCAGCCAGATGCCGCCCTTTGGGCGTGTGGTCAGGATCATCTCCGGCACAGGCTCGCGCCCCGGAACGGCGGTGAAGCGGAACCGGGCGAGGAGCGTGGCGAGGATGATCTGTGCTTCCTGCATCGCGAAGCCCGCGCCGATGCAAATGCGTGGCCCAGCCCCGAAGGGCAGGAAGGCGAAGCGGTCATGCGTCGGATCGGCGAAACGATCCGGGCGGAAAGCATGCGGGTTGTCCCAGAGCGCGTGGTGACGGTGGAGTGCGTAGATCGGCAGCATCACCGTGTCGCCTGCGCGCACCTCGCGCCCCAGAAGCGTGTCGGGTTTGCGCGCCGTGCGCGACAGGAAGCCCGCAGGCGGGTAGAGGCGCAGGCTTTCGTTCACGATCTGCGCGACGAGGGGCATCTTTGGCAGGTCATCGACGGTCGCCGCATGCGCGCCGAGCGCGGCCTGCGCCTCGCTGCGAGCGGCCTCCTGCACCGCCGCCGGGTCGAAGGCGCAGAGATAGAGCGCCCAGGCGAGCGTCAGGGCGGTGGTCTCATGGCCTGCGACAATGAAGGTCAGCAGGTTGTCGCGTAGCTCGGCCGGGCTCATCTCGCGGCCGGTTTCGGGGTCCTGCGCGCCGTCGAGCAGGTCCAGAAGGTCGGGCACCGCCTTCGCCTCGCTCGCGCGCCGGGCCTCGATCGCGCGGTCCGCATGGCGCTTGAGGTCGCGCACGACGCCCGAGGAGATCACCCGATGCGGGCGCGGCACCCAAGCGGGCAGCGCGAAGAGATCCAGCAGCGAGACCTTTGCCGTCTGCGCGATATAGGCGTCGATCGCCCGATGGATCGCGGCGCGGTCGAAGCCTTCGTCGCCCGAGAAGGTCACGTCCGAGATCACCTCGAAGGTCGCGGCCACCATTTCCTGATGCAGATCCACGGCGCGACCGGTATCGGCGGCAGTCCCGATGCGCGCAGCGGAGGCCTCCGCTGCGGCCCCCATGACGGGGGCGAGCGCCTCCATGTTGCGCGCGGCGAAAACCGGCGAGGCGGCGCGACGCTGCCAGCGCCATTCGGCTCCTTCGGCGACGAACAGACCTTCCCCTACGGCAGGGCCGAGAATGAGCTTGGTCACCACCGATTTCGGATAATCCTCGACGCGCGTCTTGAGGATGTGACGCAGGCTGTCAGGGTCCATGACCATATGCCAGCGCGCGCCTGTATTGCCCGAGATGATCGGTGCATGGGTGGCCAGTTCCGGTATTATTTCCAACAGGTTGCGCCGCGCAGCCCGGAAGCTCGCGAGGATCCCCAGCGGGTGCTCGGCAAGCGGTGCGCGGGCGGGAAGGCGGTGGGTGTCGTCTGTCGCAGCGTAATCCATGACGGGATGGTAGTGCGGAGCGGGTCGCTGCCCAAGCGAAACCGCGAACACAGACAGGGGAAACCCTGCATTCCGGGCTTGATTTTTCCCCGCCAGGGCAATAGGTAGCGCGCGATATTGACTCGGGCTCGCTGCTAGCGGCCCCCTAACCAGAGGCGCCCCGCGAGATGGCAAAGGAAAAGTTTGAACGTAACAAACCGCACGTCAACATCGGCACGATTGGCCACGTTGACCACGGCAAGACGACGCTGACGGCTGCGATCACGAAGTATTTCGGTGATTTCCGCGCGTATGACCAGATCGACGGCGCGCCGGAAGAGAAAGCCCGCGGCATCACGATCTCGACCGCGCACGTGGAGTACGAGACCGAGTCGCGTCACTACGCGCACGTCGACTGCCCCGGCCACGCCGACTACGTGAAGAACATGATCACGGGTGCCGCGCAGATGGACGGCGCGATCCTGGTCGTGAACGCAGCTGACGGCCCGATGCCGCAGACGCGCGAGCACATCCTGCTCGGCCGTCAGGTCGGCATCCCGGCGATGGTCGTGTACCTGAACAAGGTTGACCAGGTCGACGACGAGGAGCTGCTCGAGCTCGTGGAAATGGAAGTTCGCGAACTTCTGTCGTCCTACGACTTCCCCGGCGACGATATCCCGATCATCAAGGGTTCGGCTCTGGCCGCGATGGAAGGCCGTGATCCGGAAATCGGCGAGAACTCGATCCGTGCTCTGATGGAAGCTGTCGACAGCTACATCCCGACGCCGGAGCGCGCCGTGGACCAGCCCTTCCTGATGCCGATCGAAGACGTGTTCTCGATCTCGGGCCGTGGTACGGTTGTGACCGGCCGCGTCGAGCGTGGCGTGATCAACGTCGGCGACGAACTGGAAATCGTGGGCATCCGCGACACCTCGAAGACGACCTGCACGGGCGTCGAGATGTTCCGCAAGCTGCTGGACCGTGGTGAAGCTGGCGACAACATCGGCGCGCTGCTGCGCGGCATCGACCGTGACGGCGTCGAGCGTGGTCAGGTTCTGTGCAAGCCGGGTTCGGTGAAGCCGCACACGAAGTTCGAAGCTGAAGCCTACATCCTCACCAAAGAGGAAGGTGGCCGTCACACCCCGTTCTTCGCGAACTACCGTCCGCAGTTCTACTTCCGCACGACGGACGTGACCGGCACCGTGACGTTGCCCGAGGGCACCGAGATGGTGATGCCGGGCGACAACCTGAAGTTCGAAGTCGAACTGATCGCTCCGATCGCGATGGAAGACGGTCTGCGCTTCGCAATCCGCGAAGGCGGCCGTACCGTCGGCGCCGGCGTGGTGTCGAAAATCATCGAGTGATCTTCGGATCATTTGGACTTGCGAAGGGCCGCCCGCTTGGGCGGCCCTTTTGCTTTGCGTGAAAGGCGCGGTGCCGGTGGTCGCAATCGCGGGTGTCTCGCGCTAGATCTTCTGCGGATTGGGGCGTGGGAGGATGCAAGACATGGTGGAGACGAACGGTGCGCGTGAGCGGCGCTGGGACGTGGACGGGCTACGGATCGCAGGGCTCGAATGGGGCTCCGAGGAGGGGCTGCCGGTCTTGGCGCTGCATGGTTGGATGGATCATGCAGCAAGCTTTGCCGTGCTCGCGCCGCGGCTGAATGGCTGCCACGTCGTCGCGCTCGATTTGAGCGGGCAGGGGCTGAGCGGGCATCGCGCGGCCCATGCGAGCTACAATATCTGGGACGACTTGCCGCAGATCCTGCGGGTGCTCGATGCTCTGGGCTGGGAGGACTGCGTGCTGCTGGGCCATTCGCGCGGCGCCAATATCTCGGCGTTGCTGGCGGCGGCGATGCCGGAGCGGGTGCGGGGTTTCATCGCGCTCGATTCGCTTGCCCCCGAGCCGGTGGCGCAGGATTTCGTCACAACTCTGCGCGCCTACCTGACCGAGGTGCCAACGCAGGCGGCGCGGCCTCCGCGCCGTTTCCCGACGCGCGAAGCCTATATCGCGCGCCGCGCGGGGCAGGGCAACGCGCGCGCGGTGGCCGAGGCGCTGGCGGAGCGTGCGCTGGAAGAAGGCTCCGAGGGCTGGCATCTGCGCGGCGACCGGCGGCTGTTCGCGAGCTCTGCAGCGAAGCTCGATCGCGACGATGTGGAGGCGGTGCTGCGGGCGATCCGGGCACCGGTGCTCAATATCTGGGCTGCGGACGGGATCCGGGCGCGGCGCGAGGGCACGGCGGAGTTGGCGCGATGGGGGGCCGAGCTGATCGCCGATTATGAGAGCGTGGAGATCGCAGGCGACCACCATTTCCACCTCGACCCTGACGCGGCGGAGCAGATCGCGAAGGCGATGACGGAGTGGCGCGCGCGCAAGCTGTGACCGGACGGCTGGCGCGGACCCGTCGCTTGCGCTAGACTGGACGAGCACGCAATGGAGGCGCCGATGGACAAGACCCTTTTCTGATCCCGTTTCCCTGAAACTCTGATCGAGAGAGGTCTCTCCATGTCTGCCCATCCGCTGCCGCGGCGCTTTCCTGCGCCCGATACCCGCAATCCTGTACTGCTGCCCGATGGCATGCCGCATGAACCCACCGTGTTCCTGCAGGCGGTGATCGATCATCCCAATATCGAGGTCGGGCGCTATGCTTATTACAGTCCTCTCGTTCCCGTGCCGGACGCGGCGGCGGAGCTGGCGCCGTATCTGTTTCCTGGCTGCTCCGAGCGGCTGGTGATCGGCCCCTTCGCGCAGATCGCTCATGGGGTGCGCTTCATCACCGCCTCCGCAAATCACCCGATGGGCGGGATTACGACCTATCCGTTCCGGATTTTCGACATGGAGACGGCGGGGAAATATCTCGAGGAGAATGCCGCGATCGGCGATACGGTAATCGGGCCGGATGTCTGGCTAGGCTTCAATGCAATGGTGGTGCCCGGGGTGCGCATCAGCGCGGGGGCGATCGTGGCGGCTAGCTCGGTGGTCGCGCAGGACGTGCCGCCCTTCGCCATCGTTGCTGGCAATCCGGCGCGCGCGGTGCGGTCCCGGTTCAACCCCGATGAGATTGCACAATTGCTCGAACTGGCGTGGTGGGACTGGCCGGTGGAGGCCATACAGGCCGCGCTTCCGGCACTGGAAGCAGGCGATGTCGCCGCACTGGCCAGACACGCACCCTAAGCGAGAGGCTTGCCGCTGCGCGCAACGACGCTAGGCTCTGGGCAACGCTACGATTTCGCCCGGAGCCCGGATGACCAACAGCCCGATCCTCTTCTCGCATATCCTCTCGGGCGCGCCCGATCCTGACGGGCCTGCCGATATCGTCGAGGCGCTACGGGACGAACGGCTCGCCTGGGCGCATCTGGACGGGACGCACCCGCGGGCGCAGCGCTGGATTCGCGAGGAGCTGGATTACCTCGACCCGCAGGCGGTGGAGGCGTTGCTCGATGTCGATACGCGCCCGCGCATGAGCCAGATCGGCGAGGGGCTTCTGGTGATCCTGCGCGCGATCAACTTCAACGAGGGCGAAGACCCCGAGGATATGGTCTCGCTGCGGATGTATCTCGACCGGCAGCGCATCCTGACGATCTCGCGCAAGCGCGTGCGCGCGATCGAGCACATGAACGCAGCGATCCGCGACGGCCAAGGGCCCAGCGACGCGGGCAGCTTCCTCGTGCAACTCACCGAGGATATCGTCGGCAATATCGGAGTGTTCCAGAGCGAATTGGACGAACGCGCCGAAACGCTAGAGGATCAGGTCTATGGCGGGCACGCCGATCACATGCGCCGCGACGTTCTCGACCTGAGGCTGCAGGTGATCGCGGCGCGGCGTTACCTCGCGCCGCAACGCGAAGCCCTGATCCGTCTGACGCAGGCGGAGAGCCCGATCATCGACGAGGTCACGCGGCGCGAGATCGAGGAAGAAGCGTTGAAGATGACGCGGATTTCGGAAGATATGGACGAGCTGCGCGATCAGGCGCAGGTGCTCCGCGAGGAACTCTCGAGCCAGCTGTCGGATCGGGTGAACCGCAACACCTTCGTGCTGTCGGTGGTCTCCACGATCTTCCTGCCCCTCGGGTTTCTCACCGGACTGTTCGGGGTCAACATCGGCGGGATGCCGGGGCTGAATTCCGACAATGCGTTCAATTATCTGGTGATCGTCTGCGTGGTGATCGTCGCCGTGCAGTTGATGGTCATGGGCCTCCTGCGCCTCTATTCGAAGCGCAGGAAGCGGTAATTCACGCGATCAGGCGGCGTCGCGCATGTGGCGACCTTCCTGCACCTCCTCGATGATCTTTGCGACGAAATCGTCGAGATCCTTCGGGTTGCGCGAGGTGACGACGCCATTGTCGGAAACCACGGATTCGTTGACCCATTCGCCACCGGCGTTTTCGACATCGGTGCGCACCGAGTGATACGAGGTCATCTTGCGCCCCTTGGCGATCCCGGTTTCGATCAGAAGCCAAGGTGCGTGGCAGACCGCGGCTACAACCTTCCCCTGGTCATAGAAATTGCGCAGCAGGTCCAGCGCGCTTTTCTCGACACGAAGAAGGTCGGGGTTGATCTGACCGCCGGGTAGAACGATCGCATCGTAATTCGACGCGTCGACATCGGAGATCTTGCGCTGCACCGAAACGGTTTCGCCCCAGTCGGTTTCGTCCCAACCGCGGATATCTTCGCCGTCGAGCGAGGCGATGTCGATCTGCGCGCCTGCTTCGATCAGCTTGTCGCGCGGAACGGTCAATTCGGCCTGCTCGAAACCATCGGTGGCCATGATCAGAATGCGGGCTTCGGTAATCTTGGGCATATGCTTTCCTTTCCAGAGGCGCAGCTTGCGCGGGTTCGGAGGAAAAACGATCTGTGCTCGGCTTGCGTTCCACGGCGATTTCTTCGGCGGGGAAATGCGAGAGATCGATGGAAAGGTACTTGATTTCGGTCGCGCGAGACTTTAGCACCCACGCCACGGCCTAGGGGTATAGCTCAGTTGGTAGAGCATCGGTCTCCAAAACCGAGGGTCGCGGGTTCGAGTCCCTCTGCCCCTGCCAGCCGTTTCCTGAAAATTTACGTTCGTTCGCGTAACGTTCCGAAAGATGGCGTCACCTGACGCCGGTTTTGGACGCTATCGCGAGGAATCGTTGTGCTGGGCAGAATTTTCCGGGTCTTTCAGCGATATGCCGACGCGAATCTCCGAATCTCTCGGACTGTGGGCGGTTTGGGCGCGCGCGCGGAGGCTTGGGGCCTGCATGTCACGCGCTATGAGTATAGCGGAAACCGTCTTCGGCTGGAGGGGCGAATCGCCGCTCCGGAGCTGGTCTTGCGGTTGGACAGCGTGACGCAACGATGCGCCCTTGAACCCGACGCTTCAGGGGTGGCGAAATTCGCCTTCGATCTGCCGTTTTGGCCCGCTCGGGTAGAACTGGCCATTCCCGGTAAAGGAGCTGAAGGGCAAGGAAACGAAAGCTGGACCTTGCCGCCGATCGGACGCCTTCGTCTCACTTTCGGGCAGCTGCGTATTGCGCCGATATTTCTTTGGCGGCTCGCCTCTCATGCCGGCGACATCTGGCGATGGCGAAGCCGCGGCGACAGTTCCGCGGGGATGAGGGTGAAGTCGGCACTGGGGTTTGTGGCGCAATCGCGAGGTGCGCTTCTACCGTCCGACTTGTTGCGCACCGGACCGCCTGACGAACCGTCGGCTTCCCCCGCGATCGTGATTGTCTTGCCGGTTTTCAACGCGCGGAATCTGCTGCGCGAGACGCTCGATCGCATCGTTCGGCATACGGATCTCGATTGGCACATGATCGTGGTCGAAGATCGCTCGACCGATCCCGAGATGCGGCCGTTTTTGCGCGATTGGTGTAAGGCCAAAGCCAACGTGACGCTTCTGGAAAATGCAGCGAATCTGGGCTTCGTCGCCTCCGTGAATCGCGGGTATGAGGAGGTCCTGAATCGCTTCCCAGACCGTCCTGTGGTCTTGCTGAATTCGGATGTCTTCGTGCCTGCGGGCTGGGCGTCGCGGCTTGTGGAGCCGTTCACCGACCCTGAGGTGGCAAGCGTGACGCCAATGTCGAATGACGCGCAGATATTGTCGGTGCCGATGCCTGGTACGCGGAGCGATCTGCCGCCCGGGGCCGTCGATCAGATCGATGCCATCGCCGCGAAGTTGGAACCTTCGCAAGCGCGCGCCGATCTGCCCACCGGGATCGGTTTTTGCATGGCGCTCGCACCCCGCTTTCTTTCCCAACTCCCGTGCTTCGATCCGGGGTTCGGGCGCGGCTACGGAGAGGAGACGGATTGGTGCCAAAGGGTACGGCGGCTCGGGGGGCGCCATGTCGGGATAAGCTCGCTTTTCGTCGAGCATCGGGGCAGTGCCTCGTTCGGTCCGTCGGCGCGCCAGAAACTGGTGGAACGCAATCACGCGAAGATCGAGCGGCGCTATCCGAGCTATCCGCGCGCGATCGATCGGTTTCTTAGCCGCGACCCGCTGGCAGCTCCTCGTTTTGTGCTTGCCTTGGCGCGTGCGGGCGCATTGCAGGCCGCGCCGCTCAAAATCTGGCTCGGGCATTCCCTTGGTGGCGGCGCAGAGATTCGGCTGCGTGAGGAAATCGCCGCGGAGCTTCGCGCCGGGCGGCGCGGCATCGTTCTGCGTGTCGGCGGTACGGCTCGCTGGTCCATCGAGCTTCACGACCCGCTCGGCCTATGCATCACAGAGACGGCGGATCGGGCAGCGATCCTTTCTCTGCTGCAGGTCCTTCCAGAACGCCACGTAATCTATTCCTGCGGCGTCGGTCATTCGGCGCCGCTCGAAATCCCTGAGCTGTTAGTCAATCTGTCCCGAGGGCACCAACTCGACATTCTTTTCCACGACTATTTCCCTCTCAGTGAGGCATACACCCTCCTGGAAGAGGGGCCCAGTTTGCGCGACATCCCGGTGCGTATCGATCTGCGCCCCGGATTCCGAAAGCCGCCTCGCGCGCATTCAAGCGGCGACCGATCGGAATGGGAAGCTGCATGGGGTGCCGCAATGACCGCGGCGACGCGCTTGCGCGTTTTCTCGCACAGTTCCGCTGGCATCGTTGCGTCGGTTCGCCCCGACCTTGCGGATAAGATCGACTGCAAGCCGCATGACAGGAGGCGACCTGCACGTCTGACCTATCCGCATCACAGGCACCTGGCGAACTCCGGCACCTCTTCGAATGCTGACAGATCTGCGCAGCCCGTTATTGGCGTGCTTGGCCATATCGGCCTGCACAAGGGAGCCTCGGTCGTGGAAGCCGTAGGCGATGCGTGCATCGCTGACGGGCGCGCGCGGCTCGTGCTACTGGGGACTCTCGATCCGCGGTTTCATCTTGACGCGCCGAACCACATCCATGGGCCGTTCGAGCGGTCTGACTTGCCGATACTCGTTGCGCATCACGGAATCGATCGGTGGTTTATCCCGTCGCTCTGGCCGGAGACCTTTTCGTTCACGACGCACGAGGCCCTCGGCACCGGCCTGCCGGTGACCTGTTTCGATCTCGGCGCACAGGCTGAGGCGGTCAGGGCTGCGGGCAGACAGGGATGCGTTTTGCCACTGCCACGGTATCCATTGGATGTCGACATGGGTCGCCTGCTCGGACAGCCCGACTGCGAAAGGTGGGTGGCGTGACATTCGAGGACAGTCTTGCCGTCTTCCACGTCGGCGCTCCGAAATGCGGCAGTTCGGCCCTTCAATCGGCATGGAGCGTACACCCGGACAGGGCGTCACGCACCGGACATCGCGTGCGCTATATCGGCGCGGCGAAGGTCAGGGGATTGGTGATGCCGCTGCGCGGCAGGGCCGTGTCACATGCCGCGGCGCTTTCTCCTTACGGATATGTCTCGATGCCAGATCCGGGTCGCGAGGTCGGGGCAAGACCCTTCGCCGCTTTCCTCCAGAGAGAAATGGCGCGCGCCCACAGAGGCGGCTACATCCCGTTTTTCTCGAATGAGGGATGGATTCGGCGCCCCGAAATTTTTGCGTCGCTGCTCGCCGACCTTGGCCATCCGCCCGTCACCGTGTTGGCCTTCCTGCGGCCGCCTTTGACATGGATGAATGCGGCGTTCTGGCAGTGGGGCGTCTGGAGCCGTCCCTGCTTTGACGATTGGCTGCGCGCCTGGCGGTGTCCTTATAGCTTCGGTGCCGATCTCGCGGCTTGGGTGCGTATTCCCAATGTTCGCTTGCAGGTCGCCCCAGCAGGGCATGACGCGGTCGCTTGCACCGATGCTCTCTTTCAAACATCGAGCCAGCCGTCCCGGCAGCGTCACAGAACTGGCAGCGCGGCGCAGATTGGTTTCCTACTGCGCAATCGGCGCTTCCGCCCAGATACCCATCGCGCCGAAATCGAGTTCCTGTTGCAGAGGTGTTTGGCGGCGGGGCCTATGCTTCGCCGCGCGTGGGCAATCGCGCCGCATCATGTGGAGACGCTGCAGGAGATCGCGCAGACCCAGCGCCAAAAGCTCGAGCGCGTGTTACCCGCTACCCAGGCGGAGGCCATATGCGACGATCCGTTCTGGGCTTCACCCTATCCCTATCATCCCGAAATAGAGAAAGGTCCTGCACAGCTAGACGATCTCGACGAATTGCGCGTCTTTGCGGGGCGGCTCCTCTCTGGGTCATGGCCAGCGGACGCAACGCTTGGAGAACTCGATCGGTTGATCGCAAAGCGTCTCGATACCCTTCTGCACAAGGACCGTTGTGGTCGATGGCGCGCCGCGCTGTTCGGTGCGCCTTCGCGCCGGTCCGCAACGCTCACCTTGCGAGGAGATCCCGGTAACGCGTCCTGAGCGCCAGAAGGCCGATGGCCAGCGCCACGAGTGATACGCCGATGACCCAAGGCGCGGAAAGATGATCGGGCTCGTAGGTCGGGAAGAACCCGTGCCTCAGATAGCCGATGACATGTACGAGCGGGTTGAACCACAGGACGTCTGCGGCCCACGTCGGCAGGTGATCGGTGAAGAAAAACACACCGGATATCAAGAACATAGGTCGCATCAGGATCGACCATATCTGCTGCCAGACAGGGATACGCAGGAAGAGAAAACAGTTGAGCGTTCCGATGCCGAAGGACAACAGCACGGCAAGACTCGCCGCCTCGAATATCCGCAGCGGATCAGGGCTCGCGCGGGAGTCGAAGATCAGCAGGCAGCCCTGAAGAACTAGGTAAGAGACGATGAGTTTCGTGAGTGCATTCAAAACAAGTCGCGCGATGAGTGCATCGAGAAAGCTCACCGTCGGATAGGCCAGAAGGGCGCGCGAGTAGGTGAGCGCGTTGGCGACTTTCGATTGGACCTCCGAAAACAGCATGAAGGGCAGTAGCCCTGTCGCATAGAAAAGCGCGAAACTGGCTCCGAGCGGCGGAGCATGGAAGGTCAACGAAAAGAAAAGAGTGAGCAAGGCGATGCCGCCGACCGGCTCGAGGAGAGCCCAGAGATAGCCCCCCGGCGAGCGACCGTAGCTGGCGGACATCTCGCGCAAGATGAGCGCGCCGATCGCACGAAGAGCCGGGAAGGACCGGTTGGGGGGACTGGGCGCATGTGAGAAAAACATTTCGAGCCTCGTTTACCGGTTTTCAATTCGGATCGTGTTCGCTGGGATCCGATGCGATCAATAGTGGAGCCAATTGTGAAACACGCGGTTAACGAGCCCGCGCGTGCCGCGACCGTTCTCGCGGCGGGGGCGGGGTTGCGCGACGTCTCCCAGCCGCTACGACCAGTGCCGAGCGCTTACGCCCCGCCTGCCCGCAAGGCGCGTTGGCGGCGGCGCCATCATGCGGTGGGGTTGAGCTTCGTGGCGCTGGTGATCGCGCCGGTTCTGGCCGCTGCCTGTTTTCTTTACGCGCAGGCTGCAGATCAGTTCGTCTCCCGCGTCGGCTTTACGGTTCAGCGCAAGGAGGCCGGCCCGGCATTCGATATTTTCGGCGGGCTATCCAGCCTGTCGGGGGCGTCTTCGGACGATACGGATATTCTGTATGAGTTTATTCAAAGCCCCAGCCTTGTCGCCGAGATCGACGATGCGCTCGATCTGAGAGCGATTTGGTCGCGCAAGCGATCAGATCCGGTGTTCGGGCTATCGACCGACGCCAATCTGGAGGATCTTGTCGCCTATTGGCGGCGCATGGTCCATGTGCGGCACGGCGCGGGCGCCGGGCTGCTCGACATCGAGGTGCGGGCTTTCGACCCGGTCTCGGCGCAGAGGATCGCGCAGACCTTGATGGCCCGCAGCTCGACGATGATTAATCGGCTCAGCAACGCGGCGCGCGAAGACGCGATCCGCCATGCGCGCGGCGAGTTGCGGCGCGCGGAGGGGCGACTGAAGGCGGCGCGCATGGCACTCACCACCTTCCGCAATCGCCATCAACTGATCAGCCCGGAGATGGATTTGCAAAGCCAAGCTGGGGTTCTGGGATCGCTGCTTGAGCAGCAGGCGCATGTGATGATCGAGAGCGATCTACTACGCGGCACCGTGCGCAGCGGTACGGATCCGCGGTTGAAGCAGGCCGAGCGGCGGCTGGCGGTGATCGAGAAACGGATCGTGGCGGAACGGCGCAAGCTTGGCATCGAGGGCGGCACGAAGGACGAAGCCTATGCAAGCATCGTGGGCGAATTCGAGCGGCTCATGACGGAGCGCGAATTCGCAGAGCGTGCCTATGCGGCAACGCGTGCGAGCTTTGAGGCGGCGGAGGCCGAGGCGCGCCGCAAGAGCCGTTTTCTCGCGACATTCATGGCGCCGACCCTCGCTGAGAGCGCCGAATATCCACGCCGCGAAACGCTTCTTGCGCTGCTCGCGGGCAGCTTGATTTTGCTTTGGGCGATTGGCGTGCTGGCGGGCTATGCGATCCGGGACCGTCGGTAACGGCGATGATCCGGCTGCAAAATCTCGGCAAGAGCTTCCGCGTTCCCGGTGGCGAGAAAATCGTGGCGCTCGATATCTGCGCGAGCTTTCCCAGCGGGCGATCCGTCGCACTTCTGGGGCGCAACGGGGCGGGGAAATCAACGCTTCTGCAAATGATAGCGGGGACCGCACGGCCCGATCGGGGTCGGGTGATCACGCGGGGCAGCGTCTCCTTTCCTGTCGGCTTCGCAGGGTCGTTTCACAATGACCTGACAGGCGCGCAAAATTGCCGCTTCATCGCGAGGATCTACGGGGTGGATACGGATGAGATGGTGGCCTTCGTGGAGGAGACTGCAGAGCTCGGGCTGCATTTCCGAATGCCGCTGCGCAGCTATTCTTCCGGGATGCGCGCGCGATTGGCCTTTGCGGCGTCGATGGCGATCAGTTTTGACACCTATCTCGTCGACGAGATCACGGCGGTCGGCGATGCGGCGTTTCGCGAGAAGAGCGCAGCCCTGTTTCGCGACCGGCTGAAAGAAGCCGGAGCGATTGTGGTCAGCCACTCGATGAACCAGTTGCGCGAGATTTGCGATTGCGGCGCGGTGCTCGAGCGTGGACGGCTTGAGTTTTTCGACGATCTCAATGCCGCGATTGCCTGCCACGAACGCAATATGCTTTGAGTTGGGCGATGTCAGCCGTTGAATTCCATTAAAATATTGAGAAAAAACCATTTTCGGGCCGCTTTCCCTCCGCGCTCTGAGCCCAGCCGCGCCTCATCCTTGAGACAGTGAGAACGTTGAAAACGGAGGTGGCTATGCCTCAATTGACGCCGGTCGCGACCGTAACGAATGGTGCGGAAGATTTCATGACGTCGATCACCGACCTGCTTCTCGTGCAGGGTGAGACGGGGCCAACGCTTTACTCGATTTCCAATGCGCCGGGCGGCATCGCGCAGCTTCCGCTGAGCGCGCGGCTGAATTCGAGCGATCTGGCTTATCTGAGCGAAAGTGCGGGACTGGATGCAGCCGGGACGCTGACCGAGATCTCGATCGACGGCAGTCCTGCCTTGATGGCGACCGGTTCGGCATCGGGCGCGTTTCAAGCGGTCTGGCTAAACCAGAATGACGGTGGAATCAGCGATGTGTTTACGCTGCCGGGGGCGGTTGCGCCGGGTGCGGTGCTTGCGATCGCGCCGCTGCAACTCGACGCGCAGAGCTTTTTCGTCGGCGCCCTGGCGCATGGGAGCGGGCTGCATGTCTGGCAGATGGGTGCCGGAGGCCGGATGACAGAGATCGCGCAGGGCACTGCGGGCGCCACTTGGTCAGCGAATGATGTCCATACTCTCGGCACGGTCGAGATCGACGGGGCGCAATACGTTCTGGCCGCCTCGGCTACGGATAATTCGCTGACCACGCTCGCGCTCGATACGCAGGGACAGCTGAAGATCGCCAGTCAGATCGATGCGCGCGACGGCCTCTTCATCAACACCCCTAATTCGATCGAGACGGTCCATGTGGGCGGTCAGGCTTATGCGCTTCTGGGAGCGGCGGGCACAAGCTCGATCTCTGTCGTGGCGCTTGGTCCGGGCGGGCGGATGGAGGTCACCGATCAGATCAATGACGACCTCGGCACGCGGTTCGAGGGCGTGACGACGCTCGAAACCGTGACGATGGGCGATCAGCTCTATGTGCTGGCCGGAGGCGCCGATGACGGGGTCAGCCTGCTTACGCTGCTGCCCGGCGGCAAACTGGTCCAGATCGGGACCTTGGCGGACGAGATCGAAACCGCGCTGACGGATCCGGCTGCGGCGGCGATGATCGCGGATGCGACCGGGCTCGATATTTTCGTGGCGGGCGACGTGTCAGCGAGCGCGAGCGGTCAGGGGATGGGGATCAGCCATATCAAGGTGGAGTTGGGCCCTGCCGGTCTGGCGCGGAAGCTTAGCGATGGCGGCGATACCGTGAAAGGTGGAGCGGGAAACGATCAGATTTCCGGCGGCGCAGGCGATGACGAAATCCACGGTGGGGCAGGGGCGGACATCGTGCAAGACGGCGGCGGTGTGGATACGCTTTGGGGGGGCGAAGGGGGGGACGTCTTCGTGCTCGATGCGGATGGGCGCACGGATTTCATCATGGATTACGAGCCCGGCATCGATCGGCTCGACCTCTCGAGCATGGCCTGGTTCTACACCAAGGAGGCTTTGGACATTACCCCGACCGCGACGGGGGCGGATATTCGGATCGGCGACGAACGGGTGATCGTGAATACCGCGAAGGGCTCAAGCCTGAGCGCTGCGGATTTCGAAACCTCGGAGCTGCGCGATCTGTGGCATTCCGCGATCAACCCGCTCGAGGTCGGCGATATCCACAAAGAAGGTACAGCGCAGGGCGATATCATAGATGGGCGCGGCGGGGACGATCTGCTGGTCGGCAATGACGGGGCGGATATCCTGCAAGGCATGGGCGGGGATGACCTGCTAAATGGCGGACGGATCGATCGCAGCTACGATCCGTTCGCGGCACAGGTGTTCCGGGTCTATCAGGCGACGCTTGACCGGGCGCCCGATGGAAACGGTCTGCACTATTGGACGGACCTTCTGTCGAGTGGCGCGATCGATCTGCAGGAAGTCGCGGACCGATTCATCAACTCGCCGGAATTCCAGTCGAACTACGCGCAGACGAGCGACGCGGAGTTTCTGACGCTGCTTTACCAGAACGTGCTGGATCGAAACCCCGATAGCGGGGGGCTGAGCTATTGGCTCGACCAGCTCGATCGGGGGGAACGAAGCCGGGAGGAGGTTGTCTTGGGATTTTCGGAAAGCCCGGAATTTCGGAAGGCCACGGAAATCGACACGCTTCTCCTGAGCCAGGCCAGCACTCAGACGGATTTCACCGACGACGTGTTTCGCCTGTATCAGGCGACGCTCGGGCGCGAGCCGAATCTCGGCGGGATGATGTATTGGAGCGAGATGCAGGCCGACGGAATGGAGTTTCTCGACGTGGTCTCGGGCTTCGTCAACTCGCCGGAATTTACCGCAACTTACGGCAGTCTCGACGATGCCGGTTTCGTCTCGCTGCTCTATCAGAATGTCTTTGGGCGGGCGCCGGATAGCGAAGGGCTGACATGGTGGGTCGATCAACTCGACAGCGGGGGCTACACTCGCGAGAAGGTCGTCGCCGCCTTCGCGCAAAGCCCCGAGATGATAACCCAGACGGCGCAGTCGCAGATCGATTGGTTCCGTTCTTTCGGCTTCGAGGATCAACTCGATGGCGGCGAGGGGTACAACCTGCTCCAGGGTGGCGTGATGGCGGATCAGTTCGTGTTCCGCGCTGATGAAGAGGGGCATCACGTCATCATCGATATCGAACCCTGGGATCAGCTGAGCTTCGAGGGGTTCAACTACAGCTCTGCCGCAGAGGCCCGCCACCATATGGTCGAGACCGGCTCCGGCGTGACGTTCTCCGATCAGGGCGTCACGGTCGAGTTCATAGACACCGATCTCGGCCTGTTCTCCGACGGGATGTTCGACCTCTCGGGCTAGGTGAGTTCCGTTCGTAGTGCGGCGAGGTAGCTTGCGACAAGGCTCTCTGCGCGCTCGGGCGTCGCGGCTTCGGCGTAGCAGCGGCATTCAGGAGCGTTGCCAGAGGGCCGCAGATGGACGATCTCGCCCGAGGGGAAGGTTAGGCGCAGACCGTCGGTCTGGTCGATCCGCTCGGCCGGGTCGAAATCGCTGAAGAATACCCTCCGTGCGACGGGATCGGCCGCGAGGCGATCAATGAAGGCGCGCGAGCGGTCGGTCGAGACTTCGGCGACCCGGTCGGCTGCGGTGAAGCGCGCGGGCAGCTGGGCGACAAGTCCGCTGAGGCCGGTGCCGGCCTTTTTCGCTGAGACCAGCGGAGCGACGATCGGTAGCAGACAATCGCGCGTTGCGAGCGGTGCGATCTGCCCGACAGGGCCCGTTGCGGTGAAGCCCAGAAGGAAGCCGCCATTGGGCTCATAGCCTACGACCTTCGCGGCTGGATCGGCAGCGCGCGCGGCCCCCATCGCGGCGATCACGAAGGGCGATCCGATCTTAGTGCGATGAATGCTGTCGAATTCTGGCATCGCGTCGACCATCGTATTGGCGGAGACCGGGGTGCAGAGGATTTTCGCCCCGAGAAGCCGCGCGGTCAGCGCCCCCAGCACGTCGCCGGGGATCAGCGTGCCGGTCTCGTCGGTCAGCATCGGGCGGTCGGCATCGCCATCGGTCGAGATCACCGCATCCAGCCGTTGCTCGGTGCACCAGCCTTGCAATGTTTCGCGAGTCTCGGGGGCGACCGCCTCGGTGTCGACGGGGATGAACTCGTCCGATCGGGCGAGCGGAACAGCGGTCGCGCCCATCGCCTCGATCGCGGTGACCAGGATGTCGCGAGCGACGGAGCTGTGTTGATAGACGCCGATGCGCAGGCCGTCGAGAGCCTCCGAGCCGAAGGCGTCGACATAGCGGGCGATGTAGTGCGCCGCGGTATCTGCCCCGGGGATTTCGGAGCCGCACTTCTCGGTCACGGGATGGTCCTGACCGAGCCGGTCGAGGATGGCGGCCTCGTCCTCTTTCGCGATCTCGCCATGCGGGACATAGAATTTCAGCCCGTTGCGATCGGCGGGGATGTGGCTGCCAGTGACCATGATCGCGGCGTTGCCCGCCCCCATCGATGCGAGCGCGAGCGCGGGGGTAGGGAGCGCGCCCTCGCGGATCGCGGTGAGTCCGGCGTCGCGGATTGCGGCGATGACGGTCTCGGCGATCGCTGGGGAGGAAGGGCGCAAGTCCCAGCCCACATGGACGGCTCCGCCCTGCGGGCAGGCAGACAGGAACGCGCGGGTGTAATCGGTGACCAGCGCGTCGGTCAGTTCGGTGACAAGGCCGCGCAGCCCGCTGGTGCCAAATTTCGGTGCCATATGTCCTCGATTGTCGCGCCGTTGCAATCGCGTCGACCCTAGGGGGAGGGGGGGGAACAGGCAAGCACCGTGCGCCGCTCTCAGATACAGTTAACGCCAGATTCCTATCGTCGGTCCCATCGCAACCATCGCAGGAAATCCCGATGCCCGATCAGACCGCCAATCTCGCGCTGCCGCTCATCCTTGGCAGCCAGGCCCAGAAACACGTCACCCATAACGAGGCGCTGCAACGGCTCGATACGCTTGTGCAGCTTGCGGTGATTTCGCGCAGTGTAAGCGAACCTCCGACCGGTCCATCCGAGGGGGCGAGGTATCTCTTGCCAGCCGGTGCGCTGGGCGCGTGGGCGGGGCACGACGGCGCGCTTGCGATCTTCTCGGCCGGGGCTTGGCGATTTCTGAGCCCGCGTGCGGGCTGGCGCGCTTTCGTGCTGGATGAGGCGGTAGAACTGGTCTTCGCAGCAGGCGCCTGGGACGTGCCGCCGTTGCCGGAGTTGAGCCAACTCGACGGTGTCGGGATCATGACCGGCTATGATGCGGTGAACCGGTTTTCGGTTGCTGCCGAGGCTACGCTGCTGAGCCATGCCGGGGCGGGTCATCAGCTCAAGCTGAACAAGGCAGCGGCGGCGGAGACGGCGAGCCTGCTGTTCCAGTCGAACTGGTCTGGCCGGGCCGAAATGGGACTGGCGGGCAGCGACGACTTCGCGATCAAGGCGAGTGCGGATGGCGCGACATGGTTCGAGGGTCTGCGCATCGACGCGGCCACCGGCCGCGCGACGATGTCGCAAGGCGCGGTGATCGACGGAGCGCTGACAGGCAGCGGCGTCGTCGGCACGGTCGCGCAGGTCGGCGGCGTATCGACGGGTGCCGTGATCGAGCAGGGCAGCACCGCCTCGGGCGATTACATCCGCTTTGCCGATGGCACGCAGATTTGTTCGGCGCAGCTGAGCCTTAGTTACGTCGCGGATTGGGCGCTCAAGGAGGACTGGGCTTATCCGGCGCAATTCGCGCAGGCGCCCTGTCTGAGTGTCGCGCTCGATGCGGACAGCCTCGCAGCGGGTAGTGCCATTAGTGCGGGTGCGCTCTCCTTCGCGGGAGTCGAGGCCATCACGAGTTCGGGCGCGCGCGCCGTGGTCTATGCCGCGAATGGCGCGAGTTTCCTCAGCGGTGAGAGTTGCGATCTGAGCGTCACCGCGATCGGGCGCTGGGTGTGACGCTTACTCGGCGGGGCGAGCGAGCGGTTTGTGCGCCCCGTCGAGTCGGATGAAAATCTCGGACAGGCGGTCACTGTAGCGCGCGGCGATCGCATCGGCGGAGAAATGGCGGCGCACGAAGGTTTCGGCCTGCGCCGCCTTTTTCTTGCGCGCATCCGGGTGGCTGCGCGCCGCTTGTAACTGGGCGACCGCGGCGGCGTGATCGGGCTCGCCCCAGCGCATCCCCGGTTCGACATAGAGATAGTCCTGCGGTGCGACTTCGACCTCGGTCGCAGGCACAAGCCACGCGGTCTCTTCGTTGCAGAATTCCAGATTGCCGGAATAACCCGTGCATAGGACCGGCACGCCAAGCACCATCGCCTCGAGCATACCGAACCCCCAGCCCTCGGAGCGATGCAGCGACACGTAGAGGTCCGCACCGGTCATCAGCTCCAGCACTTCCGCGTGATCGAGCGTCTCGTCGAGCAAAGAGATGCGCGGGTCCGCCGCCAGGAGTCTCTCGATTTCGGACCAAAGCATGGCTTGCGCCGGATCGCAGATACGGCCGCGATTCTGCGTCTTGATCAGTAGGCGCACCTCCGCATCCTCGGCAAAGGCCGCGCGGAAGGCGTGGATCGTGCCGAGCGGGTTCTTCCGTTGTACGAACGAGAAACTGTCGAAACTGGCGAGGCAGACGAAGCATTGCTCGGGCCAATCGTTGCGTCGGCGCAGGGCGCTGCGCGCGTGGCCCCGGTCGATGGCGGGCGGTTCAGGATAGCACATCCCGACATTCACCACCGGCTTGTCGGTCGCCTTGCGGTAAATTTCGGCGCAATATTCCGAGGGCACCCAGACCTCGTCGATCAGATCGAGGGCGAGGCGATGGCAGGCAGGGGCGCGGTTCAATTCCCAATGCATATAGGCGATATTGTAGGCGTCGGAGTAACAGTCGGCGTCGAAGGAGAAGGCCGGGGGGATCGCGTCTGCATTCAGGTGCAGGAGGTTGATCCGCGCGGGGCGGGATGCGGCGGTCTTGGTTCCGCCTTGCGCTGGCGTCGGATTGTCGCGCGCGCTTTCCACCGCGTTGAGCGTGACGTCGCAGCGGGACAAAATGTCATGCGAGAGCCGCGTCGATTGGCCCAGTCCGGAGGCTTTCGCGAAGGGGCCAAGGACTTGAACATCGACCGGGGCGCCCTTCGGGGCAGGGCGGGTGGCAGCCGAGAGACGATGGCCGCCGGGTGCGCGCAGGAACGCCATGCTGTCGAGGTCGAACCCATTCTCGCGCAGCGCCGCTGCATAGTGCGCGCGGGTGATCGGCGGGCCGGGATGCAGCCGCGCGCAGACATCCGAGAGGCGACCGCCTTCGAGAAGCATCTTCGTTTCACTTCGACGCAGGAACAGCAGGATCTCGGGCCGTTCGACCGCGAGGATCATCGCGAGCACATGCAGCACCCGGCGGTGGCGCTCGATTTTCGGCGAAAACTGCGCGAGCGGCGGGATGGCCTCGCGCAGGGCCAGAAGGCCGCGGGTCATCGGCCAGGGGCCGGGCGTTTCCGACTGGGACAAAGACTCGATCAGGCTGTCGGGGAGGAGGCAATCGGCGACGCCGAGCGAGGGGGCCCCGCGAAGTGCCCATGCTGTCGTGGTGTCGCGATCGTCCCCGGTCTTGCCGAGGATATGCATCGCTCGGCTCGGGCCGCCGGGGTGGATCTCCGTATTGAGCCAGTCGATCGCGGCGCGACTCAGCGGGATTTGCTGTGCCGGGTGCTGCGCGGCGTGGCTCTCAAGATACCAGCGGAGAATGTTCGATACCGCCCTGTCGCTGCCATCGAGAGGAAGCTGCTTCGCCATCCCCGCACGATGGCGCGCGTAGTCAATGTAGGAAAAGAGCGGTGCGGGCAGCGCCTCTTCCCCCGCGCGCGAGGTGAAAAGGGGGTGCTGCGCGCTCAGATGGGGAGTGCGGGGCCGCTCTGTCCCGGCGGAGCGTAGCGTTACGATCGGGCCAAGCATATGGCGCCGCAGAGCGTCTCTCTCTTTCGGACACGGTGCCGCATCGGGGTCGAAGCGCAGCGTGGCGATCGGGCCACCGCCGGGAAGGTGCAGGCTGATCGCACCGCCTGCGGCGTCCTTCATCGCCGGCGAGAGAGGGAGCGCGAAGCCGTGGTTGCCCGTGCCGATGCCTGCCTGCACAAGATCTGCGCGAGACATTGCCGCGCGCCCCGACCCGAGCCGCCCGGCGTTACAGTGAATCTCGATATCGAGCGGGGCGCTGTCGCCTGTCTTCGCGAGCCAACCGATTGCCCTTCCGTTCTCGAGCCGCTCGAGCGCGCCGCGATAGCCGCGCAGGCGGTGGAGGAACGAGACGGCGGACGGGGGCGGGGGGAAAGTCGACATGCCAAAATTGTCTTCGAGAAAAGTCAATTTTCGATGGATAAGCCCCTGTCCATCGCCGGCGATAATCGCGACACTCGGCGCCACCCGGAAATTGGCGGGTGACGCGGACGGCGTCATTACGGCTGCGCCATCAATTGTTCGGCCAGCGCCGCGGCGGAGCTGTCCTGCGCCGTGGCGATCTCAGTCAGGCTTTGCGTCACGGTGGCTCCCAGTTTGGCGGCGGCATCCGTTCCCGAGATTCCCAGCACCGGGGCGGCCTCGGACAGCGGTGCGTCGAACAGCGCTTGGGCGATCGCGAATTGCGGCGGACCCCGGCGCGCGCCGTTCTCCGGCCCGATGACGGAGGGAAGCGCGAAGGCGAGTGCCGCGACGAGGGAGAGGGCAAGCGCCAGCGCCATGGGTGCGCGCTTCAGGTAGCAGCTCATCGGTCGCCAGTTCTTCCAGATGTGCAGTCCGAAAGGCACGATCAAAACCATCGAGAGCCATTCATGCATCCCGTGAAACCACGCGCTGCCCCAATGGAAGAAAAGGGCGATTCCCGAAACCAGCGATACGAGAAAAAGACCGGTGATGAGCGGCGTGGCGTAGCGGTTGAGGATGGCGGGCATTGAAGGCTCCTGTGAAACTGCGACCGCGTGCGTTTGCGGACATCAACTTCCACGCGGGACGAGCAAATTTCCGTCCTCAAAGCCGCCTTGCAGCCCGCGCATGACGCTTGCGCGGGGGCAGGAAGGCGCAACAGCCTTGAAATCCGCGAGGGGAGCAAGTATCTGGCGGCAGTTGCGCCGAATGCGGCGCGGTTTTTTCGGCTCAAGGGCGCCGCATTGGGCGCGTAAGGAACGACGACGATGGCAAACCCACTCCAGTTTCTCCAGCAGGTGCGCTCGGAAGCGGGCAAGGTGGCTTGGCCGAGCCGCCGCGAAGTTCTGCTGACGACCGGCATGGTGCTGGCGATGGCGGCACTGACGGCAATCTTCTTCTCGCTGGTGGACTGGGTGATCCGTCTCGGCGTGACGCAGGTGATCGGGAGCTGATAGGCCCCCGGGCGCTCGCCGCCAGACCTAATTCGCAGTTGCGGCGAGGAAGTGATCGCGCTCCAGCCTTACGCTCTTGAAATCACAGGGCTCCGGCGGTAAAGGGGCGGGACTTTCCCAGAGGCGGCGTGCATCGATTCGCGTGGTGCGCGCTGTTTTTTATTCTGGGAGACGCGGGTAATACCGTGAAATAACAGGAATTTTCGGCGCTCCGGCGTCGGCGGCAAGAGGCAAAGAATCGGCATGGCGAAGCGTTGGTATTCGGTAAGCGTTCTCTCGAACTTCGAGAAGAAAGTGGCCGAGCAAATCCGTCAGGCCGTGATCGATCAAGGTCTGGAAGACCAGATCGAAGAGGTTCTGGTGCCGACCGAAGAAGTGATCGAGGTGCGTCGCGGCAAGAAAGTGACCTCCGAACGTCGCTTCATGCCGGGCTACGTGCTGGTGCGGATGGAGATGACCGACAAGGGTTATCACCTGATCAACTCGACGAACCGGGTCACCGGGTTCCTCGGGCCGCAGGGCCGGCCGATGCCGATGGGCGATGCGGAAGTGAACCGCATCCTCAGCCGTGTCGACGAATCGGGTGAGCAGGCGGCACCGCGCAGTCTCATCACCTTCGAGGTCGGCGAGAACGTGAATGTGACCGACGGGCCCTTCGAGGGCTTCTCGGGCATGGTCGAGGAAGTGGACGAGGCGGCGAGCCGCCTGAAAGTCACCGTCTCGATCTTCGGCCGGCCGACGCCGGTCGAGCTGGAATACACGCAGGTGCAGAAAACCGCCTGAGTGGGAGCCGTGGGAGGCGAGGGGCCCTGCGCGACAGGGCGGCCCGGACCGAACCACTAAACTTCGCGACCCCCTAGGGGCGTGACAGTGATAAGGAGAGGGCCACATGGCCAAGAAAGTTGTTGGGCAGCTCAAGCTGCAAATTCCGGCAGGCGGCGCGAACCCGTCCCCGCCGGTCGGTCCGGCGCTGGGTCAGCGCGGGATCAACATCATGGAATTCTGCAAGGCGTTCAACGCCAAGACGCAGGAAATGGACAAGCAGGCGAAGATCCCGACGATCATCACCTACTACGCCGACAAGTCGTTCACCTTCGAGATCAAGCAGCCCACGGCTAGCTTCATGATCAAGCAGGCGGCCGGTCTCAAGCCGGTCGGCAAGCGTAACCGTCCGAAGGGTTCGGAAGCTCCGGGCCGCGTCACCGCCGCGACCATCACCGCCGCTCAGGTGCGTGAGATCGCCGAAGCGAAGATGAAGGACCTGAACGCCAACGACATCGAAGGCGCGATGAACATCATCCTCGGCTCCGCGAAGTCGATCGGCATCGAGGTGAAAGGCTAAGTCATGGCAAAGCTCGGTAAACGCACCAAAGCCGCCCGCGAAGCCTTCGCCGGCAAGTCGAACGTCTCCGTCGAGGAAGCCGTTTCGCTGATCAAGTCGAACGCGAACGCGAAATTCGACGAGACCCTCGAGATCGCGATGAACCTCGGTGTTGACCCCCGTCACGCCGACCAGATGGTTCGTGGCGTCGTCGCTCTGCCGAACGGCACCGGCAAGACCGTCCGCGTGGCCGTCTTCGCTCGTGGCGCGAAAGCGGATGAGGCCAAGGAAGCCGGGGCCGATATCGTCGGCGCCGAGGACCTGATGGAAACCATTCAGGGCGGCACGATCGAATTCGATCGTTGCATCGCGACCCCGGACATGATGCCGATCGTCGGCCGTCTGGGTAAGGTCCTGGGCCCGCGCAACCTGATGCCGAACCCGAAGGTCGGCACCGTGACGATGGACGTGAAAGCGGCTGTCGAAGCGGCGAAAGGTGGCCAGGTTCAGTTCAAGGTCGAAAAGGCCGGCGTCATTCATGGCGGCATCGGCAAGGTCTCCTTCTCGGAGGAGCAACTGGCCGAAAACATCCGCGCCTTCGTGGATGCCGTGACCAAAGCCAAGCCCGCCGGCGCCAAGGGCACCTACATGAAGAAGGTGTCCCTGAGCTCGACGATGGGCCCGGGCGTCGCAGTCGACATCACGTCGGCGACCGGCAACTAAGAGAATTCCACCGGGGGAAACCTCGGTGGGTGGTGGGGCGGCGGCCTGAAGCCTCCGCCCTGACCTGTCCGAGACGGAGGGTGCCAGATCCCGCAAGGTGACGGCTTAATTTCCTTCCTGAGATGGGGATCGAGACCAATTCCGGGTTTGGGCCTTCGGGCCGATCTCGGGCGATCTGGCCTCGGGCCCTTCGGACCCGACCCCGGGAAACCGGGACAATGAGAGCCGGGGGGAAACCCCCATACTTGGAGTGTAACTGTGGATAGAGCCCAAAAAGAGAAAGTGGTCGAGGAACTCGGCCAGATCTTCGCAAGCTCTGGCGTCGTAGTGGTTGCTCACTACGAAGGCATGACGGTTGCTAACATGCAGGATCTCCGCGCACGCATGCGTGAAGCGGGTGGTTCGGTTCGTGTTGCCAAGAACAAGCTCGCCAAGATCGCCCTTGAAGGTCAGCCCTGCGAAAGCATCGCTGAATACCTGACGGGCATGACCGTGCTTTCCTATTCCGAGGACCCTGTCGCTGCGGCGAAAGTGGTCGTCAACTATGCCAAAGAGAACGAGAAGCTCTCGATCCTCGGCGGCGCAATGGGAGACTCGGCACTCGACATCGCTGGTGTCAAAGCTGTCGCTGACATGCCGTCGCGTGAAGAGCTCATCGCTCAGATCGTGTCGCAGATCGGCGCACCCGCTTCGAACATCGCCGGTGCCGTTGGCGCGCCTGCTTCGAACATCGCGAGTATCCTTTCCACCATCGAGGAAAAGGCTGCGTAAGCAATCGACTTGTCCCGTAGCGGCTTGAAACCGCGACGTTGGAAACCCAAATCTAGGAACTGAAAAATGGCTGATCTGAAAAAACTCGCCGAAGAAATCGTGGGTCTGACCCTCCTGGAAGCCCAGGAACTGAAAACCATCCTGAAAGACGAATACGGCATCGAGCCGGCTGCTGGTGGCGCCGTCATGATGGCTGGTCCGGCTGCTGGTGGCGAAGAAGCTGCTGAAGAGAAAGACGAATTTGACGTCGTTCTCGTCGAAGCAGGCGCTCAGAAGATCAACGTGATCAAGGAAGTCCGTGGCATCACCGGCCTGGGCCTGAAAGAAGCCAAAGAGCTCGTTGAAGCTGGCGGCAAGGTCAAGGAAGGCGCTGCGAAAGCGGAAGCTGAAGAGATCAAGAAAAAGCTCGAAGACGCTGGCGCGAAAGTCGAGCTCAAGTAAGCGAGCCGGATGCGTCCGCATCCGATCTGAAAAATGGGCTGGGTCCGGGGTTTTCCCGGGCCCAGCCGAACCTGTCTCGGAGAGGGCTTTAGCGCCCTGAAGCCCTCTCCAAGGCGGTGTTCGCGGTTCGGGAGCCTTCCGGTGGGACGGAAGGCAGGTATGGAACCGCCCCCCCTTCATTCGCCTTGCGGCGTGCAATGGGCCCCGACATTGCATGTGCCGCGAAGAGACGAAAGGTCACGCAGAGCATGGCTCAAGCTTACGTTGGTCAGAAACGCATCCGTCGCTATTACGGCAAAATCCACGAAGTCCTCGAAATGCCGAACCTCATCGAGGTTCAGAAATCCTCCTACGATCTGTTCCTGCGCTCCGGCGAAGTGGACCAGCCCACCGATGGCGAGGGTATCCAGGGCGTTTTCCAGTCGGTCTTCCCGATCAAGGATTTCAACGACAACGCCATCCTGGAGTTCGTGAAATACGAGCTCGAAAAACCAAAATACGATGTCGACGAGTGCCAGGCTCGCGACATGACCTATTCGGCGCCGCTCAAGGTGACCCTGCGCCTCATCGTGTTCGATGTGGACGAGGAAACCGGCGCGCGCTCGGTCAAGGACATCAAGGAACAAGACGTGTTCATGGGGGATATGCCCCTCATGACCAAGAACGGTACGTTCATCGTGAACGGCACCGAGCGGGTCATCGTGAGCCAGATGCACCGCTCGCCGGGCGTTTTCTTCGACCATGACCGCGGCAAAACCCACTCCTCGGGCAAGCTGCTGTTCGCCTGCCGCATCATTCCCTATCGCGGCTCGTGGCTGGACTTCGAATTCGACGCCAAGGACCTCGTGTTTGCGCGTATCGACCGCCGCCGGAAACTGCCGGTGACGACGCTGCTTTATGCGCTGGGGCTCGACCAGGAAGGCATCATGGATGCCTATTACGAGACCGTCACCTACACCGCGAAGGGCAAGTCGGGCTGGGTCACCAAGTTCTTCCCCGACCGCGTGCGCGGCACCCGTCCGACCTTCGATCTCGTCGACGCGGCGTCGGGCGAAGTGATCCTGAAGGCGGGCGACAAGGCGACCCCGCGCATGGTCAAGAAATGGCGTGACGACAACTCGGTTCCCGAGCTGCTCGTGCCGTTCGATCACATCATGGGCCGCTTCTGCGCCAAGGACATCATCAACGAGGAAACCGGCTTCATCTACATCGAAGCCGGCGACGAGCTGACGGCGGAATACGACAAGAACGGGGAACTCTCGGGCGGTTCGATCAAGACCCTGATCGACAACGGCATCACCGAGATCCCGGTGCTCGACATCGATAACGTCAATGTCGGTCCCTACATCCGCAATACCATGGCGTCGGACAAGAACATGAACCGGGAAACTGCGCTCATGGATATCTACCGCGTTATGCGTCCGGGCGAACCGCCGACCGTCGAGGCCGCGGAAACCCTGTTCAACAGCCTGTTCTTCGACTCCGAGCGCTACGACCTTTCGGCCGTGGGCCGCGTCAAGATGAACATGCGTCTCGACCTCGATGCGCCGGACACCCAACGCACGCTGCGCCGCGAAGACATCATCGCCTGCATCAAGGGCCTGGTGGAGCTGCGCGACGGCAAGGGCGAGATCGACGACATCGACCACCTCGGCAACCGCCGTGTGCGTTCGGTCGGCGAACTGATGGAAAACCAGTATCGCGTCGGCCTGCTGCGCATGGAGCGCGCCATCAAGGAGCGTATGTCCTCGGTCGAGATCGACACGGTCATGCCGCAGGATCTGATCAACGCGAAACCGGCCGCGGCCGCGGTGCGTGAATTCTTCGGCTCCTCGCAGCTGTCGCAGTTCATGGACCAAACCAACCCGCTGTCGGAAGTCACGCACAAGCGTCGTCTGTCGGCGCTCGGTCCGGGCGGTCTGACCCGTGAGCGTGCTGGCTTCGAGGTGCGCGACGTTCACCCGACCCACTACGGTCGGATGTGTCCGATCGAGACGCCGGAAGGGCAGAACATCGGCCTGATCAACTCGCTGGCCACCTTCGCCCGCGTGAACAAGTACGGCTTCATCGAAACCCCGTACCGCAAGGTCACCGACGGTCAGGTCACCGACGAGGTGGTCTACATGTCCGCGACCGAGGAAATGCGTCACACCGTGGCGCAGGCGAACGCGACTCTCGATGAGAACGGCAAGTTCATCAACGATCTCGTCTCGACCCGCCAGTCGGGCGAATACGCGCTCAACCCGCCGGAAATGGTGGACCTGATCGACGTGTCGCCGAAGCAGCTGGTCTCGGTCGGTGCAGCGCTCATTCCGTTCCTCGAAAACGACGACGCCAACCGCGCTCTGATGGGTGCGAACATGCAACGTCAGGCCGTGCCGCTTCTGCGCTCGGAAGCTCCCTATGTCGGCACCGGCATGGAAGCGACCGTCGCACGCGACTCCGGCGCTGCGATCATGGCGAACCGCGGCGGCATCATCGACCAGGTCGATGCGCAGCGTATCGTTATCCGCGTGACCGACGATCTCGAAGCGGGCGATGTGGGCGTGGACATCTATCGTCTGCGCAAGTTCAAGCGTTCGAACCAGTCCTCGACCATCAACCAGCGTCCGATCGTGAAAGTGGGCGACCGGGTGGTGAAGGGCCAGATCGTCGCTGACGGTCCGTCGACCGACATGGGCGAACTGGCTATCGGTCGCAACGTGGTCGTCGCCTTCATGCCGTGGAACGGCTACAACTACGAAGACTCGATCCTGATCTCCGAGCGGATCCACCGCGACGACGTGTTCACCTCGATCCATATCGACGAATACGAAGTGGCGGCGCGCGATACCAAGCTCGGCCCGGAAGAGATCACCCGCGACATCCCGAACGTCGGCGAGGAAGCCCTGCGCAACCTCGACGAGGCCGGTATCGTCTATATCGGCGCCGAAGTGGGGCCGGGTGACATTCTCGTCGGTAAGATCACGCCGAAGGGCGAAAGCCCGATGACGCCGGA
Organism: Thioclava sp. F34-6; assembly: GCF_002213235.1. Taxonomy (NCBI): domain Bacteria; kingdom Pseudomonadati; phylum Pseudomonadota; class Alphaproteobacteria; order Rhodobacterales; family Paracoccaceae; genus Thioclava; species Thioclava sp. F34-6. The sequence continues at coordinate 61,614 of NZ_NBOA01000002.1, forward strand.
AGAGAAACTCCTCCGCGCCATCTTCGGCGAGAAGGCATCGGACGTGCGCGACACCTCGCTGCGTCTGCCGCCGGGGGCTTACGGCACGATCGTGGAAGTCCGCGTCTTCAACCGTCACGGCGTCGACAAGGACGAGCGTGCGCTGCAGATCGAGCGTGAGGAAGTCGAGCGTCTGGCCCGTGACCGGGACGACGAGCTCGCCATTCTCGAGCGCAACATCTACGCGCGTCTCAAGACCCTGATCACCGGCAAGACCGCCGTGAAGGGGCCGAAAGGCGTCAAGGCTGGTTCGACCATCGACGAAGAACTGCTGGGCACCCTGTCGAAGGGTCAGTGGTGGCAGCTCGCGCTCGAAGACGAGGGCGACGCCAAGGAAGTCGAAGCCCTCAACGACCAGTTCGAGGCGCAGAAGCGCGCGCTCGACCTGCGCTTCGAGGACAAGGTCGAGAAGGTCCGTCAGGGCGACGATCTGCCTCCGGGCGTGATGAAGATGGTCAAAGTTTTCGTGGCTGTGAAGCGCAAGCTTCAGGCTGGCGACAAGATGGCTGGCCGTCACGGCAACAAGGGCGTTGTGTCGAAAGTCGTTCCGATGGAAGACATGCCGTTCCTCGCCGATGGCACCCCTGTCGATCTCGTGCTGAACCCGCTGGGCGTGCCGTCGCGCATGAACGTCGGTCAGATTCTCGAGACGCACATGGGCTGGGCTTCGCGCGGTCTGGGCAACCAGATCGACGAGGCGCTGAAAGCCTATCGTCGTAACGGCGACCTGACCCCGGTTCGCGAAGCGATGAAGATCGGCTATGGCGACGAGACCTACGGTGAGATCATCGAAGGTATGGATGACGAAGCGTTCATCGAGAGCGCCGAAGCCGTCCGCACCGGCGTTCCGATCGCGACCCCGGTCTTCGACGGCGCCAAGGAGGCCGACATCAACGACGCGCTCAAGCGTGCGGGCTTCAACGAATCCGGTCAGTCGATCGTGTTCGATGGCCGCACCGGCGAGCAGTTCGCGCGGCAGGTCACGGTGGGTGTGAAGTACTTCCTGAAGCTTCACCACCTCGTCGATGACAAGATGCATGCCCGTTCGACCGGTCCGTACTCGCTCGTCACGCAGCAGCCGCTGGGTGGTAAGGCGCAGTTCGGCGGTCAGCGTCTCGGGGAGATGGAGGTCTGGGCTCTGGAAGCTTACGGCGCCGCCTACACCCTGCAGGAGATGCTGACGGTGAAGTCGGATGACGTGGCAGGCCGGACGAAGGTCTACGAGTCGATCGTCAAGGGCGAGGACAACTTCGAAGCCGGCGTGCCGGAGTCGTTCAACGTTCTCGTCAAAGAGGTCCGGGGCCTCGGCCTCAACATGGAACTCCTGGACGCGGAGGATGAGGAGTGAGGGCTTCGGCCCTCCTCTAAGCCCTTCCGCCCTCATTCAAGGATTTACAGATGAACCAGGAACTGACCCAAAACCCGTTCAACCCGCTCGCGCAGCCGAAGGCGTTTGACGAGATCAAGATCTCGCTCGCCTCGCCGGAGCGGATCCTGAGCTGGTCCTTCGGTGAAATCAAAAAGCCGGAAACCATCAACTACCGTACGTTCAAGCCCGAGCGTGACGGTCTGTTCTGCGCGCGCATCTTTGGCCCGATCAAAGACTACGAATGCCTGTGCGGCAAATATAAGCGCATGAAGTATCGCGGCGTCGTCTGCGAGAAATGCGGCGTCGAAGTCACCCTCCAGAAAGTGCGCCGCGAGCGTATGGGCCACATCGAACTGGCCTCGCCCGTCGCTCACATCTGGTTCCTCAAGTCGCTGCCTTCGCGCATCGGCCTGATGTTGGACATGACGCTGCGCGACCTCGAGCGTATCCTCTACTTCGAAAACTTCGTGGTGATCGAGCCGGGTCTGACCGACCTGCAATACGGTCAGTTGATGTCCGAAGAAGAGTATCTCGACGCGCAGGACACCTATGGCGCGGATGCTTTCACCGCCAATATCGGCGCGGAAGCGATCCGTGAAATGCTCGCTGGCATCGATCTCGAAGCCACGGCCGAGCAGCTCCGCGAGGAGCTGAAGGAAGCCACCGGCGAGCTGAAGCCGAAGAAGATCATCAAGCGTCTGAAGATCGTCGAGTCGTTCCTCGAGTCGGGCAACCGTCCCGAGTGGATGGTGCTGACCGTGCTTCCGGTGATCCCGCCGGAACTGCGTCCGCTCGTCCCGCTCGACGGTGGCCGTTTCGCGACTTCGGATCTCAACGATCTCTATCGTCGCGTGATCAACCGGAACAACCGTCTGAAGCGTCTGATCGAACTGCGTGCGCCCGACATCATCGTGCGCAACGAAAAGCGGATGCTGCAGGAATCGGTCGATGCGCTGTTCGACAACGGCCGTCGCGGCCGCGTCATCACGGGCACCAACAAGCGCCCGCTGAAGTCGCTCTCGGACATGCTAAAAGGTAAGCAGGGTCGCTTCCGTCAGAACCTTCTGGGTAAGCGCGTCGACTTCTCGGGGCGTTCGGTCATCGTGACCGGCCCGGAACTCAAGCTGCACCAGTGCGGTCTGCCGAAAAAGATGGCGCTCGAACTCTTCAAGCCCTTCATCTACTCGCGCCTCGAGGCCAAAGGCCTGTCGAGCACCGTGAAGCAGGCGAAGAAGCTGGTCGAGAAAGAGCGCCCCGAGGTGTGGGATATCCTCGACGAGGTCATCCGCGAGCACCCGGTTCTGCTGAACCGTGCGCCGACGCTGCACCGTCTGGGTATTCAGGCGTTCGAACCGATGCTGATCGAAGGCAAGGCGATCCAGCTGCACCCGCTCGTCTGTTCGGCGTTCAACGCTGACTTCGACGGTGACCAGATGGCCGTCCACGTCCCGCTCTCGCTGGAAGCCCAGCTGGAAGCGCGCGTGCTGATGATGTCGACGAACAACGTTCTGTCGCCCGCCAACGGCGCGCCGATCATCGTTCCTTCGCAGGATATGATTCTGGGTCTCTACTACGTGACCATGGAACGCGAAGGCATGAAGGGCGAAGGCATGTCCTTCTCCTCGGTCGAGGAAGTGGAGCACGCGCTCAATTCGGGCGAAGTGCATCTGCACGCCAAGATCACCGCGCGGATCAAGCAGATCGACGAAACAGGTAACGAGGTCTACCAGCGTTTCGAGACCACGCCCGGCCGGGTGCGCCTCGGCGCGCTGCTGCCGCTGAACGCGAAAGCTCCGTTCGAGCTGGTGAACCGTCTTCTGCGTAAGAAAGACGTTCAGAACACGATCGACACCGTCTACCGCTATTGCGGTCAGAAAGAGTCGGTCATCTTCTGTGACCAGATCATGGGCATGGGCTTCAAGGAAGCGTTCAAGGCGGGCATCTCGTTCGGCAAGGACGACATGGTGATCCCGGACAACAAGTGGGACATCGTCGAAACCGTCCGCGACCAGGTCAAGGACTTCGAACAGCAATACATGGACGGTCTGATCACCCAGGGTGAGAAGTACAACAAGGTCGTCGATGCATGGTCGAAGTGTAACGACAAGGTCACCGACGCGATGATGAACACCATCTCGGCGCCGAAATACGACGAGAATGGCGCCGAGCAGGAACCGAACTCGGTCTACATGATGGCCCACTCGGGTGCGCGTGGCTCGGTGACGCAGATGAAGCAGCTGGGCGGCATGCGTGGCCTCATGGCCAAGCCGAACGGCGAGATCATCGAGACGCCGATCATCTCGAACTTCAAGGAAGGTCTGACCGTTCTTGAATACTTCAACTCGACCCACGGCGCCCGTAAGGGTCTGTCGGATACCGCACTGAAGACGGCGAACTCGGGGTACCTGACCCGTCGTCTGGTGGACGTCGCTCAGGACTGCATCGTGCGTACGCATGATTGCGGCACCGACCGCGCGATCACCGCGTCGGCGGCTGTGAACGACGGCGAAGTCGTCGCTCCGATCTCGGAGCGCGTGCTGGGCCGTGTCGCAGCGGACGATGTGACGGTTCCGGGCGAGGACGAAGTGATCGTCCGCGCCGGCGAGCTGATCGACGAGCGCAAGGCCGACGCGATCGAGCAGGCGGGCGTCCAATCCGTCCGTATCCGCTCGGCGCTGACCTGTGAGGCCGAAGAGGGCGTTTGCGCGCTCTGCTACGGTCGCGACCTCGCACGCGGTACGCTGGTGAACCAGGGCGAAGCGGTGGGCATCATCGCCGCGCAGTCCATCGGTGAACCCGGTACGCAGCTGACGATGCGGACCTTCCACTTGGGCGGTGTTGCTCAGGGTGGCTCGCAGTCGTTCCTCGAGGCAAGCCAGGAAGGCAAGATCGAGTTCCGTAACGCCAACATCATCCTCAACGAGATGGACGAGCAGATCGTCATGGGCCGGAACATGCAGATCGTGATCGTGAACGATCAGGGTGACGAGCTTGCCTCGCACAAGATCGGCTACGGCACCAAGGTCTTCGTGAAGGATGGCGAAACGGTCAAGCGGGGCGACAAGCTGATCGAATGGGATCCCTACACCCTGCCGATCATCGCCGAGAAGCCCGGTAAGGTGCGCTTCGTGGACCTCATCTCGGGTATCTCCGTTCGCGAGGATACCGACGATGCGACCGGCATGACCCAGAAGATCGTGTCCGACTGGCGCGCTGCGCCCAAGGGCAACGATCTGAAGCCGGAAGTTCTGATCCTCGGCGAGGATGGCGAACCGGTCCGCAACGAAGCGGGCAACCCGGTGACCTATACCATGTCGGTGGACGCGATCCTCTCGGTGGAAGACGGTCAGGACGTGAAGGCGGGCGACGTCGTTGCGCGTATTCCGCGCGAAGGCGCGAAGACGAAGGACATCACCGGCGGTCTGCCGCGTGTGGCCGAACTCTTCGAGGCACGCCGTCCCAAGGATCACGCGATCATCGCCGAAATCGATGGCTATGTGCGCTTCGGCAAAGACTACAAGAACAAGCGTCGGATCGCGATCGATCCGCGTGACGAGGGTCTGGAGCCGGCAGAGTACATGGTGCCGAAAGGCAAGCACATCCCGGTGCAGGAAGGCGACTTCGTGCAGAAGGGTGACTACATCATGGACGGCAACCCGGCGCCGCACGACATCCTGCGCATCATGGGGATCGAGGCTCTGGCCGACTACCTCATCAACGAGGTGCAGGACGTCTATCGACTGCAGGGCGTGAAGATCAACGACAAGCACATCGAGGTGATCGTTCGCCAGATGCTGCAGAAGATCGAGATCCTCGACTCCGGCGATACGACGCTCCTCAAGGGCGAACATGTCGACAAGGTCGAGTTCGACGAGGAGAACGACAAGGTCGCGGCCCGTGGTGGGCGTCCGGCGCATGGCGAACCCGTGCTGCTCGGCATCACCAAGGCGTCGCTGCAGACCCGGTCGTTCATCTCGGCGGCCTCCTTCCAGGAGACGACCCGCGTCCTCACCGAAGCCTCGGTGCAGGGCAAGCGCGACAAGCTCGTGGGCCTCAAGGAGAACGTCATCGTCGGCCGTCTGATCCCGGCGGGTACCGGTGGCGCGACCACCAAGGTCCGCAAGATCGCGACCGAGCGCGACTCCAAGGTCATCCAGCAGCGTCAGGCCGAGGCGGAAGCCGCGGCAGCGCTGGCGGCTCCGACCGAGGAAGAGGCCGATTTCGGTCCGGTCGAGACGCCCGAAAGCCGCGATTGATCCAACTCCGGTTGGAGACGATATGACACACCCCCGCGCGATCGCTCGCGCGGGGGTTTTTCTTTGCGCGAACCCGATCCGTGGGGCAGTGTAACGTCGAAAGGCGAAAGCCTGTTTGCCGGAGGAGGGACCCCGATGATCCGCTTTGTCACCCCGTTTGCGCTGAGCGCGTTGATCGCGTTGCCTGCTTTCGCAGGAGCCTATCAGGATGCGGAGGCCCAGCTGCGCAAGGCCTATGGGGACTATCGTGCGGCGCTGTTCCTGTCGAACCAGGGCAAGCAGGCGGAAACCAAGGCCGCGCTCGATCGCTTCGTCGGCGAGTGGCAGACCCTGTCGGACGAATGGACCGCTTCGCCGCCGCCGCAATATGCCGATGACGCGGTGCTCGGTGCGACCTTCGACAAGGTCGGCGAACTGGCCGCGAAGGCCAAGGAAGAGGTCGCCGCCGGCAAGTTGCCCGAGGCGCATGAGACCCTCGAAGGGGTGCGTGAGAGTATCGGCGATCTGCACCTGCGCAACGGTGTCGTCGGCTTCTCGGACCGGATGAATGCCTATCACGCGGAAATGGAAAAAGTGCTCGCCCGCGATTACGTCGGGATGGGCGGCGAGGGCGCGCGCCAGTTGATCGCGGATGCCTCGCTTCTGAGCTACCTCGCGGCGCAGGTCGTCAAGCATCCGGCGCCGGAGGCCGACGCCGATATGAGCTATCAAAAACTCGTGGACGGCTTCGCGGTCTCCGTCGCGTTTTTCTATGATGCGGCGATGGCGGGCGACATGGAGCGCGCGATGGAGATGCGAAACGCCCTCAAAGCGAGCTACGCGCAGCTTTTCGCGAAATTCGGCTGATCGGCCACAGGGGGGCGGCTGTCCCGGCATGATCCGTTTACAAGACCGGGTCGCAGGTCTAATAGAGCCGCACCTTCGGCGCTACCGTGGCGCAGCGATAAAAGAGTTCTGGCACCCATGCCCGAGATTTCCATCGTCATCCCGGCAAAGAACGAGGCGCCCAACATCGCGGGGCTCCTCGATGAGATCGACGCCGCCTGCGCGCCGGTCTGCGACTACGAGGTGATCGTGGTCGATGACGGCTCGGATGACGGGATGGACCAGATTCTGCGCGAGCGCATGGAGACCCATCCGAACCTGCGTCTGCTGCAGCATTTGAACGCCGCCGGTCAGCGGGCCTCGGGCGGTCAGAGCGCGGGCGTGCATTCGGGCGTTCGGGCCGCGAAGGGCCACATCATCTGCACGCTCGATGGTGACGGTCAGAACCCGCCGTCGGAACTGCCTGCGCTGATGGCGCCGCTGCGCGCCGAGGGCTCCGAGATGATCGGGCTGGTCGCGGGGCAACGCGTCGGGCGGCAGGACACGATGTCGAAGAAGCTGGCGTCCAAGCTCGCGAACAAGATCCGCGGCGCGATCCTCAAGGATGGCACCCGCGACACCGGTTGCGGCCTCAAGGCGTTCCGGCGCGAAGCGTTCCTGGCGCTGCCCTATTTCGACCATATGCATCGCTACCTCCCCGCGCTGTTCTCGCGCGATGGGTGGCAGGTGGCCCATGTCGACGTGGCCCACCGCTCGCGCGGCGGCGGCAGCTCGAATTACAACAATCTGCAGCGCGGTCTTGTCGGCATCGTCGACCTGATGGGCGTTGCGTGGCTTCTCCGCCGGCGCAAGAAAGCGCAGCCCGGAGAAGTGGCGCGCGAGGAGTGACGCCGATGGACTGGCTGATGGATATGCTTCACGTGGAAAGCATAGTCGAGCTGTGGTGGGTCCTGTTCGGCCTGCTTGCGCAGCTGATGTTCACCGGGCGGTTTCTCGTCCAGTGGATTGCCTCCGAGCGCAAGGGCGAATCCGTAGTGCCCATTTCGTTCTGGTATTTCTCGGTCGCGGGCGGTGCGATGCTGCTGACCTATGCGCTCTATCGCAGAGACCCGGTTTTCGTTCTCGGCCAGTCGCTCGGGGTGTTCATCTACGGGCGCAATCTGTGGCTGATCTATGCCAAGCGTCGGCGCGAAGCTTGATCGCGGGGCGGATCGGGACGGCTGGTTCCTCCCGACCCTGATCGTCGTCGCCGCAGCCACTGCGTTGCGGCTCGTATTCCTGGCGTTCAACAAAACCGATCTCTTCGTCGACGAGGCGCAATACTGGCTTTGGGGCCAGCATCTCGACTTCGGCTATTATTCCAAGCCGCCGCTGATCGGCTGGCTGCTTCGGGCGGTGACCGATCTGGCGGGCTCCGATGCGCCGTTCTGGGTGCGGATGCCGGGCGCCATTCTGCACGGAATCACGGCGCTGGTACTTGGCGCCTTGGGGGCCCGGATCGCATCGCGTCGGGTCGCGATCTGGTCGGCTGCGATCTATGTGACGCTGCCCTTCGTCGCGCTCGGCTCGGTGCTGATCTCGACCGATACGGTGATGGCGCCCTTCTACGCTTTGAGCTTGCTGTTCCTGCAACGCGCGGGCGGTAGCCGCCATTGGTCGGACGCGCTGGCCGCGGGGCTGACGGCAGGGCTGGCCTTCATGGCGAAATACGCTGCAATCTACCTGATGCCCGGTCTGGCGCTGGCCGCACTTGTCGCGCCGGCATGGCGGATCGGCTGGCGCAATACGGTGATTGCGGCGCTGGCGTTCGGGCTCGTGATCGCGCCGAACGTGGTCTGGAACCTCACCCATGGCCTGACCACGGTCTCGCATACGATGGATAACGTCGGCTGGGTCCGCGAAGGGGCCGAGCTGAATTTCGGCTCGATGGTCGAGTTCGTCGCCTCGCAATTCGCCGTCTTCGGGCCGGTGACGATGGTGGCATTGCTGATCGGCTATGCGAGCTGGGGTGACCCGGCGAAGCGCGGGCTGGCGATGCTCTCGGTGCCGCCGCTGGTCGCGGTGACGCTCGAGGCGCTCTTGGACCGGGCCTATGCCAATTGGGCGGTCGCCGCCTATTTCGCCGGAACCGTCCTGGCGGCGATGGTTCTGCGCGGCATCTGGCGCTGGATTGCGATCCTGATCAACGGTCTGATCGCGCTGTCGATCCCGCTGCTGACCGTCCTCGCACCCTATCCGCAAAAAGACGGCGCGCCGCTCCTGAAGCGGTGGTTGGGGCAGGCCGATCTGAGCCGCCAGATCCTGACGCTCGCGAAAGAGGCCGATGTTCCGGTGTATGCCAGCAATCGCGCAATCCTCGCCGATCTGTTCTATACGGGGCAGGGCGCGGGCGTAACCGTCTACGCACTGAGGCCCGTCGTGCGGGCCGACAGCTACTACGAGCAGATGTGGCCCTTGCCACAGGACTACAAAGGTCGCCTACTTCTGATCGCCAACAGCCCGCCCGATTGCGGCAGCGGCCCGGTCTCGCCGGCGGCGCAGCTCGACGCGACGGGGACTTGGGCCGATAAGGGGTATGCGGCTTATCTGGTGGAGGCGCGCTGTGTCCGTTCCGAAAATTGATATGAGCTTTGCCATCCGGCTGCTGCTGGCGGCGTGGATCGGAGGCTTCCTGCTGTTCCGCCTGGTGCCGGAACTCGATCTGGGCACCGCCGGGCTGTTCTACCGGGCAGGGGAGGGGTTCACGGTAATCACCAACCCGCTCTGGGAATGGCTGCGCCAGCGGATCTGGGATATCTCCATCGTGCTGTTCGTCGTCTCGCTCGTTGCGTGGCCATGGGCGGGATTGCGCCATCGCACGGTGCTGCGTTTGCCTGCGCGGATCTGGGCCTTCATCTGCCTTCTCTATCTGCTTGGTCCGATCGTGGTCGTGAACGGCGTGCTGAAGGCGAATTCCGGGCGAGCGCGACCTGCGAATGTTGATCTCTTCGGCGGCGCGCATCACTTCAGCCTGCCAGGCACCTTCACCGATCAATGCTCGCGGAACTGCTCGTTCGTGTCGGGCGAGGTCGCGGCGGCAGTTGCGCTGGGGCTGCTAATATGGCTCGGCGCAGAGCTGTGGCGGGCGCACCTGCCACGCTGGGGCGTGCTCTATCTGCGCGCAGTCGGCGTCTTCGTCGCGGTCTTCATCATCGTGCAGCGGATCGGCACCGGACGGCACTTTCTATCCGACACCTATTTCGCCGGACTGGTAAGCCTTACGGTGGCCTGGCTGCTCTGGGGAATCCTCTTCGCAGGGTGGGGCGCGCGGCTTGTGGCGCAAGTGCGCGGCGAGGCCCGGCGCGAGAGTTGACAACCCAGACGACTCCCCCTATACGCCGCGCTACCTGACGGGTGAAGTCTGCCCGAAGGGTCGCCGATTTCTAGTGGTCATGATCCGGGCCTTCGCCCCGATCCTCTGGAATTCAACGCATTCGCCGCGGTCCTCGGGCCGGGGAGGAATGCGATTTGGCGTTTTCGCGAATCCGCGCGGAAACGCGTCGAGAAGTGGCGCCTCCGGAAACGGGGCGAGTATTGACAGCAGAACGGGGAACCGAATGCCGACGATCCAACAGCTGATCCGCAAACCGCGGCAGCCCAAGGTGAAGCGCTCTAAGTCGCAGCACCTCCAAGAATGCCCGCAAAAGCGTGGCGTGTGCACGCGCGTCTACACCACGACGCCGAAGAAACCGAACTCCGCTATGCGTAAGGTCGCCAAGGTGCGCCTGACGAATGGCTTCGAGGTCATCTCCTACATCCCGGGCGAGAAGCACAACCTCCAGGAGCACTCCGTTGTGCTCATTCGTGGCGGCCGTGTGAAAGACCTTCCGGGCGTTCGTTACCACATCCTGCGCGGTGTGCTCGATACGCAAGGTGTTAAAGACCGTCGTCAACGCCGTTCGAAATACGGCGCGAAGCGTCCGAAGTAAGGAGATCTCGAGATGTCTCGTCGTCACGCCGCTGAGAAGCGCGAAGTCCTGCCCGACGCCAAATATGGCGATCGCGTGCTGACCAAATTCATGAACAACCTGATGATCGACGGCAAGAAGTCCGCCGCCGAGAAAATCGTCTACAACGCGCTCAACCGCGTTGAGGGCAAGCTCAAGCGTGAGCCCATCGAGGTGTTCCACGAAGCCCTCGACAACGTGAAGCCTTCGGTCGAAGTGCGTTCGCGTCGTGTGGGTGGTGCCACCTATCAGGTTCCGGTCGAGGTGCGCCCGACCCGCCGCGAAGCGCTGGCCATCCGCTGGCTCATCGCTGCCGCCAAGTCCCGCAACGAGAACACCATGGAAGAGCGCCTCGCCGGCGAACTCCTCGATGCCGTGAACTCGCGTGGTTCCGCGGTCAAGAAGCGCGAAGACACCCACAAGATGGCCGACGCGAACAAAGCGTTCAGCCATTATCGCTGGTAATAACGGAAGGACGCCACCATGGCTCGCGAATATCCCCTAAAGCGTTATCGCAACTTCGGGATCATGGCGCATATCGACGCTGGTAAAACCACGACGACCGAGCGCATCCTGTTCTACACCGGCAAGTCGCACAAGATCGGCGAGGTGCACGACGGTGCTGCTACCATGGACTGGATGGAGCAAGAGGCCGAGCGCGGCATCACCATCACCTCGGCAGCTACCACGACTTTCTGGCAGTGGCAGGAAGATCCGACCGCCGAAGGTACGGATGATACCAAGTTCCGTATGAACATCATCGACACCCCCGGCCACGTCGACTTCACCATCGAGGTGGAGCGTTCGCTGGCCGTGCTCGACGGCGCTGTCGCGCTGCTCGACGGGAACGCCGGTGTTGAGCCGCAGACCGAGACCGTGTGGCGTCAGGCTGACCGCTACAAGGTTCCGCGCCTCGTCTTCGTCAACAAGATGGACAAGATCGGCGCGGACTTCTTCAACTGCGTGAAGATGATCAAGGACCGCACCGGTGCGACTCCGGTTCCGGTGAACTTCCCGATCGGTGCCGAAGATCAACTCGAAGGCATCGTCGACCTGGTCACCATGGAAGAGTGGGTCTGGAAAGGCGAAGATCTGGGCGCTGCCTGGGTGCGTCAGCCGATCCGTGACGATCTGAAGGCGACCGCGGACGAATGGCGTTCGCACCTCATCGAGAACGCCGTCGAGCAAGACGACGACGCGATGATGGCCTATCTCGAAGGCGAAGAGCCCGATATCCCGACGCTGCGCAACCTGATCCGCAAGGGCACGCTGTCGCTGTCCTTCGTTCCGGTTCTCGGTGGTTCGGCCTTCAAGAACAAGGGTGTCCAGCCGCTGCTCAACGCCGTGGTCGACTTCCTGCCCTCGCCGCTCGACGTGCCCGCCTACATGGGCTTCTCGCCGGACGACGAGACGGAAACCCGCAACATCGCACGTCATGCCTCGGACGAAGAGCCCCTGTCGGGTCTCGCGTTCAAGATCATGAACGACCCCTTCGTGGGTTCGCTCACCTTCACGCGCCTCTACTCGGGCACGCTGAAGAAGGGCGACTCGATCCTGAACTCGACCAAAGGTCGTAAAGAGCGCATCGGTCGTATGATGATGATGCACTCGAACAACCGGACCGAGATCGAAGAAGCCTATGCGGGCGACATCATCGCGCTGGCCGGTCTGAAAGAGACCACCACCGGTGACACGCTGTGCGACCCGAACAACCAGGTCGTTCTCGAAACGATGACCTTCCCCGATCCGGTGATCGAGATCGCCGTGGAGCCGAAGTCGAAAGCCGACCAGGAAAAGATGGGCCTCGCCCTTCAGCGCCTGGCAGCCGAAGACCCGTCCTTCCGCGTCGAAACCGACCTCGAGTCGGGCCAGACCATCATGAAGGGCATGGGCGAACTTCACCTCGACATCCTGGTCGACCGCATGAAGCGCGAGTTCAAGGTCGAGGCGAATATCGGTGCGCCGCAGGTGGCCTATCGCGAGACGATCAGCCACGCGACCGAGATCGACTACACGCACAAGAAGCAGACCGGCGGTACCGGTCAGTTCGCGCGCGTCAAGCTCGAGATCTCGCCGACCGAGCCGGGCGAAGGTTATTCGTTCGAGAGCCGCATCGTTGGTGGTGCTGTTCCGAAGGAATACATCCCGGGCGTCGAAAAGGGCATCAAGTCGGTCATGGACTCCGGTCCGCTGGCAGGCTTCCCGGTGATCGACTTCAAGGTTGCGCTGGTTGACGGTGCATTCCACGACGTCGACTCCTCGGTGCTCGCCTTCGAAATCGCGTCGCGTGCCGCGATGCGTGAAGGTCTGCGCAAGGCTGGCGCGAAGCTGCTCGAGCCGATGATGAAAGTCGAAGTGGTGACCCCGGAAGAATATACCGGTGGCATCATTGGCGACCTGACCTCGCGTCGGGGCCAGGTGCAAGGTCAGGACACCCGCGGCAACGCGGTCGTCGTGAACGCCTTCGTGCCGCTCGCCAACATGTTCGGCTACATCAACAACCTGCGTTCGATGTCCTCGGGCCGTGCGGTCTTCACGATGCTCTTCAGCCATTACGAAGCCGTGCCGCAGAACATCTCGGACGAGATTCAGAAGAAATACGCGTAAGGGACGCGCGCTGGGGAGACCCGGCGCCTTTCCCACCCAACGCACTGACAGGAGGCCATCATGGCAAAGGAAAAGTTTGAACGTAACAAACCGCACGTCAACATCGGCACGATTGGCCACGTTGACCACGGCAAGACGACGCTGACGGCTGCGATCACGAAGTATTTCGGTGATTTCCGCGCGTATGACCAGATCGACGGCGCGCCGGAAGAGAAAGCCCGCGGCATCACGATCTCGACCGCGCACGTGGAGTACGAGACCGAGTCGCGTCACTACGCGCACGTCGACTGCCCCGGCCACGCCGACTACGTGAAGAACATGATCACGGGTGCCGCGCAGATGGACGGCGCGATTCTGGTCGTGAACGCAGCTGACGGCCCGATGCCGCAGACGCGCGAGCACATCCTGCTCGGCCGTCAGGTCGGCATCCCGGCGATGGTCGTGTACCTGAACAAGGTTGACCAGGTCGACGACGAGGAGCTGCTCGAGCTCGTGGAAATGGAAGTTCGCGAACTTCTGTCGTCCTACGACTTCCCCGGCGACGATATCCCGATCATCAAGGGTTCGGCTCTGGCCGCGATGGAAGGCCGTGATCCGGAAATCGGCGAGAACTCGATCCGTGCTCTGATGGAAGCTGTCGACAGCTACATCCCGACGCCGGAGCGCGCCGTGGACCAGCCCTTCCTGATGCCGATCGAAGACGTGTTCTCGATCTCGGGCCGTGGTACGGTTGTGACCGGCCGCGTCGAGCGTGGCGTGATCAACGTCGGCGACGAACTGGAAATCGTGGGCATCCGCGACACCTCGAAGACGACCTGCACGGGCGTCGAGATGTTCCGCAAGCTGCTGGACCGTGGTGAAGCTGGCGACAACATCGGCGCGCTGCTGCGCGGCATCGACCGTGACGGCGTCGAGCGTGGTCAGGTTCTGTGCAAGCCGGGTTCGGTGAAGCCGCACACGAAGTTCGAAGCTGAAGCCTACATCCTCACCAAAGAGGAAGGTGGCCGTCACACCCCGTTCTTCGCGAACTACCGTCCGCAGTTCTACTTCCGCACGACGGACGTGACCGGCACCGTGACGTTGCCCGAGGGCACCGAGATGGTGATGCCGGGCGACAACCTGAAGTTCGAAGTCGAACTGATCGCTCCGATCGCGATGGAAGACGGTCTGCGCTTCGCAATCCGCGAAGGCGGCCGTACCGTCGGCGCCGGCGTGGTGTCGAAAATCATCGAGTGATCGGTGACTTCGGGGCCCTCTCCGGGGCCCCGAAAACGACAGTTGGAAAGAATCTGAATGGTGCGCCGAAAGGCGCGCCATTCGCTCTTGACAGACTCAGGGTGACGCCATAGAGGACGCGCCTGATCTGCCAAGATTTATAGGTTCGATGCAGGCGCTACATTCGGTGCCGTCTGCCTCTCAACCTTCACGCCATGCGAAGAGGCATGACATATGACCGGCCAAAATATCCGCATCCGGCTCAAGGCGTTCGATTACCGCGTGCTGGACGCCAGCACCCAGGAAATCGTGAACACCGCGAAGCGCACGGGTGCTCAGGTTCGCGGGCCCATCCCGCTCCCGAACAAGATCGAGAAATTCACGGTTCTGCGTGGTCCGCACATCGACAAGAAGTCGCGCGACCAGTGGGAAATCCGGACGCATAAGCGTCTTCTCGACATCGTCGATCCGACCCCCCAGACCGTGGACGCGCTGATGAAGCTCGACCTCGCAGCGGGCGTCGACGTCGAGATCAAGGTGTAAGGAGGGCATTATGCTGCGGACTGGTGTTATCGCCAAGAAGCTGGGCATGACCCGGCTCTTCCTTGAGGACGGCAAGCAGGTTCCTGTGACCGTTCTCCAACTCGACAAGCTTCAGGTGGTGGCTCAGCGCACTTCCGAGACCGACGGCTACACGGCCGTTCAGCTCGGCGCTGGTGAAGCCAAGGCCAAGCGTACGACCGCCGCCCTGCGTGGTCACTTCGCGAAAGCCAATGTCGCCCCGAAGCGCAAGGTCGCGGAATTCCGCGTCGCTGAAGAAAATCTGATCGAAGTGGGCGAGGAAATCACCGCGAACCACTATTTCGAAGGTCAGTTCGTGGATATCGCGGGCACCTCGATCGGTAAGGGTTTCGCCGGTGCGATGAAGCGTCACAACTTCGGCGGTCTGCGCGCCACGCACGGCGTGTCGATCTCGCACCGCTCGCACGGTTCGACCGGTCAGTGTCAGGACCCGGGTAAAGTGTTCAAGGGCAAGAAGATGGCCGGTCACCTCGGTGCCGTCCGTGTCACGACCCAGAACCTTCAGGTCGTCAAGACCGATGCCGACCGTGGCCTGATCATGGTCAAGGGTTCGGTTCCGGGCGCCAAAGGTGGCTGGGTGACGGTCAAGGATGCGGTCAAGAAACCGCTTTCCGAGAACATCATCTACCCCGCCGCGCTGAAGTCGGCTGCCGAAGCCGCTGCGAAAGCTGCCGAAGAAGCCGCTGCCGCCGCTGCCGCCGAGGCCGAAGCCGAAGCTCAGCGTCTCGCCGAGGAGCAGGCCGCTCAGGAAGCTGCCGCGCTGAAGGAAGCCGAAGCGTCGATCGAAGCCGATAAAGGCGAAGACGGCGGCGAAGCGCCCGAAGGAGACAAAGAATGAAACTCGATGTGATCAAGCTCGACGCCGGCAAGGCCGGTTCGATCGACCTCGCCGACGAGATCTTCGGGCTCGAGCCGCGTGCGGACATCCTGCATCGCGTCGTGCGCTGGCAGCGCGCGAAGGCTCAGCAGGGCACCCACTCGGTTCTCACCCGCTCGGAGGTCAGCTACTCGACCAAGAAAATCTACCGTCAGAAGGGCACCGGTGGCGCACGTCACGGTTCCCGCAAGGCGCCGATCTTCCGCAAGGGTGGTGTCTACAAGGGTCCGACCCCGCGCAGCCACGCTCATGACCTGCCCAAGAAGTTCCGGGCTCTGGGTCTGAAGCACGCGCTGTCGTCGAAAGCCGCCGCTGGCAAACTGATCGTCCTGGAGGACGCGCAGCTCGCCGAAGCCAAGACCAAGCTGCTGGCGAAAGCCGCCAAGGAGCTGGGCTGGAAGAAGGTGCTGGTGATCGACGGGGCCGAGGTGAACGAGAACTTCGCCCAAGCCGCGCGCAACATCGACGGCATCGATGTGCTGCCTTCGATGGGCGCCAACGTGTATGACATCCTCAAGCGTGACACGCTCGTGCTCACGAAGGCGGGTGTCGAAGCTCTGGAGGCTCGTCTGAAATGAGCGCGAAACCCGAACATTACGACGTGATCGTCAAGCCGGTCATCACCGAGAAGGCCACCATGGCCTCGGAGAACGGCGCTGTTGTTTTCGAAGTGGCGAAAGACGCTTCGAAGCCGCAGATCAAAGAAGCTGTCGAGACTCTCTTCGGCGTCAAGGTGAAGGCGGTCAACACCACCATCACCAAGGGCAAGACCAAGCGCTTCCGGGGCACCCCCGGCCGTCGCTCGGACTTCAAGAAAGCCTACGTGACGCTGGAAGAAGGCAACACGATCGACGTCACCACCGGTCTGTAATCCGGTACGACCGAGACATTGGAAAGGCCCTCGTGATCGCGGGGGCCTTTTCGTTTGCGGAGTTGGATTAGGGGCTTGTCTCTCATGGGGCGCCCGGGTGGCCAGCCCGGGCAGCGCACACCACTCACTTCTCCCGCAGGTAGCTCTCCGAGACATAGCCGCGCAGGTTGCGCGCGACGTCGAGCGAGACGTTGCACCAGCGGGTATTGCCGCTGCGCTCGCAGCTGCGCACATGGACGATTGCGCCGTTGGGAAGCCCCAGAATTACCTTGTAGCCGGTGCCGGGGCCTGCGCGCAGTTTCAGCATGTCCTGCCCCTTCACGCCTGCGACCTCGTAGGTTCCGCGCCAAGCGTCGGCGAGGGTGGGGGTGGCGAGGGTGGCTGCCGCGCAGAGCGGAGCGGCGAGCAGAATTGCTCGGGTTGGACGCATCGATTTTCTCCTGTTATGTCGTCTGCCTCGGGGGCCATTTTGCCTGCCCGGACCGCGAAGCGCCAGTTGCTTGGGCCATCGCGTGTAAAAACAGGCCAAGGCTATAGACTCACCCCCATAAGCCTGCTACATCGCGCCAGTCTCGCGGCCTCGGATTCGTTCCGGGGCCCGTGATTTTTGAATTCGGGGACCTTCGGGGCCCTATACACACAGACAGGCGAGGCAACTCGCCGCAAACCAACGGAAGACAGAAAGCATGGCACTCAAGTCGTATAAGCCGACGACGCCGGGCCAGCGTGGGCTGGTTCTGATCGACCGTTCGGAGCTTTGGAAAGGCCGTCCGGTCAAAGCCCTCACTGAGGGTTTGACCAAGTCGGGTGGCCGGAACAACACCGGGCGGATCACGATGTGGCACAAGGGTGGTGGCGCGAAGCGTCTCTACCGCATCGTCGATTTCAAGCGTCGCAAGTTCGATGTTCATGGCACCGTCGAGCGGATCGAATACGATCCGAACCGGACCGCCTTCATCGCGCTGATCAATTATGAAGATGGTGAGCAGGCCTACATCCTCGCACCCCAGCGTCTCGCTGTTGGTGACAAGGTCGTTTCGGGCTCGCGTCACGACGTCAAGCCGGGCAACGCGATGCCGTTCTCGGGCATGCCGATCGGTACCATCGTCCACAACGTCGAACTGAAGCCCGGCAAGGGTGGCCAGATCGCACGCGCCGCGGGCACCTACGCCCAGTTCGTCGGTCGTGACGGCGGCTACGCTCAGCTGCGTCTTTCGTCGGGCGAACTGCGCCTCGTGCGTCAGGAATGCATGGCGACCATCGGTGCCGTGTCGAACGCCGACCACTCGAACCAGAACCTCGGTAAAGCCGGTCGTAAGCGCCACATGGGTGTTCGTCCGACCGTCCGCGGTGTCGCGATGAACCCGATCGACCACCCGCACGGTGGTGGTGAAGGCCGCACCTCGGGTGGCCGTCATCCGGTTACGCCGTGGGGCAAGCCCACCAAGGGCAAGCGCACGCGCGTCAACAAGAAGACGGACCAGTACATCCTGCGTTCGCGTCACGCGAAGAAGAAGGGTCGCTAACATATGTCTCGTTCTGTTTGGAAAGGCCCCTTCGTTGATGCCTACCTGCTGAAAAAAGCAGAGAAGGCTCGCGAGTCGGGCAAAGGCGACGTCATCAAGATCTGGTCGCGTCGCTCCACCATCCTGCCGCAATTCGTCGGCCTCACCTTTGGGGTCTACAACGGTCAGAAACACATCCCGGTCAACGTCACCGAGGAAATGATCGGCCAGAAGTTCGGTGAATATTCGCCGACCCGCACCTATTACGGGCATGCGGCCGATAAAAAAGCCAAGAGGAAGTAATCGTCATGGGTAAGGAAAAGAATCCGCGCCGCGTGGCGGAGAACGAAGCGATGGCGAAGACCCGTATGCTTCGCACCTCGCCGCAGAAACTGAACCTCGTCGCCGCGATGATCCGTGGCAAGAAGGTCGACAAGGCCCTTTCGGACCTGACCTTCTCGAAGAAGCGCATCGCGCTCGACGTGAAGAAGTGCCTTCAGTCGGCGATCGCCAACGCAGAGAACAACCACGGCCTGGACGTGGACGAACTCGTCGTGGCGGAAGCCTGGGTCGGCAAGAACCTGGTGATGAAGCGTGGCCGTCCGCGGGCGCGTGGTCGCTTCGGCAAGATCATGAAGCCGTTCTCGGAAATCACCATCAAGGTGCGTCAGGTTGAGGAGCAAGCGTAATGGGTCAGAAGGTTAATCCGATCGGCATGCGCCTCCAGGTCAACCGCACCTGGGATAGCCGCTGGTATGCCGACAGCAAGGACTACGGCGACCTGCTGCTCGAGGACATCAAGATCCGCGAGTTCATCCACGAGGAAGCCAAGCAGGCCGGCGTCAGCCGTGTCATCATCGAGCGTCCGCACAAGAAGTGCCGCGTGACCATTCACGCTGCGCGTCCGGGCGTCATCATCGGCAAGAAGGGCGCTGACATCGAAGCGCTCCGCAAGAAGCTGGCGAACTTCACCGACAGCGAGCTGCACCTGAACATCGTCGAAGTCCGCAAGCCGGAACTTGACGCGCAGCTGGTTGCCGAGTCGATCGCTCAGCAGCTCGAGCGTCGTGTCTCGTTCCGTCGCGCCATGAAGCGCGCGGTGCAGAACGCGATGCGCATGGGTGGTCTTGGTATCCGCGTGAACGTCGCTGGCCGTCTGGGCGGCGCCGAGATCGCACGGACCGAGTGGTATCGCGAAGGTCGCGTTCCGCTGCACACCCTGCGTGCCGACATCGACTACGCGCTGTCCGAAGCGTCGACCCCCTACGGGATCATCGGCGTGAAGGTCTGGATCTTCAAAGGCGAGATCATGGAACATGATCCGCAAGCTCGTGACCGCAAGCACGCCGAAGCCCAAGAGGGCCCGGCACCGCGCGGCCCGCGTCGCGATCGCTGAGGGAGTAGATAGTTATGCTGCAACCGAAACGGACGAAGTTCCGCAAGATGCACAAAGGCCGGATTCATGGTGAAGCCAAAGGTGGTTTCGACCTGAACTTCGGTCACTTCGGCCTCAAGGCAGAGGCGCCCGAGCGCGTCACCGCCCGTCAGATCGAAGCTGCGCGTCGTGCGATCACCCGCCACATGAAGCGTCAAGGCCGTGTCTGGATCCGGATCTTCCCGGATACCCCGATCACCGCAAAGCCCACCGAAGTCCGTATGGGTAAAGGTAAGGGTTCGGTCGACCGTTGGGCCGCCAAGGTCAAGCCCGGCCGCGTGATGTTCGAGATCGACGGCGTCAACGAAGTGACCGCACGCGAGGCTCTGCGCCTCGGCGCGGCCAAGCTTCCGGTGGCCTGCCGCATCGTCGAGCGTCAGGACTGGTAATCCCGGTCTGACTGCTGAAGACAAACGAAAGCCCCGCCAGAGATGGCGGGGCTTTTGCGTATCTGGTGCCGAGATCAGGCGCCGTCGGAAATCCAGCCGTCGATCAGCGCGTCCAGTGCCTTCCAGTCGGTATATTCGATATCAGCATCGAGATCGGCATCGGGATTTTTCTTCGCCACGATCCGGCGCATCACGAACCGGCGGAAGATATCGTATCTCGACGGCAGATAGGCGCCCGCGATCTGTTCCGTCAGATCCGGCGTCCAGCCGGTCGCCGCTTCGAAGTCCTTCAGGATTTTATCGAGGGCGCGCCAATCCTCTGCGTCATGACCGGCGGCGGCCAGCGAGACCGAGAGAAAGAGGTTCGGGCGGTTCTTGATGATATCGCGTTGTTCGGCGACGAAATCCGCGAAGCGACCCTGATAATGTCCGACATGGATCGAGGCCGCGAGGACGATCCGGTCGAACCGGCCGAGATCCATCCCTTCGGCCTCATCGGTGGAAATCAATTCCGCGGAGTGACCCAGATCCGCGATGCGGTCGGCGACGTGCCGCGCGATCTTGCGGGTTTGCCCCTCGGTCGAGGCATAGGCGACGAGTGCTTTCATGCTGCGCTCCCGGTGTCTGGTTGCGCAGCAAGAAAATCAGGTGAGATGCGGCTTGGCTATGATGACGATCAAAGCGCCGGGCTCAGTCGACCCATTTGTAATTGAAGCTGACCGAGATCCGCTCGTCTTCGGCCATGTTCATCGGTACCTCGTGGCGCAGCCAGCTCTCCCAGAGCAGCACCTCACCCGGTTCGGGGGCGATGTAGATGAAGGGCTGCAGCTCGCGCCGGGCGGTCTTGAGGCGGGTAGGGGCCGCCATCATCCGGGCGCTGCGCGGGTCTTCCAGCTTCAGCGCCGAGGCGCCGTCGGGCATCGCGACATAGGTCGTGCCCGAGATCACCGAATGGGGGTGCAGGTGCGAGCTGTGGGTGCCGCCTTCGGGCAGGATGTTGATCCAGAGGTCTTCCAGCACCAGCTTACCCTCGCCCAGATCGAATTCGAGATCTTTGGCAAAGGCCGCAACGTGCTTGTCGAGCGCCTTCACCATGTCCGCGAAGATCGGGAAGCGCCAGGGCAGGTCGGTGAGCGAGGCGTAGGAGGTATAGCCCGGATAGCCGTTCTCCTCACACCAGTCCTGACCGGCTTCGTCATCCTCGGCGATGGCGTAGCACGAGGCCTCCAGCTCGTTCGTATCGACCTTGGGGCCGAATTCGGATAGGGAGGCGCGGTAGAGGCGGGTGACGAAAAGGGACTCGATCTGGGATTTGGACTCGGGCATTGGGGGCTCTCGCAACTGGGCGTGGATTTACCCCCTGTTACGCGAAAGCGGGCCGGAGGCCAAACAATCCTTGCCATATTCGATTCGCTCTGATATTGGCCCCAAGTTCCTGAAATCAGGACCGACATAACCCATCAGAAGTAGGGTCACCCGCGAGGGGCCCTCTGATGCCAAGAAAGGACCCGGGATGAACGCCCAAGAACTCAAG
This sequence comes from Thioclava sp. F34-6, assembly GCF_002213235.1. Classification (NCBI taxonomy): domain Bacteria; kingdom Pseudomonadati; phylum Pseudomonadota; class Alphaproteobacteria; order Rhodobacterales; family Paracoccaceae; genus Thioclava; species Thioclava sp. F34-6. The sequence continues at coordinate 83,104 of NZ_NBOA01000002.1, forward strand.
GCGAAGACGCCTGATGAGCTGCGTGACCAGCTCATCTCGCTGAAGAAAGAAGCCTTCAATCTCCGCTTTCAGCAGGCCACGAACCAGCTCGAGAACACCGCGCGCATGCGCACCGTTCGTCGGGACGTTGCACGGATCAAGACCGTGCTGAACCAAAAAGCCGCTGAAGCCGCGAAGTAAGGAGAGCTTCCTATGCCCAAACGCATCCTGCAAGGTACCGTGACGTCGGACAAGAACGACCAGACCATCACCGTTTCGGTCGAGCGCCGCTTCACGCATCCGGTTCTCAAGAAGACGATCCGGAAGTCCAAGAAATACCGCGCCCACGACGCGGAAAACCAGTTCAAGACCGGTGACATTGTTCGCATCGAAGAGTGCGCGCCGATCTCGAAGACCAAGCGCTGGCGGGTTGTGGTCACGGCGTAAGCCGCGGCCATTTCGCCAGTATTCGAAACCCTGGGGCCCTTACTGCATAGGCGTCCCCAAAGGTCGGGAGTAACCCCATGATCCAGATGCAGACCAATCTGGATGTTGCTGACAACTCCGGCGCTCGCCGGGTTCAGTGCATCAAGGTCCTCGGCGGCTCGCACCGCCGTTACGCATCCGTGGGCGACATCATTGTGGTGTCGGTCAAGGAAGCGATCCCGCGCGGCCGCGTGAAGAAAGGTGACGTCCGCAAGGCCGTCGTCGTGCGCACCGCCAAGGAAGTTCGTCGTGACGATGGCACTGCCATCCGTTTCGACCGCAACGCCGCCGTCATCCTGAACAACGCGGGCGAGCCGGTCGGCACCCGTATCTTCGGGCCGGTCGTGCGTGAGCTGCGTGCGAAGAACTTCATGAAGATCATCTCGCTTGCTCCGGAGGTGCTGTAATGGCTGCTAAGCTCCGCAAAGGCGACAAGGTCGTCGTTCTCGCTGGCAAGGACAAGGGCAAGCAGGGTGAGATCACCTCTGTTGACCCGAAAGCCGGCAAAGCTGTCGTCGACGGCGTGAACGTTGCGATCCGCCACCAGCGTCAGACCCAGTCCAACCAGGGCGGTCGCCAGCCCAAGGCGATGCCGATCGACCTGTCGAACCTGGCTCTGATGGACGCAAACGGCAAAGCCACCCGCGTCGGCTTCCGCGAGGAAGACGGCAAGAAGGTGCGTTACGCCAAGACCACGGGGGATGTGATCTGATGCTCGATCAAGCTACCTACACTCCGCGTCTTCGCGCTCTTTACCGCGACTCGATCAAAGCCGCGCTGAAAGAAGAGTTCGGCTACAAGAACGACATGATGATCCCGCGGCTCGACAAGATCGTGCTGAACATGGGCGTCGGCGAAGCCGTGAAAGACACCAAGAAGGTCAAGCAGGCCGCCGAAGAGCTCTCGCTCATCGCTGGTCAGAAGGCCGTGATGACCAAGGCGAAGAAGTCGATCGCAGGCTTCCGCGTCCGTGAAGAAATGCCGCTGGGCGCGAAAGTGACCCTGCGCGGTGACCGGATGTACGAATTCCTCGATCGCCTGATCAACGTTGCCCTGCCGCGCGTTCGCGACTTCCGCGGCGTGAAGCCGGCCTTCGACGGTCGTGGCAACTTCGCAATGGGCCTCAAGGAACACATCGTGTTCCCGGAAATCGACTTCGATAAGGTCGATGAGGTTCTGGGTATGGACATCATCATGGTGACCACGTCTGACGTGGATGCCGAAGCGAAGGCGCTGTTGAAGCATTTCAACATGCCTTTCAACGCCTGATCGCGGAGGAACGAAACTTATGGCTAAGAAATCCATGGTTGCGCGCGAAGCGAAGCGCCAGCGTCTTGTGAACAAGTACGCTGACAAGCGGGCCGCGCTCAAGGAAATCATCAACGACCAGGAGCGCCCGATGGAAGAGCGCTTCAAGGCGTCGCTGAAACTCGCGGAACTCCCGCGCAACTCGTCGGCGGTCCGGCTGCACAATCGTTGCCAGCTCACGGGTCGTCCCCACGCTTACTACCGTAAGCTCAAACTCTCGCGGATCATGCTGCGTGACCTGGCCTCCTACGGTCAGATCCCCGGTATGGTGAAGTCGAGCTGGTAAGGAGGGCGACATGTCTGTGAACGATCCTCTCGGCGATATGCTGACCCGCATCCGCAACGCACAACTGCGTGGCAAATCCACCGTCCGCACCCCGGCCTCCAAGCTCCGCGCTTGGGTTCTCGACGTGCTGGCTGACGAAGGCTACATCCGTGGTTACGAGCAGACGACGTCTGCTGCCGGCCATCCGGAGCTGGAAATCAGCCTCAAGTACTACGAGGGCACCCCGGTCATCCGCGAGCTGCAGCGCGTCTCGACCCCCGGTCGTCGCGTGTACATGGCCGCGAAAGACGTCCCGTCGGTCCGTCAGGGCCTCGGCGTCTCGATCGTCTCGACCTCGAAGGGCGTGATGTCGGATGCAAACGCACGCTCCGCCAATGTCGGCGGCGAAGTGCTCTGCACCGTATTCTAAGGAGGGCTCAATGTCTCGTATTGGTAAGAAACCGGTCGAGCTTCCCAGCGGCGTTTCGGCGCAGCTGTCGGGCCAGACCATCGAAGTGAAGGGGCCGAAAGGCACCCGTTCCTTCACCGCGACCGACGATGTGACCCTCAAGGTCGAGGACAACCTCGTCACCGTCACCCCGCGTGGCCTCTCGAAGCGCGCGCGCCAGCAGTGGGGCATGACCCGCTCGCAGGTCGCGAACCTCGTGCAGGGCGTGACCGAAGGTTTCAAGAAGGAGCTGGAGATCCAGGGTGTTGGTTATCGTGCGCAGATGCAGGGCAACGTCCTGAAGCTGTCGCTCGGTTATTCGCACGAAGTCAACTTCGAGGTTCCGGAGGGCGTGACTGTCACCGCTCCGAAGCAGACCGAGATCGTTGTGGAAGGTTCCGACCAGCAGCAGGTGGGCCAAGTCGCGGCAAATATCCGCGAATGGCGTGCTCCCGAGCCCTATAAGGGCAAGGGCATCCGCTACAAGGGCGAGTATATCTTCCGCAAAGAAGGTAAGAAGAAGTAAGGAACGCGAAAATGGCAAACAGCAAACGGGATCTGTTCCTCAAGCGCCGCCTGCGCGTCCGGAACAAGCTTCGCAAGATGGCCGCTGGTCGCGCCCGTCTTTCGGTGCATCGTTCGTCGAAAAACATCAGCGTTCAGCTGATCGACGACGTCAACGGTCGCACTCTGGCCGCCGCTTCCACGCTCGAGAAGGATCTCGGTGTGGTCGGCAAGAACAACGTCGAAGCGGCAGCCAAGGTTGGCGCCGCGATCGCCGAGCGTGCGAAGAAGGCCGGTGTCGAAACCTGCTACTTCGACCGCGGTGGCTTCCTGTTCCACGGGAAGATCAAGGCGCTCGCCGACGCAGCCCGCGAAGGCGGTCTGAAGTTCTAAGACTGGTGGGGGACGTTCGCGTCCCCCCGATGATCCGGGCCGCGCCCTTCGGGGCGGGGCACCTGGATTGAGACAAACGGCGTGAGACCACGCCATCACGAGAAGGAATGCCTCATGGCAGAACGTGACAACCGCCGGGGCCGCCGCGACGACCGCGACGAAAACCCGGAATTCGCCGATCGCCTCGTCGCGATCAACCGCGTGTCGAAAACCGTGAAGGGTGGTAAGCGCTTTGGCTTCGCAGCCCTCGTGGTCGTCGGCGACCAGCGTGGCCGTGTCGGCTTCGGCAAAGGCAAGGCCAAAGAGGTTCCGGAAGCGATCCGCAAAGCCACCGAGCAAGCGAAGCGCAACCTGATCCGCGTCCCGCTGCGCGATGGCCGCACGCTGCACCACGACATCGAGGGCCGTCACGGCGCTGGTAAGGTCGTGATGCGCACCGCACCGGAAGGTACCGGGATCATCGCCGGTGGTCCGATGCGTGCCGTGTTCGAGATGCTGGGCGTGAAGGACGTCGTGTCGAAATCGACCGGCACCCAGAACCCCTACAACATGATCCGTGCCACGCTGAACGGTCTGACCCGCGAAGCAAGCCCCCGTCAGGTGGCTGCGCGCCGCGGCAAGAAAGTGGCCGACATCCTCAAGAAGCCCGAGGCCGAGGCACCTGCCGAAGCCACGGAAGCGTAAGGAGAGCGATCAATGGCTACCATCGTCGTCAAGCAGATCGGTTCGCCGATCCGTCGCCCCGCCATCCAGCGTGCCACGCTGAAAGGCCTGGGTCTGGACAAGATGAACCGTACCCGTGAGCTGGAAGATACCCCGGCCGTGCGCGGTATGGTCGCGAAGATCCCGCACCTCGTCGAAATCGTCGAAGAGCGTGGCTGAACCGACCGGTTCATCTGAGTAACGAAGCGCCCCGACCGAAAGGCCGGGGCGTTTTGCATTTGTAGCGCTTGGCTCCTGGCGGGGCGGGTGCGGAGAGGCCGCCCGCGAGTGACGGATCGTCCGCCGGATACGCGTCCTCCAAAGCCGAGAGACGGGCCGCATGTTTCGCCGGAATGAACGCCCGTTGCGTGGGTGATGTCGAGGCGCCGCGACCGCGATCACGGTGTTGGTGCCGCTGAAATCTGTTCCATATCGGCGGTGAAAACGTCTCGCCCTCTCCGGTCTGAGGCGATTGGACATGGTACATTCGCGTATGGCGGTTTTGGGCGAAATTGGGGCCGTCGCGCGCCGCACCCGATAACGGCATGTCATTTCTTTAATATTTATTCACGATTTCCGGAACCGATTGTGACACACTGGGTTGGTTGGATATCGTTGCATCCTGCAATAGGGTGCTGCGCTTCAAGACTGAGGGACGGATCGAGATGTTTGAGAAAATCATGGTTCCGGTCGACCTGCGTCACGTCGAGAAGATGGACAAGACGTTGAGAGTCGCTTCGGAAATCGCAGCGAAACACGACGCGGAAGTCGTTTTCATAGGTGTTACGAGCCAGGAGCCGAGCGAATTCGGCCATAATGCCAAGGAATATGCCGCGAAGCTGGACGCTTTCGCGGATAGTCATGCCAACGAATTCGGGCACAAGGCCTCGGGGAAGGCGGTCGTCGTGCCCGATCCTGCCGTGGATCTCGACAAGACGTTGCTGAAGGTGGCCGACGATCTCGAGGCCGATCTCGTCGTGATGGCCACGCACGTGCCCAACGCGGCCAACTATCTCTTTGCCTCGCATGGGGGACATCTGGCCGCGCACAGCGATGCGTCGGTCTTCCTCGTACGCGGATAAGCGGACCAACATAACCAATAAGGACAGGAGGACGGCATATGGCCGAACCTGAAGAAGTTCAGGGTATCCCTGCCCCCGAAGGGGACACGCAACTCATCGAAACCGATTACGAAATCGGTCAGGACAACCTGGAAGGCCAAGTCGGGCCCTTCGGTTTCGACATTCACAACCCGGTTTTCATGATCTCGGCGCTGACGATCGTGGCCTTCGTCTTCTATGCGCTAGCCCTGCCCGAACAGGCGAGCGAGATCTTCGGCGCAATGCGCCCGTGGCTGACCTCGACTTTCGACTGGTTCTTCATGAGCGCCGCGAACATCTTCGTCATCTTCTGTCTCGCCCTGATCGTCTCGCCCTATGGCGCGGTGCGTCTGGGGGGCACGGATGCCGAGCCGGACTTCACCTATATGGGCTGGTTCGCGATGCTCTTCGCGGCCGGTATGGGCATCGGTCTGATGTTCTTCGGCGTGCTCGAGCCGGTCTATCACATGGCGGTATCGCAGCCGTTGGGCACACCTTCGCCCTTCGATGCGGATGGCAACCTGATCCCGGAGAATGTCGCACGGGCCAAGGAAATGGGTCTCGCCGCGACGATCTATCACTGGGGTCTGCACCCTTGGGCGATCTATGCGGTCGTGGCGCTCGCGCTGGCGCTGTTCTCCTATAACAAGGGGCTGCCGCTGACGATCCGCTCGGCTTTCTATCCGATCTTCGGTGAGAAGGTCTGGGGCTGGACCGGCCACATCATCGACATCATCGCGGTGTTCGCGACACTGTTCGGTCTTGCGACCTCGCTCGGTTTCGGCGCGCAGCAGGCGAATGCGGGTCTCAATCACGTCTTCGGCGTTCCGATCAACACGACGGTGCAGATCATTCTGATCACCATCATCACCGGCGTTGCGTTGTTCTCGGTGCTGCGCGGCCTCGACGGCGGCGTGAAGCTGCTCTCGGAGATCAACATGGGCATCGCGGCGCTGCTGCTGCTCTTCGTTCTCTTCGCGGGTCCGACCCTGATGATCTTCACCGATTTCGGTCAGGGTCTTCTGGCCTATGCCAAGGACATCATCCCGCTGTCGAACCCGATCGGGCGCACGGATGACAGCTATCGCGACGGCTGGACCGCGTTCTACTGGGCGTGGTGGATTTCCTGGTCGCCCTTCGTCGGTATGTTCATCGCCCGGGTGTCGCGTGGCCGTACCGTGCGCGAGTTCATCATCTGCGTGCTGCTGATCCCCTCGCTCGTCTGCGTGCTGTGGATGGCGGTCTTCGGTGGCGTCGCGATCGACCAGGTTATCTCGGACCCGGCAGGCTCGCCGGTGAAGGCGCAGGTCATCGATAGCTACAACCCGCCGCTGTCGCTGTTCGCGATGCTGGAGGGTCTCCCGCTGACCTCGATCACCTCGGTCATCGCGATCATCCTGGTGATCGTGTTCTTCGTGACCTCGTCGGACTCTGGCTCGCTCGTGATCGACACGATCACGGCAGGCGGCAAGGTCGACGCTCCGGTGCCGCAGCGAGTGTTCTGGGCCACCTTCGAGGGCGCGGTCGCGATCGTGCTGTTGATCGGCGGGGGGCTGAGCGCGCTACAGGCGATGGTGATCTCGACCGGTCTTCCCTTCACGCTGGTTCTGCTGGTGATGTGCTGGGCGATCTGGAAGGGTCTTCGGACCGAGCCTCGGTAAACTGAGTGACACTTGAGACAGAGAGGCGCGCGGGGGAAACCTTGCGCGCCTTTAGCTATGCGCAGGGCGTCTGGAAACGCGGCGCGACTGCGTATATGACCCGGCGCATGTCTGACGGCGCGACCCTTACTTCTGCGAGCCATATCGCGATTTCCGATCTGGGCCACGATCTCGACGGTCGCCCGGTGCTGGAGGGGATTTCGCTTGAGACCCGTGCCCGCCGCATCGGCGTGGTGGGGCGCAACGGATCGGGCAAATCTACCCTCTCGCGGCTGATGGCCGGGCTGATTGCGCCGAGCCGGGGCAGCCTGCGGATCAACGGCCACGATCTGGCCGCCGACCGCAAGGCCGCGCTGCGCGAGGTCGGCATCCTGTTCCAGAACCCCGATCATCAGATCATCTTCCCCACCGTGATCGAGGAGATTTCCTTCGGGCTGCGCCAGCAGGGGATGAGGAAAACCGAAGCCGAGGCTGCGGCGGAAGAGACACTCGCGCAGTTCGGCAAGGCGGCGTGGCGCGATGCCTATGTCACGACGCTCAGCCAGGGCCAGAAGCAGCTTCTATGCCTGATGGCGGTGAGCGCGATGGCCCCGAACCTGCTGATCTTGGACGAGCCCTTCTCCGGCCTCGACATCCCGACCAAGGCGCAGCTGGGTCGCGCGCTGACGCTCTATCGCGGGACGCTGGTGCAGGTGACCCACGACCCGCGCGAGTTGGAGCATTACGACGAAATCCTCTGGCTCGACCAAGGGCGGCTGCGAATGCATGGCGCGGCGCGCGAGGTGCTGCCCGCCTATGTCGAAGAGATGACCCGCGCGGGAGAGGCCGATGATATCGCTCAGCTCTCCCGTTAAGACCGCCGCCCATGACTGGCCTGCGGGTTTGAAACTCGCAGCGCTCTGCCTCGCGACCGTGGGTCTGTTCTATATCGAAAGCCCGCTGATCCTCTCGGGCGTCGCCACGGCGATCCTGATCGCCTATGCCTTGCCCGGTCGCGCCTTCCTGCGCGCGGGCCTGTCGGCGCTGAAACTGCTCTGGCCGTTTATCGTCATCGTCGCGATCTGGCAGATGGTGATCGGCGAGATCGCGGAAGGCGCGGTGATCGTGATGCGGATGATCTCGGCGGTGGCGCTGGCGAACCTCGTGTCGATGACGACGCGGCTCAGTGATATGATCGCGGTTGTGCGCTGGCTCACGACACCGTTGCGCCGCTTCGGGCTGTCGACCGCCGCGCTGGAGATCGCGATCGCTTTGGTGATCCGCATGGTGCCGGTGCTGACCAACAAGGGTGCGCGCCTGACCGAAAGCTGGCGCGCCCGGGCCACGCGGCGGCCGAGCTGGCGGCTGGTGCTGCCCTTCACGCTTCTTGCGCTTGACGATGCCGACCATGTCGGCGATGCGCTACGGGCCCGGGGAGGGCTCACATCCGAGAGGGAGACTTGAGATGGAAAAGAATGTCGCGCTGATCGCGCTGTTTGCGGCCCTGATCGCGGTACTCGCGCTAATCCCGAAGATCACGCTGGGCTTCGGTGTGCCGATCACGGCGCAGAGCCTTGGGATCATGCTGGCCGGCGCCGTTCTGGGCTCGAAGCGTGGTGCTCTGGCGGTCCTGCTGTTCCTGCTGCTGGTGGCCGTTGGTCTGCCGCTGCTGGCCGGCGGTCGTGGGGGCCTCGGCGTCTTCTTCGGTCCGACGGGCGGGTTCCTGTTCAGCTGGCCGCTGGCCGCGTGGCTGACCGGCTTCGTCGTCGAGAAATGGCGCTCGGTTCCGCTGGGCGCATCGGTCTTCGTAGGGTCGATCCTTGGTGGGATCGTGTTGTCCTACGCGATGGGAATCGTCGGGCTGTCGCTTGCGCTCGGCAAGAGCCTGATCGAAAGCACTTCGCTAATGGTCGTCTTCATCCCCGGCGATCTGATCAAGGCGCTGATCGTTGCGGCGCTGACCGTCTCTCTGGCCCGCGCACGGCCTTCCAGCGTCCTGTCGCGGAACTGAGGGACGCGGCGTGGCGCTGCTTCTGATCCATACGGGCGGGACGATCGGCATGGTCGCCTCTGATGCGGGTTTCGTACCGCAGCAGGGCGTGGTCGAGGATTTCCTCGCGACCCTGCCCGAGGGGCGCGAGGTTGAGACCCTACGTCTCGATCCGCTGATCGACAGCGCCAATGCCACACCCGCCGATTGGGATCGGATCGCCGAGACCATCGCCGCGCATCACGACCGTTTCGACGGGGTGATCGTGACCCACGGCACCGATACGCTCGCCTATACGGCGGGGGCTTTATGCTTCGCGCTCGAAGGGCTGGGCAAGCCGGTGATCGTGACCGGCTCGATGCTGCCGCTTTCGGTCGAGGGCAATGACGGCGCGCGCAATCTGCGCGACGCGATTGCGGCGGCGCGGATAGCTACGCCAGGCATATGGGTGCAATTCGCCGGACGCCTGTTGCACGGCGCGCGGGTCCGCAAAAGCCACTCGCGCGCTTTCGATGCCTTCGCCGCCGATCCTTCCGACATCCCGCCCTGCCAGCCGGGGCCGCGCCTGATCCGTCATCCGGTCAGGCCCGCGCGGATCGCCGTTTTGGCCGTGGCGCCGGGGGCGGAGGAGAGCCTGCTCGACCATGCAGCCAAGACCTGTGACGGTCTGGTGCTGCGCTGCTACGGCTCGGGGACTGCGCCCGACACGCCCGGCCTGCGCGCGGCGCTTGCCACGGCGCAGGCCCGCGCGGTCCCGGTCATCGGGGTCAGCCAATGTCCCGAGGGAGGGATGGCGCTTGGCACCTATGCGGCGGGGGCGGTCCTGCGCGATCACGGGGTGATCGACGGGCGCGACATGACGCCGGAGTCGGCCTATACAAAGCTCTCCCATGTCCTTACGTTCGACGATCCGCAGACGCGGGCGGCGCGCCTCTCCCGGTCGCTCTGCGGAGAATACACGCCCTGAGCCTTGGGGCTCACGCCGGTTTTTCGGAACGCCTTCGCCCGTCCTCCCGTTAGGAGAGCGAACCCCGAAAAGGAGCACCCCCATGGCGGAAGGCAATAACAAGCCGAAATCTTCCAATTCGAAAGCGTCGAGCCAGAAACGGTCGCGCAAGGCCACCGGGGTTGCGCCCGTCCAACAGCTCCAGAGCCGCGTCGAGGCCTATCGCGAGCTCGCCGAGGCCTATGTGAAATACCCCTGCGTGATGCGTCCGGGCGATCTGACCGGGCTTGCGCGTCGCCTGCATGTGCGCTCGACGATCATCGAGGACCACGCGGTGCGCATCGACGAGAAGGCCGAGGGCGCGAGCGAGAAATTCGAGGAACTGGCGGATTCGCTGTTCTCCTTCTTCCGCGGCACGTCGCTGCTGTTTCACCGCGACATGCTGGGCGAGGATGAGCGGATGCCGACGGTGCTCGCGCTCGGGGATGTCCATCCGGAGAATTTCGGGATCATGCCCAATGCCGATAACGTGCCGATCTTCGGCGTGAACGATTTCGACGACGTGCTCTACGGGCCCTTCACCTGGGATCTGAAGCGCGGCATCACTGGCTTTCTGATCGCCGCCAAGGAGGAGGGAGACCAGAAGAAGAAGCACCGTGAGAAGATCGTGCGCAAATTCGTCGAAGGCTATCGTGACGGGATGGAATTCTATGCCCGCCACGACAAGGAGGCGAGCCAGCAGATGCGCCCCGATAACAGTCCGAAGGTGATCCGACGGATGTTCAAGAAGGCGCGCAATAGTCGGAAGGAATGGCTCTGGGATCGCTATCTCAACGAAACCGGACGGGGCTTCCGGGCGAATGACGAACTGACGCCGATCTCCAGTCGGATCTCGGAGTTTCAGGGTTACATCAACGACGTGGCCAAGCAGAACGGGATCGATCCCGGTGGGCGCGCCGGGCAGCTGAAGGTGAAGGATGTGTGCATCCGCCATGGGCAGGGAACGGCCTCGCTGGGGCTGCCGCGCTACTATTGCCTGATCGAAGGTCCGAGCAAGAATGCCAGCGACGATCTGATCATCGAGTTCAAGCGTGCCCGGCAGTCCGCGCTCGAAGGTCTGGTCCCGGAGAACGATTTTGTCGCCGGTGAAAAGGGCGACCGGATCGCGCATGGCCAGCGGGTGCATCTGGCGCATGGCGATGTCTTCTACGGCAGCGTGGAGATCGACGATATGAGCTTCATGTCGCGCGAACGTGCGCCGTTCCGCGACGATATCGACCTCGACGATCTTTCGAAGGACAGCTGGCGTGACTATGCCCATGCCTGCGGGCAGGCGCTGGCGCAGGCCCACGCGCGCTCCGACGATGCGGGCGAGCTGGACTACCGGATCGAGCCGCGCATCATCGAGGCGATGCAGCCCTTCGATCTGTTCGTCGACGATCTGCTGTGTTTCGGGCGAGAGGCGGTGAAGCGCCTCAAGCGTGACCACAAGTTCTTCAAGATGGATCTGAAACGCGGCGCTTTCGACATGACGCAGAAGCACTACCGCTAAGCTCTCGTGCCCGCGTTGACACGGTCTCCCCAGACGGGGCGGCCGTTTCCCAATGAGCGCAGCTAGTCGCGTGACGGAGGTGTCGTGCTTGCGCGAGCGCCTTCCTGTCGTTACTCCGCGATTATGGCGGTGAAGCGTACGACATTGATGGATGTGGCGCGGGCGGCGGGCGTGTCCCGCGCGACGGCCTCGCTCGTCATTCGCGGCTCGGACCTCGTGGCGGCGAAGACGCGCGAGAAGGTCGAGAAGGTCATCGCCGAGCTCGACTACGTGCCCAATAGCGGCGCGGCACGTCTGCGCGGTCAGAAAAGCCGCACTATCGGCGTGATCATTCCGAACCTCGTGAACAGCTTCTTCTCGGAATTCGTCGAGGGGATCGAGGCCGAGCTGGACGAGCAGGGCTATCAGGTCATGCTCGCCAGTTCGCGGGACGATCCGGAACGGCAATCGGGTCTGCTCCGCCGGTTGCGCGAGCATGACGCGGAGGGGATCATCCTGTTTCCCGCCGAAGGGACCGCGCCGGATACGATAGAGAAGCTGGTCGCGGCTGGCGTGCCGCTGGTGCAGGCGATGCGCCACGTGGGCCGCGATCTCAGCGATTTCGCAGGCTCCGATCACGGCCTCGCGGTGCGGCTGAGCGTGCGGCATTTGCGCGATCTCGGCCATCGACGGATATCCTTCGTCGCGCTCGCGGGGGAGGTTTCCACGCGGGATGAACGTCTCGCGGCCTTCGAGGAGGAGATGCGGGCTCAGGAGCTCATCAATGCTGGGGTGATCGACGTGCCGCTCGCATGGGATGGCTCGCCTCAATCGGCCGCGATGCTGATGGCGCTCGAGCCACGCCCGACCGCAGCGATCTGCTTCAACGACATCCTCGCCTCGGGCCTGCTGCGGGGACTGTTCGATCTGGGGCTGATGCCCGGCCGCGATCTTTCGGTGGTGGGCCACGACAACCTGTCCTTCATCGATCTCGGTGCGCCGCCGCGCCTGACCACGGTGCAGGTCTTCCCGCGCCAGATCGGCGCGGCTTCGGCGCGCCTGCTGCTGCGGCGAATCGCAGATCCGGGCGCAGAGCGGAAAACCGAGATCGTGACGCCGCGCCTGCGGGTGCGCGACACCACCGGTCCCGCCGACTGATCCCAACTTACCCCGACGTCTTTCACTCACGTACCCGTGATTTGCGACTCGGAATTTAGATCGTTCTAATTAGATCGATCTAAATGAGCATGCCCGACCGTTGAGGAGCGCGAGGGCATGTGGTTACACGCAGGGAGGCGACGTGTATCACTTCAACTTCACGCCCGTATTCGAGAACCTGGACCTACTGCTTTACGGCGCATGGCTGACCATCCGCCTGTCTTTCGCGGCGATGCTTCTGGGACTGATCGTGTCGGTTCTCGGGGCTGCTGCGCGCACCTCGCATTCGAAGGTGCTGCACGCGATCGTCGGCGCCTATGTCGAGATCATCCGCAACACGCCCTTCCTCGTGCAGATCTTCTTTCTGTATTTCGGGCTGCCCGCGATCGGGATTTCTCTCGATCCGAATGTCGCGGCGCTGATCGCTCTGGTGATCAATGTCGGCGCGTACGGGACCGAAATCACCCGCGCCGGGATCGAATCCGTGCCCCATGGCCAGATCGAGGCAGGGCGCGCGCTGGGTCTCGGGCCGATTCAGATTTTCCGCTACGTGATCCTGAAGCCGGCGCTGCGCAACGTCTATCCGGCGATGACGAGCCAGTTCATCTACCTGATGCTGACCTCGTCGGTCGTCTCGACGATCTCCGCGAACGATCTGGCCTCGGTAGGGGCGGATCTGAACGCCAAGACCTTCGCCAGCTTCGAGATCTACCTCGTCGTGACCGCGTTCTACCTCGTTCTCTCGCTGCTGTTCTCGGGCCTCTTCAAACTCGTCCAGAACGCCATTTTCAACTATCCTGCGAGCCGCTGACATGATCCGCCAATTCGGTCCCTCCGACATCCTGTTCATCATCGAGGCCGTGCGCTGGACGCTTCTGCTGTCGGTCATCGCCTTCATCGGCGGCGCAATCGGCGGGCTGTTCGTGGCACTCGCGCGCAGCTCGGGCTCGAAGGCTCTGCGCCGGATCAGCGCCGGGTTCATCCGGATCTTCCAGGGCACCCCGCTCCTGATGCAGCTGTTCCTGTTCTATTTCGGGCTGACCGTGCTGAACCTGCCGATCAACCCGCTGCTGGCGGCGGCGATCGCGCTGACCTTCCATGCCAGCGCCTATCTGGGCGAGATCTGGCGCGGCTCGATCGAGGCGGTGCCGTCGGGGCAGACCGAGGCCGCGACCGCGCTTTCGCTGAGCTATCGCGACCGGATGCAGCATGTGGTTCTGCCGCAGGCGGCGCGGATCGCCGTAGCCCCGACCGTCGGCTTCCTTGTGCAGCTGATCAAGGGCACCTCGCTGACCTCGATCATCGGCTTCACCGAGCTGACGCGCGCCGGTCAGATCGTCAACAACGCGACCTTCGACCCCTTCGTGGTCTTCGGGCTGGTGGCCGCGATCTACTTCATCATCTGCTGGCCGCTGTCGCTTTATGCGCGCCGGCTGGAAGGGCGGATGCGCCTCGCATTCACCCGCTGATTTTTCACCCGCTTCAGGTTTAGGAGGAGTAAAACATGAAGTTTCTCAAGACAGTCGCAACGGCGGCCCTGACGGTCGGCGCATTGATGGCAGGCCACGCGCAAGCCACCACGCTCGATCAGGTCGAGAAGGCCGGCGTGCTCAAGGTCGGCATGCTCGTCGATTTCCCGCCCTTCGGTCTGATGGGCACCAGCGGCAAGCCCGAAGGCTATGACGCGGATACCGCCAAGGCGCTCGCCGACTACCTGGGCACCAAGATCGAGATCGTGCCGGTGACCGGCCCGAACCGTATCCCCTACCTGCTCTCAGGTCAGGTCGATGTGCTGGTCGCCTCGTTGGGCATCACGCCCGAGCGCGCCAAGCGGGTCGATTTCTCGCGCCCCTATGCCGGGATCGAGATTATGGTCTACGGCAAGAAAGAGGAAAAGGTCTCGAAGCCGGCTGATCTGTCTGGTGAATCGGTCGGCGTCGTGCGTGCCTCGACTCAGGACGCGGGCGTGACCAAGGTCGCCCCCGACGACACCACGATCCGCCGCTTCGACGACGACGCGGCCGCAGTGCAGGCACTCCTCTCGGGGCAGGTGCCGCTGATCGGTGTGTCCAACGTCGTGGCCGCGCAGATCGCGAAGGCTGCGCCGGGTCGCTTCGACGAGAAGTTCCCGCTTTCGAGCCAGGTCCAGGGCATCGCGGTCGAGCCGGGCGCAGACAAGCTTCTGGCCAAGATCAACGCGTTCGTCGGCTCCGCAATGAAAGACGGCACGATGGACAAGATCTCGCAGCAGTGGCTGGCGACGGACATCCCCGATTTCGTCCGCAACGGATCGGCCGAGGAAGCCGCGACACCGAAATCGGCCTCGAACTGATCTCACCCCACATCCGGCGCAGCCCCGCGCTGCGCCGGGTCACCCTACAAGGCATCCCATGACACAAGCACAGCAGCCCGCCGTCGAGATGCGCGGCGTCACCAAGTTCTTCGGTGCGTTTCAGGCGCTGAAGTCGATCGATCTGACGGTCGAACAAGGCGAGCGGATCGTGATCTGCGGTCCGTCCGGCTCCGGCAAGTCGACCCTGATCCGCACGCTCAACCAGCTCGAAGAGATTCAGGATGGCACGATCACCGTCGACGGGATCGAGCTGACGGCAGGCGGCGAGAACGTCGCCAAGGTGCGCCGCGAAGTCGGGATGGTCTTCCAGCAATTCAACCTGTTTCCCCACCTGACCGTGCTGCAGAACTGCACGCTCGCGCCACTCAAGACGCGGCGGGCGGACAAGGCCGGGGCGGAGGCGACCGCGCGCAAGTATCTGGAGCGCGTGAAGATCCCCGAGCAGGCGGACAAATTTCCCGCCCAGCTTTCGGGCGGTCAGCAGCAGCGGGTCGCGATTGCGCGGGCGCTCTGCATGGAGCCGCGGATCATGCTGTTCGATGAGCCGACCTCGGCGCTCGATCCCGAGATGGTCAAGGAGGTGCTCGACACGATGATCGACCTCGCCCGTGAAGGCATGACGATGCTCTGCGTGACCCACGAGATGGATTTCGCCCGTGCCGTCGCCGACCGCGTGATCTTCATGGAGCAGGGCGCGATCATCGAAGAGGGGCCGCCGGCAGAGTTCTTCGGCAATCCGAAGTCGGAGCGTCTGCGCAACTTCCTGGGGCAGATCTCATGAGTGATGATGCCAACGCCACCCCGTCGATCCTCGCGTTGATCGAACTGAAGCCCGCCGACATGATGGAAGCGTTCTGTGCCGAGCATCCGGTCACCCGTGACGCCACAGCGCGCGAGGGCATCGAGGTCGTGCTGACCAGCGGCGCGCGCGGCCTCTCCGGCGAGGAGATCGCCGAATTTCCCGACCTGCGTCTGATCGCGGTCAATGGCGTCGGTACCGATGCGGTCGATCTGGATGCGGCGGCCGCGCGCGGCATCCATGTGACGACCACGCCCGACGTGCTGTCGGAAGCGGTGGCCGAGCTGGCGCTGGGTCTCGCTATCTCGGTGCGTCGGCGGATCGGCGAGGGCGAGCGGTTGCTTCGCTCGGGCGGCTGGTCGAACGGGCAGAAACCGCGGCTCGGTCAGGCGCTGACCGGTTGCCGTGCGGGTATTCTCGGCTATGGCCGGATCGGGCGCGCACTGGCGGACATGCTGCGCGCGCTGGGGGTTGATGTGATCTATCATGCCCGCAAGCCCCATGATGACGCCCCCGAGGCATGGCGCCCCGATGCCCGGACGCTGGCCGCCGAAAGTGACGTCCTGTTCGTCACGCTCTCGGCCACGCCTGAGACGCGGTATATTGTCGATGCGCCGGTGTTGGAGGCGCTCGGCTCCGAAGGCACCTTGGTCAATGTCGCGCGCGGCTCGGTCGTCGACAGCGCGGCGCTGGCTGCGGCCTTGCATGGCGGCACGCTCGGCTCCGCCGCGCTTGATGTATTCGAGGTCGAACCTGTCGCGCCCGATGGGGCGGAGGACGGTCTTTTGCGCGCGCCGAACACGCTTTTCACGCCACATATCGCTTCGGCCACGAACGAGGCGCGACGCGCGATGGCGCAGCTGGTGATCGCGAATATCGACGCCTATCTGGCCGGAAGCCCGCTTCCGAGCCCGGTAGGGCCCGCCTGATCGGAGCCTTGCATGCTGGACTTTCTCTGCATCGGCGAGCCTCTCGCCGAGTTCACAAACGACCCTGCAACGCCCGATCTGTTCCACCGCCGGCTTGGGGGCGACACGCTGAATGCGGCGATCTACCTCGCGCGGCTGCGGCCCGATCTGCGGGTGGGCTACCTTTCGCGGCTCGGTTCGGACGGGATGAGCCACTGGATGCGCGATACGATCGCGCAGGAGGGGGTCGAGATCGAGGCAATCGGGTCCGAGGCCGATGGCAGCCCGGGGCTGAGCTTCATCGCCACCGATGCCACGGGCGAGCGCAGCTTTACCTATTGGCGCGATCAGGCGCCGGCGCGCCGGATGTTCGGCGCCGACGGGGAGGAGGTCGCGGCGCTCGGTCAGGCACGCGTCCTTTTGTTCTCGGGCATCACCTTGGCGATCCTTCCCGACACGGCGCGCAGCCGTTTGCTGGCGGAGTTGGACGCGCTGCGCCAGCGCGGGATCACCGTCGCCTATGACACGAATTACCGCCCGCGGCTCTGGCGTGACCGGGCCGAGGCGGCGGAGTGGACCGAGCGCGCCTTGGCAGTGACGAGCCTCGCGCTGCCCTCGCTCGACGATCTCGCGGCGCTCTGGAACGAGACCGACCCCGAGGCGATCATGGCGCGCTGCGAGAAACACGCAGCGGGCGCCATCGTGCTGACGACGGGCGGCGGCGCGGTGCTCGCGCGCGACGCATCGGGGGCGACGCTGCGCGTTGCGCTGCCCGATCCCGTCGCGGCTGTCGACACGACTGCGGCAGGCGACAGTTTCGATGCCGCTCTCCTCTCGGCCCTGCAGCGCGGTAAAACGCTGGAGGCCGCAATTCTCGACGGTGCGCGTCTCGCAAGCCGAGTCGTCCGTCATCCCGGCGCGATCATCCCGCGCGATGCCATGAAAGAAGAGGTTGCACACCATGCAGCGTGACCAGATCGCAAGCGCCGCAGAGGCGCTGGCTGCCGCGAATGACGGCGAGACGCTCGAGGCGCTGACCCCGCTGCCGGTCACGCCGGCGGAAGCCTATGCCGTGCAGGCCGAGAGCCTGCGCCATCTCGGCCCCGTGGGGGGCTGGAAACACGCGCTGCTGGGCGGGCAGGACCTGTCCTGCGCCCCGGTTCTGGGTCGCGCGATCCATCGCTCGGGTGCGACCCTTGCCGTTGCGCCCCATGCGCGGCTCGAACTGGAAATCGCGGTGCGGCTGCGTGCCGATATTTCGCCCGAGGCCAAATCTCACGAGATTCTGGAAGCGATCGGCAGCGTTCATGTCGCCTTCGAAGTGCTCCAGTCGCGCTTCACCACGCTCGAAAAGCAGCCGCCGCTGGCACAGATGGCGGATCGGTTCTCGAACCGGGCGATCGTCATGGGAGATGAGGTGCCCGATTGGCAAACCCGTGACCTCTCGCGCCTGCCGCTTGCGATCGGCGCGCCTGCCGAGCCGCCTGAAATGGCCGCTGGGATGTCACTTTCCGAGATCGTGTCCTTCCTCGGCTTCCTCGCCGAGCGCGCCACCGTGATCGGGCCGGGGCTGCGGGCGGAGCATTGCATCGTCACCGGCGCGCGCATCGGCCCGCAGCCTCTGCCGGTGGGGGTGCAGCTGCACGGGGGGCTCGAAGGCTGTCAGGTTTCGCTGACCACGTGCGCGCTCTGAAAACTCATCGGTTTGACGGAGAGATAGCCGGCCCTGCTTCGAAAGAGGCGGGGCCTTCGTATTCCGCCCTCGCCGCCGCGATCGGGGGCAGGCCCTCTCGAGAGTCGCCCCGTGGGCGAAAACTGAATTTTTCGGGGAAAGGTGGAGGCGAGTACCGGAATCGAACCGGTGTACACGGATTTGCAATCCGCTGCGTCACCACTCCGCCAACTCGCCACCGTGGTGTGGGCGTCAGATACGGT
The DNA here is from genome assembly GCF_002213235.1 of Thioclava sp. F34-6. NCBI lineage: Bacteria > Pseudomonadati > Pseudomonadota > Alphaproteobacteria > Rhodobacterales > Paracoccaceae > Thioclava > Thioclava sp. F34-6. Next base: position 101,549 of record NZ_NBOA01000002.1, read on the forward strand.
ATCGCAGGCGCCCGCGCAAGAGGCGAGTTGCGCCCGAGATGCATTGTGCGCGGGCGCCATCGCCCCTGAGCGCGACGGCAGGTCGGATCCGGCTCTCGCATAACTTGCTCAGGCCCTGCTTCTGTGGCAAAACCGCCCACAAGGGTTTGCTACCGAAGAGTTCTCGACATGCAAGATTTCGCTACGCGCCGCACCGTGATGGTCGACACGCAGGTCCGCCCCAACGACGTGACCAAATTCCCGATCATCGCGGCGATGCTGCATGTGCCGCGCGAGCAATTCGTGCCCGCGGCCAAGCGCGAAGCCGCCTATATCGGGGAAAACCTCGAACTGGCACCGGGCCGGGTTCTGCTCGAGCCGCGCAATTTCGCGAAGATGCTCGACGCGCTCGACATTCAGCCCGACGATCTGGTGCTCGATGTGGGCGCGGGGCTCGGCTATTCCTCCGCGGTGATCGCGCGGATGGCCGAGGCAGTCGTCGCGCTGGAAGACGGGGACATGGCGTCGCAGGCGGAGGCCGCGCTGGCCGAGGCCGGGGCCGACAATGTCGCCGTCGTGACCGGCGCGCTGACCGAGGGTGCGGCGCAGCACGGCCCCTATGACGCAATTCTGATCGAAGGCGCAGTGGAAGCCATTCCGCCCGCGCTGATCGAGCAGCTCAAGGAAGGCGGTCGGATCGCCGCGATTTTCATGGAAGGCGCCCTCGGCATCGCTCGGATCGGCTACAAGATCGACGGAGCGATGAGCTGGCGCGACCTGTTCAATGGCACCGCACCGGTCCTTCCGGGCTTCGTGCAGCCGCGTGAATTCGTGCTCTGAAAGGCACATCGAATAGGCTAGCTGTTTTGCAGGATATGCAATCGAGCGGCGAGCCGATAAACTTAAAGTAATTGCGCCCGGCGGCAGAGGGACTCCTGCATCTGTGGCGATACAGGAAAACGAGGGGCATTCGATGCTGCGCAAGACACTGACATGGACCGCTTTGGTCGCGGCGACCGCCATGGCGCCGATCACGGCCGGGGCCGAGACGCTGGCCGACGCGCTGGTCTCTGCTTATCGCCATTCGAACCTGCTGGAGCAGAACCGTGCTGCGCTGCGGGCCGCGGATGAAGACGTCGCGCAAGCCGTCGCGAATCTGCGCCCGGTCCTGCAATGGACAGCGAGCTACGATTACCTCAATGCCGACGCCACGCGCACGATCTCGCAAAAAGCCTCGACCACGCTCGGCGCGTCGATGACGCTGTTCGATTTCGGCCGTAACAAGCTGAATGTCTCGATGAAGAAAGAGACCGTGCTCGCCACCCGCGAGGGGCTGCGTTCGGTCGAGCAGAACGTGCTTCTGGCAGCGATCCAGGCCTATTCGGACGTGAAGTCGGCCTCCGAGCAGGTTGCGATCAACCAGAATTCCGCGCGCGTCCTGAACGAGGAACTCAAGGCGTCGAACGACCGGTTCGAAGTGGGTGAAGTCACCAAGACCGACGTCTCGCTCGCACAGGCGCAGCTGGCTTCCGCCCGCGCGTCGCTCGCCGCGGCACAGGGCAAGCTGCGTTCCGCGCGCGAGGCCTACAAGGCCGCGACCGGGCACTACCCGAGCAATCTCGCGGCGTTCCCGAAGCGGCCCTCGCTGCCGGGCTCGCTGGATGCCGCACGCGATATCGCCCTACGCAGCCATCCGAGCATCAAGCAACTGCAGCACACTGTTGCGGTTTATGACCTCGGCGTTGATTACGCCCGCGCCAATCGTTTGCCGAAAATCACCGGTTCGCTCGGCCTGAAGCAGGAAGAGCAGGGCATCCAGACCCAGTCCGCCGGGATCGAAATGAGCCAGACGCTCTATTCCGGCGGTGCGCTTCTCTCGGCACAGCGCCAGGCTGTGGCGAACGACCAGTCGGCCCGTGCACAACTCAGCCAGGCCGGCGTGACGGTCGCGCAGAACGTGGCCAATGCCTGGTCGGCGATCGACATCGCGAAGGCGCAGATATCGGCTTATGACCAGCAGATCACCGCAGCGCGTACCGCCTATCAGGGCGTCAAGGAAGAGGCGCTTCTGGGGGCCCGCACCACGCTCGACGTGCTCTCGGCAGAACAGGATCTGCTTGACGCGCAGGCCGGACGGATCGACGCGGCCGCCACGCTGCAGGTAGCTTATTATCAACTTTTGTCCGCTATGGGGCTGTTGACGGTAGAAAACCTGAAGCTTGGAATTCCGACCTATGATCCCGCGGCTTATTACAATGCGGTCCGCACCGCGCCCCTTACGCTCAGCCCGCAGGGCAAGCGTCTGGATCGTGTGCTCAAGGCCATCGGCCAGTAACGACCAACCGGTGTTCCGGCGGGCTCTCAGGGCCCGCCCGCCGCGCCATAGTGGCGCGGGTATCGCAGCCTCCGGGTGTCCCTCGCAGTTTCGGATCCGTCACGGCTGGACAGGCGCGCGTGCGCGCTGCAGGATGGAGTGATTATGGCTGATACCCGACCCAGACCTGAAATCGAAGATGTGCTGGCATCGATCCGGCGACTGGTGTCGCAGGACAGCCCGCGTATGGCCGAGAGTTATCCGGCCTCCAAGGCCGAGCGTGCGGCCCCCGATCCGCTGGTTCTGACGCCCGCGCATCTCGTCTCCGACACGCAGGCGGAGCCGAACGGCGACATCCATGATCTCGAATGGTCCGCGCCGGGAGTGACGCCTGAAGAAGAGGCGGCCGAACCGCAGAATTTCGCGCAGGACCAGCCGGAGAAGGCCGCCGCGCCTGCCGGGGCCGACGCGCCCGCGCCACTGTCCGAGGCACGTCGGAAGCCGCAGAATTTCGAACCCGAATTCGACGATGCCGAGGCCGAGCCCTGGCCGTCGGAGGCGGAACTGCAGCAGGGCGGGTTCGACGATGAACTCAAGCGGCTGGAAGGGTCGCTCGCGCAACTCGAGGCGGAAGTCGCGCGCGATGGCTCAGATTTCGAATCCGAGACAGGCGACAGGTTCGAACCTGCCGGCACTGCACCCCTGACCGAACTTCCCGAGAGCTTCACGCCGGTCTGGTCCCAAGGTGCGGATCCGGAGCAGACTTTTGCCACTGCCGATTGGGAGGACGTGGCCGGGTTTGTCGCGCCGCAATCGCCGGATCAGTTTGGGGCCGCGGACGAAGGTATCACAGAGCCGCTCCCGGCAGAGGATGCCGACGCGCCTGCCGAAACCGATCCCTTGGCCGGGCTTGATTTCGCAGGGGCCGACACAGACGAAGGGGAGCCGGAAGACGTTCATCCCGGCGAAACGCCGATCGGGGCTGACGCCCTCTTGGGCTTCGATGTCCCGCCGGGAGCTGAGACACCGGAGGAGGCGCCTTCGACACAGGATTGGGAAGATCTTGCACCGGAACCGGACGCGGGTGGCGCTGCCGCGCCGGAGGCGACAACCGCGCCACCGACCGATTCCGCACCGCCACGCCGCCTGCATCTCAGCGATGCCGGGGCGCGCATCCCGGAGCCGGAGCCACGTATGTCGAGCTATGCCGAATTGCGTGCGACGCTGGAAGAGGATTCCGAAGCCGACGAGATCGCCGCGCTCGAGGCTGAACTCGCGTCGACGCCGGACCAACCCGAAGCGCCGCTGCATCCGGCGGTGCAATCGATGAACGAAACCCAACTTCGTCAGATCGTCTCGGCGATGCTGCGCGAAGAGTTGCAAGGCGCACTTGGCGCGAAGATCACACGTAATCTGCGCAAGATGGTGCGCCGCGAAGTGCAGCGCGCGCTGATGAGCCGCGATCTGGACTGACTCGCGCCATCGCCAAGACAGCCGGGGCAGGGGCGACGATCGCGCGCTGTTTGCCCCCGCGAACATGCGCTTCAGCCCCCGATTGCGGTAATCTCGGCGCAAAGCTGCCCTTGAAAATTCAAAACGGCGCGCCCTGAGGGACGCGCCGTTTTGGGTACTCAACTGTCGCCGTGGCGCCTGACAGGATCAGGCCGCTTCGGCCTCGTGCTCATCCGAGATCGCGGCGAGGCGGCGTTCGCTTTCTTCGCGCGACAGCGCGACCGACGTACGGACACCCTTGCCGACGAATTCCATCAAACCCCGGACGACGCGCTCGTTCGGATCGATGCCGGCGCAGGACAGAACTTCACGGCCATCGCGCGAGCGTGCCCAGCGGGCGATCTGCTCGGGGCCATTGCCGTATTTCTTGTCATCTGCAATCGCATCGTCCAAGGCCGCGAGGACCACAGCGGCGAACAGTTTGCGGGCTCGTTGGCCCTGCTCGTAATTGAAGGCCGAGCCGTCAACGAAATCGCGCATTCTTCCGTCCTTTGTTATTGCTCTTGCGTTTCCTGGCGTGAGGGCCATCTAGGCCTTTCGGCCCCCGATTCGATATGGCTTGGGTCACATGGCAGCTATGCGCTTAACGCATGGCACCTTTGCCCGTTTCCAAAACCTGGTCCTTCGCGAAGGGTCGCATTGAACGCGAATTAAGCGCGGGCGCCCGAAATTCAAGGGCTGTCATTCGCGAAGCGCGAAACCCGTATCGCATCAAGAGCCGGTTAATATTCTGTAAACATTACAAGTTTACGGGATGGGCGCAGCGAAAAAACCTTTGGTGCCCCAGGTGCGGCCGATCGTCGTTTCCTCTGCGTCACGATGTTCCGCAAATCTCCGCCGTGGGGCTTGCGCTTTTCGAAACAGTTGATCCGCGGCGGTCATAAATAAGTGACCACGGCCTCGCCAGCCGACAACTCGCCATCGGCGCGCCCGAAGCGCAGATAGGCGATCGCGCGATCGCCCGAACGCGTGAAAAGACGCCCCACGCTGCGATCTTCGGAGGTAATCTCGGTACCCGGTTCCGCGGACCCTTCGACACCTACGGTGACGAAGCCTTTGCGCAGCTCCGTTTTGTGCTTCATCCGCGCCGTGACCTCTTGCCCGACATAGCAGCCCTTGCGGAAATCGACGCCATTTAGCTGAGCGAACCCGGCTTCGAGGATGAAAGTGTCGGGGGTCAGTTCGATACCGGTCTCGGGGATGCAATGCTCGACCCGGATCGCATCCCAATCGGTGCCGTCATCGCCCGCCTCGTCGCCGTAAAGCCGCCAGCCCATGTCGGGATGGCGTGGATCGGTCAGCGCGCCTTCGGGTGCCGGACCTGTGCCGCGGTAGACCTTCAGATCCGAGGGCGCGATCGCGACGTCGGCGCGGAGCTTGTACATGCCCAGTCGTTTGATCGTCGCCTCGGCGATGCTTTCGTCGATATCGATGACGATCGCGTCGCCTCGCGCTAGCAAGAAGAAATCGGCAAGGTATTTTCCCTGCGGCGTCAGCAGGGCGGTATAGACCAGCCCGTCTTTCACGTGGCGCACGTCGTTCGTCACCAGCCCTTGCAGGAAGTGCTCGCGATCCGTGCCAGTGATCTCGTAGAGAATGCGCTCGGCCATGGAGGTCTCCTTTCCCCGCCCATGTAGGCAGCCGGGGCGGGAATGCCAACTCAATCGAGAAGCTGCATCCGGCACAGCCCCGCATAGGGCCCGTTCTTGGCCAGCAGTTCGTCATGCGTGCCCTGTTCGACGACCTGACCTTCAACCACCACGACGATCTTGTCGGCGTTGCGCACGGTCGACAGGCGGTGGGCGATGACCAGCGTCGTGCGGCCCTCGCTGAGCTCCGAGAGCGCCTGCGCCACCTTTGCCTCGGAGACCGTGTCGAGCGCCGAGGTCGCCTCGTCGAGCAGCAGGATCGGCGCGTCGCGCAGCACGGCGCGCGCAATCGCGACCCTTTGCCGTTGTCCGCCCGAGAGCGCCGAGCCGCGCGGGCCTGCGCCGGTATTGATGCCGTTCTGCAGAAGGTCTGTGAACTCGGTCACGTGCGCGGCTTCGAGCGCGGTCTGGATATGGTCGGGATCGACCTCCTGCCGGCCGAGCAGGACGTTCTCGCGGATCGTCTCGTCGAAGAGAGCCGAGTCCTGCGACACGGTCGAAAAATGCTGGCGCAGTTCGGCAAGGCCGAGATCGCTCAGCGGCGTGCCGCCCAGAGTGATGCGCCCGCTATCGGGATCGACGAGCCGGGTCAGCAGGTTGAACACGGTGGTCTTGCCCGCGCCCGAAGGGCCGACGAGTGCGGTGGTCTGGCCGGGCTCCGCCACGAAGCTGAGGCCGCGCAGGACATGCTTGTCGCCGTAATGCAGATGTACGCCGTCGAACTCGATCCGCGTGGTCTCGGGCAGGGCGGCGGGGTGCGCGGGCGAGGTGATCGACGGTTCGGTATCGAACAGGCGATAGATCCGCTCGAGGCTCGCCGCCGCCGTCTGCCAAGAGCCCGCCGAATTCGCGAGGCGGCGAAGCGGCTGGAAGGCCAGCGCCATTGCGGTGAAGAAGGACATGAAATCGCCGACCGAACGCTCGCCCGCCATGATTTCCTGACCGCCGAGGATCAGTACCAAGAAGAAGCCAAGTCCGGTGATGATGTCGATCATCGCGGGCACCAGCCCCGAGATGAAGGTGGTCTTGATCTGCGCGATGCGGACCTCGTCCACCAGCCGCGCGAAGCGCCCCGCTTGATAGTCCTCGATCCCGTTGAGCTTCACCGCAGCGATACCGTGGAACACCTCGTCGAGCCGGGTCGCGCGGTCGGAAGAGCTTTCGCGCATCTGCCGGGTTTTGCGGCGGATGTAGCGCTGCGCCATCGCGACCGGCAGGATCAGAAGCGGCGCGCCGATCACGGCGCCCATGGTCCAGCCCGGATCGATGGCGACCGCAACGGCGAACAGCGAGATAAGCGAGACCGCATCGCGCCCGGTGCTGGAAATGAAGATCTTCCAGACGTTCTGCACTGCGCTCGTATCGCCTTGCACCCGTTCGATCAGCGCGCCGGGCGGGTTGGCCTGGTAGAAGCGCTGGTCGAGCCGCAGCATGTGGCGGAACAGATCGGTCTGCATGTCGCTCGACGTGCGCAGCGAGACGCTGGTCATCACCGTGCGCGAGGCCACCGAAGTCGTCGCCCGGACCACGAACAGCCCGAAGATCGCGGCGCCGACCCACCAGATCAACTCGCTCTCGCCCTGCACGAAGACCTTGTCGAAGAGCGGTTTGAGCATCCAGCTCAGTGCGCCCAGCGTTGAGCCTTCGATCATCAGAAGGACCATCGACACCCCGATCATCGGCCAGTGCTTGCGCAGATAATCGCGCCACATCCGGCCGGCGAGGTGTTTCGACGTGTAAGGGTTTGCAGTCTTGGCCACGAGGCACCATGCGATAGGCGCGCCTCTCGAGCGCGCGGTTAAGTCCGTGAATTACCGCGAGACGGGGCCTGCGTGCAAGCCGGGCGCGAGATTGACGCCGCGCGCGGGCGGCATTACCGATTATTCGTTGTGCCAGACGGAGATACCCGATGAGCCTTGCCCAAGGTCGCCCTTACCTCGCAATTCCCGGACCCTCGACGATGCCCGACCGTGTTTTGGCCGCGATGCATCGCCCGGCGCCCAACATCTATGAGGGCGAGATCGAGGAGATCTCGGTGCGGGTCGCGGCGAACCTGCGGCGGGTGGCAATGTCCTCGTCCCATGTCGCGATCTACATTGCCAACGGCCACGGCGCATGGGAGGCCTCGATCGCGAACGTCTTCTCGCGCGGGGATAAGGCGCTGAGCCTCGTGACAGGGCGCTTCGGCAATATATGGGCGCGTAACGCGGCGACGATGGGCGTTCATGTGGAGCGGCTGGAATTCGGCCTGAAGGCTCCCGCCGATCCGGCCCGCGTCGAAGAGGCCCTGCGCGCCGACAAGGATCACGAGATCAAGGCCGTGCTGCTGACCCATGTCGATACCGCGACTTCCGTGGTCAACGACGTGGCGGCGATCCGTGCGGCGATCGACGCAGCGGGGCATCCGGCGCTGCTGATGGTCGATTGCATCGCCTCGCTCGCCTGCGACGAGTTCCGGATGGACGATTGGGGCGTCGATGTGATGGTCGCCGCCAGCCAGAAGGGGCTGATGGTGCCGCCGGGTCTGGGCTTTGTGTGGTTCTCCGACAAGGCGCTGGCGGCGAGCCGCGAGGCCGATATGGTCACGCCTTATTGGGACTGGCAGCCGCGCGCCTTCCCCGAGATGGTCTACCAGTATTTCGGAGGCACCGCCCCGACGCATCACCTCTTCGGCCTCGACGAGTCGCTCAAGATGATCCTCGAGGAAGAGGGGCTCACCCATATCTGGGCGCGTCACGCCACGCTCGCTTCTGCCGTCTGGGCTGCGTTCGAGACCTGGGGGCAGGAAGGGGATATCGCGCTCAACATCGCGAACCCAGCGCATCGCGCGCATTCGGTGACGGCAGCGCGGATCGGCGCGGGCAATGCGCAGCGGCTGCGCAGCTGGTTGGAGCGCGAGGCGGGGGTGACGCTCGGCATCGGGCTCGGCATGGCCGAACCCGGCACGCCCGAGGCCAACGATTTCCTGCGGGTCGCCCATATGGGCCATGTGAACGCCCATATGACGCTGGGCGCGCTGGCGACGATGGAGGCCGGGATGCAGGCGCTGAAAATCCCGCACAACCCCGGCGGCATCGCCGCGGCGGCTGGTGCGATCGCGAAAGGCGCCGGTCAGGCCTGACCGTGACGCTCCAGCCAGTCGGTGAGCTGTTCGACCTCTTCCGAGGCTTCCCGCGAGACCTGCGGCGCCTCGGTGCGTGAGGACGACAGCCGCATCTCGCGGCTGGTCTGGGTGTTGCCTGCATAGGCGCCGAAGGCCAACGCGAAGGCCAGCGGGCTCAACATTGCGATACGGGCGTTGCGGATCTTGCGGCTCATGTGTCTGCTCCTGTTGTCGAGCAAAACATGGGCCCGGCCCCGAGTCGGCGCAATTCACCTTGCGGCGAGACGTGCTGACGCCGGTGCTTTTTTGCCGATTTGGTAGGCGGATTTGTGTCCGGGAGGGCGCGCAGATCAGCGCGCGCGGGCGGCATCCAGCGCGTCAGGGAGGGCCGCGGCAAAAGCGTCGAGCTCGGCTTCGGGCCCGACCGAGACGCGGATGCAACGGTTTTGCGGGGCGACGAAGGGCATCCGCACGAACACCGCGCGCGCGTCCAGTTCCTGCAGCACGGCCCGCGCGAAATCACCATCCTGCCCGCAGTCCACGGCGACGAAATTCGTGGCGGAGGGCAGGGTGCTCAGCCCGTTCTCGCGCGCGATCTCGTCGATCCGGTCGCGTGCGCCTGCCACGAGGAGACGCATGTAGGCCTGCCACGTCTTGTCCTGCAGCGCGGCCAGCGCGCCTGCCTGAGAGATGCGGCACATGCCGAAATGATTGCGAATCTTGTCGAAAGCCGCGATCAGGCCGGGGGCCGCAAGCGCATAGCCCACGCGCGCGCCCGCCAGACCATGGGCCTTCGAGAAGGTCCGCATCCGGATCACTCGGGGATCGTCGGCCGCGATGCGCGCCTCGGTCCCGTCGTCGGCGAATTCCACATAGGCCTCGTCCAGCACCATCAGCGTGCCATCCGGCACCGCGTCGATCATCGCCTCGATCGTCTCGCGCGGATGATGCGTGCCCATCGGGTTATCGGGATTGGCTATATAGACGAGCTTCGCGCCCACCTCGGCGGCCTTCGCGATCAGCGCCTGCGGGTCTTCGTGATCCCCGGCATAGGGCACTTTGTGAAGCACCCCGCCGAAGCCCGCGACATGGTAGTTGAAGGTCGGGTAGGCACCTTCCGAGGTGACAACGGGATCGCCCGGTTCGATCATCAGGCGGCACAGGTAGCCCAGAAGCCCGTCGATCCCTTCGCCGACCAGAACGTTCTCGACCGCGACATCGTGATGCGCGGCAATCGCCGTACGCAGATCGAAGCTCGTCGAGTCGCCGTATTTCCAGGCATCGCCTGCCGCAGCCGCCATCGCGGAAATCGCCCGCGGCGAGGGGCCAAAGCCGTTCTCGTTGGCTCCGAGCCGCGCAGTGAAGCGGCGACCGGCAAGGCGCTCGTGTTCCTCGGGCCCGACGAAGGGCACGGTGGCGGGAAGGCTGTCGATCAGGCGGGTATATCGAGGTCCGGTCATGGCTACAGGCGTAAGCGCAAAGCGCGGATGCGGCAAGAGGGTGCGTCGATCGGTTCCTCGCGGCGGAACCGGGGACTGGGCCAAGCGCTTTTCCCTGCGTAATATCGTGAAATGACATAAGTTCGGGAAGCCAGCCGATGAGCGCCAGCGACACCTCTTTCTCCTCCTCCCTATTCGAAACGCTGACCGGCGATGCGCCGGGGAATGTGAAAGAGCTGAGCGACACCGCCGCCAAGCACGAACCCGGCAGTTTTTTGCGCCATGTCGGATCGCTGTCGATGACCAAGCTGGCAGACGGGCTGATCGACCCGAAGCTGGTGCTCAGCTGGCTCATGCAGGCGGTGGGCGCGCCCGCCGCTCTGGTCAGTTGGCTGGTGCCGGTGCGCGAGGCGGGCTCGCTATTGCCGCAGCTGTTCACCGCACCGCATGTCCGCAAGATGCCGCAGCGCAAATGGGCCTGGGCCGCCGGTAGCATGATCCAGGGGCTGGCGGCGGCGGCGATCGTGGTGATTGCGCTGACGATGCAGGGGATGGCCGCGGGGCTTGCGATGCTCGCGGCGCTGGGCGTGCTGGCCATCGCGCGCTCGCTGTCCTCGGTGAGCTACAAGGACGTGCTGGGCAAGACCGTGGACCGCACGCGGCGTGGCACGACGACTGGCATCGCGACGAGCGTTTCTGCGGCCGGGGTGATCCTGTTCGCGCTGATCCTGATGAGCGGATTCGTCCCGCGGATGAGCCTCGTGATCGGGGCGATTTCACTGGCCGCCGTGCTCTGGGTGGCGGCGGCTGCGCTGTTCTCGACGCTGCGCGAGGAAGACCAGCCGGGCGAGGCGAAGGGCAGCATCGGCCTGTCAGAGCTTAGCCTGCTGTGGAAGGATGCCGATCTTGGCAAGTTCGTGATCGCGCGGGTGCTGCTGCTGCCGACCGCGCTCGCGCCGCCCTATATCGTTCTGCTCGCCGCGAATGCCGGAGATAACCGGTTCGGCGCGCTGGGGGCGATGGTGCTGGCCTCGGCGCTGGCCTCGCTGGTGAGTTCCTATATCTGGGGGCGGCTGGCAGATCGCTCTTCGCGCAAGGTGTTGATCTTCACCGGGCTGGTCGCCGCCGCGTTCCTGGCGCTTGCGGTGGGATTGAGTTGGTCGGGGCTGATGGGCACGATCTGGGCCTCGCCGGTGGCGCTGTTCGGGCTGATGATCGGCTATCAGGGGGTGCGGCTGGGCCGCTCGACCTACCTCGTGGACATGTCGCCCAAGGACGATCGCGCGGCCTATACGGCGGTGTCGAACACGAGTGTAGGCGTGATGCTGCTGGCCTTCGGCGCGGCGAGTTCGGCGCTCGCGATAGCGGGGCCGGATATGGTGCTGATCGTCTATGCGGGGATCTGCGTGGTCGCCTCGGGCGTGGCGTTCACGATGAAGGAAGTGTCGGAGTAAGGTCTCCGCTCAGCTCACGGCGCGGGACGACCAGGCCCGGGCCGCGCCCACCCGAGGGTCAGGCGCGGCCCTGATCGCTAAAAGCCTCGCTCAGCCCAGCTCCGCCAGACGCGCCACGGCCTGACGCACCTTCTCGGCCTCTTCCTCGGCGCGGGCGAGGTTCTCGCGGGTTTCCACCACGACCTCGGGATCGGCATTGTCGATGAATTTCGGATTGTTCAGACGACCCTTCATGCCGCCGATTTCCTTCTCCATCTTGCCCAGAGCCTTCTCCAGACGCGCCTTCTCCTTGGCGATGTCGATCACGCCTTCCAGCGGCAGCCCGAACAGCGCGCCCTGCGCCGGGATCGAGATCGCCCCTTTCGGGATCGGCGCCTCGGTGATGCTCTCGATGCGCGCCAGCTTGAAGATCAGCGACTCGTTATTGGCGAGCGCCGCGCGCGCGGCGTCATCGGCCTCGGCCAGAACCATCGGCAGCTTCAGGCCTACCGGCACGCCCATCTGCGTGCGCGAGGAGCGGATCGCCTCGATCAGTTCGATCACCCAGTTCATCTCGCGGTCGGCGGCCTCATCCACCAGATCGGCGGCTTTGTAATCCGGCCAGTCGGCATGGACGAGCATCTTCGCGCGGTCACCCTGCGGTGCGGTCAGATCCCACAGCTCTTCGGTGATGAAGGGCATGATCGGGTGCAGCAGGACGTAGCACTGATCGAGCACCCAACGCATCGTGGCGCGGGTTTCCTCGGCATGCTCGCCATCGAACAGAGGCTTGGCAAATTCGACATACCAGTCGCAGACCTTGCCCCAGACGAAACCGTAAAGCCCCAGCGCCGCGTCGTTGAAGCGGTATGCGGCGAAGGCCTCGTCCACCTGCTCACGGATCTTCGCGGTCTCGCCGATGATCCAGCGGTTCACCGTATGCGTCGGCTGCGGGATCTCGGTCACGACCGGCCCTTCGAACACGCCGTTCATCTCGGCGAAGCGCGTCGCGTTCCAGATCTTCGTGCCGAAGTTGCGATAGCCCTTGATGCGCTCCTCAGAGAGCTTCAGCACGCCGCCCATCGCCGCCATCGCGGCATTGGTGAAGCGCAGCGCGTCCGCGCCGTAAGCATCGATGATCTCGAGCGGGTCGATCACGTTGCCCGTCGTCTTCGACATCTTCTTGCCCTTCTCGTCACGGACGAGCTGGTGCAGGTAGACGGTGTGGAAGGGCACCTGATCCATGACGGCCAACTGCATCATCATCATCCGCGCCACCCAGAAGAACAGGATGTCGAAGCCGGTCACGAGGACATCGGTCGGGAAATACTTGCGCATCTCCTCGGTATCCTCGGGCCAGCCCAGCGTGCCGATCGGCCAGAGGCCCGACGAGAACCAGGTGTCGAGCACATCGGCATCGCGCCAGACCGGGTAGACGAGCTGCGTCGGGTCCTCGGTCATCTCGTATTGCGCGAGGCTCGCGGCCAGCACTTCGATCGCCTTGTGGCGATCTTCCACTTCAACGATGCGCGCCACGTTGAGCGGCGTCGGCAGCTCGGCATTCTGCGCCTTGAACCAGCCGATGACGCTCTCGAAGTCCGAGGCGCAGTGGTAGCGGTCGTCGCGATGCACCATCTTCGTCTCGACGAGCAGGCGGCCCATCTCCACGAGGTCGATCGTGCCATCGCCTTCGTCATCGCGGAAGTCGGGCGCTTCCATGTCCAGACCGTACCAGACCGGGATCTGGTGGCCCCACCAGAGCTGGCGCGAGATGCACCAGGGCTCGATGTTTTCCAGCCAGTGGAAATAGGTTTTCTCGCCCGCTTCGGGCATGATCACGGTGTCGCCGTTGCGCACCGCGTCGAGCGCCTTGCCGACGATCTGCTCGGCATCGACGAACCACTGATCGGTCAGCATCGGCTCGATCACCACTTTCGAGCGGTCGCCGAAGGGCTGCATGATCGGCTTGTCTTCGACATACGGAACGGTGGTTTCGGTCTCAACGCCGTCTTCGTCGGTGACGGTCTTCGTGGTCGTCACCGCGAGGCCTTCCTCGGTGATCTGACGGATCACGGCTTCGCGCGCCTCGAACCGGTCGAGACCGCGCAGCTCCTCGGGCACGAGGTTGAGCGCGTCGATCTCTGCCTCGGTGAAATCCGCGCCGCGGGAGATCTCCATCGCGCGGGCCGCGCATTCTTCGTAGGACAGCCCGTCGGCGCGCATCGCGCCCTTGGTGTCCATGAGGCGATACATCGGGATGCCGCCGCGTTTGGCGACCATGTAGTCGTTGAAGTCATGCGCGCCGGTGATCTTCACCGCGCCCGAGCCGAATTCGGGATCGGGATATTGATCGGTGATGATCGGGATCAGGCGGCGATGCTCTTTCGGGCCCACCGGGATTTCGCAGAGCTTGCCGACGATCGGCGCGTAACGCTCATCGGACGGGTGCACCGCGACAGCGCCGTCGCCCAGCATCGTCTCCGGGCGGGTCGTCGCGATCGAGATGTAGTCGCGCTCTTCCGTGAAGACGACGTTCCCCTCTTCGTCCTTCTCGACATAGGTATAGGTCTCGCCGCCCGCGAGCGGGTATTTGAAGTGCCACATGTGACCGGCGACTTCGATATTCTCCACTTCCAGATCCGAGATCGCGGTCTCGAAATGGGGATCCCAGTTCACCAGGCGCTTGCCGCGATAGATCAGGCCCTTCTCGTACATGTCGACGAAGACCTTGATCACGGCGTCATGGAAGTTACCCTCGTTGCCTTCCGGCGCGCCGGGAGCCCCCGACATGGTGAAGGCGTTGCGCGACCAATCGCAGCTCGAGCCCAGACGCTTGAGCTGGTTGATGATGGTCGAGCCGTATTCGCCTTTCCACTCCCAGACCTTCTCGAGGAATTTCTCACGGCCGAGTTCGATGCGCTTGGGCTGACCGGTCTTGGCCAGTTCCTTCTCGACCATCAGCTGGGTCGCGATACCCGCATGGTCCTGTCCCGGCTGCCAGAGCGTGTCGAAGCCGCGCATCCGGTGCCAGCGCACGAGGATATCCTGCACGGTGTTGTTGAAGGCGTGGCCCACATGCAGCGCGCCCGTCACGTTGGGCGGCGGGATCATCACGCAGAAGGTCTCGTCGCGCGACGCGTTGGCCCCGGCCTTGAAGGCTCCGGCCTCTTCCCATTTCGCGTAGATCCGCGGCTCGGCGCTCGCGGCATCGAAAGTCTTGTCCATCGTCATGTCAGGCATCCTTGGCTCGGCTTGAGGGCTGTTTAGCCCGCGCAGGCGACAAGGAAAACCCCGTGCGCGCGGTCCGAAAAAGCGCGGCGGGCACGATCGGGTCAACAAACTGCCGCGATTGCCCCTGAAGATAAGTGAAACTTATCCTACATTGGATAGTATAAGCCCAACTTATGTGGAGCGCTGATATGCGCGGTCTCTTCGAGCGTGTGATCTCTGCCCTGCGCCGCCGCAGCCCGGAACGGGCCGAGGCGCGCTCGGCGGCAGGCGCGGGCCGTGGCCCGGTCGATCATGTCGTGTTGCTCGACGGGACGCTCGGCTCGCTGCGCGCCGACCGGCTGACCTCGATCGGGCTGATCTACCGCTTCCTGCGCCGGGCAGCGCCGAAAGTCTCGGTCTATTACGGGCGCGGCCTGCGCTGGCGCGATTGGCACGACATGTCGGATGTCTGGTTCGGCTGGGGCGTGAATCAGCAGATTTCCCGCGCCTATGGCTGGCTCGCGATGCGCTACCGCCCGGGCGACCGCATCTTCCTGATCGGCTATTCCCGGGGCGGCTTCGCTGCGCGCTCGCTGGCGGGGATGATCGGGCGGATCGGTCTGTTGCGCCCGGAGCATGCGATCGAACGCAACACGCGGCTTGCATGGCGCCACTACGAGGAAGAGACGCCCGCGGACGTCCTCCAAAGCTTCCGCAACAGCCTGTGCCACGAGAATGTCGAGATCGAGATGGTCGGCGCCTTTGATACGGTTCAGGCGCTGGGCATTCGCGTGCCGTTCTTCTGGATCGTCAACGAGGAGCGCGTGCGCTTTCACGACCACCACCTGAGCGACCATGTGCGCCACGGGTTTCAGGCGCTCGCGCTCGACGAGCGGCGCTCTGTGCTGGAGCCGCTGGTGTGGGAAAGCGACGAGGGCGCTTCCGACGCCGATTCTCCCGCGACCCGGATCGAGCAGCGCTGGTTTCGCGGCGCCCATGGCGATATCGGCGGGATGCTCGGGCATTTCGCGGATGCGCGCCCACTCGCCAATATTCCGCTCGTGTGGATGCTGGAGCGGGCGGAATCGCTGGGTCTGAGCCTGCCGCCCGGTTGGCAGGCGGAGTTCCCGCGCGATCCGAATGCGCCCTCGGTCGGCACCTGGACTGGCTGGGGCAAGCTGTTCTGGCTGCGCGCGCCGCGCGTCGTGGGGCGCGACCCCTCTGAAGGGCTGCATGAGAGCGTGGTCTTGCCCGAAGGCTCGCGCGCGATTTTCAGGCCGCGCATCCTGCGTCCCGAAATCCGTCGTCTCGCGCGCCGGTCCGAGCCTGTCTCAGAGGTCAGGCGTCATAACGAAACAGGTGGCGGTGCCGGTCGCGTAGAGGCGTCCATCCTCGGCGCCCCGGATCTCACCCCGCGCGACGCCGGTTGACCGGCCGATGTGATCGAGCTGTCCCACGCCGATCACCTCGGTGCCGGGCTTGATCGCGCGGATCAGGTTCACCTTGAATTCAAGCGTGGTCTGCGTCTGACCCTTCTTCAGTCCGGTGATCACCGAACAGGTCATCACCGTATCTAGCATCATCGCATACCAGCCGCCGTGAATGCCGCCATAGCCGTTGGTCTGCGGATGGCCCGGCGTCCCGCGGCAGGTGACGCGGCCTTCCTCGGCCTCGGTGATCCGATAGGCCATCAGCTTCTGCACGGTGGGGGAGGGAACGTCGCCCGTCACCATCTTGCGAACGTAGTCGAGCCCCGACATCGAAAGCACCTCCTCGAGTGGGAGGAAATCTTCGGGGCCTTCGGCGAAATATTGGTCGGGCATCTTCGGGTCCTTTTCCGGGTCGGCACTAAGCTATCGTCGCCGAGCGGAAAGGAAAGGGGAGGTAGGTGTCGACCTGCGACCGAAGTGGCCTTAACTGCCCGGTGGCACGAAGTTCGAACGAATGCCGGCCGCAGCCTTCTGCATCTCCTTGAAGTCGGCGGTCGTGAAGGCCTCCTGCGTCTGCACCTTCGACAATGACCCCGAGCCAGCGGCGGCCATGATCGCCGGCAGCACCTTCTTCATGTCGTCGCCCGTGGCGATGATCAAAAAGTCACTCGGACCGGTGGTTATGTAGTAGTTTTCCAGTTTCCCCCCAGCCGCCTTTATCAACGCGTCGATGGTCTCCCATCGGTCCGTCGGGCTGTCCATGAAGCCCTTTATGGCCTGAGGAGAGAAGCTCCCCGTGATCACAAAACGTCCCATGTGTTACCTCCCTAGAACGGACGCCAGTCATCGGCGCGATCTCGTCGGCAGATTTGAACTGGTTTCCGTTAGGTAAACATTATCACGACCGGCGCGATTTCCTGAGCGTCTTCTGGGCGGTGGTGTGGGCGTTGCGACAAGCGTCAGACGCGTGACGCACCACGACCAAAAAAGGAAAGGGGCCCAGCCGGGCCCCTTCGTTCAATCCAATTGAGTACCCTTTCAGGCCACTTTCTCGAGCACCGTGTCAGGCGTCACACCCAGCGCGTGGCAGACGTCGCGGGTCAGGCCGGGACGGTTGAGCGTGTAGAAATGCAGGTCTTCCACGCCGCCCTCGATCAGCTTGTCGCACAGCTCGGTGCACAGCGCGGTCGCCAGAAGATGCTCGCGCCCGTCGCGGATCGCGGCCTCGAAGGCTTCCTCGACCCAGGCGGGGATGGAGGTGCCGCAGCTTTGCGCGAATTTCTTGGCGCCTTTCCACGACTGGATCGGCAGGATGCCGGGGATGATCTTCGCGTCGATCCCTTCGCGCTCGCAGGCATCGCGGAAGCGGAAGAAGGTCTCGGGCTCGAAGAAGAACTGGGTGATCGCCGAGGTCGCACCCGCCTCGACCTTGCGCTTGAGCCAGCGCACGTCGGCCATATTGTCGGCGGCATCCGGATGCGGCTCGGGATAGGCGCCGGCGCGGATCGTGAAGCGGCCATCCTCGGCCAGCGCCTCGATCAGTTCGACCGAAGAGGCGAAGCCCTCGGGATGCGGGGTGAAATGCTTGGCACCCTGCGGCGGGTCGCCCCGCAGCGCCACGATCTCGGTCACGCCGACCTCGGCATAGGCGTCCACGATGTCCATCGTCTCTGCCTTGGTCGCTTCCACGCAGGTCAGGTGGGCGGCGACATTGAGGCCATAATTCTTGTGGATCGTCCCCACCGCCTCGTGGGTCAGCTTGCGCGTCGTGCCGCCCGCGCCATAGGTCACGGAGGTGAACTCGGGTTTGAGCGGTGCCAGAACCTGCGCGGTTTCCCACAGCCGGAACGACGCATCGAGCGTCTTCGGCGGGAAAAATTCGAAACTGACCTTGGGCGTCGTCATGGGATTTTGTCCTTTCGTTCGCTCTCTTGTGCCAGATCGGGCTTTGTGAGACAAACTCATAATCCTCAAAATGGTTATGAGTGTAACAGCAAGATGCATCTCGAGTTCCGTCACCTGCGCACAATCAAGGCGATTCACGATGCCGGAGGGCTCGCGAAGGCAGCGGACGTTCTGCACATAACACAATCGGCGCTGTCGCACCAAATCAAAGGGCTGGAGGACCAGACCGGGGTGGAGCTGTTCGTGCGCCGCTCGAAGCCGCTGAAGCTCTCGGCGGCGGGGCGGAAGCTGTTGCGGCTGGCCGAACGCATCCTGCCCGAGATCGCGGCGACCGAGGCCGAGTTCGACGCGCTGCGGTCGGGGCGGGCGGGCCGTCTGCATATTGCGATCGAGTGCCACGCCTGTTTCGACTGGCTGTTTCCGGTGCTGGAGCGTTTCCGCCATGCCTGGCCCGATATCGACGTGGATATCCGGCCCGGTCTGGCTTTCAACGCGCTTCCCGCGCTGAGCCGCGAAGAGGTCGATCTGGTGATATCGTCGGATCCGGAAAAGATCGACGGCGTCACCTTCAATCCGCTTTTCGACTACGCGCCGACCTTCATCGCCGCCGCGAATTCACCGCTGGCGGCGAAGCCATATATCGAGGCGCAGGACTTCGCGGATCAGACGCTGATCACCTATCCGATCGACCGCGGTCGATCGGACATCTTCACCCAGCTGCTCACGCCCGCACGGGTGGAGCCGAAAGCCGTGCGACAGGTGGAGCTGACGGCAGTGATCCTGATGCTGGTCGCCTCGAATCGCGGCGTGGCGGTGCTGCCCGACTGGGTGCTGCGCGAGGTGAAGTACCAGCCTGACTACATCACCAAACCTGTGACCGAACACGGGCTGACCAAGCGCCTTTACGCCGCGACGCGGTCCGAGGATGCCACTCAGCCCTTCATGGCGCATTTCCTGCGGCTTGCACGCACCGAGCCGGTGAAGCTTCAGCGCGCCTGATCCATCGGGCTTGTCCGAATATCCCGGGGGCTCGCGCAGCGAGCGGGGCAGAGCCCCTCCTCAGTTTGCCTCACGTGCCAAAGCTCTTGGATTTTCCGCGCAACCCCTGTAAGGCGACCGCTTGAAACGCGAAGGAGCCCAGAGATGCAAGGCAGCGCAAACCTCAACCTGATGATCAAGGCCGCCCGCAAGGCAGGCCGCTCGCTCGTCAAGGATTTCCGCGAGGTCGAGAACCTTCAGGTCTCCTCGAAGGGTCCGGGCGATTTCGTCTCGAAGGCCGATCGCGAAGCCGAGAAGATCATCAAGGACGAGCTGCGCGGCGCGCGCCCTTCCTATGGCTGGCTCGGCGAGGAGACCGGTGAAGAGGCGGGCGATGACCCGACCCGCCGCTGGATCGTCGACCCGCTCGACGGCACCACGAACTTCCTGCACGGCCTGCCGCATTGGGCGATCTCGATCGCGCTGGAGCATAAGGGCGAAATCATCGCGGCCGTGGTGTTTGACGCCGCGAAAGACGAGATGTATTTCGCCGAGAAGGGCCTCGGCGCCTACATGAACGACACGCGTCTGCGGGTCTCTGGCCGTCACAAGATGATCGAATCGATCTTCGCGACGGGCGTGCCCTTCGGCGGCAAGTCGACCCTTCCGGCGACGCTGCAGGACCTTGCGAAGCTGATGCCGCAATGCGCGGGCGTTCGTCGCTGGGGCGCGGCCTCGCTCGACCTCGCCTATGTCGCGGCGGGTCGCTACGAGGGCTATTGGGAGCGCGGGCTCAACGCCTGGGACATGGCCGCGGGGATTCTCCTCGTGAAAGAAGCGGGCGGTTTCGTGGAAGCAGTGCGCGAGGGGCGCGACGTTCTCGAATCGGGTTCGGTGATCGCGTCGAATGCTGAAATGTTCCCGGCTCTCACCAAGGCGCTTCGGTCAAACGACTGAGAAATCTTTGAAAATTCGATGAGGCGGCGAAAGGTGAGTGAAAGTTCACCTTTCGTTCATTCCGTTGTGCCAGCCTGAAGCGGTTACCAGAAAGGGGATGCCGCCATGGTTGGACAGGAATTCGGGTCCGCGTCACTCGCGCTTGAACAGCGCGCATTGACTGCGCTGCACGGGCCGGGCGATTGCGCGGTCGAACGCGCGTTGGAGGAGTTACGGCAGGCGGTGTCCGATCTCGCCTTCGCCGAGGCCGCCGAGTTGATCGCGCGGCATCGGGTCGCCTTCCTGGACGAGATGATTTCGGGCTGCCTCGACGATGCCGAAACGGCGGAGGCGGACACTGCGGCGGCGCTGCGCACGGCGGCCGAGGGGCTTCAGGAGGAGCGGGCGACCGTGGCAGAGGCCATGCCGCTGGAGCTTGCCCTGCGCGCCGACCAACGCGATGCGGCCTGCGATCGCATCCGTGCTGCGCAGCGGCGTCTGCGCAATATCTCACAAATGCCCCAGCATTTCGGCTGTGCCTGCGGCTTTGACTGTCCCTCTGAGGGCGACGGGGCGGGACCCTGCTCGGGGGTGGCAGAGCGAATCCAGCAGGCGCTCCGCTGTGATGCAGACGCCATCGCCGACATCGCCAGACAGGAAGCGCGCGCACGGCTCAGCGACGGTTTCGCGGCCTTGCCGGTCGCCGCGCCTCTCTCGTCCCGTTCCGGCGGCGACACGGTGTCCACGGCGGCGCAGGTCGCCCGCCGCCTTGTCGAGGATGCACGCCGAAGGTTGTGCTAAAACGAAACCGGCAAGCCTGCCTCGCGCTCGCTGCTTGAGGCTATGCAGACGCAAAGATCGTGGTAGCCTGTCGTCGCGCAGAACGCGCATCGCAATGAGGGGCTGGAATGATTCAGGAATTCAAGGATTTCATCGCCAAGGGCAATGTCATGGACATGGCGGTGGGCATCATCATCGGCGCGGCCTTCACCGCCATCGTGACCTCGCTGGTCGGCGACATCATCAACCCAATCATCGGTCTGTTCACCGGAGGCGTTGATTTCACGAATAACTACGCTGTGCTCTCCGGCGAGGTTCCCACCGGGGCGAGCCTTGAAGAGGCGCGCAAGGCGGGTGCCTCGGTCTTCGCCTATGGCGCGTTCCTGATGGCGGTGATCAATTTCTTCATTATCGCCTTCGTGGTCTTCATGCTGGTGAAGATGGTCAACCGCATCAAGGCTGCGGCGGAGAAGCCGGACGATGTCGCGCCCGAGGTGCATACCGGTCCGAGCCAGCTCGACGTGTTGCTCGAAATTCGCGACGCACTTCGGAAGTGACGGCGCGGCGCGCAGCGCCGCCTGAAGATAGAAGAACGGCCCGGGGCAAAGCGCCGGGCCGTCCTCGTCATGGGTGCAGTTGTTCTTGGCGTCGTGGCCTTTATTCGGCCGCGTGCATCACCGCGTCCGGCGCGTCGAACGGCAAGTCGAGCGCTTCGGCCACTGCCTTATAGGTCACCTTGCCGGCATGGACGTTAAGCCCCGCCGCGAGATGCGGATCCTCGGCACAGGCGCGCTCCCATCCCTTGTCGGCCAATGCGAGCAGGAAGGGCTGGGTCGCGTTCGACAGCGCGAGCGTCGCGGTGCGCGCGACCGCGCCGGGCATATTGGCCACGCAGTAATGCATGATGCCCTCGACCTCGTAGATCGGGTCGTCATGGGTGGTCGGGTGCGAGGTCTCGACGCAGCCGCCCTGATCGATCGCGACATCGACGATCGCCGCGCCGGGCTTCATCGTCTTGAGCATTTCGCGGGTGACCAGTTTCGGGGCGGCGGCCCCGGGGATCAGCACCGCCCCGATCACCAGATCGGAGGCCGCGACCAGCGCCTCGGTCTCCGCTTTCGAGGCATAGGCGGTGCGGAAGGTTCCGCCGAACGTGTCATCGAGATAGCGCAGGCGTGGCAGCGACTTGTCGAGCACGGTCACATCCGCGCCCATCCCGGCAGCCACGCGCGCGGCGTTGGTGCCCACGACGCCGCCGCCGATCACGACGACCTTCGCGGGCGACACGCCGGGCACGCCGCCCAGCAGCACACCGCGCCCGCCATTGGCCTTCTGCAGGGTCCACGCGCCCATCTGCGGCGCGAGGCGACCAGCCACCTCGGACATCGGCGCGAGCAGCGGCAGGGTGCCGTCCTTCGCCGTCACCGTCTCGTAGGCGATGCAGGTCGCGCCCGATTTCATCAGGTCATGAGTCTGCGCCGGGTCGGCGGCCAGATGCAGATAGGTGAACAGAAGCTGGCCTTCGCGGAGCATCGCGCGCTCGGAGGCCTGCGGCTCTTTCACCTTCACGATCATCTCGGCCTCGGCGAACACCTTTGCCGCATCGCCGAGGATCTTCGCGCCGGCGGCCTCGTAATCGCTGTCATTGAAACCCGCGCCCAGGCCTGCGCCGGTTTCCACCAGCACTTCGTGGCCATGGGCGACCGCCTCTTGCGCCGCGGCCGGGGTCAGCCCGACGCGGAATTCCTGCGCCTTGATTTCGCGTACGGTTCCGATCTTCATCGCGTGTCCTCCTCCAAAACATGGAAACGTCCTGCGACCAGTATGCGCTCCGTCACAAGCAAGTGCTTTGCCATTTGGCGGTTGTGGATGGGGTGGGCCGCTCGTATCTTCGATAAAATACGTGAATAGCGGCAGGATTTTGCATGAGCGACAAGCTGGACGCGACAGATCGTCGGTTGCTGGAGGTTTTGCAGCGGCAGGGGCGAATCTCCAATGCCGAGTTGAGCGAGCGGGTGAACCTCTCGCCCTCGGCCTGTCACCGGCGGGTGCAGCGACTGGAGGAGGAGGGTTACATCCGCGATTACGTCGCCCTGCTGAACCCGCGCAAGCTGGGGCGGACGACGACGGTCTATGTCGAGATCAAGCTGTCCAGTCAGGCCGACGAGGTTCTGGATGCCTTCGAGAAGGGTGTGCAGCAGGTCCCGGAGGTGCTCGAATGTCATCTGATGGCGGGGGCTGCGGATTACCTTCTGAAAGTGGTCGCCGCCGATGCCGAGGATTTTGCGCGGCTGCACCGGGCGAAGCTGGCCAACATTCCGGGCGTGGCGCAGATCCAGTCGAGTTTCTCGCTCAAATGCGTGGTCTCGACCACGGCGATGCCGGTCTGAGAGTCAGGCACGCCAGAAGCGCGGCAGGAATACGACGAGGATCGCGAGCATACCGATCCGGCCGAGCAGCATTGCGAGCGTCAGCAGCCATGTCGCGGTGTCGCTGAAGTCGATCATCGTGCCGGTGCGATCGGTCAGCGGACCGACCCCGTAGCCTATATTGCCGAGAGCCCCCCAGGTCGCGAAGATGGCCGAGACGAAATCGGCCCCGGTCATCGAAATCCCGACCGAGATCAGGCCCAGCGTCAGGATGTAGCCGGTAAAATAGAGGATCAGAGAGGAGAGGATGTCTTCCTCCAGCAGCCTTTCGCCGAGGCGCGGCTGCAGTACTCGATGTGGCATCTGCAATCGGCGCACGGCGGCGCGGATCACCGCGCCGAGTGCCTGCCAGCGAAAAACTGACAGCGCGCCCGAGCTGGACCCGGTGCAGCCGCCGATCAGCCCGACCCAATAGGCCAGCACCATCGCGAAGCTGCCCCAATTCGAGACGTTGGCCGTGCCGAAGCCGGTGCCGGTCATGATCGAGGACAGGTTGAAAGCGGCGGAACGGAAGGTCGGCTCGATCCCGTCGGGCGCGTGGGTGTAGAGCCAGATCAGGAGTGCCGCGAGCGCGAGGCCGAACCAACGAAAGAAGGCGTGGATTTGCGGGTCGTGCCAGAACGGGCGCAGGTCGCCTCGGCCAAGCTGGACATAGCGGATGAAGGGCAAGGCCGAACCCAGCATGAAGACGACGCCCGCATATTGCGACCCGGGCGAGAAGTTCGCGAAGGAGCTGTCATGCGTGCCGAAGCCCCCGGTCGCGATCGTCGCCATTGCGTAGCAGATCGCGTCGAAGGAGGTCATGCCCGTGGCGGTGTAGCTGATCGCGCAGGCCAGCGTCAGCGAAACATAGACCCAGAGCAGCGAGCGCGCGATGTTATGGGCGCGCGGCATGACCTTGCCCAGCGTGTCGAAGCCTTCCGCCTGGAAATAACGCATGCCGCCGATGCGGAGCACCGGCAGGAAGATCATCGCGACGAAGGCGATCCCGAGCCCGCCGAACCAGTTCAGCATCCCGCGCCACAACACGACACCGCGTGGCAGCGTGTCGAGATGTTCGAAGACGGTGTAGCCGGTCGTGGTGATGCCCGAGGCGGCTTCGAAATAGGCATTCGTCCAGGTCGCGCGCGGTGCGCCTTCGATGAAAGGGAGGGCGGCGAAGATCGGCAGGCCGAGCCAGATCGCCGCGGTGAGCAGATAGGCCTGCCGCGTGGTGAGCCCGCTCGCGCTCTTGGTGCGGGTCGCGAGCGCGAGAGCGCCCCCGATCAGCGCAGTCTCGAACGCCGCTTCCAGGAAGTCCTGCCAGTTCGGGTTGAGGTCGCTGAAATCCAGCGCCGCGGGCACCAGCATAGCGGTTCCGAGGGCTGTGACGATCAGGCCAAAGAGGTGCAGGACGGGCCGGATATCGGACATTTGAAAGCGGTTCCCGCCAGAGCGAAGTGCTGGCGCTAGGGTAGGGGGCGCAGCGCTTTAGGCAAGATCAAAGCGGCGGCGATTGCGCTTTCTTGTAGCGGTGTCCTCCAGAAACCAAAAACCCCCGCGGCCAAGCCTCGGGGGTCATCGGTGCGGGCAAGCCCGCCAGCATTTTCAGGCGCCTTTTCAGACGCGGAGCGGTGCGCTTAGAGCGCGCCTTCGCGCTGAGCCTTCTTACGTGCCAGTTTACGGGCACGGCGGACGGCTTCGGCTTTCTCGCGCGCTTTTTTGACCGAGGGTTTCTCGAAATGCTGCTTGAGCTTCATTTCGCGGAACACACCCTCGCGCTGAAGCTTTTTCTTCAGAGCACGGAGCGCCTGTTCGACGTTGTTGTCGCGAACGCTGACCTGCATGTGGTGTCACCACCTTCCTAAGTTAGAGTTGCAGTTGCTTGCAGGAGCGCTCCATATAGTCACCAAAAGGCGGTTTGTCTACCGTCAAAGCTGAGAGAGGAAACGCGATGAAAAACGACCATCTCGATATGGAACGCACGCGGTCCGAGCTGTTGGCGGCGATCAAGCCGCATGTCCCATTCGATGGCTGGTCCGAGCCTGCCTTCAAGCTCGCAGTGTCCGATCTGGGGCTCGATCCGGGGTTGGCGCGGGTCGTGTGTCCGCGTGGTGCCGTCGATCTGGCGGTGGCCTATCACCGCGAGGGCGATGCCGAAATGCTCAGGCGTCTGGAAGAGGCGGATCTGTCGGGACTGAAGTTCCGCGACCGGATCGCGACTGCCGTGCGCTTCCGTCTGGAAGAGGCCGATCCGGAGCTGGTGCGCCGTGGCGCCGCGATCTTCGCGCTGCCGCAGAACGCCACGACCGGCTCTAAGCTGATCTGGGAAACGTCGGACAAGATCTGGCGCGCGCTGGGTGATGTCAGCGAGGATTACAACTGGTACACGAAGCGGATGACGCTTTCGGGGGTCTACAGCTCAACGGTGCTCTACTGGATGGGCGACGAGAGCGAGGGCAAGGGTGACACCTGGGCCTTCCTCGACCGCCGGATCGAGGATGTGATGCAGTTCGAGAAGGTGAAGGGGGCCGCGATGAAGCTGCCCTTCCTGCCGAAACTCCTTGGCGGCATCCGTGCGCCCAAGGGCAATGCCGACATGCCGGGTCGGGAGGCGCAGTGATGGAGCCTGTCGAGATGCCGACCGAGATGCGCTGCGTCGAGATTTCCGAACATGGCAAGCCGGAGGTACTGAAGGAAGTGACCCGCGCCGTGCCGGTCGCGGGACATGGCGAGATCCTGATCGAGGTGGCCTATGCCGGAGTGAACCGCCCCGACGCGCTGCAGCGTGCGGGCGCCTACAATCCGCCGCCCGGCGCGTCGGATCTGCCGGGGCTGGAATGCTCGGGTCGGATCGCGGCGATCGGCCCGGGCGTCACCGATTGGGAGATTGGCGACGAGGTCTGCGCGCTGCTGCCCGGTGGCGGTTACGCGGAATACGCGACCTGCCCGGCGGAACATGCGTTACCCGTGCCCGCCGGGCTCGATCTGAAATCGGCGGCCTGCCTTCCCGAGACCTGCTTCACCGTCTGGTCGACCGTTGTGATGCGCGGCGGCTTGCAGGCGGGCGAGCGGTTCCTCGTGCATGGCGGCTCGTCGGGCATCGGCACCACCGCGATCCAGATCGCGACGGCGCTGGGTGCGCGGGTGTTCACCACCGCCGGGTCAGCGGAGAAATGCGCGGTCTGCGAAGAACTCGGCGCGACCGCGATCAACTACAAGACCGGCGATTTCGTCGACGTGCTGAAGGCCGAAGGCGGGGCGAACCTCGTGCTCGACATGGTGGGCGGCGACTATATCGCGCGCAACATCAAGGCGATGGCCGATGACGCGCGGCTGGTCTTCATCGCTTTCCTCGCCGGTCCGAAGGCTGAAATCAATTTTGCGCAGGTCATGGCGAAGCGGCTGACGCTTACCGGAGCGACGCTGCGCCCGCAATCGGTTGCGGCCAAGGCAGAGATCGCGCGGCAATTGAACGCCAATGTCTGGCCGATGATCAATTCGGGCAAACTGCGGGTGATCCATGACAGCAGCTTCCCGCTGGCCGAGGCCGCAAAAGCTCATACCCGGATGGAGACGAGCCAGCATATTGGCAAGATCGTGTTGGAAGTTGCGGGCGGCTGAACTTTCGTGAAGCGCGCGCCGGGTGTATGCTTGCGGGCGCGCGAACCAACGAGGGGAGGCGGTCATGAGCGAAGGACGCTTTGAATTTCTGGATGGATTTCCGGCGGATGTGCTGGCTTTCGAAGCCAAAGGCACGATCGGTGCGGAAGCCTACGAAAAACACCTCATCCCGGCGGTGGAGAAGAAGATCGCCGCCGAGGGAAAGGTGAAGCTGCTCTATATCATCGGGGAAGAATTCGACGGCTACACTGCGAAGGGAGCATGGGACGACACCAAGCTGGGCCTGTCGCATCTGGGCGATTTCGCCGCCGTGGTGCTGGTCAGCGATGTCGACTGGATCCGCTGGGGCATTCAGGCCTTCGCGCCGATGATCCCCGGCACGGTCAAGCTGTTTCATCTCAGCGAGCTCGAGCAGGCGAAAGCGTGGATCTGTTCCTCGGGCAAGCTGGAGGAAGATCACAGTCACGACGTCGCGGCGACACACAAGCTGCCGACGCTGGAAGATCGTCAGCCGCCGCTCGACGAATAGCGCCTCAGCGCACCTTTTCCATCAGCGCGTTCGACAGGCTGCAATCGCGGATCGTATCGGCCCCGCAGCGGCGCGGCTCCAGCTCCTTGGTCAGGCAGATGCGCGCTTCTTGGATGCGTCCGGATTTGCAGGTGATGGTGATCTCGTCGGCATCGAGGCCGGGATTGGCCTCGAGAAACGCCTGCTCGACCACTTTCGCGGGCAATCTTACGTCGCGGTCGAGGTTCGCCAGCACGCGCGGAATTTCGATGCTCTCGTAAGCCTTGCGCTCCAACGCGAAGTAATCCGTGGCGGACAGCCCCGAGCAGCGCCCGTGCTTCTTCCACTCGTACCACGCCAGCCCCGGCGCGCCGGTCAGGTCCTCCATCGCTGCGGTCTGCTGGCGCGACGGATCGCGCTGCGGCGTGCGGCAGAAGCTGGGCCAGCCGGTCTCGTATTGCGGCCAGAGCCCGTGCAGCACGAAGCCGCGATACTCCGCCGGGTCACATTGCGGCGAGTTGCGCGCGTCGCCGGTCAGCGCGCACCACGTGGGCGACCAGCTGAGCGAGAGGAGGTAATAGTCGAAATCGCCCGCGCGCTCGCCCTCGGCGGAGACGCTGGATGTGAGGGTCGAAAGCGCAAGCAGGGCTGCGGTCAGAAGGC
Source organism: Thioclava sp. F34-6 (assembly GCF_002213235.1). NCBI lineage: Bacteria > Pseudomonadati > Pseudomonadota > Alphaproteobacteria > Rhodobacterales > Paracoccaceae > Thioclava > Thioclava sp. F34-6. Next base: position 129,420 of record NZ_NBOA01000002.1, read on the forward strand.
TCAAACGAGTCATTTTCTCTTTTCTCCTGACGCGCGATTGACTATATGAGGCGGCAATTCCCCTTCCAGAAATGGACCGCGGCAGGGAAATCTCGCGCCGCAGCCGATTTCTCGGCCCGGGAGAGATATGTAAAGGATGGCTGCAATGACGAACAAGCCCCTGATGGCAAAGGCCACCGCCGTGTGGCTGGTGGACAATACGACGCTCAGCTTCAAGCAGATCGCGGATTTCTGCGGCCTGCACGAGCTGGAAGTACAGGGCATCGCCGATGGTGACGTCGCCACCGGCGTGAAAGGCTTCGATCCGGTCGCCTCGAACCAGCTCGATCAGGAAGAGATCGACAAGGCCGAGAAAGACCCGCTGCACAAGCTGAAGCTGAAGTTCAACAAGGCGGCGCTGGGCGAGGACAAGCGTCGCGGCCCGCGCTACACCCCGCTGTCGAAGCGTCAGGACCGTCCGAACGCGATCCTGTGGCTGGTGAAATTCCATCCGGAACTGGCCGATGCGCAGATTGCGCGTCTCGTTGGCACCACCAAGCCCACGATCCAGTCGATCCGCGAGCGCACGCACTGGAACATCCAGAACATGACCCCGATCGATCCGGTCGCGCTGGGTCTTTGCCGCCAGTCGGAACTGGATATCGAAGTGCAGAAGGCCGCGAAGAAAGCCGCCGCCGAAGGCGTGATGAGCGATGACGAGCGCCGCAAGCTGGTCTCGACCGAGCAGTCGCTGGGCATGCCCGACGAACCGCGTCTGCCCTCGGGCATCGCCGGCCTGGAGAACTTCTCCTCCTCCGATCTCAAGCAGGAGACCGAGGAAGAGGAAGAGACCGCGGACAATGCCGACTATTCGGACGCGGACAGCTTCTTCAACCTGCCCGACGACAACGAGGACGAGGACGAAGACGACAACCACAAATAAGTTGTCGCCGTTGCGAAAGATCAGGGCCGCTCCATCGGGGGCGGCCTTTTCACATTGCGGGTGCGTCGTTTCGCGCCGCTGAGGATGGAAAAGGAACACGGGCGACGAATGAACCGTCGCCCGTCGCTGATATGGCGGAGTGAGCTGCTCGAGAGGCGGCCCTGTTCCGCTGCAGCTGCGACTTACTGCTTCAGCACCACCGGCTGGAACGAGAACACGGCGTCGGATTTCGGATCGACCGTCATCTCGACCCAGCTGTTGTCGCTGCTGCCGAAGACCTCGACGCGGGTGAAGTTCGCGGTGCTGCGGCCATCGGGCTGGATCATCGGCTTGTCGACCTTGAAGTAATGGGAGTCGCCATGGACCAGCAGGACCTGACCTTCGAAGTTATGCGTCTCCTCGACGAGAGTCTTGTAGAAGTCGGTGAAGCCGTTCTTGTCGTCGAGGGTCGGAAGGAAATCCTCTTCGTAGCCGCCGTCGCTTAGCTCGAACGGGAAGAAGATGTCGGCCTGAATGTCGATCAGGATGCCCGCGTCGTTATTCTCGCGCGCCTTCGCGAAGGACTCCTTGAGCCATTCGACGTTCTTCGGATTGCGGGCTTCGTATTCCGCGGTTGCGGCATCGCAATCGGCCTGCGTGCGGTCGGATTTCTTGGTGCACTGCTTGTCGGTCACGACGAGGTTGTTGTTGCTGCCCGGCACGTTGAGGGCCACGAACATGACGTTGTCGCGCTCGAAACGGCTGTTCTCGCTGTAAGCTTCGCCCGGCGTGCCCTGACGTTCGACGTCGATCGGGTTCTGGCCTTGCGACTTCGCGGCAGCAAAGAAGGTCTTGCGCAGGTAGGACAGCCGCTCGACCGGGTCGTAGCTGCCGTTGTTGGTCCGGTGGCAGTCGACCCATTCATTGTCGCCGAGGGCGTAGAGTGTCGGCATGTCGAGGCGGTTGAAGATCGCCTGCACGTCCGCCCCGATCGCCTGATCGGTGCACTCGCTGCTGCCGCTCTTGGTGTCGCCGGCGAAGATCGTGAAGTCGAGATCGTGTGCGTTCATCGAGGCGACGGTCTGGTCGATCCAGTTCGCCTTTTCCTCCGGGTCCTTGCTGTAGAACTCGTCGCCCCAGAGCGCGACCTTCAGCACGCCCGCGTCGGAGGCGGATTGTGCATGGGCCGGAGCCAACAGGGCAGTGGAGAGAACGGCGCCAGCGAGCGCCGCGCAAAGCGTGATCGAACGGGAAGGACGTGGCATATATACCCCCAAGGTAGACTTGATATGACGAAGGCCCAGAGGGTGGCGCGGTGCATCGGGCGGCAGACCGTCGGCTCGGGGCGCTTCGGGCGTCATAATACGCCGGGCTGTGACAGCCCGCTGACGCAGGGGCGAAGGATTTGTGACGCGGGCCGCGCCGCCACCGGCTGGACAGTCGCGACCCCGGGCGCGATGCTCCCGTCGAGAAGAGGAGGAACAGATGCCGGAATTCGCCATTTATCCGAGCCTGAAGGGCAAATCCGTGATCGTGACCGGGGGCGCCTCCGGGATCGGAGCGCTGATCGTCGAAGGCTTCGCCGCGCAGGGGGCGAAGGTCGGCTTTCTCGACCGCGATGCGGAGGGGAGTGCGGCGGTCGCGAAACGGCTGGGCGTCGAGTACGAGCTGTGCGACCTGCGCGACATCGCCGCGATGAAGGGGGCGCTGGGTCAGCTGCGCGAGAAGATCGGCCCCGCGGAAGTTCTGGTGAACAATGCCGCGCGCGACGACCGCCACGACTGGCGCGAGATCGATGCGGAGTACTGGGACGAACGCCAGCACACCAACCTGCGCCACATGTTCTTCGCGATCCAGACGGTTGCGCCGGACATGATCTCGAAAGGGGCGGGGTCGATCATCAATATGGGCTCGAATTCGTGGTGGGAGGCCGGCAGCGGTTTCCCGGCCTACGCGACGGCGAAAGCGGCAGTGCACGGTTTGACCCGCACGATGGCACGCGAGTTGGGCGGGCATCGTATCCGGGTCAACACGGTCGTGCCGGGCTGGATCATGACGGATCGGCAGAAAACACTCTGGGCGACGCCCGAGGCGCTGGAGGATCATCGTCGCAATCAATGCCTTCCGGATCTGATCCAGCCGGAATATGTCGCGCGGATGGTGCTGTTCCTCGCGTCCGACGATGCGGCTATGTGCACCGCGAACAACTACATGGTCGAGGCGGGTTCGATTTAATCGGGTTGCGGCGCGTTGTTCGACGGCGCGTCGCTTTGCCCGGTCTCCAAGGGCTCGACAGGTTCGATCTCGACCTGCGCGAGTTCGGTTTCGAGGAATTTCTCGAACGCATCGAAGTCCAGCGGTTCGAACTGGCCGAAGCCCTGGATCCATGTCGTCGCGGCAGACATTGCGAGCGGCTCCAGCTTGCACCATTTCACCCGGCCGCGTTTCTCCTGCGAGATCAGCCCGGCATTGGTCAGGATCGCGAGGTGCTTGGAAACGGCGGCGAGCGACATCTCGAAGGGCTCTGCCACGTCGGTCACTGCCATGTCGTCTTCGAGCAGCATCGTCAGGATCGTCCGCCGGGTCGGGTCGGCGAGCGCGGCGAAGATCGCATCGAGAGAAGGGGCGGGCGGCGGTAGCATCGCTCCTTGATGGGGCGGTACGCGACAAACGTCAACCGATCGGTTGAATATGCCATTGCTCGCATTCCCGTGAGCTTGGCGCGGCGCGAATTTGATGCCTATTTTCAAAATCGTTACGGATCAATGGGTTGCGCGGTGTCTTCAAGGGGCTATCCGGAATTGACTCAGGCTGGGGGCGCGGCTATCACGGCTGGGACCTGAGTGGGGGCCGAACCATGCCTGATCACCGCTCCGACGAGCCCGATCCCGAGCGCCTCGCAGCGCTTGAGAAGAAGCTTGCGGCAGTGAGAAAGACGCAAGAACCGCCTCCGCAACGTGCCGATCATCATCTGTCCCAGGCGAACATGGCCTGGCGTATGGTGATCGAAATGGTTTCGGGGCTGGGGATCGGCTTCGGCATCGGATACGGGCTTGATGTGCTGCTTGGCACGATGCCTTGGATGATGGTGCTGTTCACGCTTCTCGGGCTCGCGGCCGGGGTGAAGGTGATGCTTCGCTCGGCCAAGGAAATGAACGAAGAGCGTGCGGCCGACATGGCCGATGAAGAGGAAGACGACCGTGGCAAATCTTGAACAGGAAATGCGCAGTGAACTGACCTTCCACCCGATGGATCAGTTCATCGTTAAGCCCCTCTTCGGCGAGGGTCCGGTTCACTGGTATACGCCGACCAATGCGACGCTGTGGATGGCGATTGCCGTTCTGGCGATCTTCTTCATGCTGGTCATCGGCACCCGTGGCCGCGCCGTGGTGCCCTCCCGCGCCCAGTCGATCGCGGAGCTGTCCTACGGCTTCATCCACAAGATGGTCGAGGACGTGGCGGGCAAGGACGCGCTGAAGTTCTTCCCCTATATTTTCACGGTCTTCCTGTTCATCGTCTTCTCGAACTTCCTCGGCCTGCTGCCGCGCGGCTTCACCACGACTTCGCATATCGCGGTGACCGGTCTGCTGGCAGTCGCGGTGTTCGTTGCGGTGACCGTCATCGGTTTCGTCAAGAACGGCGCGGGCTTCCTGAGCCTGTTCTGGGTGGCTTCGGCCCCGCTGGCGCTGCGCCCGATCCTCGCGATCATCGAGGTGATCTCCTACTTCGTGCGTCCCGTCAGCCACTCCATTCGTCTTGCGGGCAACATGATGGCCGGCCACGCGGTTATGAAAGTGTTCGCCGCCTTCGCGCCGCTGATCCTGTTCTCCGGCGTCGGCCTCGCTGTGACCCCGCTGTCGATCCTCGCGATCACCGCGATGTACGGGCTCGAAGTTCTCGTGGCCTTCATCCAGGCCTATGTCTTCACGATCCTGACCTGCGTCTACCTGCGCGACGCGCTGCACCCGGCACACTGACCGGATAGCGGATCGATCCAGTTCACCAAGTTTCTGCCACTTCCAACCTCAAGGAGTTACGACAATGGAAGGCAATATCGTTCAAATGGGTGCTTACATCGGCGCTGGTCTGGCCTGCATGGGCATGGGCGGCTCGGCTATCGGTGTGGGCAACGTTGCCGGCAACTTCCTGTCGGGTGCCCTGCGCAACCCCTCGGCCGCCGCTGGCCAGACCGCGACCCTCTTCATCGGCATCGCCTTCGCAGAAGCGCTCGGGATCTTCTCGTTCCTCGTCGCTCTGCTGCTGATGTTCGCAGTCTGATCCAGCACGCTTTTCCTTGAGGGCGGGTGGGCTCATTCGGAGCCCATCCCGTGACCCGCAAGGGGATTTGTGATCAGGGTCGAGGGACGACATGGCAAGCGAAACGCAAAATACGGCGCACGCAGCCGCTGATGCGGCCCAAAGCGCGGCACATTCCGCGCAGCAGGGCGGCATGCCGCAGCTCGACTTCTCGAGCTACCCGAACCAGATCTTCTGGCTTCTGGTCGCTCTCGTCGCGATCTACTGGCTGCTGACGCGCATCGCACTGCCCCGGATCGAGGCAGTTCTCGCCGACCGTCAGGGCACGATCGCGGGTGACATCGCCGCGGCCGAAGACTTCAAGCGCAAGGCCGAAGAGGCCGAAGCCGCTTACGAGAAAGCTCTGGCCGAAGCTCGCGCTCAGGCGCAGAAGATCGCAGGCGAAACCAAGGCCGAGATCCAGAAGGACCTCGACGCGGCCATCGCCAAGGCAGATGCCGAGATCGCGGCACGCTCCGCGGAATCGGAAGCGCGCATCGCGGAAATCCGGGACGGCGCACTTGCAGCGGTCGATCAGGTCGCCAAGGATACCGCCGGCGAGATCGTCGCGGCTCTGGGTGGCAACTCGGACGCAGCGGCTGTGAACGCAGCTGTCGAACAACGGCTGAAAGGGTAAGACGATGAAGAAACTCTCGTTTCTCCTTCCGCTCGTGGCGGCACAGCCCGCCTTCGCGGCAACTGGTCCGTTCTTCTCGCTGTGGAACACGAATTTCATCGTGACCATCGCCTTCATCATCTTCGTGGCCATCGTGCTCTACGCGAAGGTGCCGGCGACGCTGGGCAAGATGCTCGACAAGCGTGCGGCGAACATCCGTTCGGATCTCGACGAAGCTCGCAAGCTGCGTGACGAGGCACAGGCGGTTCTGGCCAGCTACGAGCGCAAGGCGCGCGAAGTGCAGGGGCAGGCCGATCAGATCGTCGCCGCCGCCAAGCGCGACGCCGAAGCCGCCGCAGAGAAGGCCAAGGAAGATCTGAAGGTCTCGATCGAGCGCCGCCTGAAGGCCGCTGACGAGCAGATCGCCTCGGCCGAGGCGCAGGCTCTGAAAGAGGTCAAGGACCGCGCCGTGTCGGTCGCCGTGGCCGCCGCTAGCGATGTGCTCGCCAAGCAGCTGAGCGCGTCGGACCGCGCCGCGATGATCGACAGCTCGCTTTCGGAAGTCGAACAGCGCCTGAACTGATCTTCCCTTACGGGTGACATTAAAAACCCCGGTCCGATGGGCCGGGGTTTTTCTTTATTCAGCGGTTATGTTCGAGACGTAATCGCGCGGTGGCCTCGTTGCGCTCGGCCCGGCGCATCGCCGCCATCTCGACCTCGACGAATTCCATATGGGCCGCGATGGCCTTGCGCGCGGAGTTGGCGTCGCGGCGCTGGATCGCATCGTTGATCGCGCGGTGCTGGTCGAGCAGCTTGCTGCGCGTGCCGCGGTTCTTGAACATCATGGAGCGGTTGTAGAACACGCCTTCGGCCAGAAGATCGAACATCGCGCGCATCATATGGATCATGATGACGTTATGGCTCGCCTCGATGATCGCCATGTGGAACTGCGCATCGAGCTGCGCTTCCTGCGTGGGATTGCGCTTTGAATGGGCCGCTTCCATCTGAGAGAACAGGGTCTGGATCACTTCGAGATCGGTGTCCGAACCGCATTGCGCGGCGCGCTCGGCGGCTAGTCCCTCCATGTCGCGGCGGAACGAGATGTAATCGAACAGCGCCTGGTCGTTGCGGGCGAAGAGCCGGATCAGGGCGGGCGAAAAGGCGGAATCGAGCACTTCAGCGACATAGATGCCCGCCCCGGCGCGGGTCGTCAGAAGGCCGGATTCCTGCAGCTCCGCGACCGCTTCGCGCAGACTTGGGCGCGACACGCCGAGACGCTCGGAGAGCTCTCGCTCCGAGGGGAGGCGCTCTCCTGGGCGCAGGATGCCCTGCAGGATGAGCTGCTCGATCTGGCGCACGACGGCATTCGCGAGCTTCTCGGATTCAATCTTCTGAAACGGCATTTTCCCCTCCATGTGGTCAAGATGTATGACCAGATCAGGGGGTAGGCAATGAAAAAAGGCCGGGATTTCCCGGCCCTTTTCCCGCTCTGATGAGCGATTTAGTTGTTCGGACGAATGATGAATTCGACCCGGCGGTTGGCCTGACGGCCTTCCGGCGTGAGGTTGCTCGCGATGGGCTGATCCTCGCCACGACCGGTCGGGATGACGCGGTAGCTCGGGACGCCGCCATTGATGAGGACATTGGCCACCGACTGCGCGCGCTGACGCGAAAGGCGCATGTTGTAGGCCGCATCGCCGGTGTTGTCGGTGTGGCCGACGACCTCGACGGTGGTATCCGGATAGCGGTTGAGGCTGCCGGCGAGCGTGTACAGATCGCGCTGCAGATCGGGGCGCACGGCTGCGCTGTCGGTCGCGAAGAGCACGTCTTGCGGCATCGTCACGATCAGCTGGTTGCCCTGACGCACGACGCTGACGCCGTTGGTGGTCAGGTCGCGACGCAGTTCCTGTGCCTGACGGTCAAGCTGCGAACCGATCGCGCCGCCGATCACGCCGCCGACGATTGCGCCGGCTGCGGCTTTGGTCAGCTTCTCGTCGCCTTTGCTTTTCGCGCCGAGGGCGCCGCCGATCAGCGCACCGGTGATCGCACCGGCATTGCGATTTGCGTTCGGGCTCTGGTCGGGGTTGTTCGCCCCGGTATAGCCGCCCGGCACACAAGCGGTGAGCGCCATCGCTGCGGCGGCACTCAGAAGAATGGTTTTGGTCTTGAGAACGGTGGTCATGTTCTGTCTCTGCCTTCTCTGGTCGCCCCATGTTTCGAGGCTTGACGGAAGATACGCGTAAAAAACGCGCAGGTTCCATGCCCTTTTCGCGAAGCGCGGAATTCCGCGCATCATCTGCCGGTAGAAGCGGCGGAGCGACGCTCAATCTGCCTCTGCGCGGGCGCCTTCCCAGCCCAGAATCGCGCGTTTGACGCCCAAACCCCAGTGATAGCCGCCCAATCCGCCCGATTTGCGTAAGGCGCGGTGGCAGGGAATCAGGAAGGAAATCGGGTTGCGGCCTACGGCGGTGCCGACGGCGCGGACCGCTTTCGGGTGGCCGATCGCCTCGGCGATGTCGGAATAGGTCGTGACCTGTCCCGAGGGGATCGAGAGCAGCGCCTCCCACACCTTGATCTGGAAGGGCGCGCCGATCAGCGTCAGCTTCGCCTCGCCATGGCGGGAGAAGGCGGCGTCGACCCAAGCGCGCAGCGGCTCGGGGTCTTCGGTGAAGCGGGCGTCGGGCCAGCGGCGGGCGAGATCGTCAAATGTCTCCTGCTCGCCCATCTCGGCAGTGAAGCCCATGCCGCAAAGCCCCCGATCCGTGCCCATCGCGATCACCGGGCCGAAGGGGCTGTCGAACCGTCCCCACCGGATCGCGACACCTTCTCCGCCACGCGCGAAGGCGCCGGGCGTCATCGCCTCCCAGCGCAGAACCAGATCGTGCAGACGGCCCGTGCCGGACAGTCCCGCACGGTCGGCCACCTCGTCGAGCGGCAGGCGCTGGCTCAGCAATTCGCGCACGAAGTCGAGCGTCAGATATTGCTGGTAGCGTTTCGGCGACACCCCGACCCAGGCAGAGAACAGCCGCTGGAAATGCGCGGGGCTCATCGAGAGCCGCGCGGAGATCGCCTCGAGCGTCAGCAACTCGCCCGCCGCCTGTGCCGCGTCGATCTCGGCCAGCGCGCGGGCGATGACCTGATAGTGGTAGCTGTCGGCGATGTCGCTGTGGTCGTTCATCACGCACCTCTAGGGCTTTCCCCGATCCTAGGACGCGGGCGGCAGGCGCGCGACCCGAAAGCTGCGGTTTTCGCGTGGCCTTGCCCTTCGCGCGCGTGGCGGGCATTAGGAAAGCATGGCCAAGCAATTCGATTATGCCACGATGAAAGAGGTCTTCGCGCGGTTCGAAGCCTCCGAGCCCCATCCCAAGGGGGAGCTCGAGCACGTCAACGCCTATACGCTGGTGGTGGCCGTGGCGCTGTCGGCGCAGGCGACCGATGCGGGCGTGAACAAGGCCACGCGGAAGCTTTTCGCCGTGGCCGACACGCCCGAGAAGATGCTGGAGCTGGGCCTTGAGGGCGTGACCGAGCATATCAAGACGATCGGTCTCTTTCGGCAGAAGGCGAAGAACGTCATCAAGCTGAGCCAGATCCTCGTCGATCAGTATAACGGCGAGGTGCCATCCTCGCGTGCCGCGCTGCAATCGCTGCCGGGCGTGGGGCGCAAGACCGCGAATGTCGTGCTGAACATGTGGTTCGGCCATCCCGCGCAGGCGGTCGATACGCATATATTCCGGGTCGGCAATCGCAGCGGCATCTGCCCGGGCAAGGATGTCGACGCGGTCGAGCGCGCCATCGAAGACAACGTGCCCGTCGAGTACCAGCGCCACGCCCATCACTGGCTGATCCTGCACGGTCGCTATATCTGCGTGGCGCGCAAACCCAAATGTCAGGCCTGTCCGATCAAGGATCTGTGCCAGTTCGACGAAAAGACCGTGTGAAACACGAGGAGAAAAACCTTTGAAACAGTATCAGGTCGTCGGCATCGGCAATGCCGTCGTGGACGTGATCGCGCAATGCGACGACAGCTTTCTCGAGCATATGGGCATCGAGAAAGGCATCATGCAACTGATCGAGCGCGAGCGCGGCGAAACGCTGTACGGCGCGATGAAAGAACGCACGCAGGCGCCGGGCGGCTCGGTCGGCAACACGATCGCGGGGCTGGGGAATCTCGGCCTGACCACCGCCTTTATCGGCCGGGTGCGCGACGACACGCTGGGGCGCTTCTACGAGGCGGCTCTGCATGGCGAGGGCACGGATTTCCCGAACCCGCCGGTGAAGGATGGCGAGCTGCCGACCTCGCGTTCGATGATCTTCGTGACGCCGGATGGTGAGCGTTCGATGAACACCTATCTGGGGATCTCGGCGGAGGTCTCGACAGAGGATGTCAGCCTCGAAGTGGTGGAGAACACGCAGATTCTGTTCCTCGAAGGCTATCTCTTCGACAAGGATCACGGGAAGGCCGCATTCCTGAAGGCGGCGCAGGGCTGTCACCGGGGCGGCGGCAAGGCGGGGATCGCGCTGTCGGACCCGTTCTGCGTCGACCGTCACCGCGCCGATTTCCGTCGTCTGGTGCGCGACCAGATGGATTACGTGATCGGCAACCAGCACGAATGGGAATCGCTCTACCAGACCGATCTGGATGCGGCGCTGAAACAGGCGGCCGAGGAATGCGAGCTGGTGGTCTGCACCCGCTCGGGCGACGACGTGATCCTGATCCGCGGCGAGGAGCGTGCCACGGTTCCGGTCAAGCGCGTGGTGCCGGTCGATGCGACGGGCGCGGGGGATCAGTTCGCGGCGGGCTTCCTCTATGGCTACGCGACGGGGCAGAACCTCGAGACCGCGGGCAAGATGGGCTGCGCCGCGGCGGCCGAGGTGATCGGCCATTATGGCGCGCGCCCGGAAGTGGATGTGAAGGCGCTGTTCGCAGAGCGCGGGCTCATCTGAGCCTGTCCGGCGCGCCCGGGATCAGGGCGCGCCGCCAGCCTTAACGCATCAGCAGCATCGGCCCGAGCGGGCGACCTGCGAGGATATGCAGGTGGTAATGCGGCACTTCCTGCACGCCATTCTCGCCCGCATTGGTGATGCCGCGATAGCCCTCGCCGCCTTCGCCCGGGCTCGCGCCGGTCATCTTGCAGACCTCGGCCACGGTGCGGTGGAAATCGACGATCTCTGCATCGCTGGCTTCAGCGCAGAAATGATCGAGCGCGACATAGGCGCCTTTCGGGATCACCAGCACATGCTCGGGCGCTTTCGGGGCGATGTCGCGGAAGGCGAGCGTATGCTCGGTCTCCAGAACGGTGTCGTTCGGGATCTCGCCGCGCAGGATTTTGGCGAAGATGTTCTGATCGTCATAGGTATAGGCCATGGCCTCTCTCCTCAGTCGCGGAAGATGTAGTCGAGTTCGGCCAATTCCTGCGCCATATCGGAGGGGATGTCGAGCGCATGGGCCAGCGCGCGTGCGTTGTCCTCGATCTCGCCGCCCTCGCGCATGAGCGCGTAATTCTCGAACTCGGCATCGCGGAGCCGTTCGGATTCATGATGCAGGTCGGCGCGGATCGTCGGCAGCATCTGATCGAGCACCTGCGGCGGCGTATGATGCCCAGCGAGGCCCACGCGTTGCGCGTGCCCCTTGAGATAGTCGTCGGAGAACTGGCACTCGATCTCGAGGATGCGGGTCTGGCATTTGTCGCGGGTGAAATCCTCGATCACGTCAAGCTCGGCCGGATCGACGCAGATCACCATGCGGTCGGCGTTCTCATGGTCGAACACCATCCGCATCAGGGCGCGGCGGTGACGGTTGCGCTTTTCGGGGCTGGTCTCGATGCCGCCGAGATCGGGCAGGGGGGCCATCTCGTTGAAAACGTAATCGAGCGCGGGGATCGAGGAGCGTTTGCGGAACTCGGCCACCAGCCGCTTCGCGACATGCCATTTCTTGCACAGGATCAGGGTCAGCGTGCGCTCGCGCCCCAAGGTCGCCTCCGCCTCCCAGAAGCGCGGTGCGAAGCGACGGCCGACGCGACCGCGCCCGGTCAGGAAGCGATGCAGCGCGCGGCCTTCGTTCGAGACGGCGAATTGGACACCCTCGCGTGTCCACAGCTCGCCCAGACGCTGCTTCAGGTCCTTCGCCTCGGGGCTGATCTTGCGCGCGAAAAGGTAATCCTGCGCGAGTAGCAGGTCGTAATGGTCGTTGTAGAAATTCGCCGGCATCCCGTAATCGGTGAACATCAGGAAGGTCAGCGTCCGGGCGCGGATCTCGGTCTCGGGGATCAGGTGGTGGACGATGGTCTGAAAGAAGGTCTCGTCCGGAATCCATGTCGTGCGGAAGAACCGCATCACATCGGGCCGCGCCTTGATGAAATCTAGCACCTGCTCCATCGTGCGCCGCCGCAGGCACCACCATTGCGAGCCGATCATCATCTGCAGATCGCGCGGCACCTCGCGCGACAGCTTCAGCCGTTTCTGCAGGTTGTAGGCAAGGTAGAACCGCTTGGGTTGATTGCGCTCGTTGAACCAGTGGCGATAGACCAGCCGGTCCTCCTTCATCCCGGTCTTGATCCAGCCAGACGAAAAGAAGTCGAAGCTTTCGATGTAATCGACCTCTTCTGCGTCGAGAAAGTCATGCGCGTATTCGGCCGATTTGATCTGCATGCAATCGCCCGAGAGCATGTAGAAATGCGTGGCGCGCGGGAAATCGGCGACGGCGGCTTTTACCGCCTCCAAGGTCGCGGCGACGAGGCTCCATTCGCCCCAGCCGCATTTGACGCGCTTTTTCGCGAAGGTGACATTGGGATTGGCATCGAGCGCGCTGCGCAGCTTGCGGTAATGCTCTGGTTTGGCGCGGGCATCGAAATGGATCGCCACATAATCGCCGGTCTGCGTCAGTCGTTCCGCCTGAGCGATGATCCCGTCCGGGTCCTTATGGGTCAGAAGAATAAAGGCGATTCGGGCCATACGGGAAACGATGCGCTGTCACTTGCTGGTATTATCCGACTTGTTAGCCGGAATGAGCGTTGAAAAGACAGGGTTTCTTTGCTCTTTACTCGATATTTATTATGTCTGCGTCACCCATTCACGGGTGCGCGACCTTCTGGAGGGCTTTGAATGGGATTTCCCGGAACCTGGATGACCGAGAGCGAAAGCATGGTGTATCGCGTCGTGCCGAAATGCGCCTGCTCCTCCATCGGGCAGATCATGTTCTATTCCGACCACGGGAAATTCTTCGACGGCGATATCCACGATTCCAAGACCGGGCTGCATAAGTGGTCGCAGGAGGAAAGCCAGACGCCGATCACCGAGAACGTGGTGGCGCACAAAAGCTACGCCTTCACCTGCGTTCGCAACCCGTATCAGCGCATCCTGTCGAGCTTCTTCGACAAGATCGCGGGCATCCAGCGCAACGGCAAACGCTATCGCGGAAATCTGGTGCCGCAGCTGGTGCAGAAATACGGGATCGAGGTCGGCTCGCCGGAAGATAACTTCGATTTCGACCAGATCGCCTCGTTCCGCCGCTTCTTGCTGTTCGCGCGCGACACGATCCGCTGGCGCCGCCCGATGGAGCCGGACATTCACTGGTCGGCCATGTCGGGCCATATCTCGACCTTCATCGTCAACGGCGGGCGCTACGACAACATCTTCTTCACCGAGAAATTCAACGAAGGGATGCAGTCGGTGCTCGACGCGGTCGAGACGCCGGTGAAGGTCGATCTGGCCGACGTGCCGCGGTTCAACGAATCCGAAGGGCACGGGCCGAAGCGTGCGCATAAGGTCAGCGATTATTTTGACGACCTGTCGCGCCACCTGATCTGGGAAATCTACAAGAAGGATTTCCAGCTGTTCCAATACGACTTCGACGATCCGGACAACAAGATGCCGGTGGGCGAGGTCGATCTGGACGAGGTGCACGCAAAGCTGGGCGACTGATCACCAGCGTTTCAGCGCGTCCTCATCCTCATCCTTCGCGGCGACCCAGGAGGTGCCTTCGGGCCCGTGTTCCTTCTTCCAGAAGGGCGCGCGGGATTTCAGGTAATCCATCAGGAATTCGGCCGCCTCGAAGGCAGCGACGCGGTGGCGTGCGGCGGTGGCGACCATCATGATTTGCTCGCCCACGACGAGACGTCCATGGCGGTGGATCACGGTCACGTCCGACAGGGACCAACGCTCGACCGCCTGATCCACGATACCCGCGATCGCGCGCTCGGTCATGCCGGGGTAATGCTCCAGCTCCAGCGCCTCCATCGCGCCGGTGTCGTCGCGTACGATGCCGGTGAAGCTAACGACCGCGCCGACATCCGCGCGGCCCGTGCCGAAATCGGCAAGCTCTGCGCCCAGATCGAAGGGCTCGGCCTGAACGGAGACTTTCATCTCAGCCTCCCGTCATCGGCGGGAAGAAGGCCACCTCGCGCACACCTTCGAGCGGCGCATCGAACTCTGCCAGATCCTGATCGAGCGCGACCCGCAGCGCCGAGACGTCGGCAAAGGCCGCCTCGTAGCGCGGCTCGCGCGCTTTCAGCTCCTCGACCAGATCGGCCACTGTTTTTGCCTCGGTCTCGACCTTTTCCCTCGGCAGGCCGATCCGCTCGCGGACCCATGCGAAATAGAGAACGTCAATCATGGCTCGGCTCCTTCAGATAGGGCAGGGCCTTGCGGAAATAGTCCCAGCCGGTGATCGCGGTCAGCACGGCGGCGATCCAGATCAGCGCAAGCCCCACATGGGTCGCGACATCGGCGGGGGTGGCCCCCATGCGGATATCACCTTCCCCCGCGCGCGGGGCCTGACCCTGTTCGAGATAGGCGAGCCCGGTGCCGAGGAACAGCACGGCGATCGCCACCATCTGCGCGGTCGTTTTCCACTTCGCGAGCTTGGTCACCCGCAGCCGCCCGGCATCCGCGCCGAGGAATTCGCGCAGCCCCGAGACGAAGACCTCGCGGAACAGGATCACGGTGGCGGGCAGGATCAGCCAGGGGTTCATGCCCGAGTAGCCGGTCAGCACCACAAGCGCGATCACCACCATCGCCTTGTCTGCGATCGGGTCGAGCATCGCGCCGAAGCGGCTCTCCTGTTTCCACGCCCGGGCAAGGTAGCCATCGAACCAGTCGGTGATTGCTGCGCCGATGAACAGCGCGAGCGCCAGCCAGTCGGCCCAGGGCCGCGAGAAATAGAGGAACATGACCGCCACGCCCGGGGCAGCCAAGAGCCTGAGCACGGTCAGGATATTGGGAAGGGTCCATTTCATGGGAGGCAACCTAGCTGCGTGCTTGGCAAAGCGGAAGAGGGCGCGTTAACGGGTCGCGGGATCGCGATATGCATGCACCGTGCCGCGTCGGTCGGTCACATGCCAGTCTCCGGGACTGTCCCCCGGCGTGAAATGGTCGGACGTGATCGGCACTTTGCCATGCCCACCGGGGATGTCGAGCACATAGGTCGGCAGCATGGTGCCCGAGCAGCGGCGGCGCAGCTCGGCCATCAGCGCGCGGCCTTCCGCGATGGTGGTGCGGAAATGCGAGGTACCGCGCGCGAGGTCGCAATGGTGCAGGTAATAGGGTTTGACGCGCAGCTTGGTCAGGGCGCGGAACAGGCCCTCCAACGCGTCGGCACTGTCGTTGATGCCCCGCAGCAGTACGGTTTGCGACAGCATTGGGATGCCGCGATCGACAAGTCGGGCGATGGCGTCGCGAGCGACAGGCGTAAGTTCCTGCGCGTGGTTGGTATGCAGCACGATCCACGCAGTAGGCGCATTGCGCAACAGAGCGCAAAGCTGATCGGTGATGCGCTCTGGCGCGACGACCGGAACGCGGGTGTGGAGCCGGACCTGGTCGAGATGGGGGATGCCGGAAAGACGCTCCAGCACCGCGCCGAGCCTGCGCGTCGAGAGCGTCAGCGGATCGCCTCCGGTCAGGATCACCTCGCGAATGGCCGGGGTCGCGGCGATATAGTCGAGCGCCTGCGTCAATTGGTCTTCCGGCAGCGGCCCGTTCTCCCCCACCGTCTCGCGGCGGAAGCAGAAGCGGCAATAAACATCGCAGGTCTTGGTGATGTGCAGGATCACCCGGTCCGGATAGCGATGCGTCAGCCCGGGCGCTGGGGAATGGGCATCGTCGCCGATGGGGTCTTCCATTTCTTCGGGGCGGGTCACCAACTCCGCCGCGGAGGGCACGAATTGCGCGGCCACCGGATCGGTCGGATCGGCGATGGCCCCACGCATCTCGGGTGTCACGCGGATGCGGAATTCCTTGGCGACGCGCTCCAGATCGACGCGCGCCCCCGAGGCGGTCAGACCGTCGCGTTCGAGATCGGCCACGCGGGTCAGCGCGCGGGGGTGGCGGCTGTGATCGGTCATCTCAGCCCTTCTCGTTGAAGAAATTGTGGATGGTCTCGGCCATCGCCTCGGAAATGCCGTCGACCTCCATAAGATCGATCGGGGCCGCGCGGCTCACCGCCTTGGCGGAGCCGAAATGCGCCAGCAGCGCGCGTTTGCGGGCCGCGCCGATGCCCGGAATTTCATCCAGCGGGTTCGCCATCTGCGCCTTGGCGCGTTTCGCGCGGTGCGTCCCGATGGCCCAGCGGTGCGCCTCGTCGCGCAGGCGCTGGATGTAATAGAGGACCGGCGATTGCCGGGGCAGGGCGATCGGGCGCTGGCCGGTACGGTGGAATTCTTCCTTGCCGTGGTCGCGGTCGACGCCCTTCGCGACGCCGACCATCGCGACGTCGCTCACGCCCATCTCGTCCATGATCTCGCGCACCGCCGAGACCTGCCCGGCGCCGCCGTCGATGAGCAGCAGATCGGGCCAGGATTCGGATTTGCGCTCTGGGTCTTCCTTCAGCAAGCGGGTGAAGCGGCGCGTCAGTACCTCTTTCATCATCCCGAAGTCGTCGCCCGGCGTCAGGTCGGCGTTCTTGATGTTGAACTTACGATACTGGCTCTTGATGAATCCTTCCGGCCCCGCGACGATCATCCCGCCCACGGCATGCGCGCCCTGAATATGCGAGTTGTCGTAGACCTCGATCCGCTGCGGTGGCTTCTCCAGCCCGAAAGCTTCGGCCACGCCGGCCAGCAGCTTCGCCTGCGCCGCGGATTCTGACATCTTCCGACCGAGGCTCTCGCGGGCGTTGCGCGCGGCGTTCTCGACGAGTTCGGCTTTCTCGCCCCGTTGCGGCACGGTGATCTCGACCTTGCGCTCGGCGCGCTCGGAGAGGAATTCGCTTACCAGTTCCTCATCCTCGACCGGGTGCGACAGCAGGATCAGCTTCGGCGGCGGGCGGTTGGTGTAGAACTGCGCGATGAAGGCCTGCAGGATTTCGGGCGCCTCGGCGCCGGAGCCGGTCTTCGGGTAGAAGTCGTGGTTGCCCCAGCTCTGGTTCGCGCGGATGAAGAAAACCTGAACACAGGCCTGCCCGCCTTCCTGATGGAGCGCGATGACATCGGCCTCGGCGGTGGTACGAGGATTGATCCCCTGGCTTTGCTGCACGTTGGTCAGCGCCTTGATCCGGTCACGGAGCGCAGCGGCGCGCTCGAACTCCATATCGTCCGAGGCTTGCTGCATCTGCTCCGCCAATTCGCGCTGGATCGTGGTGGACTTGCCCTGCAGGAAGCGCTTCGCATCGTCGACCAGCGCTGCGTAATCCTCCTCGGAGATCTTGCCGACGCAAGGCCCCGAACAGCGTTTGATCTGGTATTGGAGACAGGGGCGTGTGCGGGTCTCGAACATCGAATCCGAGCAGTTGCGCAGCAGGAACACCCGCTCCAGCTGGTTCAGCGTGCGGTTCACCGCGCCAGCGCTCGCGAAGGGGCCGAAGTAATGTCCCTTCTCTTTGCGCGCGCCGCGATGCTTCTTGATCATCGGGTAGGGGTGATCGGTCGCGATCAGGATGTTGGGGAAGCTCTTGTCGTCGCGTGCGAGAACGTTGTAGCGCGGCTTGAGCTGCTTGATCAGGTTCTGCTCGAGCAGCAGCGCCTCGGTCTCGGTCCGCGTCGTGAGGAACATCATCGAGGCGGTCTCGAAGATCATCCGCGCGATCCGTGCCGAGTGTCCCGAAGGCCGCGCATAGTTCGAAACCCGCGCCTTCAGGTTGCGCGCCTTGCCCACATAGAGCACCTCGCCCTTCGCGTTCAGCATCCGGTACACGCCGGGCGAGCCGTCGAGACGCTTGAGGTAATCCGCGATCAGAGCATGGCCCGTCAGCCCGTGTTGCGGGCGCGTGGCCGCCGGGGGATCGAGGGTGTCCTTGTTGTTCTCGTCATCATTCATGAGCAGGCTTCGATTCTCCCCCGT
Source organism: Thioclava sp. F34-6 (assembly GCF_002213235.1). Lineage (NCBI taxonomy): Bacteria > Pseudomonadati > Pseudomonadota > Alphaproteobacteria > Rhodobacterales > Paracoccaceae > Thioclava > Thioclava sp. F34-6. Next base: position 147,503 of record NZ_NBOA01000002.1, read on the forward strand.
GGCTGCAACCTCGCGCGGCCGTTTTCAAGAAAAAACATGTCCACGAAATTTGGGGATAAGTCTGTTGGCAAACATGTGGGACCGCGGGTTCCGACCTTAATATAAGGGTTGATCGAGTGTTTGCCCGTTTTTTGAGCAATTGCGGAGCGCATTGATTTCATTGAGAAATTTTCTGCACATTTGCCAAGCTATTGAAAGGATTAATACTTTTGTGACGGTCTCGTTACAGGCCGCCGCGCAGTGCACAACTTCGGCCTGTGATTCGATTTCAGGCTCATTCCGGACCTAATACATCGGGCGTCCGCCAGCCTAGATGTTGGCCGCCATCTACGCAGAGCAACTGCCCTGTGACGGCCGGCGCATCCATGAAATATCCCAGCGCTGCAACGATATCCGCAGGGTCCGCGCCACGCTCAAGGATCGTCGCCGCGCGCTGCCGGTTGAAGTGATCTTCCGACTGGCGCGCGCCCTGCAGGGTGGGGCCGGGGCCGATCGCGTTCACCCGGATATCGGGGGCCAGCGCCTGCGCGCCGGTCTGGGTCAGCGTCCACAGCCCCATCTTCGCGAGTGAGTAGGTCATGAACTCGGGCGTCAGCTTGCGCATCCGCTGATCGACCATGTTGACCACCAGGGCACGGGCCTTGGGTTCCGCGCCTGAGCGGTCGGCTTGCGGGGCCTGTGCCGCGAAATGCTGGATCAGCACGAAGGGCGCGCGGAGGTTGGAGCCGATATGCCGGTCCCAGCTTTCGCGCGTGGCCGAGCGGATCGTGTCGTATTCGAAGATCGAGGCGTTGTTGATCAGCAGATCGAGCGGCCCGTCGAGCAGTTGCGCCGCATGCGGCACCAGGGCCGCCGTCGCTGCCTCGTCCAGCAGGTCGGCCTGTAGGATCTCGGCGCGCACGCCCTTCGCGCGGGCCTCCGCTGCCGTGGCCTCCGCGTCCTCCGCGGAGCCGTGATAGTGGATCGCGACGTCCAGGCCGCGTTCGGCCAGATAAAGCGCCATCGCGCGCCCCAGCCGCTTCGCGCCGCCTGTCACCAATGCTCGTTTCATGCGCTGCCTCCAATGAAGAGGGCCACCATATAGGCCAGATAAGCCACGGAAAAAGCGATACCGACGCCGCGGGTGATCACGCGGTTGCCGAAGATGAATGGCGCGAGCGCGATCGAGGCGGCTGCCATGACCCAAAGGTCGATCTGCAGCATCTGCCGAGGCACCGGAATATCGCCGAACAGCCCCGCAACGCCGATGATGCAGAGCAGGTTGAAGATGTTCGAGCCCACGACGTTGCCGAGCGCGAGGTCCGAGCGGCCTTTCATCGCCGCCGTGATCGAGGTCGCCAGCTCCGGCAGCGAGGTGCCGAGCGCCACCAGCGTCAGGCCGATCACCGCATCCGAGATGCCCATGGCGCTGGCGATCTCCGATGCGCCGCTGACCAACCAGTTCGCGCCCAGCGGCAAGCCGACGAGGCCCGCGAGAACGTAAAGCCCGATCCGCCAGAGCGGCATCTTCGGATCGACGCTTTCGATCTCTTCATTCGCCTCGGTCTCGGCCGCGCTCCCGTTGCCGCGATTGGCGCGATGGGCGCGCGCCTCGCGGATCTGCCGGAACAGGACGATGCTCAGAGCAAAGAGCAGAAGCAGCCCCTGCGCCCAGCGGATCGGGCCCATGAAACAGACGAGAATGAACAGAATCGTCGCGCCCATCATCAGCACGAAGCTTTCGCGCGTGTCGTGCAGGTCGGTGCGGATCGCGGAGATGATCGCCGGCAGTCCCAGCACCAGCAGGATATTCGCGATATTCGAGCCCACGACGTTTCCGAGCGCGATGCTCGGCGCATTGTCGAGGACGGCGGCGACGGAGACCATCAGCTCGGGCGCGGAGGTGCCGAAGGCCACGACAGTAAGCCCGACGATCAGCGCCGGAATGCCAAGGCGCAGCGACATCGCCACCGCGCCTTTCACCAGCAGATCGCCCGCCACGACCAGCAACGCCAGCCCGGCAATGATCTCGCCGAAATCCCAGATCATGACCGGCGCTCCGTCTTCTTGCTCTTGGTCTTGGAGGTCGTCTTGCAGGGGCAGGGGCCGCGTCCGATTTTCGGACGTCCGCAATCGGGACAACGTGCCGACAGCCGGCCCGGACCGCGCGGGCCCTTGATCTTCGGCATCCGCAGCTTGCCGAACATGGCGAGCACCGCCATGACGACCAGGAAGAGGGTCATGCCCTTGATGAGCATCGGGTTACAGCCCGTAGCGCGCCCAGAGCGCGCGCTCTTCGGTCGTGTCGATAAGTGCGCCTGCCGTCGCCGCCGCCATCTCGCCGCCGATCTGCGCGCCGAAACGCCGGAAGAGAGAACGCTTGGGCGCATAGGGCACGATGCGTGTCTTCTCGCCGTAGATTTCTTTCAGCTTCGGTACCGCATGGGCCAGCCCGTCGATCAGGCCGGTCTTCTCGGCCAGCGCTTGTCGCCCGGTCCAGATATCGCCGGTAAAGAGGTCGCGATCCGAGGCCAGTTTTGCACCGCGCCGGGACTCGACATGTTCCTTGAAGCTGACATGCATGTCCTCGAGCAGCTTGTTCAGCCGCGCGACGTCCTCGTCCTTTTCTGGGCGGAACGGGTCCATGAAACTTTTCGAGCCGCCCGCCGTGTGCACACGGCGCTGGATTCCGTGACGGCTGATGAACTCGTCGAGGCCGAACCCTGCCGAGATCACACCGATCGAGCCCACGACCGAAGTCGGGTCGGCCCAGATCTGGTCGGCGGCGCAGGCGAGCCAATAGCCGCCCGAGGCCGCGACGTCTTCGACGAAGGCATGCACGGGAATACCTTTTTCGTCCGCGAGCCTGCGGATACGCCCCGCGATCAGCGCCGATTGCACGGGCGATCCGCCGGGCGAATTGATCATCAGGGCCACCGCCGCCGGTTTCCCGCGGGAAAAAGCCCGCTCGATGATCGGGGCCATCGCGGCATCCGACAGGCCGGGCGATCCCGGGCGCGAGATGCCAATGGCACCGTGCAGACGGATCACCGCGACGAAGGGCGATTTCTTGACGAAGGGGAGGCGTTGGATCAGGCTCATGTGAGGGATGTAGAGGCTCACCCCTGCCCGCGCAAGCACGGCGATGACGGTTCCTGTCCGCGCCTGTTCGCGATTGAACCAGTCGTGACTTGCTGGCCGGGGCATGCTCGCCCCATCATCGGGGCCGGGAGGATGGAAATGACCGAAGACGACAGGCTCGCCGCGATTCTGGCGGATCATGCGGGGCGCGAAGGTGCGCTGCTGCCCATTCTTCACGATGTGCAGGCCGCTTACGGCTGCGTGCCCGCCGATAGCTATCAGCCGATTGCCGATGCGCTGCGGTTGAGCCGGGCGGAGGTGGCGGGCGTCGTCTCTTTCTATCACGATTTCCGCGATGCGCCCGCGGGCAAGCATGTGATCAAGCTGTGCCGTGCCGAGGCCTGCCAATCGATGGGCGGGACGGAGATGATCGCGCGGCTGGAGCGCGCGCTCGGCATGAAAGTCGGAGAAACGAAGGGTGACGTGACCCTTGAGGCGGTCTACTGCCTCGGGCTGTGTGCCTGCGCGCCCGCCGCGATGGTGGGCGATCAGTTGGTCGGGCGGGCGACGCCCGAGCGGATCGAGGCTCTGGTTGCGGAGGTCTCGGCATGAAGATCTGGGTTCCCTGCGATGCCGCTGCCGTAGCCTGTGGGGCCGATGAGGTCGCGGCGGCGATTGCCTCGGCGGCTGGTCTGAGCGGCGAAACGGTCGAGATCATCCGCAACGGCACGCGCGGGATGATCTGGCTGGAGCCTTTGGTCGAGATCGAGCGCGACGGCGTGCGCTACGGCTTCGGACCGATGACGCCCGAGGACGTACCTGCGCTGTTCGAAGACGGCGATCACCCGAAGGCGCTCGGCCCGGTCGAGGAAATCCCCTTCTTCGCAAAACAGACCCGCCTGACCTTCGCGCGCTGCGGTCGGACCGATCCGCTGTCGCTGGCCGATTATGAGGCGGGCGAGGGCTGGCAGGGTCTCAAGCGTGCGCTGGAACTGAGCGGGGAGCAGACCATCGAAGAGGTCATCACATCGGGGCTGCGCGGTCGTGGCGGTGCGGGCTTCCCGACCGGCATAAAATGGAAGACTGTCGCCGGGGCAGAGGCCTCGCAGAAATATATCGTCTGCAACGCGGACGAGGGCGATAGCGGCTCTTTCGCGGATCGGATGCTGATGGAAGGCGATCCCTTCTGCCTGCTCGAGGGCATGGCGATTGCGGGTCTTGCGGTCGGCGCGACCAAGGGCTTCATCTATGTCCGTTCGGAATATCCCCACGCGATCCGCACGCTGAACGCAGCGATCAAGGCAGCGCGCGCGGCCGGGATCATCGGCGACAGCCTGATAGGGCAGGGGCCGGCCTTCGATCTGGAGGTGCGCGTCGGCGCGGGCGCCTATATTTGCGGCGAGGAGACCTCGCTTCTCAATTCGCTCGAAGGAAAGCGCGGGATGGTGCGCGCCAAGCCGCCGCTGCCCGCGCTGGAAGGCGCGTTCGGCAAGCCGACCGTGGTGAACAACGTGCTCTCGCTGGCCGCCGTGCCGTGGATCTTGGTCCACGGCGGCGCTGCCTATGCCGAGTTCGGGCTGGGTCGCTCGCGCGGGACGATCCCGCTTCAGATCGCGGGCAACGTCAAACATGGCGGGTTGTTCGAGACCGGTTTCGGGATGTCGCTCGGCACGCTGGTCAACGAGATCGGCGGCGGCACGGCTTCGGGCCGTCCGTTCAAAGCGGTGCAGGTGGGCGGACCGCTGGGCGCCTATCACGGGCCGGACGATTTCGATTTGCCGGTCTGCTACGAGGCTTTCGCCGATCAGGGTGGCCTCGTGGGCCATGCCGGTTTCGTGGTGCATGACGACAGCGCCGACATGCTCGCGCTCGCCCGCTACGCGATGGAGTTCTGCGCGATCGAGAGCTGCGGGAAATGCACGCCCTGCCGGATCGGCGCGGTGCGCGGCATGGAAACGCTCGACCGCGTGGCGGCGGGCGACCCGGCGGCGATCGAGTTGCTGCACGAGCTATGCGAAGTGATGGAGAAGGGCTCGCTATGCGCGATGGGGGGCTTCACGCCCTTCCCGGTGCGCTCGGCGATACGGCTTTTCCCGCAAGAATTCTCGCTCTCACAGGAGGCTGCGGAATGAAGGATTTCATCATCCCCGACGGAGTGCACGGGCCGAAACTCTCCGATATGGGCACGCCTGCCAAATCGGGCCCGCCTGTGACGCTGGTGATTGACGGCATGGATGTGAGCGTGCCCGAGGGCACCTCCGTGATGCGCGCCGCCGCCGAGGCCGGGATCACCGTGCCGAAGCTGTGTGCGACCGATATGCTCGACGCTTACGGCTCGTGCCGTCTTTGCGTGGTCGAGATCGAGGGGATGCGCGGAACGCCTGCGTCGTGCACCACGCCCGTGCGCGAAGGCATGGTCGTGAAAACCCAGACCGAGCAGCTGCACAGGCTGCGTCGCGGGGTGATGGAGCTTTATATCTCCGATCACCCGCTCGACTGTCTGACCTGCGCGGCGAACGGCGATTGCGAATTGCAGGACATGGCAGGGGCCGTCGGCCTGCGCGACGTGCGCTACACGCCGGGCGAGAACCATGTCGAGACGCGCGCGGCGGACGGCGCCAATCCGCTCTATATTCCGCGCGACGACTCCAACCCGTATTTCTTCTACGATCCGTCGAAATGCATCGTCTGCATGCGCTGCGTGCGCGCCTGCGAAGAGGTGCAGGGCACTTTCGCGCTGACCGTGGACGGGCGCGGCTTCGACGCCCGCATCTCGACCGGTACGGAAGATTTCCTGAACTCGGATTGCGTCAGCTGCGGCGCCTGCGTGCAGGCCTGCCCGACCGCGACCCTGCAGGAGAAGACCGTCGACGAGATCGGCGTGCCGGAGCGTTCCGTGGTTACGACCTGCGCCTATTGCGGCGTGGGCTGCTCTTTTGAGGCGCAGATGCGCGGCGACCAGCTGGTGCGCATGGTGCCGTGGAAAGAGGGCAAGGCGAACCGTGGCCATAGCTGCGTGAAGGGCCGTTTCGCCTGGGGCTATGCGAACCATGGCGACCGCATCCTCAACCCGATGATCCGCGACAGCATCACTGACCCGTGGCGCGAAGTGTCGTGGGAAGAGGCGCTGGAATTTGCTGCCAACGGCATCAAGCGCGCGCAGGCCAAGCACGGTAAGGATTCAGTGGGCGTCATCACCTCGTCGCGCTGCACCAATGAGGAGACCTTCCTCGTGCAGAAACTCGCCCGCGCGGTTATGGGCACGAACAACACCGATACCTGCGCCCGGGTCTGCCATTCGCCGACCGGCTACGGGCTGAAGCAGACCTTCGGGACCTCGGCTGGCACGCAGGATTTCGACTCCGTCGAGCAGGTGGATTGCGCCGTGGTCATTGGGGCGAACCCGACCGACGGCCATCCGGTTTTCGCCTCGCGGCTGCGCAAAAGGCTGCGGCAGGGCGCGAAGCTGATCGTGGTGGACCCGCGCCGGATCGATCTGCTGGAGACCCCGCATATGGGCGAGGGGCATCACCTACCGCTACGTCCGGGAACCAATGTCGCGGTGCTGACCGCGATGGCCCATGTGATCGTCACCGAGAAGCTTTTCGACGAGGCGTTCATCCGCGAGCGCTGCGATTGGGACGAATGGACGGATTATGCCGAGTTCGCCGCCGATCCGGCCCATTCTCCCGAGGCGGTCGAAGAGTTGACCGGCGTGCCGGCCGACGCGCTGCGCCACGCTGCGCGGACCTACGCCGCCGCGCCGAACGGGGCGATCTATTACGGGCTGGGCGTGACCGAGCACAGCCAGGGCTCGACCACCGTGATCGCCATTGCCAACCTCGCGATGATGACCGGCAATATCGGACGCCCCGGTGTGGGGGTGAACCCGCTACGGGGGCAGAACAACGTGCAGGGCTCGTGCGATATGGGCTCCTTCCCCCACGAACTGCCGGGCTATCGCCATGTCTCGGACGACTCCGTGCGCGCGGTGTTCGAAGCAGAATGGGGTAGGACGCTCGACCCCGAGCCGGGGCTGCGTATTCCCAATATGCTCGACGCCGCCGTCGCGGGGGACTTCAAGGCGATCTACATTCAGGGCGAGGATATTCTGCAATCCGATCCCGATACCCATCACGTGGCCGCGGGCCTCGCGGCGATGGATTGCGTGATCGTGCATGACCTCTTCCTGAACGAGACCGCGCGCTACGCCCATGTCTTCCTGCCGGGCTCCACCTTCCTCGAGAAGGACGGGACCTTCACCAATGCCGAGCGCCGGATCAACCCGGTGCGCAAGGTCATGGCGCCGAAAGCAGGGCTGGCCGACTGGGAGGCGACGCAGGCGCTGGCCAATGCGCTGGGCGCGGGATGGAGTTACACCCACCCGTCCGAGATCATGGCCGAGATCGGTCGTACGACGCCCGCCTTCGCGGGCGTGACCTACGACCTGATCGACCGTATGGGCTCGGTGCAGTGGCCTTGTAACGATGCGCATCCGCAAGGCTCGCCGGTGATGCATGAACATGGCTTCGTGCGCGGCAAGGGGCGGTTCATCCGCACGGCCTATGTCGCGACCGAGGAGCGCACCGGGCCGCGCTTCCCGCTGCTGCTGACCACCGGGCGCATCCTGTCGCAGTATAACGTGGGCGCGCAGACGCGGCGGACCGAGAATTCCGTCTGGCATGCCGAGGACCGGCTGGAAATTCACCCGCATGATGCCGAGACGCGCGGCATTCGCGAGGGCGACTGGGTCCGGCTCACCAGCCGAGCGGGCGAGACGTCTTTGCGCGCGACGATCACCGACCGGGTCTCGCCCGGCGTCGTCTATACGACTTTCCACCACCCCGAAACGCAGGCGAACGTCGTCACCACCGACAATTCCGATTGGGCGACGAACTGCCCGGAATACAAGGTTACGGCGGTGCAGGTGGGGCTGTCGAACGGGCCGTCGGACTGGCAGGAGCTCTACACCGCGCAGACCAAGTTGACCCGCCGCGTCGAGGCTGCTGAATGACGGCGACCGATTGGGAAATGCCCAGCGGCGCTGTGCAGCGCCTTGCCGAGGAAGTGCCCGTGGCGCTGTCTTTCGACGGGGTGACGCAGGCGGTGATGATGGCGAGTCCCGCCGATCTGGAGGATTTCGCACTTGGATTCGCGCTCTCTGAAGGGCTCATCGAGGACGCGTCCGAGATCACCCGGCAGGAGCTCGAAGTGACCGAGGCCGGGATCGAAGCGCGCAACTGGCTGGCAGCTCCGGCAGGCGCCCGGTTTGCCGAACGCCGCCGCGCTACGATGGGGCCGGTGGGCTGCGGGCTCTGCGGGATCGAGCAGCTGGAGGAGGCGCGGCGCAAGCTCGCTCCGGTTCTCCCGCCCGCCTTTACCATGACGCCGGAACAGGCCTCGGAGGCGCTCGAGACCCTGCGTGACCATCAGCCTCTGCAGGACGAAACCCGCGCCGCCCATGCGTCAAGCTTCTGGCAGCCGGGCAAGGGGATCGTGCTGACGCGCGAAGATGTCGGACGCCACAACGCGCTCGACAAGCTGATCGGGGCGCTGATCCGGGGCGGGATAGATCCGGCGAGCGGCGCGCTGGTGATGACCTCCCGGCTTTCGGTCGACCTGATCCAGAAGGTCGCGACCCTACGTATCCCGGTGATAGTCGGCCCCTCCGCCCCCACCGCTTTGGCGGTGAGCGAGGCGCGGGACGCGGGCCTTACCGTGATTGCACGCGCAGGCCGGGGCCTCGCGCTTTACACCGCGCCGCAGGAGGCCACCGCATGAAGCCTGAGAAACTCGCCGGGATGGCCAATCAGATCGCACAGTTCTTCGAAAGCCAGCCCGGCGATCAGGCGCATGCCGTGGCAGATCACATCAATGCCAATTGGGCGCCCACCATGCGCGACACGTTCCTCGCGGCGGCGGACAAGCTGGAGCTGCACCCGCTGGTGAAAGCGGCCCTGCCGGATATCCGTCCCCCTCAGCGCGGCTGATCGCCCGGCGTCACGATTGGCGCGACCGAGAGGGTGAACTTCGCCTCATCCGCGAAGGGGTAGGGGGCCGCGAACCGCTGCCCCGGTCCGATCGTCCAGTCGGGATGGTCTGGATAGGTCGCGCGCGGAAGACCTGCCCCGGACATATCATCTGCGCATCGTCAAGCCCGCGCGCACCGCCGAGCGCGGTCCGGCAGGGGAGGGAGCCACGGGAAAGGTCTGGAGCATGGCGCAGCTATTGGCTTGCAGATCGGCCGCGCATGGCGGGCAGGACTCGATACCAACTTCGGGGCGCGGGCCAAAGCGCCACGGGCGTCTGCCGCCTGACATGAGCGTTTGGAGAATCTGCGGCAATATTGGGCGGGGAGCCGCGAGAGATCAGGCCTCTTTCGTACGCTCTATATAGGCGCGCAATTCCTCGGCCTCGTGACGGGCGTCGCGCAATCCATCCATCGCCGCGCGCAGCTCGGCCTCGGTCTGGCTGAGCTGATTGGCCAGTTCCGCTTCGCGCTGCTCGACATAGACGAGCGCCTGATCGCGGGTCTCCTCGGCTTCATGCAAAGCCTGCGCCATCTGCTCCAGCTCGCCCATATCGGCCTGGCTCACACGGGTGAGGCGGTGGATCAGCCAGCTTGCGAACCAGCCAAGCGCGAAAGCCACGAAAAGGATGATCGCTGTGGCTATGATGAATTCGTCTCTGTTCATATGGCGTCCCTTCAGCCCTTCGACAGGTCCTCCGGCCGGGATTGCGGGCGCGGCGTCTTCTCGCCGGGCGTCTCGACCGGAATTTCTTCTTGTTGCGGGGTCTGTTGCCCCGGTTCTGCGGCGGTGTCCCCATCGCCGGATTTGTCCTGCGCGCCGTTCTCGGTGGCGGGGGCGCCGTCATCGGTCACGGCGCCGTTCCAGTGCGGCTCGCCAGCGCCATCCCCAGTCCCCTCGTCAGCGCCTGCCGTCGCGTCTGCCGTGGCATCGGGCAGCGCCTCGTCACCCACCGGCGCCTCGTCCAGCAGCACGAACTCGATCCTGCGGTTCTGCTCGCGGCCGGCTTCGGTGTCGTTCGAGGCGATGGGCTGGGCTTCGCCGTAGCCTTTTGCCTCCAGGTTGCCGATCAGCACGCCACGGTCCAGAAGCCCGCGGATCACCGCCTGCGCGCGCTGTTGCGAGAGCTGCAGGTTCATTTCCTCGCGGCCCTGATTGTCGGTATAGCCGGCCACTTCCATCTTGAAGTCGGTGCAGTTCTTCATTGCCTTGGCCAACGCGTCGAGCGCGTCGAGGCTTTCCGCAGCGACCTGCGCCGAACCCGGATCGAAATCGACCTTCTTCTTCTTCAGCGTGTCGTTCAGGCGGGCCACGCACTCCTTGCCGGTCGGCAGGGCGAGCTGCTCATCGAGGCGCTTGTCGTATTTCACGCTCAGGTCGATCTGCGCATCTTCGCCAAGCTCGCTCGTCAGGATGCGCGAAATCGTGTCGGAGGCCTGCGGATCGCCCGAGACGCCGCTGACCGAGATGCCGTCGGGGGTCACGGTGACCTTGCCTTCGTGCAGCACCGACAGGGCGTCGAGGGCGGCCAGCGTGCGTACCGGCCAACCGGCGGGAAGCTCCTTGTCGACGCGGGTCGCGCCATGGACATTGGCATGGCCGAGCTTGGCGCGTGCGTAGCTCTCGACGGTCTGGCGCTCACGCGCATCGGTCACGCGGCCCTTCAGGTCGACATGGCCATTGCCGTCGCGGGTGGCGGTGAAGCTCGCCTCGCCGGCTTTCGCCTCGGGGGCGGGCTCGCGCTTGGCCTTGAGCGAAAACACCCCGGGCAGGTTCGATTCCAGCTCACCCACGACATCGTCGAATTGCTGCTGATCGACGGTCGAAGGCACATCCAGCGCGATATCGGCATCCGAGAAGGTCACCGAGCCCGCGCCGAGATCGCCGAGCGCCTTGATCGCCATCTGCGCGGCCTTGGACCAGTCGGGCGAAGGCGTGCCCATCCCGATCGTGCAGCTCAGCGTGCCTTTCGCGCCAGCCGCGCGGGCCGCAGTCAGGATGCGGTCGCGCGCACGTTCGTTATCGGCGGAGCAGGCGTCGAAATGCGGGCCTTCCGCCTTGTCGATGAGGAAGCGCAGCGTGAAGGGGGTGATCACCGGGCGCGGTGCGGAGATGTCGAAGCTGAGCTTGAGATCGGAGGGGCGGCGGCGTGCCAGCGAAGTCTCCACTCGACCCTTTTCGGCGGGGCTGTCGGTGATCGCCTCCACCGAGACTTTGCCAGCGCTGACCGACACTTTCGAGCGCGGCAGCGTCTCGAGCGTCGTCATCGCGAATTTCATCGCTTCGTCCCAACCGCCGGGCACCGGGTAATCGGCGCTCTCCAGCATGTCGGTGACGCCATCCTCGCCTGCGACTTTCGAGAGCTTCTCCACGATCGCCTCGCGGTCGATCGAGGATGGCACCAGCCCGATCAGCGAGATGCCGTTCTCGTTGCGCAGCATTTCCAGCGAGAAGGCGGGTGGCGTGATCGGCTTCGTGATCTGGGTGTCGGTATTGTCGACGACCCGCGAGCTGTCGACGTATTTGTCGACCTCGGAAACGGCGCGGAAGCGCTCGGCCTCGGTCGGGGCGGTGCCGGAGAGGATCACCTGCAGCCCATCGGTATGGATACGCATCCAGCCGTAGCCCTGCGCCTCCATCGCGACGCGCACTTCTTGTTTCGTGGATTTTTCGACAATTGTCGCCGCGCCGCCCGCGATGACTGCGGAGACGACGAGTGCGAGGACAAAGGCGGCGATCGTCAACAAGGTGGCGCGGCTGCGCATCGGTCTCAGGCCCTCCCCAGGGGAATCTTTATCCCGTTTCCTTAAGGTGCAGGGGCGCGGGGATCAATCGATACGCCGTTACACGATTGCGCCAACGGCGAGAAACAGCGCAGCGATCAGGCCCGTATCGCGGTTCGCGCGGAACAGTTTCAGACAGGTGTCCGGGTCGTCGATATCGAGCTGACGCATCTGCCAGAGCATGTGCCACCCCATCGCCCAGGGCGCGAGCAACGAGAGCGCGAGGCGCAGCGGCGGCGCGCCGGGCAACAGTGCGCCCATCACGGCGATGGTCATCAGCGCGACGGAGGTCATCAGGAAGCCGCCCAGCCATTTCGCGCTGTCGTCCCCGAAGAGCCGCGCGGTGGATTTCACGCCGATCAGCGCGTCGTCTTCCTTGTCCTGATGCGCGTAGATCGTGTCGTAGAACAACGTCCAGGCCATGCCCGCGAAATAAAGCACGACGGGCGGCCAGCTGAGGCTTCCGGTATGCGCGACCCACAGCAGCAGCGCACCCCAGTTGAAGGCGATCCCGAGGAAGATCTGCGGCCACCAGGTGAAGCGCTTGGCGAAGGGGTAGATCGCGACCGGGCCGAGCGAGACGATCCCGAGAATGATCGCGGGGGTGTTGAAGGTCAGCAGGATCGCGAAGGAGATCAGCGACTGGATCACAGCCCAAGCCAGCGCCTGTTTCGTCGAAACCTGCCCCGAGGGGATCGGGCGCGAGCGGGTGCGGGCCACGCCGGCGTCGATGTCGCGGTCGGTGATGTCGTTCCAGGTGCAGCCCGCGCCGCGCATCAGGAAGGCTCCGACGGAGGCGCCGATGGCCAGCCACAGATCCCACCAGATGAAGCCGCCCGTCGAGGACGCCGCCAGCGCGATCGACCAGTAGCAGGGCAGCAGCAGCAGCCACGTCCCGATAGGCCGGTCGGCGCGGCTCAGGCGCAGATAGGGCCGCGTCCATGCCGGGGCCAGCCGGTCGACCCAGTTGCCGCGATAGGCATCCGCGACCGTACCGTTTGCGTCTTCCGCCGCCTCTGGCGTTTCGGGTTTTCCGCTCATAAAGTCCGCCTCATGGAACGTGCCAAGATCAGGCTCTGTGTAGAGCACCCGCTGGGCGCGGGGCAAGCCGTGCCTCTGACTCAGGACGAAGCGCATTACCTCTTCGCGGTGATGCGGCTGGCCGTGGGCGCCCGTGTCGCGCTGTTCAACGGGCGCGATGGCGAGTGGACGGCGGAGGTCGTCGAGGCTCACAAGAAGCGCGGTATTCTGGCCTGCGTCGAGCAGGCCGCGCCGCAGCTCGCGCCGCCCGATCTCTGGCTGATCTTCGCACCGATCAAGAAAGAGCGCACTGATTTCATCGTCGAAAAGGCGACCGAGCTGGGCTGCGCCAAGGTGCTGCCGGTGCAGACCGAGTTCACCAATTCCGCGCGCATCCGGCAGGACCGCTTGCAGGCCCATGCCAAGGAGGCGGCGGAGCAATGTCTGGGCACCTATGTGCCCCCGGTCGAGGATTTGCAGGGGCTCAAGAAGCTGCTGGATGGCTGGGATCCGAGCCGTCGCATCCTCTGGGCCGACGAGGCTTTGGTTGGCCCCGCAGAGACGCTCGCGGGGCTGCGGCCCGGCCCTTGGGCGATCCTGATCGGGCCCGAAGGCGGGTTCTCGGAGGCCGAGCGCGAGATGCTCCGTGCCCGCGATTTCGTCACTCCGGTCAGCCTTGGCCCGCGCATCCTGCGCGCCGATACGGCGGTCTGCGCGGCGATTACATTGTGGCAATCGGCGCTGGGAGACTGGCGGTGATCCGTCCCGAGGTCGCAGAAGGCTTCAAGCGCTGGGGCGAGGTGATCGCGGCGGGCGTCGTGGTGGCGTTCGGCGCGTGGCTGATCTGGCTCGGAGGATTGATCCTTATGCCGCTGGGACTGGTCGCGGTCGTGCTCGGCCTCGGCTGGGCGCTGATCGGCTGGCGTCGGTTGCGCTTCGCGCGTGAAACCAGCGCGCCGGGTCTGGTCGAGATCGACGAGGGTCGTATCTCCTATTTCGCAGCCAGCCGGGCGCGCGCCATTGCGGGGCCGGGCAGCAATGTCTCGGCGCTCGGGATGGGCGGCGAATTGCCGCTGCGCGAACTGGCCGAAATCCGTCTGCTGACACTGCAGGGCAAGCAATATTGGCGGCTTCGCAGCCTGTCGGGGGAGGCGCTTCTGATCCCGCTCGATGCGGCGGGAGCGGATGCGCTCTACGATGCCTTCGCGAGCTTGCCGGGGATCGATATGGGGAAAATCTCCGCCGCGCTCGACCAGCAGACTACCGCACAGAGCCTCTGGATTCGTAAACAGGTTTCACGCTTGACTTGAGCTAGCCCCCGCGCCACCTGTGGCGCTCCATAAAGCGACGCGAGAAAAGACATGTCCATTCCGCAGCAGGGCGGTGGCCCGATCGAGCGCTTCGAGCAACTGGCCGAATATCTGGCCGCGGGCGAGAAGCCGCGCGACGATTGGCGCATCGGCACCGAACACGAGAAATTCGGCTATTGCGCGGACAAGCAATTGCCGCTGCCCTATGACGGCCTGCGGTCGATCAAGGCGATGCTGGAAGGTCTGCGCGACCGCTTTGGCTGGCAGCCGGTGGAAGAGCAGGGCAACATCATCGGGCTGGAGCTGAACGGCGCGAATGTGAGCCTCGAGCCCGGTGGGCAGCTGGAACTGTCGGGCGCGCCGCTCGAGACGATCCACCAGACCTGCGACGAGGTGAACCTCCACCTGCGCGAAGTGCAGTCGGTCGCCGACGATCTCGGCGTAAGGTTCATCGGCCTTGGCGCGGCTCCGATCTGGTCGCAGGAGCAGATGCCGATGATGCCCAAGGGGCGCTACCGGCTGATGACCGATTACATGGGGCGCGTGGGCGAGCTGGGCACGCAGATGATGTATCGCACCTGCACCGTGCAGGTGAATCTCGACTTCGCGTCCGAGGCCGACATGGTGCAGAAGATGCGCGTGGCGCTGGCGCTGCAGCCGGTCGCGACGGCGCTCTTCGCGAACTCGCCCTTCCTCGATGGCAAGCCCAACGGCATGAAATCGTGGCGCAGCCATATCTGGCAGAACCTCGACGATGCGCGCACGGGCATGCTGCCCTTCATGTTCGAAGAGGGCGCGGGCTACGAGGCCTACGCGAACTACGTTCTAGATGTGCCGATGTATTTCGTCTATCGCGACGGCAAATATATCAATGCCCTGGGCCAGTCGTTCCGCGACTTCCTCAAGGGCGAGCTGCCCGCGCTGCCCGGCGAGAAGCCGACGCTGAGTGACTGGGCCGATCACCTGACCACCGTCTTCCCCGAGGCGCGGGCGAAAAAATTCATCGAGATGCGCGGTGCCGATGGCGGGCCCTGGCGGCGTTTGTGTGCGCTGCCCGCGCTGTGGGTCGGCCTGTGCTATGACCAGACCGCGCTCGATGCCGCTTGGGATCTGGTGAAGGGCTTCGATCACGAGACTCGCGAAGGTCTGCGCCGTGCGGCGGCGGTCGATGCGCTGCAGGGCGAGTTCAACGGCGTGAAGCTGCATGACCTCGCACGCGAAACGGTGGCGATCGCGAAATCCGGTCTGGCGGCACGGGCGAAGCCCGGCGCAGGCGGAATGATCCCCGACGAGACCCATTTCCTCAACGCGCTGGAAGAGAGCGTCGAGACCGGCCGCGTGCCTGCCGACGAACTACTCGAGAAATATCACGGCGAGTGGAATGGCGATCTGAGCAAGATCTACGCCGAATACAGCTACTAACGGACAGGGCAGGGCGGTTAGCCGCCCCGCCGCTCTATCCCAGCCGCTCGCGCACCCATTGCGGGACGAGCACGCTCGCCGGTCCCTGGCGCGAGATGTCGAACATCTCGCTGCCCGCCGAGCGGTCGAGGTTCAGCTCCAGCGTCTCGACACCGGCCATCGCGGCATCCTGTACGAAGCCTGCCGCCGGATAGACGTTGCCGCTGGTGCCGATCGAGACGAAGAGGTCCGCGGCTTCCAGCTCTCGGATTATCCGGTCCATCTGGTAGGGCATCTCGTTGAACCAGACGATGTCGGGCCGCGTGGCTTTTCGCCCGCACTCGGGGCAGGTGTCACGCGGCTTCATCGCTTCTGGCGCGGGCCAGCGATGGCCGCATGCGTGGCACAAGGCTCCAAACAGCGTGCCGTGCATGTGGATCACGTGCCGAGAGCCAGCGCGCTCGTGCAGGTCATCGACATTCTGCGTCACCACCAGAACCTCGTGGCCCGGATCGGCCTCGAGTTCCGCCAACGCGACATGGGCAGGGTTTGGCTGTGCCGCGCGCGCCGCCGCCCGGCGCGCATTGTAGAAGCGATGCACCAATTCGGGGTCGCGCGCAAAACCCTCCGGCGTCGCCACGTCCATGATGCGATGCTCTTCCCAAAGGCCGTCACTCGCGCGAAACGTCTTGAGACCACTTTCGGCGGAAATACCGGCGCCAGTCAGAATCACGACCTTGGCCATCGCGCTGCCCTCCGTTATCACTCCTCCTATGCGTATCCTCTTTCTCTGCCTTGGCAATATCTGCCGCTCGCCCGCCGCCGAAGCGGTGACCCGTCACAAGGCCGCCGCGGCCGGCCTCGATATCGAGTTCGACAGCGCCGGCACCGGTAGCTGGCATCTGGGAGAGCCGCCCTACGAACCGATGATCGCGGCGGCGGAGGCGCGCGGCTATGACATGCGCGCTCTGCGTGCACGGAAAATCGAGCCCGCCGATTACGACGCGTTCGATGTGATCCTGGCGATGGATGAAAATAACCTGCGCGATGCGCTGGACGGGGCGCCGCGCGAGATGCGCGCGCAGGTGCAGATGTTCATCGACGGGCCGGACGGGCCGCGCGATGTGCCCGACCCTTATTTTACCCGCAATTTCGAGGGAGCCCTCGACATGATCGAGGCGGGCGCGGATCAGCTGATCGCCGATTTGCTGGCCGATGAGGAAGAAAAGCGGCGCGGGCAGTAGACCGCGCGCCGCAGACTGACCGCTTACTTGCAGAAGCCTTCCGCGGTGGAGGCGAAGTTCTTGTAGCGGTCCCAGAAGTCCGAATCCGACTTGCGATCCGACATCCGCACTTCCTGCGCGCGGTCGGGATCGTGGAAGAAGCTGGCGGCGCGGCGCTGGTCGCGGTGGCTCAGCGTCATGTCGGCGACTTGCTGGATGCACCCACAGGTGCCGGGATTGCTGGCGCGCCCCGCCTTCAGGCAGGCGTTGTCGATGGGCCCGGCCGAGGCCATCGAAGCGAGCGCCACGGCGCCCGAGAATGCGCAGAGTCCGAGTGTCGTCTTGAAAGTCATCTACTGCCCCTTTTGTCGTTGCGGCCGGCATGTATTTGCCGATCCTGCCTGCTCATTTGTCCGCGATTCTAAACAAATTTCAAAAAGCAGGCAATAAAACAGGCAGGATTTCGCTTGTCCGGGGCAGGGCAGGGAACCCGATTTCTAACCGTCGCGTTGCGCGGCGCTGGGCCTACTACATCTGGACCGCGACGCCCCTCCAGATCATTCTTCGACCGGGGTGGCCTCGTAGCCCGCGCCTTTCAACGCGCTGATCACGGTGGATTCGGGCAGCCCTTCCACCTCGACCTCGCGATCTTCCAGATAGACATCGGCCTTGCCGCCCACCTCTTCGATCGCGGCTTCGACCGAGGCTTTGCAATGCCCGCAGGTCATGTTCGGAACGGAATAGATCATCTTGCGTCTCCCGTGTTTCGTGTCTCAGGGATATGTCGGACGCGACCGGGCCGAGGTCAATGGCAGATGGCGTTCAATCCCTCTTCCCGGCCCGCTTTTTCCCCTGTATACGCGCGCCCATGACTGATCTTGATCGCATCCGCAATTTCTCCATCGTGGCGCATATCGACCACGGTAAATCCACGCTTGCCGACCGGCTGATCCAGCTGACCGGTACCGTGGCCGAACGCGATATGAAGGACCAGCTCCTCGACGCGATGGATATCGAGCGAGAGCGCGGCATCACGATCAAGGCCAACTCGGTGCGGATCGACTATCCCGCCAAGGACGGCAAAACCTATGTGTTGAACCTGATCGACACCCCCGGCCACGTCGACTTCGCCTATGAGGTGTCGCGCTCGATGCAGGCGGTCGAGGGATCGCTGCTGGTTGTGGACGCCTCGCAGGGCGTCGAGGCGCAGACGCTGGCCAACGTCTATCAGGCGATCGACGCGGATCACGAGATCGTCCCGGTCCTCAACAAGATCGACCTTCCGGCCGCAGAGCCCGAGCGCGTGAAGGAGCAGATCGAGGATGTGATCGGGATCGACGCCTCCGAGGCGGTCGAGATTTCCGCGAAGACCGGCCTGGGCATCCCGGACGTTTTGGAAGCTATCGTCCATCGTCTGCCCGCCCCGCAGGGCGACCGTGACGCGCCGCTGAAAGCGATGCTGGTGGATTCGTGGTACGACCCCTATCTGGGCGTCGTGGTTCTCATCCGCGTCATGGATGGCGTGATCAAGAAGGGCGACCAGATCAAGATGATGAAGACGGGGGCGACCTACAAGCTCGACCGTCTCGCCGTTCTGAAACCCGCGATGGTCAATATCGACGAGCTGGGCCCCGGCGAAATCGGTGTCTTCACCGCCTCGATCAAGCAGGTGCGCGACACCAAGGTCGGCGACACGATCACCCATGAAAAGAAGCCCTGCGCCAACGCGCTGCCGGGCTTCAAACCCTCGATCCCAGTCGTGTTCTGCGGCCTCTTCCCGGTCGATGCGAACGATTTCGAGGCGCTGCGCGACGCGATCGAGAAACTGCAGCTGAACGATGCGAGCTTCTCGGCGGAGATGGAAACCTCGGCAGCGCTCGGCTTCGGCTTCCGCTGCGGCTTCCTCGGGCTGTTGCACCTCGAAGTGGTGCGCGACCGTCTGGAGCGGGAATACGATCTCGACCTGATCACCACCGCGCCCTCGGTGGTGTTCAAGGTTCACATGAAGGACGGGGAGGTGATCGAGCTTCACAACCCCGCCGACATGCCCGACCTGACCTATGTCGACCATATCGAGGAGCCGCGCATCAAGGCGACGATCCTCGTGCCGGACGAATATCTGGGCGATGTGCTCAAGCTCTGTCAGGACCGCCGCGGCATCCAGCAGGACCTGACCTATGTCGGTGGCCGCGCGATGGTGGTCTATGACCTGCCGCTGGCCGAGGTCGTGTTCGACTTCTACGACCGGCTGAAATCGGTCACGAAGGGTTACGCCAGCTTCGATTACCAGATCACCGAATATCGCGAGGACTACCTCGTGAAGATGTCGATTCTGGTGAATGACGAGCCGGTCGACGCGCTCTCGATCATGGTTCACCGCGACCGGGCCGAGGCCCGGGGCCGCGCGATGTGCGAGAAGCTCAAGGACCTGATCCCGCGCCACATGTTCAAGATCCCGATCCAGGCCGCCATCGGAGGCCGCGTGATCGCGCGCGAGACCCTTTCGGCGATGCGCAAGGACGTGACCGCGAAATGCTATGGCGGCGACGCGAGCCGTAAGAAGAAGCTGCTGGAAAAGCAGAAAGCCGGTAAGAAGAAGATGCGCCAGTTCGGGAAGGTCGAGATCCCGCAAAGCGCGTTCATCGCTGCGCTGAAGATGGACGAGTGATCCTCTTCGAAATTTCTTGATTGAAGGCCCGGCGATTGAGCCGGGCCGTTTCATTTCTGGCGGCGCAGGGCGGCGGCCTTTCTGAGGAACATGGGAAGGCGGGCTCACGTTCTCCTCCCAGACCTATTTCAGGAGGAAACGACATGACCGACCAAGCCAAGATCGAGAAAGATTTCTGGGACGCCCTCGACTCGGATCGCACAGTGATGTTGGCGCGGGCCGGCGTCGATACGGCGGCGCCGCGTCCGATGACGGCGATCGTCGAGGAAAAGCCCGGCCCTGTGTGGTTCTTCACCGCGCGCGACACGGAATTGATGGACGGGCTGGACCCCGGCGCCGGTGCGATGTTCACCTTCGCCGACAAGGGGCATGATGTCTTCGCGACCGTCACCGGCAGTCTGACGGAGAACACCGACCCGGAGATCGTCGAGCGTCTGTGGAACCCCTTTGTCAGCGCCTGGTATGACGGCAAGGACGACCCGAAGCTGGTGCTGTTGCGCTTCGATGCGGATGCGGCCGAGATCTGGGACAGCGGCAATGCCTTGGTGGCGGGCGCGAAAATCCTTCTGTCGTCGGACCCGGGCGAGTCGATGAAAGATCGCGTCGCCCATGTGAAATACTGAGCCGGACGCATCCCGGACGGCATCGGTCCGAAGTTCGAAATGCAAAGGCCCCGGAAATTTCCGGGGCCTTTGATGTTTCCGGCAAGCTTCGGTCGTGCTTAGCGCGCCTGACGGGCTTCACCCGCAATCGTGCTGCCCGCGACGGACAGATCCTGCCCCGCGCCTTGCACCGTGTTGCAGGCCGCGAGGCCCAGAAGAATCACGGTCATTGCTGCCATTTGAACCGATTTCGTCATCTCTTACGCTCTCCTATTAAGCCATTGTCGGCCAACGTACGAAAAAATTTACGGTTCCGTGGAACTGTAGGCAAGAAGCGGCGTTTTGCCCTCGAACACATAAGGGAGAGCCCGAAGAAAGACGCCTCTGCGCCTATTCGTCGTCGCCCTCCCGGACAGCATTTTAGCCGGACTCCGGTCCGAGCGGCGTAACAAAAGGAATGACCCGTTCTGGCCGCCCCGCCAGGCATGATCCCTGTCAGAACGGTCTTGCGGCCCCTGCTATGTCCCTCGCGGGGGCCGCACACTCCGCCCGAGCTGGTTAACTCATTGTTAATCAAGCTCTGAAAGGCTCCGGGTTGTCCCTCCCCGGAGCCTTTCCATGTCTAGAGCCTCGTTTTTCCTCGCTCTTTGCCTCCTCGCGGGCTGCGCTTCCCCGGCGCCGCAGTTCCTCGGTGCGTCGCGGCACGAGGTGAGGCTCGACGGCATCGATTTCGTCGTATTCCTCAAGGGGGACCGGGCGGAGGTCGTGCGAATGGGCTATCTGCGCCGGGCAGAGAGGGGCCGCGTGCCGCCCCTGTTGATCCGAGCGGCGGAACAGGTATCTGGCTGCCAGGTCACGGGTTCGGCGGGCGGGCTCTATCGGTCGCCCTCGCTGCCCGGCGATACGGGCGAAGCGCGCTTCCAGCTCGATTGCTGATGCGACGCCCTGCCGCAGCGGCGAGAGGGCGGATTTGATGCGGATCAAGGTAACATCGCCGTGATCGTGGCCAATCTGACGTCCGAAATGTGTTCTCACTGGAGATCAGATATGCGCCTCTTCGGTATCATCTACGCCCTCGCCGGACCGACCCTTGCGGGCATCCTCATTATCGCCGTATTGACGATGAATATGGTCACGACCAACGCGATCATCGTTTCGGCAGTAATCGGCTTCCTCGTGGCCCTTCCGATCGCGTGGTTCGTCGCCAAGGCGATCCGCGAAAACGCCTGATCGCATTCGCGCGAGCCGTCGTCGCGGGGGAATCCCAACTTCGTGACGGGGCGGAACCTCTGCGCCTTCCTCGCGCTAGTCTGGCGAAGCGCAGAGCCGTTTCGCCAATTTTGAAGAGGTAACATGTCCTACGCCCCCGGTTATTCGAAAACGCAGATATGGCTTCACTGGGCCGTCGTCCTGCTGCTCATCGTCCAGTACCTGTTCAATGACGAGATGGGCCACACTTTCCATGACCTGATGAAGAACGGATCGGCCGATGCCGGGTTTCTGACCTATGGTCACATCGTCATCGGCATCACGGTGCTCGTGCTTGCGATTTGGCGCTTGGCGCTGCGCGCAGGCCATGGAACACCCGAGCCGCCGGAGAACGATCCTGCCATTCTGCGGTTCGGCGCAGCGGCAATCCACTGGCTCCTTTACGTGCTGCTCTTCCTGATCCCGATTGCGGGGCTCGTGGCCTATTACGGGCAGCTGGGATGGGCGGCCGAGACGCACTCGATCCTGACGACGGCCCTCCTGTGGCTCGCCGGTCTGCATGTGGCGGCCGCGCTCTACCACCAATACGTCAAGCGCGATCATCTGCTCCGCCGGATGATGAAGCCGGGCGCCTGAACGAAGGGACGCGGTTTCCTCAGCTCGCGGAGTTGAGGAAACGCGCCACGTCGGCTTCGAATTCGCGGGGTTTCTCGGCGTGCAGCCAGTGCCCCGCGTTGTCGACTTCCTCGAAGCGAGCCTGCGGGAAGAAGCCGCGGATACGCTCGTGCATCTCCGGCTGGACATAATGCGAGTCCGCGCCGGACAGGAACAGCGTCGGTCCGTCGAACTGTTTGCCCTCGAGTGTCTCGGGCCAGTCGAGAATGCCGTCCATATTCGCCTTCAGCGCCGCAAGGTTGAACTTCCAGCGCGGCGGGCCGTCGCGCAGCACCAGCGATTGTAGCAGGAAGGCGCGGGTGCCCGGATCGAAGACCTGCTCGCCCAGCCGCTCGTCCGCGGTGGAGCGCGAGGTCAGATCGCTGATATCCATCTCCTGCATCGCTTCGATCAGCGCAGTGTGGTTGTCGCCGTGGTCGTAGTTCTCGGGCGCGATATCCGCGACGATGAGATGCTCGACACGTTCCGGCCGCGTCAGGGCGAGCGTCATCGCCGCCTTGCCGCCCATCGAATGGCCCAGAACGTCCGCGACCCCACCATTCGCCTCGATCACCTCGGCGATATCCCCCGCCATCGCCTCATAGCTGTGATCGTCGTCCCAGAAGCTGTCGCCGTGATTGCGCATGTCGAGCGCGATCACGGGCCGGTCCGCGCTCAGCCGTTTGGCGATCGCGGTCCAGTTCCGGGCCGATCCGAAAAGGCCGGGCGCGATGATCAGGGGCCGCGCGCCGGGATTGCTGTCGGAGGAGTAGAGGGTCGTGTTCAACATGGGGCCTAAGCTAGATCGCTCTTCCAGGCGCTTCCAGAGCGGATGCGAAAAAAACTGCGGCCATGCGCGCTGTTGCGCTGATCTCGCGCGGCGGCTAGCGTCCGGTGCGGTCGTGCCGAACGCCGCGTAGGGGAGAGGGTCGCATGGGACCGGAGAAGATAAACGAGATGGTGCGGCAGGTCTCGCGGCTTCTGGCGCAGCGGCTGGGCGCTAAGGGGCCGACGCTCGAGGCGCGGGTCGCCTCGCGGGCCCGGGCGCTGCCGCGCAAGGTGCGCAAGGCGGCGCTGGTGCTGATCGATGCCGAGCGCAAGATGCAGGCCCCCAAGATCGCCCGACAACTGGATGCCCGCCGGGTGGAGGCGGCCTTCGCGACCTGCCGCGATTATCTCGAACCGCTGGGCGCGGCAGAGCGGTTGCGCTCAGCGGCGCTTGGCCTCGCCACGTCGATCGCGGTGATCGTGGTGATCGTGGGCGGCACCTTGCTGGCGGCGATGGTCTGGACCGGGGCGATCTGATCCGCCCGCAATCTCCCACATGAAAAAAGGCCCCCGGAACGCGGGGGCCTTCGTCGTGATCTCGAATCCGGATCAGAGTTCGGGGTAGATAGGGAAGCCGCTCAGCAGGGTCGAGACCTTGGCCTTCACGGCCGCTTCGACCTCGCCATTGCCCTCTTCGCCATTCGCAGCGAGCCCGTCGACCACTTCGACGATCAGGCGTGCGATCTCGCGGAACTCTTCTTCGCCGAAGCCACGGGTCGTGCCCGCCGGGGTGCCCAGACGGATGCCCGAGGTGACCATCGGCTTTTCCGGGTCGAACGGGATGCCGTTCTTGTTGCAGGTGATGTGCGCGCGGCCCAGAGCCTTCTCGGTCGCGTTGCCCTTCACGCCTTTCGGGCGCAGGTCGACCAGCATCACGTGGGTGTCGGTGCCGCCGGTGACGATGTCGAGGCCACCCTTCATCAGCTCGTCGGCCAGCGCCTGAGCGTTCTTCACGACCTGGGCTGCGTAGTTCTTGAACTCGGGGCGCAGCGCTTCGCCGAAGGCCACGGCCTTGCCGGCGATGACATGCATCAGCGGACCGCCCTGAATGCCCGGGAAGATCGCAGAGTTCACCTTCTTCGCAATCTCCTCGTTGTTGGTGAGGATCATGCCGCCACGCGGACCGCGCAACGTCTTGTGCGTCGTGGTGGTCGCGACATCGGCATAGGGGAAGGGCGAGGGGTGCTGACCGCCCGCCACGAGGCCCGCGAAGTGGGCCATGTCGACCATCAGGTAGGCGCCGACCTCGTCCGCGATTTCGCGGAACTTGGCGAAGTCGATCTGGCGCGGGATGGCCGAGCCACCGGCGATGATAAGCTTCGGCTTGTGCTCCAGCGCGAGTTCACGGACCTGCTCGTAGTCCAGCAGGCTGTCTTGCTTGCGCACGCCGTACTGGATCGCGTTGAACCATTTGCCCGACTGGTTCGGCTTGGCGCCGTGGGTCAGGTGGCCGCCCGCATCGAGGCTCATGCCGAGGATGGTGTCGCCGGGTTTCAGAAGCGCGGTGAACACGCCCTGGTTCGCCTGGCTGCCCGAGTTCGGCTGGACGTTCGCGAATTCGCAGCCGAAGAGCTGCTTGGCGCGGTCGATCGCGAGGTTCTCCGCGACGTCGACATATTGACAACCGCCGTAGTAGCGCTTGCCCGGGTACCCTTCGGCGTATTTGTTCGTCATCACCGAACCCTGCGCCTCCATCACCGCCTTCGAGACGATGTTTTCCGAGGCGATCAGTTCGATCTCGTCGCGCTGGCGACCGAGTTCATCGGTGATCGACTTGAACAGTTCGGGGTCACGGCTGGAGAGGCTTTCGGTGAAGAAGCCCGCATCGCGTTGGTCTTTCATGGCCATTCCTCGCAAAGATCCGGTCGCCGACCGTTTAGCGCAGATTTCGCAGGGCTGAAAGCAGACAAACGACCAAATCGGTCATTTCCGCGCCGGATTGACGCTTGTCTTTCGTCCAAGCCCTTGCAACACCTTGGACAAGCAGGAGGACGGCGCGGTGGCGAAGCAATTTACCCATATCCATTTCGCAGCCTCCCATGCCGAGACGGCGCAGAAGGCGCTCGAGGATCTGGTGGCGCGTTACGGGCAGGTGCCGCGCTATGCGGCCGATGTGATCGTGGCGCTTGGCGGTGACGGGTTCATGCTGCAATGCCTCCACGAGGGCACGGGGTTGCCGGTCTACGGGATGAACCGCGGCTCGGTCGGCTTCCTGATGAACGACTATGTCGCCGACGATCTGCCAGAGCGGCTGGAGGCGGCGGAGCAGGCGGTGATCAATCCGCTGTCGATGAAAGCCGAGACAGAAGACGGGATGCTGCATGAGGCGCTCGCCATCAACGAGGTCTCGCTGCTGCGCGCGGGTCCGCAGGCCGCGAAGCTGAAGATCTCGATCAACGGCAAGGTGCGGATGGAAGAACTGGTCTGCGACGGCGCGATCGTCTCCACCCCGGCCGGATCGACCGCCTACAACTTCTCCGCCCACGGGCCGATCCTGCCGATCGGCTCCGACGTGCTGGCGCTGACCGGCATCGCGAGCTTCCGGCCACGTCGCTGGCAGGGCGCGATCCTGCCATCCTCCGCGCTCGTGCGCTTCGACATTCTGGAATCCGACAAGCGACCGGTCATGGCCGATGCGGACAGCCGATCGGTCAAGCCGGTCAAATGGGTCGAGGTGCGCTCCGAGCCGGAGATCGAGCATTGCATCCTCTTCGATCCCGGCCACGGTCTCGAAGAGCGATTGATGCGCGAGCAATTCGCCTGACGCTCAGTCCTTCGACAGCCACGCATCGCGCTTTCGATAGATCGTAGAGGGCGCGACCCCCAGTTCCAGCGCCGCCCGCGGGATAGATCCGTCATGGCGGTCTATCGCGGCTTCGATCGCGGCGCGCTCGATCTCTGCCAGGGTGCGGTTCGCGAAGGGATCGGCGGCTTGCGCGGCGGGCGCGGCGGCGGCGGCCATCGTCGGGTCGAACTCCGGAAGCATATGGGCGCGCAGCACCGGCCCCTCATGCATGACGATCGTCGCGCGGATCACGTTCATGAGTTCGCGCACGTTGCCGGGCCAGGGGCGGTCTTCAAGACGGGCGATCGCTTCGGGCTCGATCTCGCTGAAGCAGCGATCTTCCTCGGAGGCGAACCGCTCCAGCGCCATCCGCGCCAGAGGGCCGATATCCTGCCGGTGCATCCTCAGCGGCGGCATCTCAATCGCGAGCACCACTAGCCGGTAATAGAGGTCTTCGCGGATCGCGCCGCTTTGCAGCAGTGCCGTCGGCGAACTGGTGGCGGCGCAGACGATACGCACGTTGACGTCAATCGCCTGGCTGGCACCGAGCGGTTTGATCTGGCCGCTTTGCAAAAATCGCAGCAGCTTGATCTGCGCGGTGGGAGCGAGCTCGCCGATATTGTCGAGCAACAGAGTGCCACCATCTGCGTCATGGAGCGCACCGGGTTTGTCTTCCAAGGCGCCGGGGAAGGCGCCGCGGCTGTGACCGAACAGCTCGCTGTCGATCCGTTCCGCGGGCAGGGCGCCGCAATCAAGCGCGACGAAGGGGCCGTCGGCGCGGGGGCTCGTGCTGTGAACCGCATGGGCGCAGAGTTCCTTGCCGGTGCCGCTCTCGCCCCAGATATAGACCGGCGCGGTCGAGCGGGCGGCGGCGCGGGTCCGGGCATAGAGCGCGCGCATCTTCGGCGCGCTGCCGATGAACTCCCCGACCGTCGCTTCGACCGCGTTCGCATCGTTGGCATCCGCTCGCAGCGACAGGCTGCGCGCGCTCTCGATGGCGCTTCGGAAGCGCGGTTCGTCGATCGGTTTGACGAGAAAGTCGATCGCGCCCTCCTGCATCGCTCGCACCGCGCGATCGATCGACCGGTCGGCGGTGACCGCGATAATCGCCGTGTAGGGGCGGAGGGCCAGCATCTCCGCGATCAGCTCATCACCATCACGGTCGGGCAGCATC
The DNA here is from genome assembly GCF_002213235.1 of Thioclava sp. F34-6. Lineage (NCBI taxonomy): Bacteria > Pseudomonadati > Pseudomonadota > Alphaproteobacteria > Rhodobacterales > Paracoccaceae > Thioclava > Thioclava sp. F34-6. Next base: position 174,249 of record NZ_NBOA01000002.1, read on the forward strand.
AGATCGAGCAGAACCATGCGGATCGGGTTCTCGCGGAAGATGCGCATCCCTTCCTCGGCGCTTGCCGCGAGATGGGTGACGAAGCCGGCATTGCGCAGATAAGCGTCGTAGATCGCGCGCAGCGATCCGACATCTTCGATCAGAAGGAAATGATCGGCTTCTGTGTCTTCGCCGTCCCGCGCGCGTCGGCCTGACGCGTAAGGCTGGTCGTCCGTCCCCCCGTGCGTCTCGCTGTCCGGGGTCTTCGTATCGGAGTCACTGGGTCTCATGCTGTAAATCAGTCTTCGTGTTCAAATTATTTCGAGTGGTGGCGATCAGCCGGTCGATGAAAATGAGGGCGACACGGCCAAGGGTTTGAATATCTTCATAAGTCCCATGACGGGTAGCGCTGTCAAGCGCCCGTGCTTGCCGCGACAGGGGTGTGTCACCGGCGGCTCCAGCCACGGCACTGAGCTTATGACTAAGTAATTGCAGGGCGCAGAGGTCGAAAGGGGGCAACGCGAGCGAGAGTCCGTGACGTACCGTCTCGAGATCGGCGATCAACTCGCGCCCGAGCCCTTCCGGCAGCGCCTTCTCGGTCAGGCGCAGGTGCGCGAGCAGACCGCGCGGCGGTGTGGTCACCCGCGGCACCGTCGTCGTGCAGCCGGCGTCTTCCAGAGCGCGCAGGATCGGCTGCAGACCCAGCATCGGCTTGAGGAGGCAGGCATCGGCCCCACCCATCTGAGCTCCGCGATGGCCGCTACACTGAATGATCGGAAGGTCCGCCCAAGGCAGCCCGGAGCGGCGAATAGCCGCAATCACCTCGGTGCCGCGGAGACCCGGCATCTCGATGTCCAGCACCGCGAGATCGAACCGTTCGGTCAATAACTGGGCAGCGGCGGTGTCGCCGTTGCTCAACCCTGTCACTTGCGCGCCCAACGCGCTCAGGAACTGTTCGAGCAAGGCGCGGCTCGTCTCGCTGTCGTCCGCGACGAGCACGTTCCATCCGCTGAGATCGGGCAGCGGAGCGTCTGGCATCGTGGAGCCGATATCGACGGGACGGGCGGGAAGCGACACGCGAATTTCGGCGCCGCCTTCCGGTGCGTTGGCGAGTTCGATCCGGCCGCCGGCCTCCGCCACCAGCGCGTGGCAGATCGCGAGCCCCAGGCCTTGCCCTTCTGGACTGCGGAACGTCGCGGTCTCGCTGCGTTGCCCCGCGCATGCCGGATCGCTGAGGCGTTCGGCGGGAAAGCCATCCCCCTCGTCCCGCACGGTCAGCAAAAGCCCCTCGGCTTGGTCGAAGTCAAGCGACAGATGGATCGTGCCACGCTGCGCATAGCACAGTGCGTTGCGCATCAGGTTGGCGAAGATGCGGGTGAGCGGCACGCGGTCGATCGCCAGCACCGGCGGAATATCGGGGGACATATGAACTGCGAGCGCCATGCCGCGACCGGAGGCCGCGCTGGTCCAGCGACGGCGCACACGTTCAAGCGCATCGGCGATGACCAAGGGCGGTGTCTCGGAGGGGGTGCCCCGATCGGCTGCGTCATCGCTCTGGACCACGGGCGCACCCGCCACCGCGTCGTCCAGATCGATCAGCTGAGCGAGATCGTTCGCCGCTTCGCGTGCGCGTTGGAGTTGCCCATGCATGCCTCGCCCGCCGGGATCGGCGAGCGCCGCGTCCAATCCGCACATCACATCGGCAAGCGCGGCGCGCAGATCGTGCTGCCATAGAGGCCCCCGATCGCATCGCGATGTCGCGAGAGGGGCTTGGTCAGCGGGGTCTGGTAGCTCTCGGTTCATCAAAATAACCCCTCGATGGATGATTCCGGGGTGCGGTTCTCAAATCAATCTTTGATAGCATAAACAATAACGTAAAGCCGCACCCATTGTGGATGCGGCTTCTTAACTTTCGCGTAAACTTCTAAAGTGGTGCCTATTCGCGTCTCTCACAATCAGCGACGCTTATTATAAGCTTGCCTTACTTTCGGGGATAACCGAGCCCCTTGAGCGCCTCGGTTATCTCGTCGAGGATCGCCGGATCGTCGATGGTGGCAGGCATTTTCCACTCCTGCCCGTCCGCGATCTTCACCATCGTCGCGCGAAGGATCTTGCCAGAGCGGGTTTTTGGCAGCCGATCCACCACAGTGGCGAGCTTGAAGGCCGCGACCGGACCTATCTGTTCGCGCACGCGGCTCACGCATTCCTTGACGATCTCTTCATGCGGGCGGTTGCAGCCAGAACTGAGGCACAGGAAGCCCAGCGGCGTCTGCCCCTTAAGCTCGTCCGCCACGCCGATCACGGCGCATTCGGCGACGTCGGGATGCCCTGCGAGAACCTCCTCCATCGCGCCGGTCGAGAGGCGGTGACCGGCGACGTTGATCACGTCATCGGTGCGCGCCATGATGTAGAGATAGCCATCTTCGTCGACATAGCCCGCGTCGCCCGTCTCGTAATAGCCGGGGAACTGTTCGAGATACGCCTTCTTGAAGCGCGCCTCGGCATTCCACAGCGTCGGCAGCGTGCCCGGAGGCAGCGGCAGCTTGATCGCGATGGCGCCGAGCTGGCCCGCCCCGACCGGATGGCCGCCCTCGTCGAGCACCTGAATGTCATAGCCCGGCATCGGCACCGAGGGGCTGCCCACCTTGGTCGGCAGTTCCTCGATCCCGATCGGGTTTGCGGCGATGGCCCAGCCGGTCTCGGTCTGCCACCAGTGATCGACCACCGGCACGCCAAGATGTTTCTGCGCCCATTCGACGGTCGCGGGATCGGCCCGTTCGCCTGCGAGGTAGAGTGCCTGCAGGTCGTGCAGCGCATAGCGCTTGATCCACTCGCCATTCGGGTCTTCGCGCTTGATCGCACGCAGCGCCGTGGGGGCGGTGAAGAAGCTCTTGATGCGGTTGTTCTGAATAATCCGCCAGAATACGCCCGGATGCGGCGTGCCGATCGGCTTGCCTTCGAACACCACCGTGGTGGCGCCTGCGATCAGCGGGCCGTAGCAGATGTAGGAGTGACCCACGACCCAGCCGACATCGGACGCCGCCCAGAAGCGGTCGCCCGCCTCGATATTGTAGATGTTCTTCATCGACCATTGCAGCGCGACGAGATGGCCGCCGGTATGGCGCACGACGCCCTTCGGCTGTCCGGTCGTGCCCGAGGTGTAGAGGATATAGGCCGGGTGGTTGCCTTCGACCGGCACGCAGTCTGCGGGCTTCACGCCATATTGGAAACCGTGCCACGAGAAGTCGCGCCCCTCGATCAGCTTCGCCACTTCCTGTTCGCGCTGGAAGATGACGCAGAATTCCGGCTTGTGCTCGGCCTGCTCGATCGCCTCGTCGAGAAGCGGCTTGTAATGCACTGTGCGGCCCGGCTCGAGACCACAGCTGGCCGCGATGATCGCCTTGGGGGTGCAGTCGTCGATCCGCACCGCGAGTTCATGCGCTGCGAAGCCGCCGAACACGACCGAATGGACCGCGCCGATCCGGGCGCAGGCGAGCATCGCCTCCAGCGCCTCGGGGATCATCGGCATGTAGATGATGACGCGATCGCCCTTCTCGACGCCGCGCATCTTCAGCGCGCCCGCCAGCGAGGCAACGCGGGTCTGCAATTCCTTGTAGGTGATGCCCTTGGTCGAGTGGGTGATCGGGCTTTCATGCATGATCGCGATCTGATCGCCACGTCCTTCCTCGACATGGCGGTCGACCGCGTTCCAGCAGGTATTGACCATCCCGTCCGAGAACCACTCGTAGAGCGGCGCGTTCCCGTCAAACAGGGCCTTCGAGGGCTTCTCGTCCCAGTCGATCTTCTCGGCGGCGTCCATCCAGAATTTCTCGGGATCGGCCTGCCAGGCGGAATAGACCTCTTTGTAGCCCATGCGAACATCTCCTCCTCAGGAATTTGGAGATGTGTTACGGAGCGGAAACGGCTGACGCAAGAATGTTACCGCGCACAATCGGTTGCCCTGCCAAGAAATTTGCAGAAACCGCGACAAATCGCCCGCAAACTTTTGCAAACTGCGGGCGAGTTTTCAGGTTATTTGCACCCTCGTGGGGGTTTGCAAATTTCGCTGGCGAGTGCGACTCAGCTGTAATGCGCCACCGGCGTGCCTGCGATGGCCGACATGTTCAGGAGGCCGCGCGAGGTGATCGAGGGCGTGACGATATGCGCCTTGTTGCCCATCCCCATCAGGATCGGCCCGACTTCCAGACCGCCCGCTTTCATCTTGAGGATGTTGCGCACGCCCGACGCCGCATCGGTATTGGCGAAGACCAGCACGTTGGCCGCCCCCTCGAAGCGCGAATTCGGCATCAGGCGGGCGCGGGTGTCGGGGTCGAGCGCCGCGTCGACATGCATTTCGCCTTCGAAGTCGAAATTCACCTCGCGCTGGATCAGCAGATTCATCGCGGCGCGCATCCGCTCGCCCGAGTCGCTGTCGAGATTGCCGAACTGGCTATGCGAACACAGCGCGATCTTCGGCTTCAGCCCGAAGCGCGAGACGTGCCGCGCCGCGCCGCAGACCGTTTCCATGATCTGCTCCGGCGTCGGCGCGTGATGGACGTGGGTGTCGGCCACGAAAAGCGGGCCGTCCTCCAGGATCATCAGGCTCAGCGCGCCCTGAGGATGGAGCCCGTCGCGGGCAAGGATTTCGCGCACGTATTTCAGGTGCCACAGATACTGCCCGAATGTGCCGCAGATCAGCGAATCCGCTTCCTCGCGATGGACCATAACGCCGGCAATCGCGGTGGAGTTGGTGCGCATGATCGCACGCGCAAGGTCGGGCGTGACACCGCGGCGGGCCATCAGCTCGTGATAGGTGCCCCAATAGTCGCGGTAACGCGGGTCGTTCTCCGGGTTCACGATCTCGACCGCGCCGAGATCGAGCGGCAGGCCAGCCCGTTCGCAGCGCATCTCGATCACGTCGGGACGACCGATCAGGATCGGCGTGTCGGTGGTTTCCTCGATCATCGCGTTGGCGGCGCGCAGCACTCGCTCGTCCTCGCCCTCGGCGAAAACGATACGGCGGCTCACAGTCGCAGCGGCGTCGAAGACAGGACGCATCAGCAGGGCCGATTTGAATACCGAACTGTCGAGCTGGACCTTGTAGGCATCGAGATCTTCCAGCGGGCGGGTCGCCACGCCGGTCTCCATCGCGGCTCTCGCCACAGCGGAGGCGACGATGCCGATCAGCCGCGGGTCGAACGGCTTGGGGATCAGGTAGTCCACGCCGAAGGTGAGTTTCTCTCCGCGATAGGCGGCGGCGGCTTCGGCGGAGGTGGTCTGCCGCGCGAGTTTGGCAATCCCTTCGACGCAGGCGATCTGCATCTCGTCGTTGATCGTCGTCGCGCCCACATCCAGCGCGCCCCGGAAGATGAACGGGAAGCACAGCACGTTGTTGACCTGGTTCGGGAAATCGCTGCGCCCAGTCGCGATGAGCGCGTCGGGGGCGACCTCGCGGGCGAGATCGGGCAGGATTTCCGGGTTCGGGTTCGCCAGCGCGAAGATGATTGGCTGCTTTGCCATCTTCTGCACCATTTCGGGCTTCAGCACGCCGGGACCGGAAAGGCCGAGGAACATGTCCGCGCCTTCGATCACCTCGTCGAGCGTGCGCAGATCGCTGTCCTGCGCGAATTCGGCCTTCTGCGGCGTCATGTCAGCTTCGCGGCCCTTGTAGACCAGCCCTTCGATATCGCAGAGCCAGACGTTCTCGCGCTTCACGCCCAGCTTCAGCAGCATGTTGAGACAGGCGATGCCCGCCGCCCCGCCGCCCGTCGAGACGATCTTGATGTCCTCGAAGTTCTTCTTCGCGATGCGCAGCGCGTTGGTCGCGGCTGCCCCCACAACGATCGCGGTGCCATGCTGGTCGTCGTGGAAGACCGGGATGTTCATCTTCTCGCGGCAGATTTTCTCCACGATGAAGCAGTCGGGCGCCTTGATGTCTTCAAGGTTGATCGCGCCGAAAGAGGGCTCGAGCGCGCAGACGATCTCGGCCAGCTTCTCGGGGTCGTTCTGGTTCACCTCGATGTCGAACGCGTCGATATTGGCGAATTTCTTGAACAGAACCGCTTTGCCTTCCATCACCGGTTTCGCGGCGAGCGGGCCGATATTGCCCAGACCCAGCACCGCCGAGCCGTTGGTGACGACAGCCACCAGGTTGCCCCGCGCGGTGTAGTCATGCGCGGTGTCGGGATCTTCCTTGATGGCGAGGCTCGCCTCGGCCACGCCGGGCGAATAGGCGCGGGCCAGATCGCGGCCGTTCGCGAGCGGCTTCGTCGCACGAATTTCCAGTTTTCCGGGTTTCGGCTTGGCGTGATATTCCAGTGCCGACTGACGCAGGGTGTCCTGACGCGCCTCTTCCATGAGATCCTCCCCGAACTGGTTTAGCGCTAAACTAATTTTTCGCGCGCGATTCTCCCGTCGTTCTAGATAGCACGACGGGAGTGATTGCAACCCCTGCGAATTACGTCGCGGCATGAACTCCGCGCGAGGCGGACGGGTAGCGCGAGGTGAGCGCTTGCATCCGGAGCAGGTGCGGCGCAGGATCGGGAGAACTCAACCGGCTGGACAAATTTTACGCTCCGGCCACGGACCGGAGACCGCCGATGTCGCTGCTCGATTCTGCCCGTCAGGTGCGCGAAAACGCCTATGCGCCCTATTCGAAATTCAAGGTCGGTGCGGCGGTGCGCGGGGCGTCCGGCACCGTCTATAGCGGCGTGAATGTCGAGAACGTGGCCTATCCCGAAGGCACCTGTGCCGAGGCCGGCGCGATCGCCGCGATGGTGGCCGCGGGCGAGACCGAGATCACCGAGGTCGCCGTGATTGCCGACAGCCCGACGCCGGTCCCGCCCTGTGGCGGCTGCCGTCAGAAGCTGGCGGAATTCGCTCGTCACGACACGCCGGTGACGCTGGCCACGACCGAGGGCGAGCGACTCGATACGACGGTGGGCGATCTGCTGCCCGGTCGCTTCGATATGAGCCATATGGAAAACACCTGATGGATGCCCGCAGCATTATCCAATCGGTGCGCGACGGCAAAAGCTTGAGCGCAGATCAAGCCCAATGGTTCGCGCGCAGTCTGGCCGACGGCTCGGTCTCCGATGCGCAGGCGGGGGCCTTCGCGATGGCCGTCCTGCTGAAAGGTATCGGCACCGACGGTCGTGTGGCGCTGACGCAGGCGATGCGCGATTCCGGCGAGGTTCTGCGCTGGGACATGCCCGGCCCGGTGATCGACAAACACTCGACCGGCGGGGTAGGGGATTCCGTCTCGCTGCTGCTTGCGCCCGCGCTGGCGGCCTGTGGCTGCTACGTGCCGATGATCTCGGGACGGGGCTTGGGCCATACCGGCGGCACGCTCGACAAGATGGAAGCGATCCCCGGCTATGACGCGACCCCCGGTATCGGCGCGTTGCGCAAGGTCGTGGGCGAGGTCGGCTGCGCCATCGTCGGCGCGACGGGCGAGATCGCCCCGGCCGACAAGCGCCTCTACGGGATCCGCGACATCTCGGGCACGGTCGAGAGCATCGACCTGATAACCGCGTCGATCCTGTCGAAGAAGCTGGCCGCCGGGCTCGAAGGGCTGATCCTCGACGTTAAGGTCGGCTCGGGCGCGTTCATGGCGCGGCCCGAGGATGCGAAGGCGCTTGCGCAGAGCCTCGTCGCCACCGCGAACGGTGCGGGCTGCAAGACCACGGCGCTGATCACCGACATGGACCAGCCGCTCGGCCATTCGGCGGGCAATGCGCTGGAAGTGATCGAGGTGATGGAGACGCTGACCGGCACCGGTGTGAACGAGGCGCTTTGGGACGTGACCGCGGCTCTGGGCGGCGAGGCGTTGGTTCTCGCGGGGTTGGCCAAGGACGCGGTCGACGGCACGGCGCGGATCGACGAGGTGCTCAGCAACGGGCGCGCGGTCGAGGTGTTCGGCAAGATGGTCGCCGCGTTGGGTGGCCCGAGCGATTTCGTCGAACGTTTCCCCGACCGACTGCCCTCCGCCCCGGTGATCCGCGCCGTGGAGGCGCCGCGCGCAGGCTTCGTCGGCCGCATCGACACCCGCGCGGTGGGCGAAGCGGTGGTGCATCTGGGCGGCGGGCGTCTGGTCGGCACCGACAGGATCAATCCCTCGGTCGGGCTGTGGGAGATCGTCTCGCTGGGCGACGACGTGACATCGGGCGAACCGCTGGTGACGATCCATGCCGCGAATGATCGCGACGCCGATGCCGCCGAAGCGGCCCTTCTGGCTGCGATCGAGCTGAGCGACGAGGCCCCCGAAGAGCCGCCCCTGATCCACGAACGTATCGGCCCGGAGGATGTGCAATGAGCCGCGCCTTTCTGATCGTCATGGACAGCGTCGGGATCGGCGGCGCGCCCGATGCGGATCGTTTCTTCAACGACGGCGCGCCGGATACGGGCGCGAATACCGTGGGCCATATCGCGCAGGCCTGCGCCGAAGGACGGGCAGAGGAGGGCCGCTCGGGGCCGCTGAAGATGCCGACTTTGGCCGGTCTGGGGCTGGGCGCTGCGGTGAAGCTCGCCTCGGGCGAGGATGCGCCGGGGCTGATGACTGAACCTGTCGGGCTCTGGGGCGCGGCCACCGAGGTCTCTCCCGGCAAGGACACGCCCTCGGGCCATTGGGAACTGGCAGGTGTGCCGGTGCCGTGGGAATGGCATTACTTCCCGGACAAGGTTAACAGCTTCCCGCCGGATCTCGTCGCGAAAGCCTGCGAGATCGCGGGTACCGACGGCATCCTGGGCAATTGCCACGCCTCGGGCACGAACATCATCGAGGAACTGGGCGACGAGCATATCCGTACCGGCTGGCCGATCTGTTACACCTCTGCCGATAGTGTGTTCCAGATTGCAGCCCATGAAGAACATTTCGGCCTCGACCGCCTTCTGAAGCTCTGCGAGGGGCTCGCGCCGACGCTGCATGCGATGAAGGTGGGGCGTGTGATTGCGCGGCCGTTCAGCGGCGAGAATGGCGAGTTCGCCCGCACGCCGAACCGCCGCGATTACGCGATCCCGGCACCGTCTCCGACGCTACTGGACTGGGCCTATGACGCGGGCCGCGTGACACATGCGATCGGCAAGATCGGGGATATCTTCTCGCATCGCGGCATCACCCATCTGCACAAGGGCAAGGGCGATGCCGATCTGGCCGATCACCTGATCCGGCTGACGGGTGAGGCTGAGGAGGGCTCGCTCACCTTCGCCAATTTCGTCGAGTTCGACAGCCTCTACGGCCATCGCCGCGACATCTCGGGTTATGCCCGCGCGCTGGAATGGTTCGACACGGTGGCGGAGCAATTTCTCGACCGCCTGCAACCGGGCGATCTGGCGATCTTCACCGCCGATCACGGCAATGATCCAAGCTGGCGCGGCACCGATCACACCCGCGAACGCGTGCCTGTTCTGGGCGCGGGCCCGGGTATCGGGTCGCGCAGCGTGGGGAATGTGGGCTATGTCGACCTAGCGGCCTCGCTCGCCACGCATCTGAACATTCCGGCGCAAGGGCCGGGCAAAAGCTTTCTGTGAGGGACAAGACCATGAGTGACCATCTGACCGTCGTCAAACATCCGCTGGTGCAGCACAAACTGACCCTGATGCGCGAGAAGGACACCTCGACCGCGTCCTTCCGCCGTCTGCTGCGCGAGATCAGCCTGCTGCTGGCCTACGAGATCACGTCGGAGCTGGAGCTGACCTCGAAGAACATCGAGACGCCGCTTCAGGAAATGGACGCGCCGATCCTCGCGGGCAAGAAGCTCGCGCTGGTCTCGATCCTGCGGGCGGGCAACGGTCTGCTGGATGGGGTGCTGGAACTGGTGCCGGCGGCGCGCGTGGGGTTCGTCGGTCTCTACCGTGACCCCGAGACGCTGAAGCCGGTCGAGTATTACTGCAAGCTGCCGAGCGAGCTCGAAGATCGTCTGACCATCGTGGTCGACCCGATGCTGGCCACCGGCAACTCCTCGGTCGCGGCGATCGACCTGATCAAGGAAAAGGGCGCGAAGAACATCCGCTTCATGTGCCTGCTGGCCGCCCCCGAGGGCGTCGCGCGCATGAAAGAGGCGCACCCGGACGTGCCGATCGTGACCGCCGCGCTCGACGAGAAGCTCAACGAGCACGCCTATATCGTGCCGGGTCTGGGCGACGCGGGCGACCGGATGTTCGGGACGAAGTAAGGGCAACGTCCTTTACTCAAAGGAAAACCCGGCTATCCTCCCCCTAGATAGTTTAGGGGTTGTATATGCGATTGAACGCAGGAGCAGCGGTCGGTCTGGCCGCAATTCTCACGCTGGGGCTGGGAGGCTTCGCATCGGAATTGCGGGCGCAGCAATATGCGCCCGCCGAGATGCCCCCGGCAAGCTATACCGAGCCGCAATATGTCGACAGCGAGGGCTGCGTCTTCGTGCGCGCCGACTATGGTGGCGCCGTGCGCTGGGTGCCACGAATGAATAGCGACCGCGGCATCGTCTGCGGCTACAAGCCTACTGTGACGCTGGCGGCGAAGCCTGCAACCGCGAAACCTGCCACCCGGGCGAAGGTGGCAACGCGCGCTCCCTATTCGCCGACCCCTGCGTCCCCGCCCGCGCCGCGCGGCAGCGCGCGCGTGTCGCACAGGGTGAGCGTCGGTGGGCTCGCCCCGATCGTAACCCGCGCGCCCCAGCCGGAGAACGGCTGGACGAATGCCTTCGAGGACGGGCGCCTCAACCCCTATCGCGGTCCACGCACCGTCCAGGGCAACGAACAGATGCGGGCGCGCTGGACCGAGGAGACGCCGATGCAGCTACGGCCCACCGCGACGCCCGATCAGGTCTATGTCGAAAGCTCTCACCCGCCGGTGCCAAGAACCCGGATCGTGGTGGTGCCGACCGTCACTGTGTCGAACAAATCGGTCGCGCCGGTCGGCTCGAACGGCAAGCAATATGTGCAGGTCGGCAGCTTCGCCAATGTCGCGAATGTTGCGACCGCGACGAAGCGTCTGCAGGCGCTGGGCCTGCCGGTCGCGACGTCCAAGACGCAGGAGCTGACTGTGGTCTATGCCGGGCCGTTCTACGATACCGCGAAGCTGAACTCGGCGCTGGCCTCGGCGCGTCGAGCGGGCTTTCCCGATGCGCTCGTGCGCTGAGGAAGTATGACGACCGAAGCAAGATCGAGCGGCCCTTCGGGGCCGTTTTTCATTGCGCTGAGCAGATATCCTGCAGGGCCACCCATTGCGCATCTTCGAGAACCGGCTTCGGCGCGGGCTGGCCCTTGAACGGATCGGCCTCGATCAGGCCCAGCACGGACTCTCCGGTCGGGTCGAGCGCGTAGGCGTAGGGCGTCGCGCTGACCCCGGCCTCGCGGAAGGCGCGCAGAAGCGTGTCGCCATCGGCGCGAGCAGGTGGACGCTGCAACAGGTCCTGCGCATATTCGGCCAGTCCGCTCTCGGGAAGGTCGCCCGTCGTCAGCAGCCGCAGCGCCGCCGCGGGCCCGAGACGGTCGAGCATCCGGTGCAGCGGGCGTTCTCCGGCGGCGCTGTTCTGCGCGGCGATGATGTAGCCCGCGACGACCTCGGGGGTGTCCGGCCCGTTGATCGTGTCGCGACCGACCACGGTCATCCCGCCGGGCAACAGCCGCGCCCCTTCGAGCGCCTGCGGCAGGACCGCGATCGCCGATTGTCCGGGCAGTCGCTCGGCGAGGGCCGAGAGCGCGCGATCGCCGGCGGGGCTGTGACAGGCAGCGCCCGTCATCTTTACCATCTCCGACAGCAGCTTACGCCCGATCTCGACGCGCTTTGCCTGGGGTGCGACGCGCGCGGCATGATCGACCAGCGCCGAGGGTAGCCAGAACAGCGCCACCGCGCCGACTGCCAGCAGAACCGCCCCGATGAGCACGCCGCGCAGCCGCCCCGGATGCGGGCGCTGTGCGGCGATCATCGCGTGAACCTTCTCGATCGCGGCGATCATCGTTTCGTCTTCGACCTCGAGCTCTTCGCCCGGCTCCTCGGATGGGGCGAAGATCGCGGGGCGCTTGCCGGGATTGCGACGGTGCATCGCGGGCAGCGACCAATGTGCGAGTGCCGTGCCGGAGCGCACCTCCGACAGCACAAGCGTCGCGTCGCCCAGCGAGAGGATCACCTCGCGGCGTTGTGCGTCCGCATCGGGACGCCATATGCCGATCGCCTCGAGGCGCTCATATTCGGAAAGGGCGGTCATGCGGGCCCGTTACTGCTCTTGTTTGTCAAGAGGATAGCCGATCCTGCCGGGGGGTCAATCAAACAGCCCTGCCTGCAACGTAAGCCGCCCCGCTCGGAAGGCCGAGCGGGGCGATCTGGGGCGCAATTCAGAGTGGAGTGCGCGGGATGCGTGGTGCTGCCCGCGCTCTCGTCCGTCAGGGGCGCAGATAGGCGTAACCGTCGCGCTGCAGATCGACGAGGTAGGCCGCGCCGGACGGGACGATCTCCGCCTCTTCGACCATCGGAGGCTCCTTGCCGAGCTTCTTCGTCATACCGGCGAGCGTGTTGGCGCAGGCGCGGAAATGGATCGGCTGGCCCAGCATCGCCATTTCCTCGATCCGGGCTTTCACCGGCGAGGTATCGGCGCGCAGCATGTTGAGACCGGGCCCGTAGGTGACCAGCTCGATCTGCACGTCTTCGCCCTGGTCCTTGTAGTATTGGATCATGTTGAGCGCGTTGTTGAGCGCCATGTTCATCACTTGTGGGTCGGCGCTGTTGACCTGAATCGCGATCTTCTCGTTCGCCATCGCGGGCAACGCCCAAACCATCGCCGCGAGCGCGAGCCCGAGGCGCAGTCCTCCCTTGTCCATCGTGATCTCCCTTTCACTTCAATGGAAGCTCAGCCTCGACGTGCCGGGGTCGAAAAGCAAGCGATTGCACGGATCGCTCCGCAAATTTCACGTCCTCGTGATGGATGGCTGGCGCTCTCGGCCCGGCTACGGGCGCGCGCGGTGCGCCCATCCGGGCGATTGACCGCATGAGTGCGAATGTCTATCTGCTGCCTTGCGCGGATGGCTGGATGGCCGCGAGCGCTCGTAGCCCCGCGCAATGCGGGCAGCCGGGTGCCCGAGGAAAGTCCGGACTCCATGAAGCAACGGTGCCGGGTAACGCCCGGGCGGGGAAACCCGACGGAAAGCGCCACAGAAAACAGACCGCCCCGGTTTCGGCCGGGGTCAGGGTGAAACGGTGGGGTAAGAGCCCACCGCGGGACTGGCAACAGGACCGGCACGGCAAGCCCCACCGGGAGCAACGCCGAATAGGGATCGTGTGCTGCGCCGCTTGCGGTGATGGCAGGGGAGCTTCGCCCCGAGCGATCCGGGTTGGCGGCTGGACCCTGCGAGCAATCGCAGGGCGAGAGGAATGGTCATCCACGGGGGCGCGAGCCCTCGGGACAAAATCCGGCTTACAGGCCGTCCGCGCAAATTCCGCTTCCACTATCGCCAGAAAACGCGGGCATGGAACAAGCTCCCACCCGCACGGGTTCCCGCCATTGCGGCACAGCGAGCGCGCGTTGAAGCACAGGCCTCGCCATGATCGTGACTTGCGTTTCGGACCGAATTAACCACGCTCGAAGCAAAGGCAAACAAAGCTGAGACGAATAGGGGAGAGAGATTGCCATGGGCTATACGATCGACAAGGTGATGACCGGGGCATTCGACGAGGTCGAGGCGAAAGTGCGCGAGGGATTGGCTGATGCGGGCTTCGGCGTGCTGACCGAGATCAACGTCTCGGCCACGATGAAGGCCAAGCTCGACAAGGACATGCCGCGCTACAAAATCCTCGGTGCCTGCAACCCGAAGTTGGCCTACGAGGCGATCGGCTTCGCGCCGCGGATCGGGGCGATGCTGCCCTGCAACGTGGTCCTGCGCGAGGTCGAAAACGGGATCGAGGTCAGCGCGGTCGACCCGGTGGCTTCGATGCTGGCGGTCGAGAACGACGATCTCGTGGAAGTCGCCAGCCAGGTGCGCCAGATGCTCGCCGACGTGATCGCCAAACTGTAGGCCGCACGAGTTTTTTCTAGCCAAGCGCGCCGACGCGCGCGAAGCTGTCGCAACAGGAAACCGAATTTCGGGGGAATGATATGAGCTTCGTGAAGACATTGGCCACGCTCGCGGTGGGCTTCGCCGCTGCCAAGGGCGTGGAGCGTTTCAACAAGATGGGCGGTCTCGACGGCATGAAGGACGCGCTCGGCAAGGCGGGCGAACCCGGCGGTATGGGTGACCAGATGGGCGAGTGGGCCGAGAAGATGGGCATGCCCGGCGGCAAGGAGACCGTGCGCGGTCTGTTCGGCCAATTCGGCTCTCAGGCGGCCTCCGCGACGGCTGCGACCGAGGCGGGACTGGGCGCGCTGATCGGCGCCATGACCGGCGCTGCGAAGACGGGCGCGGGCAATATCTCGGAAATGCTCGGCGCCGTGACCTCCGGCACGCCGGTCAACGCGATGATGGAAGATCAGGCCAAGCTGATGATCCGCGCAATGATTCAGGCCGCGAAAGCCGATGGCGAGATCGACGACAAAGAGCGGCAGACCATTCTCGATCACCTGTCCGATGCCTCCGATGAGGAAATCGCCTTCGTGAAGGCCGAACTCGACGGCCCGATCGACATCACCGCTCTGGCCAATGCCACCTCGGATCACATGAAGTCGCAGGTCTATTCCGCAGCGCTTCTTCCGATCACAGTCGATACCGAGGCGGAGAAGCAATATCTGGCGAATCTGGCTGCCGCGCTGGGCCTCGAGACGGAGAAAGTCGCCCAGATCCACGAGACGATGGGCAAGCCGCTGATCTGAGCGGAGAGAGCCTTCCGGCTTTATGGGGCGCGGGCGAAGAATTTTCAGCTTGCGGCCCGGTTTGCCGGTTGACTCCGCATCGCGCATCGCTAAAAGGCGGGCTTCAAGGATTCCGCGGGTGCGTAGTTTTTTCGATGCCCGGAGCTAGGAGATAGACAATGGCGAAGCCGACGACGATCAAGATCCGTCTGAACTCGACGGCGGGCACCGGGCACTTCTATGTGACCAAGAAGAACGCCCGCACCATGACCGAAAAGATGACCGTGAACAAATACGATCCGGTCGCGCGCAAGCACGTCGAATACAAGGAAGGCAAGATCAAGTAAGATCGCCTGACCTTGACGGTTAGAAGGCCGTGCCTCCGGGCACGGCCTTTTTCTTTTTGTATTGGAAGCTGGCTGCCCGGATCAGCCGCGAAGTCGCCCGGGCCGCGCCCGACCTCTCCCCCGGGGAGGGCGCATTGGCGATGTCGTCGCGGGTCTATGTGTCTTGCGGGCTTGCGAGATAAAGCACCCTGCCATAGGCGGGGAAAGCGCCCACCCGAGGTCGGGCGCGGCCCTCTGGAGGCTCAAAATGGAGTTACCGGGGTTTCCCCGGTGCATTGCTCGCGCAATCCGCGTTCGCCGCTTCGGTGGCTTCTCTGGAGTCCCCGATCTGCGCCTTCAGCGCAGGCTGCGGCTCACACCAGCCACAGCGAGAGGTAAAGCGCTGCGAGCCCGCTCAGAATCGCCCACAGCGTGTTGCGCGTCGCGATCCCGACGCCGAGCGTCGCGAAGGCCGCGATCATCCGCGCGGGGTCGGTCTCACCGCCGGTACCTGCGGGCCACAGCACCAGCGGGGCCACGAGCCCCGGCAGCACCGCAACCGGCGTGTAGCGCAGGTAGCGCAGCGCCCATTCGGGCAATTGCCGGTCGCCGAGAAACCCCATGAAGGAATAGCGCAGGAAGTAGGTGCCGATCCCCAGTGCGACGATGATTCCCCAGACCAAAGCGTCCGAATAGCCGTTCATTCCCGCACCGCCTTTCTACGCGCGACCCAAAGCTCGACCTGCGCGCCTGTCACCATCGCGGCGACGGCGGCGATCATCAGCCCAACGCCTGAGGGCAGGAAGCTCAGCGCCAGTGCGCCCACGACCGAGACGGCCGCCGCGGCGACATGGGCCAACGTGCGCAGCGCCGGCCCGATCATCGCAAGAAAGGTGATCGGCACCGCGAAATCGAGCGCGAATTCCGGCGGGATCTGCGCGCCGACCAACGCGCCGACAAGGGTCGCGACATACCAGTTCGGGCAGACCGGGGAGCAGACACCCGCGTAATAGGCCAGCTTCTCGGCGCGGCTCATGTCGGGCTCGGCCTCGTATTCATTGGCCGCCATCGCATAGGCCTGATCGACCATGAAATAGGCCACCAACGCCTTCTGCCACGTCTTCGCCTTGCCGAAATGCGGGGTGAGGGCCGCCGAATACATCGCCATGCGCAGATTGACCGCAAGCGAGGCTGCGAGGATCAGCACGACCGGCGCGTGATCGCCCATCAGTTGCAATGCGGTGAACTGCGCGGCGCCCGCGATGACCATCACCGAGAAGCCCATCACCTGGACCAGATCGAGCCCCGCACTGGTTGCGGCCACGCCGAACAGGAGGCCGAAAGGCACGATGACCAGAAGGAACGGCAGGCCATGCCGAAATCCGCGCCAATAGGCGGCCCGCACCGCGCCTTTCGGGGCCGTCCCGTTCGCAGTCATGTCCGACATGATGCTTGTCTCCCGTTCTCAGTTGCGGGACAGATAGGGAAGGATGCGGGCAAAGGCAAAGCGCGCGATTGTATTGGAGGCAATCATCTTGACCGCTGGCGAAGAAGTCGGGCCGCGCGTGGTCGCGGTGATCCTTGCGGGCGGGCAGGGCCGGCGCATGGGCGGCGTCGACAAGGCGATGGTGATGCTCGCCGGACGCCCGCTATTTGCCCATGTCGCAGCACGGATCGGTCCGCAGGTGGCAGGGCTCGCGATCTCCGCCAATGGTGCGGCGGTTCGATTCGCTCCGATCCCCGTTCTACCCGATCCGCCCCAAAGGCAGGGCGAGGGCCCCCTGGCGGGGCTCCTGAGCGCGCTGGATTGGGCGGCGGAGCAGGGCGCGGATATGCTGCTCAGCGTTCCCGTCGACACACCTTTCCTGCCCCGCGACCTCGTTGCCCGGCTGCGCGCTCCCGGCGGCGCGGCTTACGCCGCCTCGGCCGGTCGCGACCACCCGAGCGTCGCGCTGTGCCCGGTCATGGAGCGGCCGCGGATAGCCGAGCTGTTCGCCTCGGGCGAACGCCGATTGCGTGCGGCCTTCCCGGAGGCGACGCGGGTGGCGTTCGAGGGCAGCCCAGACCCGTTCACCAATCTCAACACGCCCGAGGATCTCGCCACGGCGGCCGCGCATCTGGCTGAGGCGACCCGGTGACCCAGGTGTCGATCCGGCACGGGCTCGCACGCGAGCATCGCGCAGCGGCGGCGGAGCTTTACTGGCAGGCCTTCGGCGGCAAGCTCGGCCGCGTGATGGGGCCGGAGCAGCGCGCCTTGGGCTTCATCGCCGAGGTGATCGATCCGAGCCACGCGCTCTCGGCGCTCGATGGCGATGGCGCGCTGGTCGGGGTGGTCGGGTTTCGCACGCTGCGCGGCTCCTTCGTCGGCGGTAGCTGGGCCGATCTGCGCAGCCATTACGGGCGCGGTGGCGGGCTCTGGCGCGGCGCCTGCCTGCATCTTCTGGCCCACGATTTGCCCGAAGGCGGAATGATGGTCGACGGGATCGCCGTCCACCCGGAACTGCGCGGCGCAGGCATCGGGCGCGCGCTGATCGAGGCGCTGTCCCACGAGGCGCGCATGCGTGGCTACCGGGCGCTCTGTCTCGACGTGATCGACGAGAACCTGCGCGCACGCGCCTTGTACCAACGGCTGGGCTTCGAGGTGACGGGGCGGCGCAGTTCGCGACTGACGCGGCTGGTCTTCGATTTCCGTTCGGTGCAACTGATGCGCCGCGCGCTCTGAAGGCTCCGCCGCGCCCTTTCGTATTGGCTCAAATATCCCCGGGGGGTGAGGGCGAAGCCCGAGGGGCTGGCCCCTCAGTCGAAACTGCCGGTGACGCGCCCCAGAAGCATGAAGGCGCGCGCGGTGCGGGTTTCGGCCATCTCGGCGATGTCCTGATCGGAGGCGTTCTTCTCGAACTCGGCGAAGGTCCGGTCGAACTGGCGCAGGAAGTGATGCGCCACGTCGCGGAAGATCGTATCGCCGCGCATCCGGCCCGCGCTGAGCGCCAGCGACGAGCGATCGCGAATGCCGCCGAGGCTGGTGATCTCGCGGCCGCGCTCGCCTTGCGCAAAACGGCGCCATAGTTCGGGCCGGGCACGGTCGGGTTTGAGGTCATCCATGTAGATGCCGTCCTGCGCGAGCAGGTTCAGCACATCCTGCGCCGAGCGCAGCAGCTTTGCCGTCGAACGGTCTTCGAGCGCGCGGCGTAGCGCGCGGAAGCCCTCGGTATCGTCGGGCGAATCCGGGAAGTTCAGCGCGCGGACGAAATCCGCGACCGAGAGCGGCGCGCGAAGGTCCTCCGCCGGGGTGCCGAGCGCCAGCATCGGTTCGCTGTCATCGGGTCGGGGCGGGGGCGGCGCGACCAGCGCCGCCTTGCGGTCGGCGGAGGGCTGGCTTGCCTGCACGTCGCGGCGCGAGGCGAAGGTCGCGATCGTGGTCTCCGCCTGACGGGCGACGGCAGCGATCTCGTCGAGCTTCTTCTCGACATTCTGATCGGTACGCATCGCCTGCTGATTGAGCCAGGCGGTACGCATCGCCTCGATCGATTGTCGCAGCGCGGCGGTTTCGGCGCGCATCTCGCGGGTAGCGCGCGCGGTCACGGCGGCGACCCAGACCATCACGATCGGCACCGCCATCCCCACGACGAGGCTGACGGTGGCAAACAGCGACGCGGCGCGCGCGATCCCGGGTGCGAAGAACCAGAAGGCCGCGACCAGGAAGACCCACAGGATGCTCAGCCCCAGCGCGATCCATTCCGGCGCGCCGGGAAAGCGTGTCTTGAGGCGTGGACGACCGGCAGGCGGGTGAGATCCGCCGGGCATGGCGAACCGATCCTTGTCCTGCTCTGCGGGTCCTTCCATTCAGGCTCTCCGTCAGTGGCGCACGGGCACATGCTCAGAGGCAGCCGCGCAGGGGCGTCCGTGTCAGGCGAAAACGATCTTGAGGATTTCGTAAGCCTTGTCGCCACCCGGCGTGCGAACCTCGACAGAGTCGCCCTCGTCCTTGCCGATCAGCGCGCGCGCCAGAGGCGACTTCATGTTGAGCTTGCCCTTCTCCAGATCGGCTTCGGGTTCGCCGACGATCTGGTAGGTCTTCTCTTCGTCAGTGTCCTCGTCGACGATGGTCACTGTCGCGCCGAATTTCACGGCGCCCGACATCTTCGACGGGTCGATTACCTCGGCACGGCCCAGAAGCCCTTCGAGCTCCTTGATCCGGCCTTCGATAAAGCCCTGCTTCTCGCGTGCCGAATGGTATTCGGCATTCTCCGAGAGGTCGCCCAGTTCCCGCGCTTCCGCGATCGCGGCAATGATCGCGGGACGCTCTTCGGACTTGAGCTTTTTCAATTCTGTATTGAGCGCGTCAAAACCTGCGCGCGTCATCGGTTGTTTGTCCATGGAAGGCTCCCGAACTCGGAACTGTCCCCAATTCAGGGCATCTAAATCTGCTCTCACCCCCGGAAGTCAAGTGGACAGCGCGATTTTCGCGGCGAATTGCCGATCTCGTCAGTTCGGGAAGGCGGCGTAATTTGGCGCAAGATTGTTGCGCGGCATCGCAGCGTAACAATTGCCTCGTTACGCGAGGTAGGCTAGGCAGGACGCCAGCCAGGACGACCAACAAGGGGTTCGACAGACATGACCGACGTGACGCGCGAGTCGATGGAATATGATGTGGTGATCGTGGGCGCGGGGCCTGCAGGGCTTTCGGCGGCGATCCGCCTCAAACAGATCGACCCGGAGCTCGAGGTCGTCGTGCTCGAGAAGGGCTCGGAAGTGGGCGCGCATATCCTGTCGGGCGCGGTGCTCGACACCAGCGGGTTGGATCAGCTGATCCCCGACTGGAAGGACAAGGGCGCGCCGATCACCGTGCCGGTCAAGAAGGACAATTTCTATGTCCTCGGAGAGGCCGGAGCGATGCGCATTCCGAACTGGCCGATGCCGCGCCTGATGTCGAACCATGGCAAATACATCGTCTCGATGGGCAATGTCTGCCGCTGGATGGCCGAGCAGGCTGAAGCCCTCGGCGTCGAGATTTTCCCGGGCATGGCCGCGTCGGAAATCGTCTGGGATGGAGACCGGGTGGCCGGTGTCGTCGCGGGCGAATTCGGCAAGAACCCTGATGGAACCGAGGGCCCGGGCTACGAGCCGGGCATGGAACTGCGTGGCAAATACGTGATGATCGCCGAGGGCGTGCGCGGCTCGCTCGCCAAGGTGGTGATGGAGAAGCACAACCTCTCCGACGGTCACTGCCCGCAGAAATTCGGCCTCGGCATGAAGGAAATCTGGGAGATCGACCCCGAGAAGCACCGCGAGGGCACCGTGACCCATACGATGGGCTGGCCTTTGGGCGGCAATGCGGGCGGCGGGTCGTTCATCTATCACCTCGACAACAATCAGGTCTATGTCGGCTTCGTCGTGCACCTGAACTACGAGAATCCGCATCTCTACCCCTATATGGAGTTCCAGCGCTTCAAGCATCACCCGATGGTTGCGGAGCTGCTGGAGGGCGGCAAGCGCGTGGCTTACGGCGCGCGGGCGATCTCGGAAGGCGGCTGGCAGTCGATCCCGAAACTGACCGTACCGGGCGCGGTGCTGCTGGGCTGTTCGGCGGGGCTCGTGAACGTGCCGCGCATCAAGGGCAACCATAACGCGATGCTCTCCGGCATCGCGGCGGCGGAAGCCGCGGCAGCCGCGATCAAGGGCGGGCGTTCGGGCGACGAGCTGACCGAGTACGAGACCGATCTGCGCTCCGGTCCGATCGCGGAAGACCTCAAGAAGGTCCGCAACGTGAAGCCGATGTGGTCGAAATGGGGGATGGTCCCCTCGCTCGTCCTCGGCGGGCTCGACATGTGGACCAACGATCTCTTCGGCTTCTCGCTGTTCGGCACGCTTAAGCATGGCAAATCGGATGCGAAAGCGACCGGCGAGGCGAAGAACTTCAAGCCGATCGACTACCCCAAACCCGATGGCAAGCTGAGCTTCGACCGCCTGACCAATGTCAGCTTCTCGAACACCAACCATGAAGAGAGCCAGCCCTGCCACCTGAAGCTGAAGGATCCGTCGATCCCGATCTCGGTGAACCTGCCGAAATATGACGAACCCGCGCAGCGCTATTGCCCGGCGGGCGTCTACGAGGTGGTCGGCGAGGGCGACGACGCGAAGTTCCAGATCAACTTCCAGAACTGCGTCCACTGCAAGACCTGCGACATCAAGGACCCGAGCCAGAACATCAACTGGACCACCCCGCAGGGCGGCGACGGGCCGAACTACCCGAACATGTGATCGCGAAAGGGGCCTGCGGGCCCCTTTTTCGTTTCCACCGCTCCTCGCCCCCATCACAACGCCGTGTCTGTAACGGCGGCTTCCCGCGTGCGGTGGTTCGGCTCATTGTAATGCCCGCAGCGCCCCGTTACGCTCGATTTCGACCCGAATGAGAGGACCGTTTCGTGCCGAGTTTTAAGACCCCGCTGCGCCTTGCGCTCTTCGCCCTCTTGATGGGCTCCACCGCGCCCCTGCCGCTGTTCGCTCAGGATGCGCCGACGGCCGGCAGCGCCGAGGATGCCGCGCAGGCTGCCGATACTGCTGCTGCCAAAGGCGATGCAGGCGACACCGCGAATGACCCGAGCCCTGCGGAGGCGGGGGCCTATCTCGCCGCGCGCATCGCGTCGCAGCAATTCGATTTCGCCGAAGCCGCGCATTACTACCGCCAGTTGATGGCCAGCGGCGATACCAGTGGCACGACGGCAGAGGCCACGCTCGTCTCAGAGATCGCGATCGCCGATTTCGACCGTGCCACGCCGCTTGCGCAGCAGATGGTCGAGGCCGGCACCGGAAGCCAGATCGCGGCGCTGACCGTGCTCGCTGCGGACGCGCATGACAAGAACTGGAGCGCCGCGCTCAAGTTGCTCGACAGCGATGCCGATCCGGGGCCGCTCGTGGGCGGGCTGACCAAGGCCTGGGTGCTTGCGGGCGACGGCAAGATGTCCGACGCCTCCGCTGCCTTCGACGAGGTCGGCAAGCAGCAGGGCCTCGCAGCCTTCGCGGGTTTCCACAAGGCGCTCGCACTAGCGCTCGTCGGCGATTACGAGGGGGCTGATGCGATCCTCTCGGGCGAAGATGGCGAGAAGATCACCTCGACCCGTCGCGGCGTTCTGGCCCATGTCGAGGTGCTCTCGCAACTCGAGAAGAACAAGGAGGCGCTGAAGCTGATCGAGGATCGCTTCGGCAAGGATCTCGACCCGCAGCTTAAAGATATCCGCTCCAAGCTGGAGGCGGGCGACACGCTGCCTTTCGACGTTGTGCGCAATGCGTCCGACGGCGTTGCAGAGGTCTATTACTCGGTCGCGCAGGCCCTGATCGGCGATGCGCCCGACACGTTCACGCTGGTGCATTCGCGGCTGGCCAACATGATCCGGCCCGACATGGATGACGCCACTCTGCTGACCGCGTCGATGCTCGACCAGCAGGGCCAATACGATCTGGCCATCGAAGCCTATGCCGATATCAAGCCCGACAGCCCGATCTACCACGCCGCCGAAATCGGGCGCGCGGAATCGATGGTGCGCGCGGGCCGCAACGATGCGGCCATCGAAGTGCTCGAGAACCTGTCGCGCAGCCGACCCAACCTCGTCGGCGTCTGGACCGCTCTGGGCGATACGCTCCGCCGCGAGAGCCGCTTTGCCGAGGCTGCGAAAGCCTATGACAAGGCGATCGATCTGCTCGGTCAACCCGAGCCGAAGGACTGGTTCGTCTGGTATTCGCGCGCCATCGCGCAGGAACGCTCGGGTAACTGGGACGAGGCTGAGAAGGGTTTCCGCGAGGCGCTGCGCCTTTCGCCCGATCAGCCCTCTGTGCTGAACTATCTGGGCTATTCCTACGTGGACAAGGGCGAAAACCTCGACGAGGCGCTCGACATGATCCGCAAGGCCGCCGCCGAGCGTCCCGATGCGGGCTTCATCATCGACAGCCTCGGCTGGGCGCTGTTCAAGCTTGGCCATTACCAAGAGGCGGCCCAGAAGATGGAGCGAGCCGTGGAGCTCGAGCCGCGCGATCCGCTGCTCAACGACCACTTGGGCGATGTGCTCTGGGCCGTGGGCCGCCAGCGCGAGGCGAAATTCCAGTGGCGCCGCGCGTTGTCCTTCGCGACCGACGATGCGGAGACCACCGAGGAACTCGATCCCGACGCGATCCGCCGCAAGATCGAGGTAGGTCTGGACCAGCAGCGCAAGGAGCAGGGTCTGCCGCCGCTCGAGGATAAGGGCCCGAGCAAGGATAGCCCCAAGGCCGCCCCCGAAACGCCCGCGAGCGATGCGAATAATTGACGCTTTCGCGCCTGCGAAGATCAACCTGACGCTGCATGTCATCGGCCAGAGGGCCGATGGCTATCACCTGCTCGACAGTCTCGTGGCTTTCGGGCCGATGGGCGACCGGTTGGTGCTGCGCGAGAGCGACGCGCTGTCGCTCAGCGTGGCAGGCCCCGAGGCGGCGGGCGTGCCTGCCGATCCGTCGAACCTCGTGCTGAAAGCCGCGTCCCTCCTGTCGCGCCCGGCGGGGCAGGGAGCAGAAATCCATCTCGACAAATATCTGCCGCCCGCCTCGGGCATCGGCGGTGGATCGTCAGACGCGGCGGCTGCGCTGCGGGCGCTGGCTGCGCTTTGGGACCATCCGCTTCCGGCGGAGACCGCACAACTTGGGGCAGACGTGCCGATGTGCCTGACGCCACGCCCCCAGCGCGTGCGCGGCATTGGTGAGGCGCTCGACCTCGTGTCGCTGCCGCCGCTGCCCGCGCTACTGGTGAACCCGCGTGTGGAGGTGCCGACGCCTGCGATCTTCAAGGGGCTAGATTCGAAGGACAATCCGCCGATGCCCGAGGTGCTGCCGACTTTTACTGGCGCGCCTGACTGCATCGACTGGCTGGCCACGCAGCGTAACGATCTGCAGGCGCCTGCCATCGCCTCGGCCCCCGTGATCGGGGAGGTGCTGGACGCGCTCATGACGCTCCCCGGCTGTCGTCTCGCGCGCATGTCGGGCTCTGGTGCGACCTGTTTCGCGCTGTTCGAGACGCTGGACGCCGCGCAGGCTGCGGAAGCCACGCTGGCTCAGCGCCGCCCTGGCTGGTGGCGGGCCTCCGGCATGCTCGGCGATCAGACGCAAAAGGCGCAGCCCCATAGCCGCGCCTCTACTTCTTGACCCAAATATCCCGTGGGGAGCCCGCAGGGCGGGGGGTAGTGCCCCCTCAGCGCAACCGCGCCACCAAGTAATCGGCCAGATCGTCCAGCATCTGCCGCAGCTCACTTTCCGGCAGGATCTGCAGGCGCTCGCGCCCGCGATCGGCCCACTCGAGGGCTGCGGCGCGGGTCTCTTCCAGCGCCCCGGTCGCCTTCAGCAACTCCAACGCATGCTCCAGATCGCCCTCGCGCTGATCGCCCTTGTCGATGGTGCGGGTCCAGAAAGCGCGGGCCTCGCCGTCGGCCTTGGCCAGCGCCTTGATCAGCGGCAGCGTCAGCTTGCGCTCGCGGAAATCGTCGCCCACGTTCTTGCCCATCGTCTTGGCATCGCTGAGATAATCCAGCAGATCGTCGACCACCTGGAAGGCGATCCCGAGGCTCTCGCCGTAATCGTGCAGCGCCGCGATCTGTTCCTCCGGCGCGCCGGCCAGAACCGCGCCCGCCTCGGTCGCCGCCGAGAACAGAGCCGCCGTCTTGCCGCGCACCACCTTGTAATAGGTGTCCTCGGTCGTGTTCAGGTCTTCGGCCGCCGAGAGCTGCAGCACCTCGCCTTCGGTGATGACGGCGGAGGCGTTCGACAGGATAGACAGAACCCGCAGGTTGTCTGTATCCGTCATCAGCTGGAACGACCGCGCGAAGAGGTAATCGCCAACCAGCACGCTCGACTTGTTGTCCCAGAGCAGGTTCGCGGTCGGGCGGCCCCGGCGCTGCTTGCTCTCGTCGACCACATCGTCATGCAGCAGCGTTGCGGTATGGATGAATTCGACCGCCGCGGCGAGGTTGTGGTGCAGATTGCCCTCGTAGCCGCACAGCCGTGCCGCCGCCACCGTTAGCATCGGCCGCAGCCGCTTGCCGCCCGCGCCGACCAGATGGGCGGTCACTTCGGGGATGCGCGGCGCGTTCTCCGAGGCCATGCGCTCGGCGATCAGCGCATCCACCGCCGCCATGTCGTCGGCCAAGGCTTCCGCGAGCCGGTCATGCGGTTTCGCTGTGTTGTCGGGCTTGTCGTCGAGGCTCATGTTCATCCCTTCGATCTGCCTCATCTCGACAGCCCTAGCAAGGGGCCGTAAGTGAGGGATATGAAAGAGCTACTGCGCAGCACGGACCCGGTGAAACTGGCCATGGCGACCGCCCTTCTCGAGGGCGAGGGTATAAGCACGTTTCAACTCGACGTCCATACGAGCGTGCTGGAAGGCTCGCTTGGGATTCTCCCGCGCCGCCTGATGGTGCGTGACAGCGACATGTTCATGGCGCAGGCGGTGCTGCGCGATAACGAGATAAAATCGGATTGAGCGCATGGATCGGTTCGCGCCCGAAGATCTGACAGTCGATGGCTTTCTCGGCGGGCGGTTGCGGATCGCCCAGCCGCGCGCGGGCTACCGCGCCGCGATGGACCCGGTCCTGCTGGCGGCGGCCTGTCCAGCGCAAGCGAGTCAGTCGGTTCTCGAGCTCGGCTGCGGGGCAGGGGTGGCGAGCCTGTGTCTTGGCTGGCGGGTGCCGGGGCTTGCGCAAAGCGGGCTGGAACTGCAGCCCGCCTATGCCGATCTCGCCCGGCGCAACGCGGCGGATAACGGGATCGCGCTCGAGGTGATCGAAGGCGATCTGGCGCAGATGCCCGCCGAATTGCGGGCGCGCAGTTTCGATCACGTCATCGCCAATCCGCCCTATTTCAGCCCCGAAGACGGGACGCCCGCCGCCGATCCCGGTCGCGAGCGCGCGCAGCGGGAGGCGACGCCGATCAGCGCATGGCTCGACGCGGGGTTGCGGCGTCTCAAGCCCGAGGGGCGGATCACGCTCATCCAGCAGGCCGACCGGCTGGCAGACCTTCTGGCGGGGCTCCAGGGGCGCGCGGGCGCGATCACCGTCCTGCCGATCGCGCCGCGGTTGGGGCGCCCGGCGCGGCGGGTGATCGTGACGGCGCGCAAGGGGGTGCGAACGCCGCTGCAGCTTCTCGCGCCGCTGATCTTGCACGCGGCGCCGATGCATTCACACGATGCGGAGGATTTGACGGATATTGCGCGCGAAATTCTGCGCGAAGGTCAAAAATTGCCTATTCCTCGTTAGTGCTTTCGCAAGATTTCGCGAAAATGATGGAGATGCCCCGTCACTATACGACATTTCCGTGACACGACTCAAAAGCTGTGCTGCAATCGACGGGCTGACAACTGGAGAGGAGACTGCCATGTCGCTTGGTTCGCATATCACCGAACTTCGCAAGAAACATGAGGCTCTGTCGATGGAGGTAGAGCGCGCTGCGCGCAGACCCGGCGTCGACGATCTTGAAATCGCTCAGATGAAAAGGCAAAAACTTCGGCTGAAAGAGGAAATCCGCCGCCTCGAAACGGCCTGAGGGCCCTCCCACGAGTTTAACCGGGCCGTCCTTTGGGCGGCCCGTGTCATTATAACGGGGCCGTTCGAGAGGGCGCCTACTCAGGCCGAACCTTTCCGCGGTATCTCTTGCCCGGTCATGTCCGGCGGAGGGGGCGAGGCGCGCCGACCCCGACCGCCAAGCGCCGCCAGCCCCGCGCCCCCGGCGATCATCGCTGCCGCAATCAGCAGGGTCGGGCGCGCGCTCGCGATCCCTACGGCGACCAGCACCAGCGTCGAGACCAGCGGTGCCGCATAGGAGGCCGTGCCTAGCAGCTGAATATCGCCGCGCTTCACGCCAAGATCCCATGTGTAGAAAGCGAGCCCGACGGGCCCCAGTCCCAAGCCGATCACCGAGGCCCAGCCGACCGCGCTTTGTGGCCAGATCGTTGGCTCCAGCGCCAGATGGGCGACGGCGGACAGCGCTGCGCTCGCCAGACAATAGACCGCGACCGCCGCCGTCGGCACCGCGCCGAAGCGCCGCGACAGCAGCGAATAGCTCGACCATGTCAGCGCGCAAATCAGCGCCAGCCCATAGCCGGGCAGCGCCTCCGGATCGGCGGAAATCCCGCCTCCCAGGATCAGCGCGGCGCCCCCGAAGGCCAGTACCGCGCCCGCGACATGCCAAAGGGTCAGCCGCTCGCCGGGCAGCAGCCCGGAAAACAGCACGATCAGCAACGGCCAGAGATAGGCAATTAGCCCGGCCTCGGCCGGAGGCGCGAGACGTAGCGCCGAGAAATACAGGAAATGATATCCGAAAAGCCCCGCGGTTCCGGCGAGATAGACCTTCCACGAGACATGCCGCAGTTGCCCTAGCGCGCCGGTCGCGAACAGCCAGATTATGCCCACCGCGCCGCCAAGGGCGAAGCACAGCGCGTTCAGCATCAGGGGCGGCACCGGATCCGATCCCACGGTGAACAGCGCCAGAAGCGCCCACAGCAACACTGCCGTGAACCCGATCGAAGTGGCTTTGCCGCGCGTCATCCTGCCCCCGCCAAAACAAAGAGGCCCGCAAAATGCGGGCCCCCGTCGAGAATGCCAAGAGGCGAAATCAGATGAAATACTGACCGCCATTCGCGGTGATCGTCGAGCCGGTGATGAAGCCCGCATCGTCGGAGACGAGGAACACCACGCAGCGCGCGATCTCTTCGGGCTCGCCCAGACGCCCGACCGGGATCTGGCCGATGATCGACTCACGCACCTTCTCCGGCACCGCCATGACCATTTCGGTTGCGATATAGCCGGGGCAGATCGCGTTCACCGTGATGCCTGCGCGGGCGCCTTCCTGCGCCAGAGCTTTGGTGAAACCCAGATCGCCCGCCTTCGCTGCCGAGTAGTTCGCCTGCGCGAACTGGCCCTTCTGGCCGTTGATCGAGGAGATGTTCACGACGCGGCCAAACTTGCGCTCGCGCATCTTCGTCCAGAGCGGATGAGTCATGTTGAAGATGCCGCTGAGGTTGGTGTCGATCACCTCGCTCCACTGCTCGCGGGTCATCTTGTGGAAGGGCGCGTCACGCGTGATGCCGGCGTTGTTGATCAAAACGTCGATCGGGCCGACTTCGGATTCGATCTGCTCGATGCCCGCCGCGCAGGCGTCGTAATCGGCGACCGACCACTTGTAGGTCTTGATCCCCGTTTCCTCGGTGAACTTGGCCGCAGCCTCGTCATTGCCGGCATAGTTCGCGACGACCGTGTAGCCCGCCGCCTGAAGCGCCTTCGAGATCGCCGCGCCAATGCCGCGCGATCCGCCGGTGACCAATGCAACTCTCGACATGATTCCTCCTCCAATGGATTGCCCCTTGAAACGCTGTTACCGAAAATGACAAGAGCGCGCAACAAAGTTGCGCGCTCTTTTTGCAGATGCAGCATTTTTTTGCCGTTAGAGGCCTTCAATACACATTGCGACGCCCATGCCGCCGCCGATGCAGAGCGTGGCGAGGCCTTTTTTCGCGCCTTGGCGCTTCATCTCGAAGAGCAGGGTGTTGAGGATTCGCGCGCCGCTTGCGCCGATCGGGTGGCCGATGGCGATGGCGCCGCCGTTGACGTTCACCTTGCTGACATCCCAGCCCATATCCTTGTTCACGGCGCAAGCCTGCGCCGCGAAGGCTTCGTTTGCCTCGATCAGGTCGAGATCGGAGGCTTTCCAGCCCGCTTTTTCCAGCGCTTTGCGAGAGGAGGGGATCGGACCGCAGCCCATGATCGACGGGTCGAGGCCGGCGGTCGCGTAGGACGCGATGCGGGCCAGCGGCGTGAGGCCGCGCTTCTCGGCCTCTTCTTCCGACATCAACAGCACTGCTGCCGCGCCGTCGTTGATGCCGCTCGCGTTGCCCGCGGTCACCGAGCCGTCCTTGGTGAAGGCGGGGCGCAGCTTCTGCATGTTCTCGATGGTCGCGCCGTGGCGGATATATTCGTCCTGATCCACGACGATGTCGCCCTTGCGCGTCTTCACGGTGAAGGGTGCGATCTCGTCGGCGAACTTACCCGCCTTCTGCGCGGCTTCCGCCTTGTTCTGCGAGGCGAGCGCGAATTCGTCCTGCTGCTCGCGCGAAATCTGCCACTGGGTCGCGACATTCTCGGCGGTCTGGCCCATGTGGTAGCCGTTGAACGCGTCCCACAGCCCGTCCTTGATCATCGAGTCGATCATCTTCATGTCGCCCATCTTCTGGCCCGCGCGCAGATGCGCGACATGGGGGCTGAGCGACATGCTTTCCTGACCGCCGGCTACGACGATATCGGCATCGCCGCACATGATATGCTGGGCGCCGAGCGCAACGGTACGCAGGCCCGAGCCGCAGACCTGGTTGATGGACCAGGCGGCGCTTTCGATCGGCAGGCCCGCGTTGATATGGGCTTGGCGGGCGGGGTTCTGGCCTTGGCCCGCGGTCAGCACCTGACCGAGGATCGTTTCGGACACATCGGACTTCTCGATCCCGGCGCGGGCGACGACGGCCTCGATCACGGCGGCGCCGAGGTCATGTGCGGGCGTATTGGCGAACGCGCCCAAAAACGAGCCGACGGGCGTGCGCGCGGCCGAGACGATGACGACATTGGTCATGGGATCCTCCTCATCACTTAAGCGGGCGCGAAAGCGCGTCCGTTCTGCTGCTGCGCAGCATGGCGGATGGAGGCGAGAGGTCAAGCTTAATCCCGTCGCTCGGGAAATTGTTAGCGCAAGTTTATTGCGCTTTCGCCGGGGTCATGCGCGCCTCCTCTGCGGCTCGGGCGTCTGGCTCCACGGAGGGTGGATCGTCGGCGCGCCAAAGTAATAGCCCTGCATGCAATCGATGCCGAGGCTCGCCAGATATTCGGCATCCTCCAGCGACTCGACCGCTTCGGCGATCGTGAACATCTCAAAATGGCGCGCTACATCGAGCAGCGATTTCGTCAACGCCTGATTGTCCGGATCGCGGGAGATGCCGCGAATGAACTGACCGTCGACCTTGATGATGTCGAAGTAGAAATCCCTAAGGTAGCGGAAGGAGGTGTAGCCCGCCCCGAAATCGTCGAGCGCGAAACTGACACCTCGGGCCTGCAGGTCCTCCATGAAGATGCTGACCAGCTCAGGCATTTCCATGGCCGAGCTTTCGGTAATTTCGAGTATGAGGCGATCGGCGACCGTTTCATCGATTGCGAGGCAGCGATTAAGCACCTTGGTCCAGGGCGCGTAGCCGATAGAGCGCGCCGACATGTTGACCGAAAGGCGCAGATCCGGTTGCCCGAGAAGCGCCTTTAAACCGAGTTCGAGCGAGAGGCAGTCGAGCTTTCGCCCGACCTCCGTGCGTTCGATCGCGTCCATGAAATCTTTGGCCGGGATAATCCGCCCGCGGTCGTCGAGCACACGGATCAGCCCTTCATAGAAGGCAGGACGGTCGGGACGACAGGTTTGGATTACGGGTTGAAAGGCCAGCATGACGTCGTGCCTATCGATCGCCGCGTGCACCATGGCAATGGACTGTCGTCTTTGCTCCGCAGCCGCGAAGCTCAGTGGGCTGTCTTCGTCACGATGCACGGGCATGGCTTTCGCGTTTCGAATCGTCATGTGCCCCTCCTTCACCTTCGCAACAAGCATCCCCGCAAGCGCCTAAGAAGCGGTAAAGAGGGGGAAAGGCATCGGACTCGTGGTTAACAAAAAATTCTTCTGCAGCGTTAAGCCGTTCGTAACCGCCGGTTGCCTAGGGTGAGTCTTGATGGAACAGAATGGGCGATAACGACAATGGGGCAGCCGGAAATGCGCGGCACCAGCGAGGTGCCTTTCGCGCTGGAAGAATTGTTCTACTCGCGCACCGACACGCGCGGTGTGATCCAATCGGGTAACGAAATTTTTCGCCGCACCGCGGGCTTCGAGTGGTCCGAGATGATCGGTGCCCCGCATAAGATCGTGCGCCACCCCGATACGCCGCGCGCGGTGTTCCGGGTGCTGTGGGATGCGATCAAAGAGGGCTATCCCATGGGCGCCTATGTGAAAAACAGGGCGAAAGGTGGCGGTTGGTACTGGGTGTTTGCGGTCGTCATGCCGATCGAGAGCGGTTATGTTTCCGTCCGGCTGAAGCCGACGAGCGACCTCTCCGATCGGATTCATTCATTCTATCGCGAGCTCTCTGCGCGCGAGCGGGCAGAGGCCCTCGACCCGGGGGAGAGCGCGGGTCTGCTGCGCGATTTCGCAGAGCGTGGCGTCTACTCCAACTACACGGCCTTCATGGCCTATGCCCTGGCGCTTGAACTGACCGAACGGGATCGCCGCCTCGGTCGAACTGCCGATGAGAATACGCGGATGCTGGCCGAGTTGAACACCGCGATGGGACGGCTAACGAAGGAACAATTCGGACTTTTGCGCAGTTTCGAGGCGCTGCAATCCGTGCCCAACAATATGCGGATTGTCGCTTCGCGGTTGGAACCATCCGGGGGGCCTGTGTCCGCAATCTCGGAAAATTACAAAGCCTCGTCTGCCGTTATATCGGAACGGCTGCGCAAATTCGTCGCCGGCCGCGACAATCTTTGTGGCCAGATGGCCTACCAGGTTGCGCGCGCCGTGTTCCAACTAGGATGCGCTCGTGTCCTCAACGAGATGAGCGAAAATTTCATGGGCGAAGAGGCGCAGCCTAGCCAACCTCGCGAAGGTCATACCCGAGACGAG
The DNA here is from genome assembly GCF_002213235.1 of Thioclava sp. F34-6. NCBI lineage: Bacteria > Pseudomonadati > Pseudomonadota > Alphaproteobacteria > Rhodobacterales > Paracoccaceae > Thioclava > Thioclava sp. F34-6. Next base: position 206,020 of record NZ_NBOA01000002.1, read on the forward strand.
GAGCGCACATTGCTTCAGTCTCTCGTCGTCAGGGGCACTGCCGATGCGAATGCCGCGATGCGCCAAGCGGCAGAACTCGCTGACGATATGATGGACCAAAGTCGAGATCTTCGTCGCCAGTTGCTCGGGCTCGACACGATCCGGGTTCTCGGGCGGGTCGAGTGCGGGCGCATGCGGGATACCAACGGTGGGCTCGCGGCCACAATAGACCAGCTCGACAGCTTCCATGACGACATCAAGGGACGGCTCGAGGCTATCCTTTCTCTATCCGAAGAGATCGAGCATTGGCTAGGGCGCTACCTCCGAGCCGAAAGAACCGCGGCATGAGCGTGTCTCAGGGCTTATGGCTGTGCTATCACGGCCATGAGGCGCCCAGAGCCTTGTGGCATTAGCAGTGCCACATCGCTCAAAGAAAATAAGCGAGGTTTCGCGAAGCGCGGAGCCCACGGGGCGTCATCGGGTGTCCGAACGCATGCGCCATATGAAGTGGAATGCGAAGTACAGTATATGCGAAGTACAGTATAAATGCGCAGCACAGCATCTACGAGGATACCGCGATGGCGCAGCGGTTCGCCTTAAACCACACGCGTCACGGCGTCATCGCGCCTCAATCCTCGTCGATCAATGCCTGAATGACCTTCTTCGCCTCGGGCGAATCCCATTCCGCCCCGCCGATCATTCGTGCAACCTCGTGGCCGTTCTTGTCGACCAGAACCGAAACCGGCAGTCCCAGCACTCCCATCGCGCGGGCGGCGAAATTGGCGTCGTCGTGGAAACGGGGCAAGACGTCTATGCCTTCCTTGTCGAAGAAGGCGGCGACTTTCTCGGGCGAGTTCGATCCGCCCGTGGCGATCGTCATCACCTGAAATCCATCTTCGCCGAACTCTTTTTGCAGCGCATTCAGCGAAGGCATCTCCTCGCGGCAGGGCGGACACCACGTCGCCCAGAAATTGATCAGCACAACCTTGCCTTCGAAATCTTTCATCGAATGCTCGTCGCCGCCTTCATCGGTCACCGTGAAGGGCGGCAGCGGCAGCGGTTCGTCATAGGTAACGAGGGATTCCATCTGCCCCGATTTCACCGCATCGAGATCCGCAGCCTGCGCAACATTTGCACCCAGCGCCAGCGCCGTATAAAGGACGAGAAACCGTAACATATAGCCTCCTAGCAAGGGCCTTCGACCATGACCGATCAGACCGACGAGAACAAGTCCTCCAACGCGATGTGGGGCGGGCGTTTCGCCGCGGGACCTGATGCGATCATGGAGGCGATCAACGCCTCGATCGGGTATGATCAGCGGCTCTACGCGCAGGACATTCACGGCAGCCGGGCCCACGCCGCGATGCTCGCTGCGCAGGGCATCATCAGCGACAAGGATGCCGAGGCGATCGGGGAAGGTTTGCTCACCGTCTTGTCCGAGATCGAAGCGGGCGGCTTTCCGTTCTCTACCGCGCTCGAAGACATCCACATGAATGTCGAGGCGCGGCTGAAAGAGGTCATTGGCGAACCGGCGGGGCGGCTGCACACGGCGCGGTCGCGCAACGATCAGGTCGCGACCGATTTCCGCCTCTGGGTGCGCGAACAATGCGACGCCGCGATCTCGGGTCTCGACACGCTGATCCGCGCCGCGCTGACCCGGGCCGAGGAAGGCGCCGATTGGGTCATGCCCGGCTTCACCCATCTGCAGACCGCGCAGCCGGTGACTTTTGGCCACCACATGATGGCCTATGTCGAGATGTTCGCGCGCGACAAATCCCGGTTCATTGATGCGCGCAAACGGATGAACGAATCTCCTCTAGGGGCGGCGGCGCTTGCTGGCACAGGTTTCCCCATCGACCGTCATGCCACGGCCGAGGCGCTCGGTTTCGATCGGCCGATGGCGAACTCGCTCGACGCGGTGTCGGACCGCGATTTCGCGCTGGAGTTCCTGTCGGCCTCTGCGATTTGCGCGGTGCACATGTCGCGCCTTGCCGAAGAACTGGTGATCTGGTCCTCCGCGCAGTTCCGTTTCGTCGCGATGTCGGACAAGTGGTCGACGGGCTCGTCGATCATGCCGCAAAAACGCAACCCGGACGCGGCAGAACTGATCCGCGCCAAAATCGGACGCATCCTCGGGGCGTCGGTCGCGCTGTTCACCGTGATGAAAGGGCTGCCGCTCGCCTATTCCAAGGATATGCAGGAAGACAAGGAACAGGTCTTCGACGCCGCCGACAACCTGATGCTCGCGCTCGCCGCGATGGCCGGGATGATCGGCGACATGACCGTCAATGCCGACAAGCTGGAGGCCGCGGCCTCGGGCGGGTTCTCCACCGCGACTGATCTGGCCGACTGGCTGGTGCGCGAGGCGGGGCTACCGTTCCGTGACGCTCACCATGTCACCGGTTCGCTGGTCGCGATGGCCGAGGAGCGGGGCTGCGATCTGCCCGATCTGAGCCTCGAGCAGATGCAATCGGTCAACCCGGCGATCACCGAGAGCGTGTTCGACGTGCTCGGGGTTCACAACTCGGTCGCCTCGCGTCAGTCTTACGGGGGCACCGCGCCCGATCAGGTGCGCGCGCAGGTCGCCCGCTGGAAGGAACTGCTTGGATGAACTTCGCGGTCCCTTTCGTGCTGATCGGCCTTCTTGGCGGCTGCGCCGCCGACCCGGCCTTGCATACGCATGTCGGCATCAATCGTGACGGCATCAAAGTCTATCCCGCCGCGACGGCGCGTGTCGGCATCATGACCCTGTCGGTGACTCCATGACCAAGACCCTGACCCTCGCCCTGACGCTTCTTCTTTCGCTCGCTGCCTGCGGTGTCGACGGCCCGCCCGTTCCTCCGTCCGAGGCGGACAGCGCGCAATCCCAGCAGGCTTCGGCCCAGTAATCGAGACCTCTCATGGATCATTTCCTTTATCGCGACGGCGTCCTTCATGCAGAGGATGTGCCGATCCCCGAGATTGCGGCGGCCGTGGGCACGCCGTTCTACGTCTATTCGACCGCCACGCTGGAGAGGCATTTCAAGCTGTTCGAAGAGGCGCTTGGCTGGACCGAACACCTGATCTGCTTCGCGATCAAGTCGAACTCGAACCTCGCCGTACTGAAGGTGCTGGGCGATCTCGGCGCGGGGATGGACGTGGTTTCGGGCGGTGAATATCGCCGTGCGCGGGCGGCTGGCGTGCCGGGCGAGCGGGTGGTGTTCTCGGGCGTGGGCAAGACCCGCGAGGAGATCGCCTACGTTCTCGAAAACGGCATCCGCCAGTTCAATGTCGAATCCGAGCCGGAGCTACTGGCGATTTCCGAGATTGCCGCGTCGATGGGCGTGACCGCGCCGATCGCGCTGCGGGTGAACCCGGATGTCGACGCGAAGACCCATGAGAAGATCGCGACCGGGAAATCCGAGAACAAGTTCGGCATCCCGATCGCCAAGGCGCGCGCGGTCTATGCCGAGGCTGCGAAGCTGCCGGGCATCGATGTCGTCGGCATCGATGTGCATATCGGCTCGCAGCTGACCGATCTGGAGCCGTTCGAGGCGGCTTTTCTGAAGGTCCGCGAACTGACCGAGACGTTGCGCGCGGATGGCCATGATATCCGTCGGCTGGACCTCGGTGGCGGCTTGGGCATTCCCTATGAGCGCTCTAACTCCGCGCCGCCGCTGCCCATCGAATACGGGCAGGTGATCCAGCGCACCGTGGGCGATCTGGGCTGCGAGATCGAAATCGAACCGGGCCGCCTGATCTCGGGCAATGCCGGGCTGCTGGTCTCCTCGGTGATCTGGCTGAAAGAGGGCGAGGGACGCGATTTCCTCATTCTCGACGCAGCGATGAACGACCTCGTGCGGCCCTCGATGTATGGCGCCTATCACGATATTGTCCCGGTGCTCGAACCAGAGCCGGGCACCGACTCCGCGCCTTACGACATCGTCGGCCCGGTATGCGAGACCGGCGACACCTTCGCCAAGGCGCGCAACCTGACACCGCTGGGCCCGGGCGATCTGGTCGCCTTCCGCTCGGCGGGGGCCTACGGCGCGGTCATGTCGTCGGAATACAATTCCCGCCCGCTGATCCCCGAGGTTCTGGTGCGGGGGGGCGAATTCGCTCTCATTCGTGCAAGACCGAGCTTTGAGGAAATGCTCTCCCGCGATACGATCCCGGAGTGGCTCTGATCCGTAGGAAGGGAATCAGGGCCGACGGATAGGGAGAGAATGCCGGTCAGGAGCTGGTTCAGCAAAGCTTCGCGCGATACCGCGACGAAGGAGGACGGGCAGGCCGCTCTGGCCCCGCTCGCCCAGCCTATTTTGCTGACCCATGCCGGGATGATCCTCGAGCGAGGGCTGGCCGCCTTCTGGCCGCTTCTCTCCGTTCTCGCGCTGATCGCCACCGCCATCGCCTTCGCGCTGCCCGCCTATCTGGGGCCGGGCGGGCGCTGGTTCTGGCTGGTCGCGCTGATCGCGTCGCTCGTGGCTTTGGGCTGGGGCGCGTGGCGGATGCGTTGGCCGCGCCGGACCGATGCGATCGCGCGTCTCGATGCGACGTTGCCGGGCCGGCCACTTTCCGCGCTGACCGACGAAATGGCGCTGGGGCAGAACGATCCCGCAGCCCGCGCGCTCTGGATGGCGCATCTGCGGCGCATGGCGAAAGCCGCGCAGGCCGCCCGCGCGCCGCGACCGAAACCCGATCTCGCCCGCCGTGATCCTTATGCGCTGCGTTTGACTGCGCTCACGGCCTTGGTCGTCGCGGTGATCTTCGGGGTGCCGCAGCGACTGTTGCATCCGACCGAGGGGCTGCCGACGCCTGCAGGCTCTGCCGAGGCCGCGATGGGACCGAGCTGGGAAGGCTGGGCCGCGCCGCCGCGCTATACCGGCAAGCCAGGGCTCTATCTGAACAAGGTCGAGGGCGACGAACTGATCGTGCCCGAGGGCACCCGTTTCTCGATCCGGCTGTACGGCTCGTCCGGCGCGATCGGCTTCTCCGAGAGCGTTTCGAATCCGGCCGCGCTGCCCGAACAGGGTGCGGCGCAGACCGCCAGCGGCATCGAGACCCACGAATTCGAAGCGGTCCGCGACGGGCTTTTGGAGTTCAAGGGCCCCGCCGCGCGCCGCTTCAACGTGGTGGTGCGCCCCGACGAGGCGCCCTCGGTCGCGCTGGCCGGTACCCCCGACCGCCGCGCCGATGGTAAGCTGAGCCTGCCCTTCACCGCGCAGGACGACTACGCCGTGACCAAGGGCCATGCGGTGATCTCGCTCGATCTGGCGAAGGTCGATCGCCGTTACGGCCTGGAGATCCCGCCCGAGCCGCGAGACGATCTGATCTATGATCTGCCGCTGCCGATTTCCGGCTCGCGCGCCGATTTCACCGAGAGCCTTGTCGAGGATGCCGCGAAGCATCCTTGGGCGAACCTGCCGGTGAAGCTTACGCTCGATGTCGAGGACGGGCGCGGCCAGACCGGCACCTCCGGCACGCAGGAAATCATCCTGCCCGGCAAGCGCTTCTTCGACCCGCTCGCCGCCGCGCTGATTGAGGTGCGCCGCGATCTGCTGTGGTCGCGCGACAACCGCGGCTATGCCGATCAGCTTCTCCGCGCGATCTCGAACCGGCACGAGGGCTTCATCAAGCGCGAGGAGGTGTATCTGATGATCCGCCTCGTGATCGGGCGGCTCGACGATCCCGACCTGTCCCCCGAGGCCCGCGACGAGATCGCCGAGGCGCTGTGGAAGATGGCGGAGCTTGTCGAAGATGGCGGCTTGGCCGATGCGTTGGCCGCGATGCAGAAGGCGCAGGAGAAGCTTTCCGAAGCGATCCGCAACGGGGCCTCCAAGGACGAAATCGCCAAGCTCATGCAGGAGCTGAAACAGGCCACCGACAATTACATCCGCATGCTCGCCGAACGCTCGCAACAGCAGGATCAGGGTCCGCAATTTGGGCAGCAGCCGCAGCAGGGCCAGCAGATAACCGGCGACCAGATCCAGCAGATGATGGACCAGATCCAGAAGCTGATGGAGGAAGGCCGGATGGCCGAGGCGCAGGAATTGCTCGATCAGCTCTCGCGGATGATGGAGAACCTCAAGGTCCAGCAGGGCCAGAACGGTCAGGGCGACATGCCCGGCGGTCAGGCCATGCGCGACATGCAGGACACCTTGCGCAAGCAGCAGGAGCTTTCGGACGACGCGTTCCGCGACCTGCAGGACCAGTTCATGACCCCGGAGGAGCGCCAGCAGCAGGCCGAGAACGGTCAGCAGGGCCAACAAGGTCAGCAAGGGCAACAGGGTCAGCAGCAAGGTCAGCAGGGGCAACAAGGCCAGCACGGTGAGCAAGGCCAACAAGGTCAGGGCCAGCAGCCCGGCCAAGGCCAGGACGGACAAGCGCAGCGCGACGGCCAGGGGCAGGGCGACCAGCCCGGCATGAACGGCGGGCAGGGCGGTATGGACGGCCAGAGCCTCGCGGATCGCCAACGTGCGCTCCGCCGCGAACTCGACCGCCAGCGCGGGCTGCTGCCGGGCTTTGGCAACGAGGCGGGCCAGCAGGCCGAGAAGCGTTTCGACGACGCCGGGCGCGCGATGGATCAGGCCGAGCAGGCCCTGCGCCAGGGCGACAATTCGGCGGCGATCGACCGTCAGGCCGACGCGATCGAGGCGCTGCGCGAAGGGATGCGCGCGTTGGGCGAGGCGATGCGCAACGAACAGGCGCGCCGCGACGGTCAGCAGCCCGGCCAGCAGGGCAATCAGCAGGCGGGCCAACCTGGACAACTCGGTGGGCGCGAAATGCCACGCGATCCGCTGGGCCGGGCGCAGGGCGAGGGCAACCAGCTCGGCACGGATCGTCAGATGCTCAACGGCGAGGATGTCTATCGCCGGGCGCAGGACCTGCTCGATGAAATCCGGCGCCGCTCGGCCGATCGTCTGCGCCCCGAGGAAGAACTGGATTACCTCAAGCGGCTGCTCGATCAGTTCTCGAATGCGGGCTGATGCCGGGCGCGCATAAGTTCAACTTATGCGCGGCGTCGAAATATTAGGAAAACTTATTCGGTGAAGCCGTCCGAGGCCGTCTCTGGCGAGAGGCGATGGGTGAGGATCTGGAGCTGGTCGTCGAGCCAGATGCGCCCCTCGTCCACCGCGACGACATATTGCGTCAGCGGCGATTTCAGCGCCGGGAACTTCGCTGCGATGTCCGGCGCGAAAGCATAGAGCAGCGCCAAGACCGCAGTCACGGCCATCACGAAGATGAAGCCCCGGCTGAAGCCAGAGCGACGGCGGCGCGCCATCTCCGGCGAGAATTCGGCGACGCTGTCGCCTTCGCGATCGGAGGTCGCGGTGAGGGTCGAATTGATCTCGTCGATATCGGGCAGGCGTTCGCGCCCGCGGATCGTCTGCAGGTCCTCATCGTCCTCGCCGAGCAGGTCGGCCACGCGATCTTCTTCGCGCTCGGCGTCGGGATCGCGGAGGTCGGAAAAATCCTGTGCGCGTTTGCGACGGCGCGCCAGATCGGCGGCGGCGGCCTCTGCGGCGCGTTCAGCATCTTCGCTGGTTTCGCGTTCTTCGAGGTTCAGCTCCTCTTGCGTCTGCAATTCGCTCGAGCCTTCGGCGCGGCGCTGCGCGGCTTCGCGCTCGGCCTCTTCGCGCAGGATCGACAGGAGCCCGTCATCGAGCGGTTTGCGCGGTTTGGCCCCGACGCGCGGGGCGGGGCCTAGGCCCGGCTCGTCCGCGTCATCTTCCTCGACCTCCGGCGCCGCGACCATCGCCGCGACGGCTGCATCGGTATCATCGTCGCTTTGCTGCGTCACCACCGGCTCGGGCTCGGGCAGATGGGTCGCCGTGTCGTGGCTGGGTTGCTGTTCGGGCTCCGGCATCGGCGCGGGCTCGGACGGCTCCTCGGTCGCCTTTGAGGCAACGGGCGCCTCTGTCTCGGCTCGGGAGGTTTCAGGTTCTGAGGCCGTTTCGGTGTCGGGATCCGGATCCCAGCCTGCCGGCGGGGCCGCAGGGCCTGTCGGGTCGCTGTCGGCAGAGAGCATATCCTTGCTCGGCTGGAACCAGCCATGCCCGCAATTGGAGCATTGCACATCCCGTCCGCCGTCTGGGATGACGGCGTCATCCACTTCGTATTGCGCACCGCAATTGGGGCAAACCAACCGCATATTGTCCCATCCCTGCCCGTGTTGGCGTTTTGCCGTTCTGGCCAACCACTGTCTTATGTTGTAGCAAGCGCGGGCGGAATGTCCAAATGATTTGGGCCGCTTAATTCGCGAAACGCGCACCAAATAGAGGGGCTGGCAGTGATCGAGCTGCAAAATGTGGCGATGAGCTATAGCGGGGCGGAGCTATTGAGCGATATGTCCCTGACGCTTGCCCCAGGGTCATTTCATTTTCTCACCGGGCCGTCGGGCGCGGGGAAGACCACATTTCTCAAATTGTGCTACGCGGAGCTGCTGCCGACGGCGGGTCATTTGTCTCTGTTCGGCAAGGATGTGCGCACGATGAGCCGCGACGAAATCGCGGGGCTGCGCCAGCGTATTGGTGTCGTGCACCAGGATTGCCAGTTCCTCGATCACCTCTCGGTGGAAGAAAATGTGGCGCTGCCGATGACGGTCAATCGCCGCACCCCCGACATGACCCAGCTGCGCGAATTGCTGGCGTGGGTCGGGCTGAAGCGGCAGGCGAATGCGCTGCCGCCGCAGCTGTCGGGCGGGGAGCGCCAACGGGTTGCATTGGCGCGGGCCGTCATCATGTCGCCCGACGTGATCCTTGCGGACGAGCCGACGGGGAACCTCGATTGGGAGATGTCGCTGCGGCTGCTGTCTTTGCTGGTCGAGCTGAACAAGATGGGCAAGACGGTGGTGATCGCGACCCACGATCTGAACCTGATCCGGCAGGCGAAGCCGCAGGTCTCGGCGCGGGTGCTGCGGATCGCGAAGCGCCATCTGCATACGGCGGGGGCCGATCTGTGAAGCTGACCATGCTGACATTCGCATCCGAGACCACGGGGCCGGATCGTGTCGTGCCGCCGACCGGGTTTACCGCGCGGCTGACCCTGTTCACGGCCGCCGCGATGGCGTTTCTGGCGGTTTTTGCGCTCGCTCTGTCGCTGGCGACCGGGCGGCTTGCCGATCGCTGGGCGGATAGCCTCGCGCGGTCCGCCACGATCCGCATCTCCGCCCCGCCCGAGCAGATGGATGCGCAGGTTGCCGCCGTGCAGGAGGTGCTGAAAACGACGCCGGGTGTCGCCTCGTCGCGGGTGTTGGGCGATGACGAGATGAAGGGGCTGCTGAAGCCGTGGTTCGGTCCCGATCTGCCGGTGGATGCGTTGCCGTTGCCGAAGCTGATCGCGGTGACCGAGACCGGCGCGGGCGTCGATGCCGAGGGGCTGCGGCTGCGGCTGCAGGCTGAAGCGCCCGGCGCGATCTTCGACGACCATACCCGCTGGCGGCGCCCGCTGGTGGCCGCCGCGCAGCGGATCCGGACGCTGGGGCTGCTCTCGCTGCTGCTGATCTTCGGCGCGATGGCGGGGATGATCACGCTGGCCGCGCAGGCCGCGCTGGCCGCGAATGGTCAGGTGATCGCGACGCTCCGGCTTGTGGGCGCGCGCGACGCCTTCATCGCGCGGGCCTTCGTGCGCCGGTTCACCACGCGCGGACTGATCGGTGCGGTGGCGGGCACGGTGTTGGGGATGCTCGCGGTGGCGCTGCTCCCCTCGACCGAGGCCGCGGGCGGCTTCCTCACCGGCCTGGGCTTTTCCGGGGCCGCATGGCTCTGGCCATTGATCATTCCGCCGATCGCCGCGATCGTGGCCTTTGCCGCCACGCGTTTCGCCGCGCTGCGTATGCTCAGGAGACTTCGCTGATGTCCGATCCTTCGCACCGACCCGGAAAGGTCACGCCGCTGACCCATGTGATGACCGGAATTTACTACGTCCACATTGCGCTCGCGACGGTGCTGATCGGGGCGTGGGGCCTTGTGTTTCAGGTGCTCCCAAAGGGGCGGGACGGGGTGCATCGCGTGGCCGGGATCTGGACGCAGCATCTGTTGACGATGGCGCGCGTCTATCTGGGTTTGCGCTACGAGTTGCGCGGCACGCCGCCGCAGGGCGACTGCATCATCGCGGCCAAGCATCAGAGCTTTTTCGACATCCTTATCCTCGCCAATCACCTGCCGCGCCGGGCTTTCGTGATGAAGAAGGCGCTGTTGAACGTGCCGGTGATGGGCTGGTTCGCGCACAAGGCGGGGTGTATTCCGATCGATCGCTCCAAGGGGTCGGAGGCGATGAAGGTGATGCTTGGGGCGGTCGAAGAGGCGCGTGCGACGCATGGGCTGGGCCAACTGATCATCTATCCCGAGGGCACGCGCGTGCCGCCGGGCGAGAAACGCCGTTACAAGCAGGGCGTGGGGGTGGTGGCGGAGGCCACGAAGCTGCCGGTCGTGCCCGCCGCGACCAATGCCGGGCTGTTCTGGAACAAGCGAGGCTGGCCGATCCGCTCGGGCGTGGCGGTGACCGAGTTCCTGCCGGTGATCGACGCGGCTGGCTCGGCACCACAGACGTTGGCGGCGGTCGAAGCGGTGGTGGAGCCGCGCTCCGATGCGCTCATGGCGGAGGCCGGGTTCGAGCTGCCGAAGCCCTGAGTGGATGCCGGGGGAGGGAGCCTCCGGCGGGGATATTTTAGCCAAGAGGAAGATGTGCGGCGGCGCCGCGAAGCGCGGGCGCGGAACACGTTGGCGTGATCATCCCTCGCGTAGATCGGCGTCGAGGATCGGGTCGATCAGGCCGGGGAAGCGCGCTTCGAGATCGTCCCGGCGCAGGGTGAGAAGGCGGCCGCGGCCGTTCGGATTCGGCTCGTTCCGTATTACGCCGGATTCCCGCAAGACCTTGAGAATATGGGATTTCGTAGATTTCGGAACGCCCGCGCCCGCAGAGCTGCAGGCGGCGGCTTCAAGCGGGCCCTCGCGCAGGTTGCGGGCGATTTCGCGCCGCGCCGGATCACTGAGCGCGAACAGCACTTGCGACAGCGACAGCGAGTCTGCGGGCGGGTGAGGAAGTTCGGGGGGCGTGCTCATGGTTCGATAATACTTGAACCATCGGCTGTGTCGAGTATGTGGAGGTTCAACAATTTTCGAACCTATCGCATCAGGAGACAGCGATGACCGATGAGACCCGTCCCGGCCCGCGCCCCACCTCTCCAAATCCGCCAACGCGGAGCCGCGCGGGCTTCGTTCTGGCCCTTGCAGGGCTCGTGCTGATGCTGGCCGGGGCCAGTGCGCCGTCGCCCTTCTACCCGGTGCTGCAGGCGCAGATCGGCTTTTCCTCGGCGATGATGACGGGAATCTTCGCGATCTATGCCGGGGCTCTTCTGGTGACCTTGCTGGTCTTCGGGCGGCTCTCCGACCACCTCGGGCGGCGGCCCGTCCTTTCAGTGGGGTTCGTTCTGCTGGCGGTCGGGATGCTCGAATTCCTCCGGGCCGATACGGCCACGACGCTGCTAATGGCGCGGGTGTTGCAAGGATTGGCGAGCGGTCTGCTGATCTCGACGCTGAGCGCGAGTTCGACCGATCACGAGCCGCCGGCGCGGCCCGGACTGGCGGCGGTCTGGAATGCAGTTGCGCCCTTGGCGGGGCTGGCACTCGGCGCGCTCGCGGGTGGGGCATTGCTGGCCTATGTGCCCGCGCCGCGTTTGGTGACCTTCCTTGGACTTGCTCTGGTCTATGCCGTGCTGGCGCTGCTGGTCTGGCTGCCGCCGGAGACCGCGCCGCGCCATGCGGGGACGCTCGCCTCGCTGCGCCCGCAGGTCTCGGTCCCGCCGCATATTCGCGCAGCGTTCCGGCGGGGCGCGCCTGCCGTCGTGGCGGGGTGGGGGACCGGCTCGCTGTTCCTGTCGCTGGGCGCGCCCATCGTGGCGCAGGTCTTCGAGGTTCACACAGCGCTGGCGCAGGGCGCGATCGTGGCGCTTTTGGCGGCGACCGGAGCGGCCTCGTGCTATGCGACGCGCAATCTGGCGCCACGCCGGATTGCGCTTCTGGGCACGGACGGGTTGGTGCTGGGCACGCTGCTTTCGCTGGCGGCGCTGATGACGGAGAGTTTTCCGCTCTATATCGCGAGCGTCATTCTCGCCGGGATCGGGTTCGGCACCTGCTTCGCGGGGGTGTTACGTTCGCTTGCGCCGCTGGCTGCGCCGGATGAGCGTGGCGGCCTGTTCGCGGCACTGTTCACACTGGCATATTCGGCCTTCGGGGTGCCTGCGGTGCTCGCAGGGCTGGCGGTGCCGGAACTGGGACTGCGGCTGACGACCGAGATTTATGGCGCGGTCATAATCGCGCTCGCGCTCGGGGCGGGGCTGATGCGCAGGCAGGCGGAGCCGGCGTGAGGCCGGCGCTGGTCTTTGCGTTTCGGGAGGAGTTTCGGTTTAGGCCGAAAGCCCCTTCGCGCCCATGTCGAGGAACTTCTTGCGCCGGGCCTTGATGAGATCGGCGGCCTTCTTGCCCTCCAGCTCGGCCAGCATCAGCGAGATTTCAGAGCCGACCGAAGCGATGGTCGCCTTGGGGTCGCGCTGTGCGCCGCCCATCGGCTCCGAGATGATGCGGTCGATCACGCCAAGCTTCTTGAGATCTTGCGCAGTCAGGCGCAGCGCCTCGGCGGCTTCGCGCATCTTCTCGGCATCCTTCCAGAGGATCGAGGCGCAGCCCTCCGGGGAGATCACCGAATAGACGGAATGTTCCAACATCGCGACACGGTCGCCGGTGGCGAAGGCCACGGCGCCGCCCGAGCCGCCCTCGCCGATGATGACCGAGATCAGCGGAACGCCGATCTGCAGGCATTTCTCGGTCGAGCGGGCGATGGCTTCGGACTGGCCGCGCTCTTCCGCGCCCTTGCCGGGATAGGCGCCGGGCGTGTCAATCAGGGCGACGACGGGCAGTCCGAAGCGGGCGGCCATGTCCATCAGGCGGATCGCCTTGCGGTAGCCCTCGGGGCGGGCCATGCCGAAGTTGCGCTCGATGCGGCTCGCGGTGTCGTTGCCCTTCTCGTGGCCGATCACCATCACCGGCTTGTCGCCGAGACGCGCAAGGCCGCCCATCACCGCATGGTCGTCGGCGAAGTTGCGATCGCCTGCGAGCGGCGTGTATTCGGTGAAGAGCTGGTCGATATAGTCCTTGCAATGCGGCCGGTCGGGATGGCGCGCGACCTGGCATTTCCGCCAGGGCGACAGATCCTTGTAGAGATCGCGCAGCATCGTCTCGGCCTTCTTGTCGAGGGCCGACGCTTCCTTGTCGACATCCATCTCTTCGCTTTGCCGGGCCAGCGCGCGCAGCTCTTCGGCTTTGCCTTCGATTTCTGCCAGCGGCTTTTCGAATTCGAGATAGGTCATGGATCACTCCGCATCCGGAAACTCGGGCCCTTAATGTCTTCAACGCTCGGGAATTGCAACTGGGTGGCGCATGGGTAGCCTATCGCAGATGTGCGGGTGGCGGGAGCCTGCTAGATAGGCGGGCCCGCGCGGAGTGCTAAACTGCTCGAGGCGAGGCCCGGTTAGCTTTCAAGGAAGGGTGCGATGGCCTACGAGGTCGAGATACGGACGCTGCCGCCGGTGCGGTTGGCGGGTTTGGCGCATACCGGACCCTATCCTGCGGTGGCGCCGGTGTTCCGGAGGCTCGTTTCGCTGATTCCCGAGCCGTCTTGGGCGGAGGTCGAGCATCCGGCGATGATCGGGCATGACAATCCGCGCACGGTCCCGGCGGAGGATCTGCGTTCGCATGCCTGTTTCATAGTGGGCGAGGGGTTCGTGATCTTCCCGCCTCTCGAGGAAATCCGCTATCCCGCAGGGAGATATGCGATCCTGACGATCGCAGGGCCCTATGACCAGTTGCCCGAGGCGTACCGCTGGCTGGCGCAGGAGTGGTATCCCGCGTCGGGCGAAGCGCCGCGCGGTCTCGATCGCTACGAGGTCTATCTGAACGATCCCTTCGAGCCGAAGCCCGGAAATCTGCTGACGGAGATTCGTTTGCCGCTCAAGGACTGAGCGGTGGCGGTCTGTCACGGGGCGGTCGCACGGGGCTGTTAAGAAAGGTTACGCGGCGAGAGTGCCCGATTCCAGAAAACGGAAACGCCCCGGCACGGGGCCAGGGCGCTCCTTTTCCCTCATGCGGCCGGGCCTCCCCTCCCAACCGCTCCGGGATTCGATAACTATATCGCGATTCGTTCGCGCGCGGCTTAATCTTTAATCATTTCAGCTTGTCTTACAATCACTTCAGCTTGTTTGATCGACGCTATGTCAACGAGACGGCCTTTGTAAACCGTCGCGCCTTCCCCGCGTGCCTTGGCTTCTTCCATCGCTGCGAGGATTTCGCGCGCCTCGGTGACCGCCTCATCTGACGGCGTAAAGACCTCATTTGCAAGGGAAATTTGTTTGGGGTGGATCGCCCATTTGCCGACCATGCCCAGAGTCGCCGAGCGGAGCGCCTGCGCGCGGAACCCGTCATCGTCGGAAAAATCGCCAAACGGGCCATCGACGGGCAGAATCCCGTGCGTGCGGCAGGCGGCGACAATCGCGGCCTGTGCCCAGTGCCACGGGTCGGACCAATGCTTCTCGCCGTTGCGCAGCATGTAGTAGTTTTCCTGCGTCCCGCCGATGCCGGTGGTCTGCATGCCCATCGAGGCGGCGAAGTCGGCCGCGCCGAGGCTCATCGCCTGCAGACGCGAAGAAGATGCAGCGATTTCCTCGACATGCGCGAGACCGGCGGCGCTTTCGATGATGACTTCGAGCGAGATTTTCTTGCTGCGGCCCTTCGCGGTTTCGATCGCCGTGACCAGCGCATCGACCGCATAGACATCCGCCGCACAGCCGACTTTCGGGATCATGATCTGGTCTATGCGCTCGGAACCTTCTTCGAGCAATTCGACCACGTCGCGATACCAGTAGGGGGTGTCGAGACCGTTGATGCGCACCGAGAGGTACTTGTTGCCCCAGTCGATCTCGTGGCTGGCCTGAATGATGTTGCGCCGCGCCTGCGCCTTGTCATCGGGGGCGACCGAATCCTCGAGGTCGAGATTGATCACATCGGCGGCGGAAGCGGCCATTTTCGGGAAGAGCTTGGTGTTCGAGCCGGGGCCGAAGAGCTGGCAGCGGTTCGGGCGGGCAGGGGGCGTAGGTTGAACGCGGAAGCTCATGAAGCGGCCTTTCGCAATGAAGTTACGTTTTTTGTTGCGGATTGGGTATATTGTTGCGCGGACGCATGCAAGGCGATTTTGCAGGCGCAGAATCGAGGCCGCACTGCAGCATCCGATGCGCCTCGAAATCCGCGTGATGCACGAAATTGCGTCGCGATGGCGCTTTTATCGAAGGATCTTCCGTTTTTGCGTGAATATTGCACGGAAATCCCCAAGAAATTTTTGCGTCGCGTCCTAATATCATCGACAAACAAAGACAAAACACAGGGAGACCCGCATGTCGCTGATCGACACCCCTTATCTGCTGTTTCTGGGCGATGCCCACGATCCATTGGCCGCGAAGGTGGCGCAGGGGATCAAGGACTGGCGGCCTGAATACGCCATCGGCCAGTACCGGATGGAGGGATGCCAAGCCGACATGGGCATCCCCGATCTGGATATCAAAGAGGCGGTCGCGAAGGGTTGCAAGACGCTGGTGATCGGCGTTGCCAACCGCGGCGGCGTGATTTCGCAGGCTTGGAAGAAAGTGCTCGTCGAGGCGCTGGAGGAAGGGCTCGACCTCGCGTCGGGGTTGCACAACCTGCTGCGCGACGAACCCGATCTGGTCGCCGTGGCCGATGCCTGCGGGCGTCAGTTGCATGACGTGCGCATTCCGGCGGTGAAATATCCGATCGCGAATGGCGAGAAGCGCACCGGCAAACGCTGCCTCGCCGTGGGCACCGATTGCTCGGCGGGCAAGATGTATACCGCGCTTTGCATGGAGCGCGAGATGCGCGACCGCGGCATGAAGGCCAGCTTCCGCGCCACCGGGCAGACCGGGATCCTGATCACCGGCGACGGGGTGCCGCTCGATGCGGTGATCGCGGATTTCATGGCTGGCTCGGTCGAATACCTGACACCTGACAACGATCCCGACCATTGGGACTTGATCGAAGGGCAGGGGAGCCTGTTCCACGTCTCCTATTCGGGCGTGACGATGGCGCTGATCCATGGCGGTCAGCCCGATGCGCTGATCCTCGCCCACGAGCCGACGCGCACCCATATGCGCGGGCTGCCGGGCTACAAACTGCCCTCGCTGCAAGAGCTCAGCGACATGGCGCTCGCGCTGGCGAAGGTCGCCAATCCCGCCTGTCAGGTGGTCGGCATCTCGGTCAATACCCAGAAGATGGGGGAAGACGAGGCCAAGGCCTATCTGGCCAAAGTCGAGGAGGAAATGGGCCTGCCCGCGACCGACCCGTTCCGCTTCGGCGCGGGCAAGCTGGTGGACGCGCTCGCCGCGATCTGATTGTCTCGCCTGTGACACCCGCCGGATGCCTCCGGCGGGGATATTCTGACCAAGTCGAAGGGGGCGCGGATGATCCGGGTAAGCCATGATACGTTCAAGCTGGCGCAGGTCTTCACTATCGCGCGCGGCTCGCGCACCGAGGCGCATGTACTGAGCGTGACCATAGAGCGCGACGGCAAGATCGGGCGCGGCGAATGCGTGCCCTATGCGCGCTACGGCGAAAGTCTCGACAGTGTGACGGCGCAGATCGAGAGCCTGCCCGAGGGGATCAGCCGCGCCGAGTTGCAGGATGCGCTGCCCGCCGGTGCCGCGCGCAACGCGGTGGATTGCGCGCTGTGGGACTGGGAAGCCAAGAAGAAGGGCGTGCCGGTCTGGGAGCTTGCGGGGCTGGAAAAGCCAGAACCGCAGGTCACGGCCTACACGCTCTCGCTCGACACGCCCGACAAGATGCGCGCGGCGGCGGCCGAACATGCGCACCGTCCGCTGTTGAAGATCAAGCTCGGCACTCCCGAGGATATGCCACGTCTGCGCGCGGTACGCGAGGGCGCCCCGGAGGCGAAGATCATCGTCGACGCGAACGAGGGCTGGGAGATGGAAACCTTCCTCGACATTCAGGGCGAGTTGAAAAAGCTGGGTGTCGCCCTTGTGGAGCAACCTCTGCCCGCGGCGGGGGACGAGGCGCTCTCGGAAATCGAGCGTCTGGTGCCGATCTGTGCAGATGAGAGCTGCCACACGCGCGACGGGCTTCTCAACCTCCGCGGTAAGTATGACGTCATCAACATCAAGCTCGACAAGACCGGCGGGCTGACCGAGGCGCTTCGGTTGCGGGCGCTGGCTCGCGCCGAGGGGTTCAAGGTCATGGTGGGCTGCATGGTCGGGTCGAGCCTCGCGATGGCTCCGGCGATGCTGGTCGCGCAGGGCGCGGATTACGTCGATCTTGACGGCCCGCTGCTTCTGGCCGAAGACCGCGACGTGCCGCTGCGTTACAAGGGCAGCGTGGTCGAGCCGCCGGAGCCGGAACTCTGGGGCTGAGTTTGCAAGGAGCGAGAACATGAGCCGGATCGTCTATCTCAACGGAGAGTATATGCCCGAGGAAGAGGCCAAGGTTTCGGTCTTCGACCGGGGCTTCGTCATGGGCGATGCGGTCTATGAAGTGACCTCCGTTCTGGATGGCAAGATCCTAGAATTCGAAGGTCACATGAACCGGCTCGCCCGCTCGTTGGCGGAGCTGGAAATGACGTGCGATCTGACCCGCGACGAATGGATCGAGATCCATCGCGAACTGGTCAAGCGTAACGATCTCGAAGAAGGGATGATCTACCTCCAGGTCAGCCGCGGCAATGCGGGCGATCGCGATTTCCACTACCCGCCAGAGGGCACGCCCCCGACCGTGGTGCTGTATACGCAGTCGAAGCCGAACCTCGCCGACGATCCCAAGGCGAAAGAGGGCATCAAGGTGATCTCGCTGCCCGACCTGCGCTGGCATCGCCGCGACATCAAGACGGTGCAGCTTCTGTACCCTTCCATGGCGAAGATGGCGGCCGAGAAGGCGGGCAAGAATGATGCGTGGTTCGTGGAAGATGGCTTCGTCACCGAAGGCTCGTCGAACAACGTCTATATCGTCAAGGACAACAAGATCATCACGCGGCACCTGAGCCACGACATACTGCACGGGATCACCCGCGCCTCGCTGCTGAAATACGCCGCCGAAGCGCAGATGGAGATCGAGGAGCGTCCCTTCACCATCGAGGAAGCGCAGGCAGCGGACGAAGCCTTCTTCACCTCGGCTTCGGCCTTCGTGATGCCGGTGGTCGAGATCGACGGCGAGACGGTGGGCGAGGGCGTGGTCGGTCCGGTCGCGGTGCGACTGCGCGAGATCTATCTCGACGAGAGCCGCAAGGCCGCGATCTGATCCGCGCCGAGGCGCAACTTCCTGTAGTTAAAAAGAAAAGACCCCGGCCAGCCCAACCGGGGTCTTTTCCTGTCATGCGGGCGGTGTCTCTCAGGCCGCCGCATGAGCGCGGAATTGGAAGGCGTCGGGCGCGAGTTGCTCTGGCGCGACGCCGGTGATGACGAGCTCGGCCCGGCCGTCGATCACGACCAGCGTGCCTTCGGCGCAGGTGCGGAAGGTGATGTCGTCGTGGCGCGGCGCAGCGCCGGTGAAGTCGAGGGCGATCGCGTCTCCCGGCTCGAACCCGTCGATCCGCGGGAGCGGTTCGGGACCCGCGGCAGGCGCAGGGTTTTCTTTTGCGTGGGCGCCGGCCTGTTGGTTCGAATGCGCCAGCAAGGTTTCGATGCGCGACATCACGGCAGCGTCGAGGTCTTCCGAGGCTTCGGGCGTCTGGTCCGACCGGGCGCCATGCGACGGGTCAGCGGCGATCGCTGCAGCGGCAGAGGCGACGCGAACCTGACGCTGGCGCGGCAGACCCTCGGCCCAGCCGAGAAGGCATAACGCGATGGTGGTGGCGATGAACAAGGCGAGCATGGTTTCTCCTGAACTTGCCCTGATCGTCGCGATATTTGATCGCTTGCGCAAAAGCTTTGTGACGCCGAGACCGCTCCATTGTTCAGATGTCGTTAACCATCGGCCGGCATGGCGCGGATTGGTGCCGTGTCCCGGGACGGTCGGATTTCGGGCGCTTTACCAAAACGGAAAGAGGCCGCGTGGTCGGCGGCCTCCGATACGATTCGAGTGGCGGTCAGGCGTAGCTCGGCTGGCCGTAATTGATCCCGTCGGTGGCGTAGATCGCGCCGCCCGCCGCCTTCAGCGCAGCATATTCGACATCCTTGAGCGTCGCGACCGTCTGGCCGTTGATCGAGACGATGGAATCGGTGCCGCTTTGCGAGACGGTGAAGTCGGAGATCTGCGCGAGGTCGTCGACCTCGATGCCGAGATACTCGCCGGGTGCGGCCATGATCGGGTCGGTCTGTCCGAAATCGGTCACCGTCACCGGCGCATCGCCCTCGTTCCAGTCGACCCCGAACAAATCCGACCCGGTGCCCCCGATCATCGTGTCGCCGTCATCGCCGTTCAGGTAGTCGTTGTTGGCGCCGCCATCGAGCAGGTCGGGGGCACCGTCCAGATCGCTGGCATAGAGTCCGTCATCGCCATAGCCGCCATACAGCGCGTTAGCCCCTTCCGCATCGAAGAGGTAGTCAGCGCCGAGGTTGCCGCGCAGCGTGTCGTCGCCCTGGCGCTCACGAAAGCGTCAATGGAATGTGATCAAAATGTGGCTGCACATGCGTCTGGCTGAAACAATGCGCCCCTGCAGTCGTCACTGTCGCCGATTACAGTCCGCTCTGCGCCAGAACACGGGTCAGAATCGGCGCAAGGCGGTCCGCCCACGCCGCCTGCTGCTCCGGCGTCGCGATCAGGTCGTTGCGCAGCTCGATCAAAACGTTCGGGCGGCGATGCGCCAGCGCGTGACGGTCGATCGAGTCACCCTCAAGATGCCCAAGATAGGGCTGGTTGTCGCCCACGCAGAGATCACCCTCGGCCTCGAGGGCCGCGATCATCTCATAGGCGAGGCGCGGATCGGCCGGAGCGTGCAGGATGCCGACATCCCACGGCCGGGGCGGGCGCCCGCGCAGGCGAGGGGTGAAGGAGTGGACGGCACAGATCACCGTATCCTCGCGCCGCGCCGCGAGCCGGGCATATTCCGCATGATAAGGACGGTAGAGCCGGTCCAGTCGCCGCTCGACCTCCGCCGCGTCGGCATGGCGGTTCGCGGGGACGATCGTGCCGTCATATAGCTTCATCACCAGCGTGGGGTCATCTTCGCCGCGGTTCGGGTCGATCACCAGCCGCGAGAAGTCGCTGGCAATCATCGGCGAGTCGAGCCGCTCCGCCAGTGCCTCCGACAGCCCCAGCGCGCCGACGTCATAGGCTATGTGTCGCGCCATATCCTCGGCGTCGATGCCCAGGTCGCCACCGCCCACCCAGCCGGGCACGGTGTTGCGCGCATGATCGCACGTGACCAGCCAGCGTCCAGTGCGTGCCTCTCCCGTGATCGAATAGGGCTGTTTTTCGTTCATCTTCTCTTCACGCTTGCTCGATATGGCTCAGATAACGGGAAAGATTGCGCCACGCCAGTTGCGGCCCGGGGCAAATTGCGCCATACGCTTACTTGGCCCACGAAATGACATCAATTTGAACGGAAAACGAGGACGCATGAGACGCCTTCGCAACGTGAAGATCGTGGCTACGCTGGGCCCTTCTTCGTCGGATTATGACAGCATCAAAGCTCTGTTCGTTGCAGGCGCGGACGTGTTCCGCCTGAACATGAGCCACGGCAGCCACGAGGAACATCGCGCCCGCCACGCCATCATCCGCCAACTCGAAGCAGAGTTTGGCCGCCCGATCGCGATCCTCGCGGATCTGCAGGGCCCGAAACTGCGCGTCGGCACTTTCGCCGCGCATGGCGCCGAGCTAGAGGACGGCGACAAGTTCCGCTTCGATCTCGACGAGACGCCTGGCGCGACGCACCGTGTCTGCCTCCCGCACCCCGAGATTTTTCAGGCGCTCGAGCCGGGCTCGGAACTGCTGGTGAATGACGGCAAGATCCGCCTCGTGGTCGACGAATGCGGCGATGATTTCGCCAATTGCACCGTCACCGTGGGCGGCACGATTTCGGACCGCAAGGGCGTGAACGTCCCCGACGTGGTGCTGCCGCTGGCCGCGCTCTCGGAGAAGGATCGCAAGGATCTGGAATTCGCTTGCGAGATGGGTGTCGACTGGCTCGCGCTGAGCTTCGTGCAGCGTCCCGAGGACGTGCAAGAAGCGCGCGAACTGGCCAAGGGCCGTGCGGCGATCCTGTCGAAGATCGAGAAGCCTTCGGCGGTCCGCTGCTTCGACGATATCCTCAAGGTCTCGGACGGGATCATGGTGGCGCGCGGCGATCTGGGCGTGGAACTTCCGGTGCAGGCCGTTCCGCCGATCCAGAAGCAGCTGATCCGCAAGTGTCGCACCTGGGCGAAGCCGGTGATCGTGGCGACGCAGATGCTTGAATCGATGATCGAGAGCCCGATGCCGACCCGCGCGGAGGTCTCTGACGTCGCGACCGCGATCTACGAGGGCGCGGATGCGGTGATGCTCAGCGCGGAATCCGCTGCAGGCAACTACCCGGTCGAAGCGGTCGAGACGATGAACAACGTCGCGATCTCGGTCGAGAAGGACCCGACCTATCGCGAGGTGATCGAGGCGTCGCGCCATGCGGCCCGCCAGACCGTCGCGGACGGGATCGTGGCCGCCGCCCGCGAGATCGCGGAAACCACGGATATCGCCGCGATCTGCGCCTACACCCAATCGGGCCAGACCGTCGGGCTGATCGCGCGGGAGCGTCCGCGTGTGCCGATCATCGCGCTGTCGCCGATCGAGGCGACGCTGCGCCGGGTCTCGCTGACTTGGGGCGTGCATGCCGTGCCGTGTGGCGAGCTGGAGCGGTTCAAGCAGGCCGTGGTCAACGCGGCCCGTGCCGCGCGCGATTTCGGCTTCGCCGACGAGACCCAGCAGATCGTGGTCACCGCCGGTGTGCCCTTCAACGTGCAGGGCACCACGAACATCCTGCGCGTCGCGCCCTGTGATGAGCGATTGATTTACCGCACCGACCCTGAGTAACCTTTCCCGAAAGGGGTGGTGACAAGGGCACAGGCGATGGATCTTTCTTCGATCGATACCGATCTCCTGCTGACGATCGGGCTGGCGATCGCGATCTTCGCGATCCCGGCCGCGATCTCCGCCTTCTCCGATGGCCGCCCCCCGCGGGCGGCCACCGTCGGAATCGTGGTGGCGGGCGCGCTGATCGTGATCGCCTTCTACGCCCGTCCGGGTGGCTACACGCTCAGGATGGTGCCCGAAGCGGTGGCGCGTACATTGGCCCGCGTGGTCAATCGCTAATACGGTCCCCGGTGCCTTCGACCGATCCGGATTTTTCCCTTGCCAAACCGCCCTGCGGCGTCTAACAGGCCCTCTCTGAACCCGCGCGGCCGGCCTATGTGGCATGCCGAGTCGCGCTTCCACACCCTGCAAAGGAGCTGTAAATGCCCAAGATGAAGACGAAATCCGCTGCCAAGAAGCGGTTCAAGTTCACCGCGACCGGCAAGGTCAAGGTCGGTCCGGCCGGCAAGCGTCACGGCATGATCAAACGCTCGACGAAATTCATCCGCGAAACCTCGGGCACCATGGTGCTCAGCGAGCCGGATACGAAGATCGTCAAGAAATACATGCCCTACAACCGCTGAATTCGGGAGACTTGAACAATGGCACGCGTCAAATCCGGTAAGGTCACCCACGCCGCGCACAAGAAAGTGCTCAAGAAGGCGAAAGGTTACTATTCCTCGCGCTCGCGCAACTTCCGCACTGCGACCCAGGCGGTCGACAAGGCGAACCAATACGCGACCCGCGACCGTAAAGCCCGTAAGCGCAATTTCCGCGCGCTTTGGATCCAGCGTATCAACGCCGCCGTGCGCGCCGTCGATGCCGATCTGAGCTACTCGAAGTTCATCTTCGGCCTGAGCAAGGCCGGGATCGAAGTGGACCGCAAGGTTCTCGCCGATCTCGCCGTGCACGAGCCGGAAGCTTTCGGCGCGATCGTCGAGCAGGCGAAAGCCGCCGCCGCCGCGTAATCGGCTGACGATAGAATTCGGGAAGGGCCGCTCCGTTTGGGGCGGCCTTTTTCGTTTCGAGTGGATGACCGGTCGGGGAGGGGCTCTGCCCCCCGCTCCTTCGGAGCCCCCCCGGATATTTGGATCAAGAGGAAGAAAAACGCCCGGCTCGGACCCATCATCGGGCGGCAGGCCGGGCGCTTCCCCTTGAGCGGTCATCGGCGTCCCCGCCTGTACCGCATCTCCGAGTGAACGCGATTCCAGTTAATGAACCGCTAACCTTCCTCTTGATGGAAATATCCCGGGGGTGAATGGCGAAGCCAGAGGGGGCAGCGCCCCCATCCGCCCTTTGCCTGCAAGCGCGAGGTTGCAAAGGCGCGCCGGCGCGGCTAACCCGTCACCGAGGCAAATTCCCGGGGAATGATATGCAAGAGCTTCGCGATAAATACCTGAACGCCGTGGCCGATGTGACCGACGAGGCCGCGCTGGAAGAGATCCGTCTGGCCGCCTTGGGCAAGAAGGGCGAGATCAGCCTGAAGATGCGTGAGCTGGGCAAGATGACCCCGGAGGAGCGCCAGACCACGGGCAAGGCGCTCAACGTGTTGAAGGACGAGATCGACGCGGCGCTGCGCGCGAAGAAGGCGGCGCTGGCGGATGCGGCGCTCGATGCGCGGCTGCGCGAGGAATGGCTGGATGTGACGCTGCCGGGCCGTCCGCGGCGGCAGGGCACCATTCACCCGGTCTCTCAGGTGATGGACGAGGTCACCGCGATCTTCGCCGATATGGGCTTTGCGGTCGCCGAAGGTCCGCAGATCGAAGACGACTGGCACAATTTCGACGCGCTCAACATCGCGCCCGAACACCCCGCGCGGCAGGAGCATGACACGTTCTTCATGCATCGCGACGAGGGTGACGACCGCCCGCCGCATGTGCTGCGCACCCATACCTCGCCGGTGCAGATTCGCGCGATGCTGGAGCAGGGCGCGCCGATCCGGGTGATCGCGCCGGGCCGTGTCTACCGTATGGACATGGACCAGACCCACACGCCGATGTTCCATCAGGTCGAAGGTCTGGCGATCGGCAAGGACATCTCGATGGCGAACCTGAAATGGGTGCTGGAAGAATTCTGCAAGGCCTTCTTCGAGGTGGACGGCGTCGAGCTGCGTTTCCGCGCCTCGCATTTCCCCTTCACGGAGCCCTCGGCCGAGGTCGATATCCGCTGCTCGTGGGAGGGCGGCAGCCTAAAGATCGGCGAGGGCAACGACTGGATGGAGATCCTGGGCTCGGGGATGGTGCATCCGAAAGTGCTCGAATCCGCCGGGATCGACCCGAACGAGTGGCAGGGCTTCGCCTTCGGCATCGGGATCGACCGCCTCGCGATGCTGAAATACGGCATCCCGGATCTGCGGGCGTTCTTCGAGAGCGACCTGCGCTGGCTGAAGCATTACGGGTTCAGCGCGCTGGATCTGCCGACGGTGGCAGGTGGGTTGAGTCGGTGATTACTGAACGCAAGTTGAATGATTTGCTGCGGAAAGTTCAGCTTGCGCCAGAAGAACGTCTGAAGTCACGGTCGGTGTGTTTCGAAAACCTCTTCCCAGGTGAAGACCCGGACACGAAATGGGTGGACCTCGCCGAAAGTGACGCTTCTGCGCTCCGCGCAGCGGTTCGACTTGGCTTGCTTTTCGAGACTTTTCATAATTGGCAGCCGGAATGGCCTGATGAATTCTGTCCAGACGGGGGCGATTACATCGTGACACTCTCTGGATTGGGCACCGAGCGACTGCTTCGTTTGAACGAAGCTTGGTGCAAGCGAGCTTTGTCCAATGTGATTGCGAATATTCCCACGATCATCGTTGCAGTGGCGATTGCGGTTTTCTCAGCCTGGGCGCTCAAATATCTAGGGCCTTCTTCTAGCTCAAATAGTTCACCGGTCTCGTCGTCAAGTAAAGAAACCAGATCAGAATGAACTGATTTCCGCTTCACCCCGCTTCCCCCAACCCCAAAAGGAAGCCCCCATGCCCGACCCCATCACCTTCACCTTCGGCGACAGCCGCGAACTCTGCGACCAGCTCCTCGCCCTGATCCGCGAAGGCAAGAAGACCGCCACCTGCGGTGCGCTCACCTATTTCACCGAAGGGGGCGAGGATATGCCGGTGGTCGGGCGGCGCGATATCGCGCTCGACTGGGATGGCAAACCGGCGGTGATGATCGAAACCGTCGAGGTCACGATCCGGCGGTTTTGCGATGTCGATGAAGACTTCGCGCTGGCCGAGGGGGAGAACGAGACGCTCAAGGGCTGGCGGCGCGATCATCAGGCCTATTTCGAGCGTAACGGAGGTTTTAACCCCGAGATGGAACTGGTCTGCGAGCGGTTTCGCTTGATAGAGGACTATCAAGGAGCCTCCAATGTCACAAAACAAACGCCTCTTCGACACCCCGAAGCATGAACAGACCCCCGAGCAGCGTCGTTTCGTCGCCATCACCGAGATCGCCTATACGGTCGTGGATTTCGGCGCGGCCTTCTGTTTCGTCGTGGGGTCGATCTTCTTCTTCTACGACAGCCTGATGGTCCCGGGGACGTGGTTGTTCCTGATCGGGTCCATCCTTTTCGCGGCAAAACCCTCGATCCGGCTCTGGCGGGAGTTGAAACTCCTTGAGATGGGGGATTACAAGGACCTCGCTCTGCGCAGAAAATCCTGAGGGAAGTCCGATGAAATTCACCCTGTCCTGGCTCAAGGATCATCTCGAGACCGAGGCCACCGTCGATCAGATCGCCGAGGCGCTCACCGATCTGGGTCTCGAAGTCGAGGAGGTCGTCGATCCGGCGGCGAAGCTCGAGACCTTCACGCTGGCCAAGGTGCAATCCGCCGAGCAGCACCCCGACGCCGATCGTCTCCGGGTCTGCATGGTCGAGACCAACGAGGGGGTGAAGCAGATCGTCTGTGGTGCGCCGAATGCGCGGGCCGGGATCACGGTCGTGCTGGCCAAGCCTGGCGATTACGTGCCCGGCATCGACGTGACGCTGTCGGTGGGCAATATCCGCGGTGTGGAAAGCCACGGCATGATGGCCTCCGAACGCGAGTTGGAACTGTCGGACGAGCATAGCGGTATCATCGAATTGCCGTCGGGCGAGGTCGGGCAGAAGTTCACCGACTGGCTGGCTCAGAACCGTCCCGAGGCGGTCGATCCGGTGATCGAGATCGCGATCACGCCGAACCGCCCCGATGCGCTTGGCGTGCGCGGTATCGCGCGCGATCTGGCGGCGCGGGGGCTGGGCAAGCTCAAGCCGCTCGACGTGCCGAAGGTCGAGGCTGCGTTCGATGCGCCGATCTCGGTGACGATCGACCCGGCGCTGAAGGACAAGGGCTGCCCACTGTTTGCTGGTCGCGTGATCCGCGGTGTGAAGAACGGGCCGTCGCCCGACTGGCTGCAAAAGCGGCTGCGCGCGATCGGTTTGCGTCCGATCTCGACGCTGGTCGATATCACCAACTACTTCACCTATGACCTGAACCGGCCGCTCCACGTCTTCGACATGAAGAAGGTGACGGGCAATCTGGTCATCAAGCAGGCCTCCGGCGGCGAGGAATTCCTCGCGCTCGACGAGAAAACCTACACCGTGCGCGCAGGCGACATGGTGATCTGCGACGACAAGGGCGTCGAGAGCCTTGCCGGGATCATGGGGGGCGAGGAGTCCGGCGCGGATGAGGACACGGTCGATGTGTTCCTCGAGAGCGCCTATTGGGACCCGATCACCATCGCCGCCACGGGCCGTGCGCTGAAGATCAACTCGGATGCGCGGTATCGGTTCGAGCGCGGCGTCGATCCGGCCTTCACGCTGCCGGGGCTCGATCTGGCGGCGAAGATGGTCGTCGATCTGTGCGGTGGCGAAGTGTCGGAGCTGGTGATGGACGGCGCGGTGCCGGATGTCAGCCGCGCTTACAAGCTGGATCCGGCGCGGGTGATCTCGCTCGTCGGCATGGATATTCCCGAGGCCACGCAGCGCGAAACGCTGGAAGCTCTGGGCTTCACGCTCGACGGCGACATGGCGACGCCGCCGACTTGGCGCCCGGACGTGCTGGGCTCGGCCGATCTGGTCGAGGAAGTGGCGCGGATCGCTTCGTTGACCAAGCTCGAAGGCAAGCCGATGGGCCGCGAGACGACCGGCGTGCCCGGCGCGATCCTCACCCCGATGCAGCAGCGCGAGCGGATGGCGCGACGCACCACGGCGGCTTTGGGTTACAATGAGTGCGTGACCTACAGCTTCATCGACGAGGCGTCCGCCAAGCTGTTCGGCGGTGGCGCGGATGCGACCAAGCTGGAGAACCCGATCAGCTCGGAGATGACGCATATGCGTCCCGACCTGCTGCCGGGTCTGCTGCAGGCGGCTGCCCGCAATCAGGCGCGCGGCATTGCCGATCTGGCCTTGTTCGAGGTCGGCCCTGCGTTCAACGGCGGCGAGCCGGGCGAGCAGGTTCTGCAGGCGACGGGGCTTCTGGTCGGTCACTCCGCGCCGCGCGATCCCTTCGGCTCGCGCCGTCCGGTGGACCTCTATGATGCGAAGGCCGATGCCGAGGCCGTGCTGGCCGCGGTCGGCGCGCCGGCGCGCGCGCAGATCAACCGCAAGCTCGATGCGTGGTGGCACCCGGGCCGCGCGGGCAATGTGGCGCTCGGGCCGAACCTGCTGGCGACCTTTGGCGAGGTGCATCCCAAGGTGCTGCGCGAACTGGGCGTGAAAGGCCCGGCGGTCGCCTTCACGATCCGTCTGGAAAACATCCCCTTCCCGAAGAAAAAGGGCGCGACGCGGCCCGCGCTGCAGATTTCCGACCTGCAAGCGGTCGAGCGCGATTTCGCCTTCGTCGTGGATGCGGATGTCGAGGCGCTGACGGCGGTGAACGCGGCGATGGGCGCCGACAAGAAGCTGATCGAGAGCGTGAATGTCTTCGACCAGTTCGCCGGCGCCAAGGCCGAGGAACAGATGGGCGCGGGCAAGAAGTCGATCGCGCTGACGGTGCGGATGCAGCCCGCCGACAAGACGCTGACCGATGCCGAGATCGACGCGGTGAGCAAGAAGATCGTCGAGAAGGTGAGCAAGGCCACCGGCGGCACGCTGCGCAGCTAAGGTTGTCCTCGAGAAAGTTTGGAGCGCCCGGTCGGAGAGACCGGGCGTTTTCTTTTGCGTGCAGCGGAGGGCGGGGCCCGACCGCCGGGTGGGCGTCGCCCTCTGAGGTTGGCGCTTTATCCTCGCCACGTCCGGGCGACCTCGACCCGCGCGCTGCCGTTAAAAAAGCGCCCGCCCGAGGGGGCGGTCGGGCGCTGCCAGGGCCGCTTCGCGGCTGATCCGGGCATTCAACTCTAGCCGTTCTCACCCGAGGCTCGGGCGCGTCCCTGACCCGTCCGACCCAGCGTAATCCTTTCCTATCTTCCGAAACCCGTTAGGCTTTTCGCGAACGAGGGAAGGAGGAGCCCTTGCGGTTCGATTATCTCATTCTGGGCGGCGGCTCGGCAGGCGCAGTGCTGGCGGCGCGGCTGTCGGAGGACGCCGCGGTGACCGTCTGTCTCGTCGAGGCAGGGCGCGAGGCGCGCGATATCTTCGTGCGCGCGCCTGCGTTGGTCGCTGCGATGGTGGCGGGGCGACCGCCGATCCACAACTGGGCGCTGCGCACCACTCCGCAACCGGGGCTCAACGGGCGGCGCGGGTTCCAGCCGCGGGGCCGGGGGCTTGGTGGGTCGTCGGCGATCAACGCGATGCTCTATGCGCGCGGCCAGCCCGAGGATTACGACGGTTGGGCCGAGGCGGGCGCCGAGGGCTGGGACTGGGAAACCGTGAAGCCATGGTTCCTCGCCTCCGAGCGGAATGCGCGCGGGGCGTCGGACTGGCATGGTACGGCAGGGCCATTGCAGGTCGGCGATCAGCGGCGGCCTCGGGCGATCAGCCGCGCTTTCATCGAGGCGTGCGGCGCGGTGCAATGCCCGCCGAACGAGGATTTCAACGGGCCGCGACAGGAGGGGGCGGGGCTTTATCAGGTCACGCAGTTCTGGGACGGTCCGCGCAAGGGCGAACGCTGTTCGGCGGCGGCGGCCTATCTGCATCCGGTGATGGATCGGCCGAACCTGACCGTGCTGACACGTGCGCGCGCTGAGAAGATCGAGATTGCGGAGGGCCGTGCGACGGGGGCAATCGTCCGGCAAGGCCGCAAGCGGATGAAGATCGACGCGGCGCGCGAGGTGATCGTCTCGGCAGGGGCGTTCGGCTCGCCGCAGCTGCTGATGCTGTCCGGGATCGGGCCTGAGGATCATCTGCGTGAGGTCGGGATCGTGCCGCGTCTCGATCTGCCGGGTGTGGGGACAAACCTTCAGGATCATCTGGATTACGTAATCAGCTACACGTCGCCCCGGCGCGATGTCGTAGGCCTCAACCCGCGCGGACTGCTGCGGCTGGCGCGAGCGGCGGGTGCGTGGCGCGAGCATGGCGAGGGGCTGTTCGCCTCACCCATGGCCGAGGGCGGGGCCTTCCTGCGAAGCGACCCGAGGCTCACCCGTCCCGATCTGCAGATCCATTTCGTCGTCGGTATCGTCGATCAGCACATGCGCAAGCCGCATCTGGCCGATGGCTGGTCGGCTCATATCTGCCCGCTGCGGCCTCAGTCGCGCGGCACGCTGCGGCTGGCCTCGAGCGATCCGCGCGCGGCGCCCTTGATCGACCCCGAATATCTCTCCGATCCGCGCGACGCAGAGCTACTGCTGAAGGGCGCACGGCTATTGGACCAGATCGCCGAGGCGGAGCCGCTTCGTCCGTGGCGGGGGCGCAGGTTCTATCCGCATGACGGAACGGATGAAGGGCTGATGGCCGATATCCGGGCGCGGGCAGATACGATCTACCACCCGGTCGGCACATGCGCGATGGGGCAGGGCGACATGTCGGTGGTCGATCCTGAGCTGCGGGTGCGTGGGATCGACGGGCTGCGCGTTGTCGATGCCTCGGTGATGCCGCATCTCATTTCGGGCAATACCAACGCGCCGACGATCATGATCGCCGAGCGCGCGGCCGCGTTCATCCGAGGGGATCAGTCGGCGCGATCGGTCGGGTGATTGACGCCGTCGTTCCACGGCACCGGGCCCAGATCGCGCGGGTTCACCCCTTCCAGACAGGCGGCATTCACGCCGTATTGGTTCGGGTTCGAGCGGCGCTGGTGATGGGTGTAGATGCCGCAGGTTTTGCAGAAGTAATGCTTCGCGGTCATCGTGTCGAATTGATAGAGCGTCAGGTTGTCCTCGCCCGTTAAGATGCGGATGCCCGAGAGCGGGGCCGAAACCGCCACCGCCCCGCGCCGACGGCAGAAAGAGCAATCGCAGCGCCGCTTGGTGTTGAGCCCGTCGGAAAGCGTCACTTCCATCTCCACCGCGCCGCAATGGCAGATCAGGCGGTGGGGCGACTGGATTTCGGGCAACATCAGCGTCTCCGTGTGACTGTGGGAATATTGGTCTGGCTCTCGCGCGCCTCGGGGAAGGGCGGGTGGCCATGGGTGAGCCGCCAGAAGAGCGGCCCGCCGAGCCGGAGCCATAGCGGCAGGGTCAGAAGCACGCCCGCCACGAAGCCGCCGATATGGGCCATGTGAGCCACCCCGCCCGAGGCGCTCGAGGTCAGCTCGTTGAACAGTTGCAGCGTGAACCAGAGACCCAGAACCAGCCAAGCGGGCGTGGCCCAGATCTTGAAGAAGACGAGGAAGTAGAACAGCACGTCGATCCGCGCTTTCGGATAGAGCAGCAGATAGCCTCCCATCACGCCTGCGATCGCGCCCGAGGCGCCCACCATCGGCACGGTCGCGTCGGGGTTCGCTGCGATCTGTGCGAAGGCGGCGGCCAACCCGCAGGCGAAGTAGAACAGCAGGAAGGCGACGCGACCCATCCGATCTTCGAGGTTGTCGCCGAAGACCCAGAGAAACAGCATGTTGCCCGCCAGATGCAGGATGCCGGCATGCAGGAACATATGTGTAATGAGCCCGTGCCACGCGACGCCATGGGTCACGGCGGCAGGCCAGAGCGCGTTGTCGAGCCAGAGTTCCCGCAGATCGCCGCCCCATGGCGCGGTCATGACATAAACCACGATATTGATCGCGATCAGGGCCCATGTGACCCACGGGGTATTGTACGAAGGATTGTGATCGCGGATCGGGAACATCGCCCGAGAGGGCCACGCGCAGGGCCCTCGGTCAACGCGCTTATTGCGTGGCTTCGATCACCGTCTCGCCCTGCGCGATCAGCTCCAGCCGGTCCTGCGACAGTTTCACCGTATCGACGCGGGCCATGGCCGAGTGGAAGGCCTTCTCGACACCCATTGCGGGCTCGGGGCACATCATCCGCGTGCCCGCCAGTTCACCGACTCGCACTCGGCCGTCCTTCTCCGAGATCCGGCCGTTGTAGTGATTGCAGCCGGCCTTGCCTGCCACCAAACCCTTTTCGGGGTGGGTGAGGGTGACCTCCACGCCATTGGGGATCGGTTTGCCGTCAATCGACACCACTTCCCAGATCGCGTTCGGTGCGATCGCCTCAAGAGGGTCGCCCGGCTCCGACTGGCATCCCGTCACCAGCCCCAAGGCCAGCAGCGGCCCGATCACGATCGCACGCATATTTAGTTTCCCTCTTGCTCTCACGCGCCTTGCTTAGACCTTGGGGATGGGGTGCGCCATTCACGGCCCCGTGATCCCGCGTGGGAAAGTTGCGACATCGGCGCGCATCCTCCTTGGCCCGAAGGCCGTATATCTCTATGCTCTCGCCCCGCGACAGGAGGAGTCCCATGATCAACGAACTCGGGCATTTTGCCCTAATTCTCGCCTTTGCGGTGGCCATCGTGCAGGCCATCGTGCCAATCGTCGGCGCACAGAAAGGCTGGCGCGGCTGGATGGCGGTGGGCGAGCCCGCAGCGACAGCGCAGTTTTTGCTCATCGCGGTGAGCTTTGCGGCGCTGACCCATGCGTTTGTCGTGTCGGACTTCTCGCTGAAGCTGGTCTGGGCGAATTCCCATACCGACAAGCCGATGCTCTACAAGATCACCGGCGTTTGGGGGAACCACGAGGGCTCGATGCTCCTCTGGGTGTTGATCCTGTCGCTCTTCGGGGCGGCGGCGGCCGTGTTCGGTGGCGCTCTGCCACCGCGGCTGCGGGCGCGTGTGCTGAGCGTTCAGGCGTGGATTGGCGTCGCGTTCCTCGGCTTCATCATCTTCACCTCCAACCCGTTCCTGCGTCTCGCGGAGCCGCCTTTCAACGGCGAAGGGATGAACCCGCTGCTGCAAGATCCGGGTTTGGCCTTCCATCCGCCGTTCCTCTATCTCGGCTATGTCGGCCTCTCGATGTCGTTCTCCTTCGCGGTGGCGGCGCTGATCGAAGGCCGGGTGGACGCGACCTGGGCGCGCTGGGTGCGGCCGTGGACGCTGGCGGCGTGGATATTCCTGACCATCGGCATCGCGCTGGGCTCTTGGTGGGCTTATTACGAGCTTGGCTGGGGCGGCTTCTGGTTCTGGGATCCGGTGGAGAACGCCTCGTTCATGCCGTGGCTTCTGGCCGCCGCGCTGCTGCACTCGGCCATCGTGGTCGAGAAGCGCGAAGCGCTGAAATCGTGGACGATCCTTCTGGCGATCATGGCTTTCGGCTTCTCGCTGATCGGCACCTTCATCGTGCGTTCGGGCGTGATCACCTCGGTGCATAGCTTCGCCTCCGACCCGCAA
Organism: Thioclava sp. F34-6; assembly: GCF_002213235.1. NCBI lineage: Bacteria > Pseudomonadati > Pseudomonadota > Alphaproteobacteria > Rhodobacterales > Paracoccaceae > Thioclava > Thioclava sp. F34-6. The sequence goes on from NZ_NBOA01000002.1 coordinate 238,752, forward strand.
CGCGGCATCTTCATCCTCGGCATTCTCGCCCTCTTCGTGGGCGGGGCGCTGACGCTCTATGCGTTCCGTGCGAGTTCGATGCAGGCAAAGGGCGTGTTCTCGATGCTGTCTCGGGAAACCGCGCTGGTGATCAACAACATCCTGCTGGCCGTCGCAGCCCTCGTCGTCTTCGTTGGCACGGTCTGGCCGCTGGTCGCGGAGATGTTCTTCGGGCGCAAACTTTCGGTCGGCGCGCCGTTCTTCGATCAGGCCTTCACCCCCTTCATGGTGATCCTCGCCCTGATCCTGCCGATCGGCGCGATGATGCCGTGGAAACGCGCGCGTCTCGGCCGCGTGGTGAAACCCCTGGTCCCGGCCTTCGTGCTGGCGCTGGCCCTGGGCGGGCTTGCCTGGGCCGTCGAGAGCGGCAATTCGCTTCTTGCCCTCGTCGCGGTGTTCCTCGGCAGTTGGCTGGTCTTCGGCGCCATGACCGAGTTGTGGCAGCGTTCGGCCCGCAATTTCGGGCGCCTCAAACGCCTGCCGCGCGCCGACTGGGGCAAGGCCACGGCCCATTCCGGCCTTGGCATCACCTTCATCGGCATCGGCCTGCTGACCGCCGGCCAGCTCGAGGATATCCGTGTCGCCAAGATTGACGAGCCTTTCACCGTCGGCGGCTACCAGATCACGCTGACCGAAGTGCATAAGGAGAAGGGGCCGAACTATACCTCGCAGATGGCGACGATGCTGGTCGAGAAGGACGGCAAGAAGATCGCGACGATGCATCCCGAGAAGCGCATCTACCCGGTGCAGCGGATGCCCACGACCGAGGCCGCGATACACACCACGCCGCTGCGCGACATCTACCTCGTGATCGGCGATCCGCAGGATCAGGGCGGCTACGCGGTGCGCACCTATATCAAGCCCTTCGCGGACTGGATATGGGCGGGCGCGATCATCATGGCGTTGGGCGGGCTTCTGAGCCTGTCGGACCGTCGTTACCGTGTTGCGGCGGGGGCGCGCAAATCGCGTGCGACCTCGGCGCACGCTTCTCCGGCGGAGTGAACGATGCTCAGGAAAACCCTTCTTGTCGTGACGCTGGTTCTCTCGGCGCTGATCTCGCTCGGGCCTGCACTGGCGGTGCAGCCTGACGAGATCATGAAGGACCCGGCGCTTGAGGCGCGGGCACGCGAAATCTCCAAGGTGCTGCGCTGCCCGGTCTGTCAGGGCGAGAATATCGACGATTCCAACGCCGAGGTATCGCGCGATCTGCGGCTGCTGGTGCGCGAGCGGCTCAAGGCGGGCGACACGAATAGCCAGGTGATCGATTACATCACCGCTCGCTATGGCGAGTATGTGCTGTTCGAGCCCGAAAAGCGCGGGGCGAACCTGCTGCTGTGGTATCTCGGTCCGGCGGCGTTGATCGTGGCGCTGATTGGCGGGTTCTTCTATGTCCGCTCGCGCCGCGTGGCGTCCGAGGGGCCGGCCCAGCCCGATCTCTCCGACGAAGAGCGCAAGCGCCTTGAGGAACTGATGGGCGAGTAGGGGAGCAGGGCGCGCGGCGGCCCGTGGGGTGGCGCATCGCGACCTTGGACGGCACGCGCTTTATTCCAGCCACGCCCCTCCATCGAATGAGCGTCGCGCGCGGTCACCAATGCCCCAGCCCGTCGGGACGGGCCGCCGCGCGCCCTGCGCCTTCGGCGCGCTCCGGGCGCAGGCGCTCTTCAGTCCGCGTTTTAAAATGAGAGAAGCGGCGGGAAAGCCCGCCGCTTCTCTATTCTCGCCCTGATGTCTCAGGTGCAGCGGTTACTCGATCCCGCCGAGGCACATGTATTTCAGCTCGGTGAAATCTTCGATGCCGTATTTCGAGCCTTCGCGACCCAGACCGGATTGCTTGATGCCGCCGAACGGGGCTACCTCGGTCGAGATCAGCCCGGTATTCACGCCGACGATCCCGGTCTCCATCGCTTCGGCCACACGCCAGACGCGGGCGAGGTCACGGGCGTAGAAATAGCCCGCCAGCCCGAATTCGGTCGCGTTGGCCATCTCGATCGCCTCGGCCTCGGTCTCGAAGCGGATCAGCGGGGCGAGCGGGCCGAAGGTCTCCTCGCGCGCGACCCGCATCTGTTGCGTCACGCCGGTCAGCAGCGTCGGCTCGAAGAAGGTGCGCCCTAGGTTCGAGCGGTGCCCGCCAGCAGCTACCTGCGCACCTTTCTCGGTCGCGTCCGCGATATGCGCCTCGACTTTGGCGAGCGCGTCCGCGTTGATGAGCGGCCCGGTGGTTACGCCCGGCGCGAACCCGTTGCCCGGTCGCAGGGTCGCAAGCCGCGCGGTCAGCTTCTCGGCGAAGGCGTCATAGACGCCGGCCTGCACGTAGATCCGGTTCGCGCAGACGCAGGTCTGTCCGTTATTGCGGAACTTCGCGATCATCGCGCCATCGACCGCCGCATCGAGATCGGCGTCGTCGAAGACGAGGAATGGCGCGTTGCCGCCCAGTTCCAGGCTGATCTTCTTCACCGTCTCCGCCCCTTGGCGCATCAGGATCTTGCCCACGCGGGTCGAGCCCGTGAAGGTAATCTTGGCGACCTTGGGATTGGCGCAGAGCTCTTCGCCCATGCCCGCCGCATCGACGCCGGGGATGATGTTGAAGACACCCGCCGGGATGCCCGCGCGCTCGGCCAGAACGGCCATCGCGAGGGCCGAAAGCGGCGTCAGCTCGGAGGGGCGCCCAACGAAGGTGCAGCCCGCCGCCAGCGCCGGGGCCAGCTTGCGCGCGATCATTGCGTTGGGGAAGTTCCACGGCGTGATCGAGCCCACCACGCCGACCGGCTGACGGATCACGAGGATGCGCTTGTCGCGCTGGTGGCCGGGGATCACGTCGCCATAGACGCGCTTGGCCTCTTCGGCGAACCATTCGAGGAAGCTTGCGCCATAGGCGATCTCCCCCTTGGCCTCGGCGAGCGGTTTGCCCATCTCGGCGGTCAGGATCGCGGCGAGGTCGTCCTGATTTTCCATCATCAGGTCGTGGAAGCGCCGCAGGTAGCCCGCGCGCTCCTTGCCGGTGAGCGCGGCCCAGTCCGGTTTCGCGGCATGGGCGGCCTCGATCGCGGCGCGCGTGGCGTCCACGTCGAGATCGGCGACCTTGGCCACCAGTTCTCCTGTGGCTGGGTCGGTCACGTCAAACGTCTTGCCCGTTTCGATCCACTCGCCGTTCACATAGGCGCGGGTTTCCAGCAGGCTCGGGTCGTTCAGTTTGAGCATGTCAGCCCTCCTTCGCGGCGGTCATCGCCTCTTCGAGGATGTCGAGCGCCTTGGCCATCTGCTCGTCGGGGATGGTGATCGGCGCGAGGAAGCGGATCACGTTGCCATAGACGCCGCAGGTCAGCAGCAGCAGGCCCCGGTTGAGCGCTTCGACACGGATGCGCTGGGTCAGCGCGGCGTCGGGCTTGCCGTCCGTCATCAGCTCGACCGCGACCATGAAGCCGGGGCCACGGATCTCGGCGATCTCCGGCATGTTGGCGCGGATCGCCTCCAGTCGTTGCTTGAGGCGCGAGCCAAGCTCGTTGGCGCGGGCGCAGAGGTCTTCCTCCTCGATCACGTCGAGCACCGCGTTCCCGGCTGCGACGCCCAGCGGGTTGCCACCATAGGTGCCGCCCAGCCCGCCCGGGTTCGCCGCGTCCATGATTTCGGCGCGACCTGTCACCGCCGCGATCGGAAGGCCGCCGCCCAGACCCTTCGCCATGGTCGTGATGTCCGCGGCCACGCCATAGGCGTCCATCGCGAACATCGTGCCGGTGCGCGCGAAGCCGGTCTGCACCTCGTCGGCGATCATTACGATGCCATGCTCGTCGCAGAAGGTGCGCAGCCGTTTGACGAAATCATGCGGGGCCGGGTTGAAGCCGCCTTCGCCCTGCACCGGCTCAAAGATCACCGCAGCGAGGCGCGTGGGATCGAGATCGGTTTTGAACAGGCTCTCCATCGCAGCGAAGCTGTCATCGGTCGACACGCCATGCAGCGCGTTCGGGAAGGGGACGTGGAACACGTCGGGCATCATCGCACCGAAGCCCGCCTTGTAAGGCGCGACCTTGCCGGTGAGCGTCATCGTCATGAAGGTCCGGCCGTGGAAGCCACCGCCGAAAGCGATGATCGCGTTACGGCCGGTATAGGAGCGGGCGATCTTGATCGCGTTCTCGACCGACTCGGCCCCGGTGGTGACGAAGATCGACTTCTTGTCGAAATCCCCCGGCACCTTCTCGTTGAGGCGTTCGGCAAGGCGCACATAGGGTTCGTAGGGCATCACCTGATGGCAGGTATGGGTGAAGGCATCGAGCTGGGCTTTCACCGCCTCGATGACTTTCGGGTGGCGGTGGCCAGTGTTCACCACCGCGATCCCGGCGGCGAAATCGATTAGTTCGCGGCCATCGGCATCGGTGACGGTGGCGTTCTCGGCGGAGACGGCGAAGTTCTGGGTCTGCACACCCACGCCCCGGGCAAGGGCGGCGGCGCGGCGGGTTTCGAGGTCGGCATTGCTGGACATGGGTACTCCTGAGGTGCTGGAGAATCACGGAATGATGTGACGCTAGTGTTTAACGAATAGCTGTGCAATGTTTAGTTTGTTAAACGTAGGGCGATGGCGCGCGCGCTGGAAATCCGCCCGCCCGCACTCTAGAACAGGCAAAGGACAGGAGGCTTGCGGTGAGCGAATTCGACGTGGGCGGACGGCTTCGGGCGATCCGCGAGGACAAGGGATTGTCGCAGCGCGAGCTGGCGCAGCGGTCGGGCGTCACCAACGGGCTTGTCTCGCTGATCGAGCGCAACAAGACCTCTCCCTCGATCACCTCGCTGCGCAAGATCCTCGAAATCCTCGAAATGACGCTGGCGGAGTTCTTCGACAGCGACACGCCGTCCGAGCCAGGCAAGTTCGTCTTCCGGCACTCCGAGCTGACCGAGATCAACCCTGGCCGGATCTACCGCTCGGGCGGCGCGGCGCTCGATGCGCTTTCGCTGAAACGCGCGGGCAAGTCGGGGCAGACCAACCTTCTGCTGCTTTACGAGACCTATGAGCCCGGCGCCGATACCGGGGCGGAGGCCTATGCTCACGAGGGCGAGGAGGGCGGGTTTGTCATCGAAGGTGAGTTGCTGCTGACGGTGGGCGAGACAACAGAGCTTCTGCGCGCGGGCGATGCCTACCTGTTCGACAGCCGCCTGCCGCACCGTTTCCGCAACGTGGCCAAGGCGCGCTGCGTGGTGGTCTCGGCCGCGACACCGCCCACCTTCTGAGACGCGCGCTCAATAATAGGTGCGCTCTTCCAGATCGCTCTCGGCCATCATCGCATCACAGGCCGCGAGGAATGCGGTTTCCGCGCTCGACTGCTTCCGCTGCGGGTTGGTGAGCAGGTAGATATTCACCATCGGCAACCCGTCATAGGGCGGCAACTGGCGCAGCCGCCCGGCCTCGACATCGCGATGCGCGACATGCAGCGGCAGCGCACCGATCCCGACACCTGCCACGATCATTCGACGCAGCTCGTGAAGGTTCGACGACACCCCGCGCCAGCTCGGCGCGAGCTTGGCCCGCGCGCGGAGCAGTGAGACGGGGTGAAGCGGGCCGTCCTCGGTCTCGGTCTGGAACGACACCGAGGTCTCGCCCTCGATCTCCGCGAGCGAGATGTTCTCGCGCTCGAAAAGCGGGTGCCGCTTGCCGCAGAACAGGCCGAAATATTCGCGGTAGAGCACCTGTGCGCGCAGGTTCTCGGGTGTCTTGTGAAGCAGGCAAATCCCGAGGCTCGCCCGATTCTGTTGCACCCGATTCACCACTTCCTCGCTCTCGGCCACGGTCATCGAGAAGGTCACCTTGGGATGTTCGGTGGCGAAATCATGCAACACCGCGTCGTAGTGATCGGAGATGACATGTGACGTCGTGGTGATCGCGATATGGCCCCGCAGCTCCTCTGCGCCGGTCTCCAGCAGGGAGGGGATCTGCGACACGGCGCCGAAGATCTGCGCGCATTCCTGATAGAGCAGGTTTCCCGCCCTAGTGACCTTGAATTCATTCGGTTTTCGGATGATCAGCTCATGGCCGGTACGTTCCTCCAGCCGCTTGAGCGCGGCCGAGATCGTGGGCTGCTTCAGACCCAGCAGATAGGCCGCACGCGAGATGCCCCGCTGCTCCACCACGACCATGAAAGTCCGCAATAGGTTCCAGTCGAGATGCCAGGGGAAACGTTGTTCGTAGGGTTTGACCATAGCTCAGATCTATAGTGAAGATTTCAATTATTTATTTGCGCAATGGCGGTCGCCATGCAAGCGTTCCCGTCAACGAGGCTCCGGATGGGGCGCTCGCCGTGGCGGGACGCGCCGGAAACAAGGCCGCCCGCAGTCATGACCAACAGGAGAGATCCATGACCAACCGCAGAACCGTTCTCAAGACCCTCCTCGGGGCCAGCACGCTCGCCGCCACCGGCATTTCGCTGCCCAGCCTCGCCGCGGCTGACGAGCTCGAAAGCCTCAAGGAAAAGGGCGTGATCCGGATCGCCATGTCGGGCGCCTACCCGCCCTTCAACTTCATCAACGATTCGAACGAGGTCGTGGGCTTCGATCCGGCCATCGGTGAGGAGATCGCCAAGCGCATGGGCCTGAAGACCGAGATCGTGACGACCGCGTGGGACGGGATCATCGGCGGTCTGCTGGCCAACAAGTACGACGCCATCGTCGGCTCGATGTCCATCACCCCCGAGCGCGAGAAGGTCGTCGATTTCGTCGGTCCGTATTACACGACGAAACGCGCGATCTTCGTCCTGCCCGACAGCCCGATCAAGTCGGTTGCCGATCTGAAGGACGTGACTGTCGGTGTGACCCTTGGTGAAACGCACGAAGAGTGGGCGCGTCAGCAAGGCTATAACGTGAAGACCTACAAGGGTCTGCCCGAGCTGATCCTCGAGCTTCAGAACGGTCGTGTCGACGCGATCATCAACGACTCGATCGCGGCGATCCTCGCGATGAAGAAGAACGACTACAAATACCGCATCCTCGACGATCTGAAGACCGACGCGATCGGTGCTGGCATCGCGATCCGCAAGGGCAATCCCGAGCTGAAAGATGCGATGCAGAAGGCGCTCGATTCCATGATGGAAGACGGCACCTACGAGAAGATCGCGATGAAGTGGATCGGCGCTGACATCCGCTGATCGGCGCGTCCCAAGGGATGGCGGGCAGCCCGTCTTCTGACGGCTGCCCTGCCTCCCGCAATCTTCGATGGATTCCCGAAAGGACACGGAACGGATGACCGCCGAATATGGAAAGCTGACCTGGGAGCAGGTCCGCGACGCGGACAAGGATCGTGTGGTGATCCTGAATGTCTCTGCGACGGAAGATCACGGGCCGCATATGCCGCTCGATACGGACACGGTTCTGGGGATGGCGGTGGCCAATGGCGTTGCCGAAGCCGCGCCCGACGAAGTATTCGTGATGCCCGCGATCCCCTATGGCTTCAACGAGCACCACAAGGACTTTCCGGGTGTCATCTGGATCCAGCCGGAGACGCTGATCAACTTCGTCTGCGATGTGACCGAGTCGCTCGCGCATCACGGCTTCCGCCGGATCCTGCTGCTGAACTCGCACGGGTCGAACCACCCGATCCTCGATCTCGCGGCGCGCAAGACGGTCATCCGCACCGGCATCATCTGCGTCTCGGCATCGTATTGGAACCTGTGCAGCGACCGTATTCAGGGCCTGCGCAAATCCGAAGTGGGCGGCATCGCCCATGCCGGGGAATTCGAAGCTGCGATGTACAAGCATCTGCATCCCGATCTGGTCGATCTCGACAAGGCCGAAAGCCAGAACCTGCACGATCCCGACACCAAGTTCTTCAATCTCGATTTGGCGGCCGGTGGCGGCAAGGCGATGCTGATGCGCTGGTGGTCCTCGGTCTCGCCCGATGGAACCATGGGCGATCCGACCGTCGCCGATGCCGAGACCGGCAAGGCGTTCCTGGAAGCGGCGATCGAGGAGACGACAGCGCTCGTGCGTGAGATACGCGCGCTGCCGATCCTGCCACGCCGCGATCATCATTGAGGGGAATGCCGTGGATATCGAACTAATCCTCAAGGTCTATCCGTACTTCCTGAAAGCCGCCGTGATCACGGTCGAACTGTCGGTCCTGACCATCGTGCTGGGGCTCATTTGCGGCGCAATTGGCGCAGCGTTCCGGCTGTCGCGCTTCTTCCTCTTGCGCTTCATAGGCGGCGCCTATGTCAGCTTCTTTCGCGGCACGCCCGCGCTGATTCAGCTGTTCCTGCTGTATTTCGGCGGCCCGCAGGTCGGCATCCAGCTCGATGCGTTTCAGGCCGGTGTGATCGGGCTGGGCGTCAATATCGGGGCCTACATGACCGAGACGATGCGGGGCGCCATCGTCGCGGTGGACCGCGGGCAGACCGAGGCCGCGCGCACGCTGGGCCTGTCGAAGGCGCAGGCCTTCCGCAAGGTGACGCTGCCGCAGGCGCTGCGCCTGATGATCCGGCCGCTCGGCGTCAACATCAACGCTCAGATCAAGGGCACCGCGCTGGTCTCCGCGATCTCGGTGGTGGAGCTGACCTACACCGCGCAGCGCTACATCGGTTCGACTTACAAGCCGTTCGAGATGTTCTTCCTCGCGGGGATACTCTACCTCGTCATCATCACGGCGGTGGGCAAGGGTATCGCCTTCCTCGACCGCAGGGTGCGCATCCAATGATCCGCGCATCCGCCCCCCTTTCCCGCCCGCACGAGAAGGAGTGAGCCATGGGTCTCGATTTCTCCGTCATCCCGCCTTTCTACGGCACGCTCTTGCTGGGTGTCCTGTGGACCATCGCCATCACCGCCGCCTCGGCGCTGCTGAGTTTCTTCGGGGGCATCCTGCTCGCGGTGATCGCGCTCTATGCACCTGCCATCATCCGCCTGCCGGTGCGCTTCATCGCCTGGCTTTTCATGGGCACGCCGCTGCTGCTGCAACTCTTCCTGATCTATTTCGGGCTGGTGCAGATCGGTATCGACCTTCCGGCCTTCGTGGCGGGCGTGATCGGCCTCGGCTTCCACTTCGCGGTCTATAATTCCGAACTGATCCAGACTGCGATGGTCGCGGTGGACAAGGGCCAGATGGAGGCCGCACGCACGCTGGGCCTGTCGCGCAGGCAAGCGCTCGTCAAGGTGGTGGTGCCGCAGGCGGTGCGCGACGTGCTGCCGCCGATCGGCAACAACATGATCGCGCTTCTGAAAGACTCGGCGCTGGTCTCGGTGATCGGGGTGTCGGAACTGACGCTCTCGGCGCAGCGCGCCATCGGCCAGACCTACCGCGCCTTCGAGTTCTACGCGGCTGCGGCCGTTCTCTACTACATCATCAATCTCGGCATGGAGGCGGTGATCCGCTGGTTCGAGAACCGCAACCGCCTCTATCGCTGATCCGGGAGATATCGACATGACCGAGACGCAATCCTTCGTCGAGATCCGCCACGCCCAGAAATCCTACGGCTCGCTGGAAGTGCTCAAGGATATCTCGCTCAACGTGGAGCGCGGCCAGATCGTCGCGATCATCGGCCCTTCGGGCTCGGGCAAATCCACGCTGCTGCGCGCCATCAACGATCTCGATCCGCTGACCGGCGGCGAGGTCTGGCTCGACGGGGTGCAGGTGAACAAGTCCCTGCCGCATAACCAGTACGAGAAGCACATCAACAAAATGCGCCAGGACATCGGCATGGTGTTCCAGCACTTCAACCTGTTCCCGCATCTGAGCGTTCGGGACAACGTCACGATGGCGCCGAAGCTGCTCAAGAAGATCTCCGACAAGGAGGCCGACAAGCTCGCCGAGGAGCAGCTCGATCACGTCGGCATGCTGGAGCGGATCGACTATTACCCTGCGCAGCTTTCGGGCGGTCAGAAGCAGCGTGTGGCGATCGCCCGCGCGCTGGCGATGCGGCCGAAGCTGATGCTGTTCGACGAAGCCACCTCGGCGCTCGATCCCGAGTTGGTGGAAGAGGTGAACCTGGTCATGAAGAAGCTCGCCCAAGAGCACATGACCATGATCATCGTCACCCACGAGATGGATTTCGCCGCCTCCGTCTGCGACCGCGTGCTGTTCATGGACAAGGGCGTCGTGGTCGAGGAGGGCCCGCCCGAGCAGGTCTTCAAGAACCCGACCCAGGAACGGACCCGGAATTTCCTGCGCAAACATCTCGAAGGTGCAAAATGACGACTGAAAAGTCTCACCTGTTCTATCAGTCGCGCCAGCCGCGGCCTTTCCTCGAACGCTCCGAGGGAATCTACCACTACGACGAGAACGGGAAACGCTATATCGACGGCTCTTCGGGGGCGATGGTCTCGAATATCGGCCATTCCAATCCGCGCGTGCTGGAGAAGATGAAGGCGCAGATGGACCGTTCGACCTTCGGCTACCGGCTGCATTTCCGCACGCACCCGTCCGAGGATCTCGCCGCACGGGTCGCCGCGCGGATGCCGGAAGGGCTCGACAAGGTGTTCTTCGTGTCCGGCGGCTCCGAGGCGGTCGAAACCGCGATCAAGCTCGCACGGCAATACGCGGTCACGCAGGGCGAGGAGAGCCGCTACAAGGTGATCTCGCGGCTGCCATCCTACCACGGCGCGACGATGGGCTCGCTCGGCGTCACGGGCAGCCCGATCTTCACCGGGAAGTTCGCGCCGATGTTCACGGAGATGCCGAAGGTTCCGGCACCGACCTGCTATCTCGATCGCGACAACCTTACCGAGGAAGAGCGCGGCATCAAATATGCCGAGATGCTGCGCGAGAAGATCGAGGCCGAGGGCCCCGAGACGGTACTCGCCTTTTTGATGGAGCCAGTGGGCGGGGCTTCGACCGGTGCGCTGGTGGCGCCTGACAGCTACTATACCCGCGTGGCCGAGATCTGCGAAGAATACGGCATCCTGCTGATCTATGACGAGGTGATGACCGGGGCCGGGCGTACCGGCAAGTTCCTCGCCGCCGAGCATTGGGGGATCATCCCCGATATCGTCGCGATGTCGAAAGGCTTCGGCGCGGGCTACGCGCCTCTGGGTGCCGTGGTCGCGCGTCACGACATTGTGGAGACGCTCCTCGACGCGGGCGGCTTCCTGCACGGCTTCACCTATGCGGGCAACCCTCTGGCCTGCGCGGCGGGTCTCGCGGTGCTTGACGAGATGGAAGAGCAGGATCTGATCGGCAACGCCGCGCGGATGGGCGATGTTCTCAAGGCGCGGCTGACCGCGCTCATGGATCGCTACCCCTTCATCGGCGACGTGCGCGGCAAGGGCCTGCTGCTGGCGTTCGAACTGGTCTCGGACCGCGAGACGATGAAGGTTCTGCCGAAAGAGTGGAACGCGCATGTCGAGCTCGTCGAGCTGGCTTATGAGCGCGGCCTCATCATCTATTCGCGTCGCACGCGAAGCGGCTATGAGGGCGACCATTTCCTCGTATGCCCGCCGCTGATCGTGACCGAGGCACAGATCGAAGAGATCATCGCGATCCTCACCGACGCGCTCGACGCCTTTGCCGCCAATCACGACCTGCCGGTGGTCGAGGAGGTCAGCGCATGAAGCTGCCCGACAAATCCATCGCGATGGAAGAGGTGGTGGCGCAGATCCCCGACGGCGCCACGGTGCTGGTGGGCGGCTTCGGTGTGCCCGGTACCCCCTTCGCGCTCCTGCGCGAGTTGGCGCGTCAGGGGCAGCGCGACCTTGTTCTGGTCAAGAACGATGCCAACGAGGCGGGCATGGGCATCGACCACCTGATCGCGGGTGGACAGGTGCGCAAGCTGATCGTCACCCATCTCGGCCTTAACGCCAACGCCATCGCGGCGATGAACGAGGGCCGGATGGAGGTCGAGTTCTGCGCGCAAGGCATCCTCGCCGAACGTATCCGGGCCGGAGGCGCCGGACTCGGTGCGATCCTGACCGATATCGGCATCGATACGGAATTGGCGCAGGGCAAGCAGATCGTCGAGATGAACGGTCGTCCGATGCTGGTCGAGTCCGCTCTGCGGGGCGACGTGGCGCTGGTCCATGCCGCGCGCGCCGATTGCTTCGGCAATCTCGCCTATGCCGCAACCGCCCGCAATTTCAACCCGCTCATGGCGATGGCCGCGAGCCGCGTGATCGCGGAGACCGAAGAGCTGCTACCGCTGGGCGGGCTCGATCCGGACGCGGTCGAAAGCCCCGGCGCCTTCGTCGACCACGTCGTGAAACTCGACGCGATTTCCGAGGAGTATGGCATTGTCAGACGCTAGAGCTCGCATGGTGGCCCGCGCCGCGCGCGAAATCGCGCCCGGCATGGTCGTGAACCTTGGCATCGGCTTGCCCACCAAGGTGGTCAACCACCTGCCTTCCGACTTTCCCGTCTGCCTGCATTCGGAAAACGGGCTGACCGGGATCGGGCCGACGCTGTCGCCGGAACGCGCCGACCGGAACCTGATCGACGCGGGCGGGGCCTATGTCTCGACCATCCCCGGCTCGGCTTTCTTCGATAGTGCAGTGAGCTTCGCGCTGGTGCGCTCCGGGCGGCTCGACCTGACGCTGCTGGGCGCCTTCGAGGTCGCGCAGAACGGCGATCTGGCGAACTGGAAGATCCCGGGCAAGTTCTCCCCCGGCGCGGGCGGCGCGATCGAGCTGGCGCAGAAAGCGCGCCGTGTCGTCGTGATGACCACCCATTGCGACCGCAAGGGCAATCCGAAGCTGCTCGAGACCTGCTCGCTGCCGCTGACCGCAAAGGGGCGCGTGGCGCGGATCTATACCGACATGGCGGTGGTGGACGTGACCGATCAAGGCTTCGCGCTGGTCGAACTGGCTGCGGGCATTTCCGAGGCGGAGATCCGCGAGGCGACCGGCGCGCCCCTTGCGCTGCCGCAAGGCGACATTCCCAGATTCTGAGGCATGACATGGATACCGAGCTTAAAACCCGCATCCTCTCGGCGGTCGACGCCGCATTCGATGACGAGACCGCGTTTCTCTCCGAGCTGACCGCGCACCCGTCCACCCGTGGGCAGGAGCAGAGCGCGCAGGACTTCATGGCCGCTGCCCTCGATGAGCGCGGCTACGAGGTGGATCGCTGGCAGATCGACGTCGAGAAAATCCGCGACATGCCGGGTTTCTCGCCGGTGATGGGCGATTACGAGGACGCGGTGAATGTGGTGGGCACCCATCGCAGCCAATCGCGGAAGGGGCGCTCGCTGATCCTCAACGGCCATATCGACGTGGTGCCTGCGGGGCCTCTGGGCATGTGGGACGCGCCGCCGTTCGAGCCGCATGTCGCCGATGGCTGGCTCTATGGGCGCGGCGCGGGGGACATGAAGGCGGGGTTGGTGTCGAACCTCTTCGCGCTCGATGCGCTGCGCAAGGCGGGTTTCGCTCCCGGGGCGGATGTGTTCTTCCAATCCGTCGTGGAAGAGGAGTGCACCGGCAACGGCGCGCTGGCCTGCCTTGAGCGCGGTTACCGCGCCGACGCCGCGCTGATCCCCGAACCGTTCGAGGAAAAGCTGGTCGACGCGCAGCTCGGCGTGGTCTGGGCGCAGGTGCACCTGAAGGGTCTGCCCACGCATGTGGCCTATGCCGGCACCGGCGCCAATGCGATCGAGGCCGCAATTCCGCTGATCGAGGCGCTGCACGGGCTGGAGGAGCGCTGGAACGCGCCGGGGTGTCGGCACGGGGATTTCGCCCACGTCCATCATCCGATCAACCTCAATATCGGCAAGATCCAGGGCGGTGACTGGGCGTCCTCCGTCCCGGCCTGGTGCATCTTCGACATGCGCATCGCGATCTATCCGGGTCAGGATATCGCCGCCGCGCGTGCCGAGATCACCGAGACCATCATGGACGCCGCGCGCAATAACGCCTTCCTGAAGAACTCGCTGCCCGAGATCGTCTGGCACGGCTTCATGGCCGAGGGCTATGCGCTTTCCGACGACCACTCCGCCACGGCGAAGGCCGCGATTGGTGCTCTCGAAGGGGCGCATCGCAGCGTCAACGAGAGTGATCTCGACCGCGTGGCGATCACCGCGACCACCGATGCCCGTTTCTTCGGGCTCTATGCCGACACGCCCGCGCTGGTCTACGGGCCGCGTGCCGAGGCGATCCACGGCTTCAACGAGCGCGTCGAGCTGGAAAGCATCCGTCGCATCACCCAGAGCACCGCCCTGTTCATCGCGGACTGGTGCGGGCTCGAAACCATCTGAGGATACCCATGCGCGACGCTGTCATCGTCTCCACCGCCCGCACGCCCATCGGCAAGGCCTATCGCGGCGCGTTCAACAATCTCGAAGGCCCGGCGCTGGCCGCTCATGCCGTGCGCGCGGCCGTCTCCCGTGCAGGCCTTGAGGGCGGCGAGATCGCCGATGCGATCTTCGGCTCGGCCCTCACGCAGGGCTCCACCGGCGTCAACGTGGCGCGCCATATCGCGCAGGCGTCGGGCCTGCCCGACTCCGTGGCGGGCGTCACGCTGGACCGACAATGCGCCTCGGGCCTCAACGCGATCGCGGCGGCGGCTCATGGCGTGATGACGGGCGAGATGGACGTGGCGCTTGCGGGCGGGCTCGACTCGATCTCGCTGGTGCAGAACGAGCATTGGAACGGCTATCGCTACCGCAGCCCCGGCGTGCCCGACGCCTATTACATGTCGATGATCGAGACGGCGGAGGTCGTGGCCGAACGCTATGGCGTAACCCGCGGGGCGCAGGATGCCTATGCGCTGCAAAGCCAGACGCGCACCGCCGCCGCGCAGGAGGCCGGTCGCTTCGATGCCGAGATCGTGCCGGTCGAGGCGGTGAAGCTGGTGAAGGACAAGGCCACGGGCGACGTCTCGGAGCAGTCGGTGCGGCTGGAACGCGACGAATGCAACCGGCCGCAGACCACGCTGGAGGGGCTTCAAGGGCTCAAGCCGGTGCTGGGCCCCGACAAATGCGTGACCGCAGGCAATGCGAGCCAGCTCTCCGACGGCGCGTCCGCCTGCGTGGTGATGTCCGCCGAGGAAGCCGCGCGGCGTGGGCTGGAGCCGCTGGGCGCGTTCCGGGGCATGGCGGTCGCGGGCTGTGCACCTGACGAGATGGGCATCGGTCCGGTCTTCGCGATTCCGCGCCTGCTGGAGCGTGCGGGGCTCTCCATCGACGATATCGACCTGTGGGAGATCAACGAGGCCTTCGCTTCGCAGCTTCTCTATTGCCGCGACCGGCTGGGCATTCCCGACGATAAGCTCAACGTCAATGGCGGCGCGATCTCGATCGGCCATCCCTATGGCATGTCGGGCGCGCGCATGGCGGGCCATATCCTGCTGGAAGGCAAGCGCCGCGGTGCGCGCTACGGCGTCGTGTCGATGTGCATCGGCGGCGGGCAGGGGGCTGCGGGCCTGTTCGAGATCTTCTGAATAAATCGGTGTGGGCGTTGCGCGTGTGACGCCCCGTTCCGCTTTCCCTTCGCGTGACCCGCGTTATCGTGGGCGCGCGACAAAGAGGGAGGCGCGTTTTCCAGATGGTGTTCAAGGTTATCCGTTACGAGGTCGAAGAGCAGGTCGCGGTGATCACGCTCAACCGGCCCGATGTGATGAACGCGCTTAACGCGCAGATGCGCGCGGAAATCCTCGAGGCGGTGAAACGCGCCGAGGATGAGGCACGGGTGATCGTGCTGACCGGCGCGGGCCGTGCCTTCTGCTCGGGGCAGGATCTGGGCGATGGCGTCTCGGCGGCCGGGCTCGATCTGGAGCGGGTGCTGCGCGACGAATACGAGCCGATGCTCAAAGCGATCTACGAGAGCCCGCTGCCCGTGGTCTCCGCGGTGAACGGGCCTGCGGCAGGGGCGGGCGCGAATATTGCGCTGGCCGCGGATGTGGTGATCGCCTCGGAAGCGGCGAGCTTCATTCAGGCCTTCACGCGGATCGGGCTGATGCCGGATGCGGGCGGCACCTATTGGCTGCCGCGTCAGGTGGGCTTTGCCCGCGCAATGGGCATGGCTCTGTTTGCCGACAAGATCACGGCGCGGCAGGCGGCCGATTGGGGCATGATCTGGGAGGCCATCGCCGAGGTCGATTTCGACCACCACTGGCGCACCCGGGCGGCGCATCTGGCCAATGGTCCGACGGCGGCCTATCGCGCGGTGAAGCGCTCGCTGCGCGAAGGTTACAGCAATGATCTGTCGACCCAGCTGGAACTGGAAGCGGAGCTGCAGGGCAGCCTCGGTCAGAGTCACGATTTCCGCGAAGGCGTGACGGCGTTCCTCGAGAAGCGCGCGCCGAAATTCGAGGGGCGTTGAGCGCCCAGCGGCCTTGCCAAGCCGCCGCGCCCGCGCTAGCCAGAGCGCGCTGCGGGCGTGGTGGAATGGTAGACACACGGGACTTAAAATCCCTTGGGCATTGCCCGTGCCGGTTCGAGTCCGGCCGCCCGTAGCCTTCCTGCGAAAATGTGAGCTATCGTGAGGCCGTCCGGGCATGCGCGTGCCGCAGGCTTTGCCAATCGAGGCTTGCCCGCAATGCCCCCGCCGCCTAAACCCGTCGTCAAGCAAGGGGGAATTCATGGCTCGCAGACCGACGGGACCGGCCGATGACCGGCCCAAGACGAAGAAGATCGGCGCGCTCAAGGGGCTCGGCCCCTTCATCGCACCTTACAAGGGGCTCGCCTTCGGGGCGCTCTTGGCGCTGATCGCCACCGCCACGATCTCGCTGATCCTGCCGCTCGCGGTGCGCCGCGTGGTGGACGGATTCCAGAAGGGCGCGGCGCTGCTGGATCAGTATTTCTTCGCCGCGCTGGTCATCGCGGGTCTGCTCGCGATCGGGACGGGGCTGCGCTACTACCTCGTGACGCGCTTCGGCGAACGGGTCGTGGCCGATATCCGCAAGGCGGTGTTCGACCGGGTGATCTCGATGAGCCCCGCATTCTTCGAGCGCATCCTGACCGGCGAAATCATCTCGCGCATCACGACCGACACCACGCTGATCCTCTCGGTGATCGGCTCGTCCGTCTCGGTCGCGCTGCGCAACGTGCTGATCCTGATCGGCGGGTTGATCATGCTGCTCTTCACCTCGGCCAAGCTGACCGGGCTGGTGCTGCTGGTCGTGCCGGTGGTCGTGGTCCCGATCGTGGTTCTGGGCCGCCGCCTGCGGGTGCTGGGCCGCGAGAACCAGGACTGGATCGCGAATTCCTCGGGCTCGGCCTCGGAGTCGCTTTTGGCGGCGCAGACCGTGCAGGCCTTCACCCATGAGGCGATCACCCGCGAGAAATTCTCCGACGTCACCGAGAAAGCCTACCTCTCCGCCAAGAAACGGATCGGCACGCGGGCGGTGATGACCGTGATCGTGATTTTCCTTGTCTTCGCCGGCGTCGTGGGCGTGCTCTGGATCGGCGCGCGCGACGTGCGCGCGGGCGAGATGAGCGTGGGCGAACTGGTGCAATTCGTGATCTACGCGGTGATGGTCGCGGGTTCCGTCGGAGCGCTGTCGGAAATCTGGTCCGAATTGCAGCGGGCGGCCGGCGCGACCGAGCGTCTGGTGGAGCTGCTGCAAAGCGAGGACTCGGTGAAAGACCCCGAGCATCCGGTGCCGCTGCCGATGCCGGCGACCGGCGCGATCCGGTTTGAGGATGTGAGCTTCCACTACCCGTCGCGGCCGCAGGCCTCCGCGCTCGACCATGTCGATCTCGACATCGCGCCGGGCGAGACGGTCGCGCTGGTCGGGCCCTCGGGCGCGGGCAAGACGACCGTCGTGCAGTTGATCCAGCGGTTCTGGGATCCCGAAACCGGCAAAGTCATGATCGACGGCTACGACCTGCGCGACATGGCGCGGCATGATTTCCGTCAGGCGATCGCGCTTGTGCCGCAGGATCCGGTCGTCTTCGCGGCTTCGGCGCGCGACAATATTCGCTTTGGGCGTCCCGATGCGACCGACCGCGAGGTCGAGGAGGCTGCGCGCGCGGCCCATGCCTATGACTTCCTCGAGGCTCTACCCGACGGGTTCGACACCTATGTCGGCGAGCGCGGCGTGATGCTTTCGGGCGGGCAGAAGCAGCGTATCGCGATTGCTCGCGCGATCCTGCGCGACGCACCGATCCTGCTTCTGGACGAGGCGACCTCGGCGCTCGATGCAGCCTCGGAACGCGAAGTGCAGGCGGCGGTCGATCAGCTGGCCAAGACGCGCACCACGGTGATCGTGGCGCACCGTCTGGCCACCGTGAAAAAGGCCGATCGGATCGTCGTCTTCGAGGAAGGCAAGATCGTCGCGCAGGGCACGCATGACAGTCTCGTGGCCGAGGGTGGTCTCTATGCGGAACTGGCGAAGCTGCAATTCACCGAAGGAGCGTGAGAGGCGTTCGCGCCTTTCCACCTTGAACCCGGACGCTTGTTTCCCCACGTCAGATTTTGCGTGACGTGACGTTTTGGCGGCGGCGTAACTCTTGCCGTGGCGGGCGCTTTTGCCGCATCCTGCGCGTGGCCCGTCAGTGGAGGATCGCGGCGGCCCCGGGAGGAGAATAATGCAGAAATTCGCGACAGTTGCCGACCGTGATGCGGTCGAGGCCGAGAAACCCTGGGAGGCGCGCAACCGCCCCGAAACGCTTTACGGTTTTCTCAGCGAGACCGCCAAGGCCCATGGCGATCGTCCGGCCCTGTCGTTCCAGATCATGTCCGGCCCGACCGACAAGGCGGAGACGCTGACATGGTCGCAACTGCACGGCAAGGTCACGCAGGCCGCGAACCTGCTGCGCCATCTGGGCGTCGGGCCGACCGACACGGTGGCCTATCTGCTTCCGAATTCGCTGGAGACCGCGACGGTGCTGCTTGCGGGGGCCACGGCCGGGATCGTGAACCCGATCAACCCGCTTCTCGAGCCCGAGCAGATCGGCGCGATCCTGCGCGAAACCAAGGCGAAGGTTCTCGTCACCCTGAAGGCGTTCCCGAAGACGGACGTGGCGCAGAAGGCGGCTGAAGCCGTGCGGCTTGCGCCGAATGTCGAGGCTGTGCTCGAAGTCGATCTCAACCGCTACCTCTCGCCGCCGAAAAGCTGGATCGTGCCCTTCGTGCGTCCCAAGACCGGGGTGAAGCACAACGCGAAGGTGATGAGCTTCAACGGCGAAGCCGCGAAGATGCCCGGTGACAGGCTGATGTTTGACAACCCCAACGAGGATCGCGTCGCGGCCTATTTCCACACTGGCGGCACCACCGGCATGCCCAAGGTCGCGCAGCACAAATATTCCGGCATGATCTACAATGGCTGGCTCGGTGGTCGGCTCCTGTTCAAGCAGGACGACGTGATGATGTGCCCGCTGCCGCTGTTCCATGTCTTCGCGGCCTATCCGATCCTGATGTCGGCCATCGCCTCGGGCGCGCATGTCATTTTCCCGACCCCTGCGGGCTATCGTGGGGAGGGGGTGTTCGACAATTTCTGGAAGCTGATCGAGCGCTGGCAGGTGACCTTCCTCATCACCGTGCCCACTGCGGTCTCGGCGATGGTGCAGCGCAAAGTCGATGCCGATATCTCCTCGCTGCGGACCGCGCTCTCGGGCTCTGCGCCGCTGCCGATCGAGCTTTATAACCGCTTCAAGGCGGCGACCGGGGTCGAGATCGCGGAAGGCTACGGCCTCACCGAAGCGACTTGCCTGGTGTCGGTCAATCCGGTGGACGGGATGAAGAAGGTGGGCTCCGTCGGGATTCCGATGCCCTATACCCATGTGCGCATCCTCAAGAAGCGCAACGGCACGTTCGACGAATGCGGACGTGACGAGGTCGGCGAGATCTGCGTCGCCAATCCGGGCGTCTTCGAGGGCTCGACCTATACCGAGCCGGACAAGAACCACGATCTGTTCGCCGAGGAGCGTTTCCTGCGTACTGGCGATCTGGGCCGCATCGACGAGGACGGCTATCTCTGGATCACGGGCCGCGCGAAGGATCTGATCATCCGGGGCGGGCACAATCTCGACCCGGCAGAGATCGAGGACGCGCTGCTGAGCCACCCGGCCGTCGCTTTCGCGGGCGCGATCGGCCAGCCGGACAGTTTCGCGGGCGAGCTGCCCTGCGCCTATGTCGAGTTGGTGGCGGATGCCGAAGTCACCAACGAGGAGCTGATGGAACACGCGAAAGCGAATATCCACGAGCGCGCCGCGATCCCCAAATACCTGGAGGTGATGGACGAGTTGCCGAAGACGGCGGTGGGCAAGATCTTCAAGCCCGACCTACGCAAGAAGGCGATCATGCGGGTGCTCAATGGCGAGCTGGAAAACGCCGGCATCAAGGCGCATGTGATCTCGGTCACAGAGGACAAGAAACGCGGTCTGGTGGCGCATGTCGCGACCACTGGCGACTGCGATCAGGACGCGCTGGCCCATAAGCTGGGCGAGTTTACCGTGCCGTGGGACTGGGCACAGTAAGCACCCCTTCAGATCTCTGCCACCCATTGCGCCGCCCTCAGGGGCGGCGCTTCGATTATGGAGACATCGTGGCGGTGCATCGCGAAATTGCCCCCGACCGGCCCAAGTAGGTTCCGATTTCAATGGTTAAAGAAAGTTAAAGAAGCCGCATTCGCAAGGACGGATCGGCACCATTGAGATCGAGTGTAACGATGTTCCGGATTACCATTGCCCGTTTCGTGAAACGCGCCCTTGCCCTCTTTGTGGCGAGCGTTCTGTACAGTTCGGCCGCGCAGGCGGTGACCGTGGACCTGATCACGAACGGTGATTTCGAGACCGGTAACCTCTCGGGCTGGAGCACATCGAGCACCGCCTTCGCCGATGACTTCCAGATCAATAGCGGGCGGTTCAACCCGCGCGGGCCGACGCGGCGCGTCGATCCGATTTCGGGCAATTACGACGTGATGAACGAGCAGACCGGCTACGGTGTATCGACGTTGACGCAATTCTTTGCGGTGCCCGATCAGGTGATCAGCGCCAGCTTCAACTTCACCTATCAGATCGTGAACCATTACCTCTTGGGCTACGATGACCCGAACCAGCAGTTCCGCGTGAGCCTGATCGACAACGCGGGGGCGGTGATCTCGCAGATTTTTGCGACGCAGCCGGGCGATGCGACGACACAGGGTGCGACGGCGCTGAGCTACGACCTGACCAGCTACCTGCAGGCCGGGGTGGGCTCGACGCTGGGAATCCAGTTCGATGTCGAGACGAATTACTACTATATGAACGCCTCGCTGGACGAGATCGCGATGATGGTCGAGACGCCTGCTACCGTGCCGCTGCCCGCCTCGGTCTGGATGATGCTGGCTGGGCTGGGGCTTTTCGTGGGGCTTGGCTGGCTCGGTCGCCGGCGCGCGCGCGACCCGGTCGCAAATTGCGACAGCTTTGCCGCCGCGTAACAGGCCGTGAAAGCGTCCCGACAACGCCACCGACATATCCACAGCCCGCCACGTAAGCGCCTCAATTGAGCGGAAATCTGAAAGGGTGACGCCAGAACGGCGTCGATGCAAAGGAGACACGGAATGAGCCGCCTGATTGCCCTTTTCAGCTTCTTCAAGCGTCGGGAGGACCGTATCGAAGTGAGGATGAAGGCCCTTGGCGCGATGCCCGCGCCCCGCCGCAGCCGCGTCTCGCCCTTCGCCGAGATGCCGAAGCCTCAGTAAGAGCCGCGCGCCTTAGTGCAAGTCCAGTGCCAGTGACGAAACGCCCGAGGGTCATTCCCAGCGGGCGTTTGTTTTTTCCGCTTTTCGCGCCGGGAGAGGGCCTCAGAAGTCGACCGCGACGCCAGGCAGGTCCAGCTCCTTCATCAGGTCGCGCACTTCCTGACGGGCCGCCACGTTGGAGATGTTGAGGCTCTCGACGCCGAGGTCCTTCAGGTCCAGAAGCGTCAGCCCGCGCGGGAACAGCTCGCGGAAGATCACCCGTTCGGAGAAGCCGGGCGAGACGCGGAACCCGATGCGCTTCGAGAGCTGTTCGAGCGCCGCGCCCACCTTGCGCTTGTTGTGCATCTGCTGGGCGCCCACGCGGTTGCGCAGCACGATCCAGTCGATCGGCTTCAGACCCGCCTTCGCGCGCAGCTGCCGCGCCGACCAGACCATCTCGGAATAGATAGAGGGGCCGATCACCTTCGACGTCACCGGATCGATCCGCGCCAGCAGGTCGAAATCGATGAAACTGTCATTGAGCGGCGTGACCAGCGTATCGGCCAGCGAATGCGCGACCTGAGACAGCCGCGTATGCGAGCCGGGGCAGTCGATCAGGATGAAATCGCAGGACGGCTCCATCTCGGCCACGGCAGTCGACAGACGGTGGTCATAGGGGTTCTCGCCCGGACCCAGCGTCGAGGCGTCCACCTCGGGCAGTTCGCGATAATCGGGGCAGGGCAGGTCGAGCCCCTCACGATCCATATAGGCCAGCCGGTTCTCGATATAGCGCCCGAAGCTGCGCTGCCGCAGATCGAGATCGAGCGCCCCCACTTTCCATCCCATCCGCGCCAAGGCGGTCGCCACATGCATCGAGGTGGTGGACTTCCCCGACCCACCCTTTTCGTTGCCCATCACGATGATATGCGCCAAGTCCCATCCCCGCTTTGTCTTGTGTCTTGTCCCTTACCAGACACTATAGATGGCAATAGGGAACTGGGGAAGGTGGCGCGCGAGGGGCGAGGTGCCGTGGCCTAGAAACACTGCGTTTAAGCAACAGAGAAAAGCGCAGAGCATGGTTATGCTCTGCGCTTTCGCTTTTCGTTCGAAGTGTGTGTCGGAACTTACCGGCTGAACTTCTTGTACTTCACCCGCTTCGGCTCGACCGCATCCGGGCCGAGACGACGGATCTTGTCTTCCTCGTAGTCCTCGAAGTTGCCCTCGAAGAATTCCACATGGGCGTCGCCCTCGAAGGCGAGGATGTGGGTGCAGAGGCGGTCGAGGAAGAAGCGGTCGTGCGAGATGATGATCGCGTTGCCGGCGAAGTCTTCGATCGCGGCTTCCAGCGCCTGCAGAGTTTCGACGTCCAGATCGTTGGTCGGTTCGTCGAGCAGCAGCACGTTGCCGCCCTCTTTCAGCAGCTTGGCCATGTGGACGCGGTTGCGCTCACCACCCGAGAGGAGACCCACCTTCTTCTGCTGGTCGCCGCCCTTGAAGTTGAACGCGCCGCAATAGGCACGGCTGTTGACCTGCGCGTCGCCCAGTTCGATGAGTTCGGCCCCGCCGGAGATTTCCTCCCAGACGGTCTTGTTCGCATCCAGCGCGTCGCGCGACTGGTCGACATAGGCGAGCTTGACGGTCTCGCCGAGGGTGATCTCGCCGGTGTCGGGCTTGTCCTGACCGGTGATCATGCGGAACAGCGTGGATTTCCCGGCGCCGTTCGGGCCGATCACGCCGACGATGGCACCCGGCGGGATCGAGAAGGACAGGTCCTCGATCAGTTGCTTGTCGCCGTAATGTTTCGAGATGCCCTCGACCTCGATCACCTTGCCGCCCAGACGCGGGCCGTTCGGGATGATGATCTGGGCCTTGCCGACGCGCTCGCGCTCGGACTGGTCCGCCATCTTTTCATAGGCCGAGATACGCGCTTTGGACTTCGCCTGACGGGCTTTCGCGCCGGCGCGGATCCACTGAAGTTCCTTCTCGAGGACCTTCTGTTTGGCCTTGTCTTCGCGGGCTTCCTGCTCGAGGCGCTTGGCTTTCTGCTCCAGCCATGCGGAGTAGTTGCCTTCGTAAGGGATGCCGCGGCCGCGCTCGAGTTCGAGGATCCACGAGGTGATGTCGTCGAGGAAGTAACGGTCGTGCGTGACGCAGAGGATCGTGCCCTTGTATTCGATCAGGTGCTTTTGCAGCCACGCGATGGTTTCCGCGTCGAGGTGGTTGGTCGGTTCGTCCAAGAGCAGCATGTCGGGCGCTTCGAGCAGCAGCTTGCACAGCGCGACCCGGCGGCGCTCACCGCCCGAGAGGGTTTCGACGTCGGCGTCGTCCGGCGGGCAGCGCAGGGCCTCCATCGCGACGTCGACCTGGCTGTCGAGATCCCACAGGTTCTCCGAGTCGATCTCGTCCTGCAGCTGGGCCATCTCCTCGGCGGTCTCGTCCGAGTAGTTCATCGCCAGCTCGTTGAAGCGCTCCAGCTTGGCCTTCTTGGCGGACACGCCTTCCATGACGTTGCCGCGCACGTTCAGCGCCGGGTCCAGATCGGGCTCCTGCGGGAGGTAACCGACTTTCGCGCCTTTCGCGGCCCAGGCCTCGCCCGAGAAATCCTTGTCGATGCCGGCCATGATGCGCAGCAGCGTGGACTTACCCGCGCCGTTTACGCCCACGACGCCGATCTTCACGCCGGGAAGGAAATTCAGGCGGATGTTTTCGAAGCATTTTTTGCCACCCGGATAGGTCTTCGAGACACCATCCATGTGATAGACATATTGATAGGACGCCATAGTCGACCTCGTATGGAATAAGGGGTTTGGGCGCCTTCTATGCGGAAAGCCGGGATAGGGAAAGGGGGCGTGGCGGGAGCCTACGGGCGAGCCTGCCGCTTCTGTCGCGGAACTGTCAATTTTCAAGGTGCGCAGATGCGCAGAACTGTGTTTGAAATCGCCAGTTTCCTGCGAATGCGAACGATCCTAGATCAGCGTCATCGCCGAGGGCACAGACGCTTCCCCCTGTCGCTTCGCTCTCGGTGAGAAGAACAACATGCGTATTCGTATAGGAGAGTAACCATGAAAACGCTTATCACGACTTCCGTCCTCGCCCTCGCCCTGAGCACGTCGCTGGCTGCTGCCGGCGGTGACGGCTACGGCTCCATCGCGCCCTCGATGTCGCAAAGCTCGTCGGCCAGCAAAGGCTCGGCTGTTGGCGAAGTGACCCCCGGCAAGGCCCAGATCGCGGCCCAACTCGGTCTGAACCCGGCCGAATACACCACCGCCGAGCTGTTCCGCATCCAGAACGCGCTGCGCAACGGCAATCGCGACGAGGCGAAATACGTCATCAACCACACCAACCGTCAGCCGGTCGACGTGGCGCCGCAGCCCGTGATGGGCCGTGACGCGTAAGGTCGACGCAGTGTTCTGACCGAAAACGGCTCCCTCGCGGGGGCCGTTTCTATATGTGCGAACCTGCCATTTTCTTTCGATAAAGTTGGTTTTCACATGTATTCCAGATACTTCACGGCGTCTGGAACGGGCGAGAGTTCCCTGTGTATATGTGTTTGAGTAAACATGGGAGCGGGCCGAAACGGCCTTTTGTGCGATGATTGGGTTCATAAGTCGGGGTCATCGGCGCCAGACGGTGCCGCGGAAAATCAACCTGCTGATGAAAGGATTTCATCATGACCCGCAATCTTCTGACTACTGCTATCGCAGCGCTCGCCCTCACGGCAGGCTCCGCCGGACTCGCTTCGGCCGCCACGACCTATAACGGGCCTGACAATAATTCGGACCTGGGTGTCATCGCGCCTTCGATGACGCCGCAAACCCAAGGGTCATCGATGGTCGTCAACGCGACCAATCAGGGCAGAGCGCAAGTTGCCGCAGAGCTGCAAACCTTCGCCGGTCTCAACAATGTCGATCCCACGCAATATTCGGTGGGAGAGTTGCAGAAAATGCTCCACGCAGCGCGCAAGGGCGATACTGCCAAGCTGGCCTACTACCGCAGCCACGCGGACCGGCAACCGGGCGGTCCCGGCCTCGGCAGGACCACGCCGGGCAAGACCCAGATGGCTTCGCAGCTTGGGCTCAACCCCGACAACTACACCGTTGCCCAGCTTCAGCGCATCCAGCATGACGTGCAGCGCGGCAACTATGGCGACGCCCATTTCATCGTGACCCAAGGCGCTTCGTCGCAACCCACGACGATGCACTTCGCGCCGAAGGCTTCCTGACCTGACATCGCCTGACTTGACGAAAGGGGCGGTCCTTCGGGGCCGCCTTTTTCATGCGCTTTGACAGGGCGGTCAAAGCCTGTATCCCTGAGCGAGACCTATGGGAGAGAACATGCTCGAAACGCTAAGGCATTATTACGAGGGCGAGAGCCACCGGGCGCATGTCTTCCGCTACGGGCTTCTGATTTTCGACCTCTTGACGATCGTCTTCGTCATCGTGACCTCGTTCTTTCCGCATTCCAGCACCATAGGCGCGATCGATGCCGTGATCGGCGTCGTGATCGTGGCGGATTTCCTCGCCCGTTACGCGATCTCGGGCGAGAAGGTGCGGTTCTGGACCCGCGCGCCGACCTGGGCGGACCTGATCGCGATCGGCTCCTTCCTTGCGCCGATCGCGGGGCAGGGGTTGGGCTTTCTGCGAATCCTGCGGACGCTGCGGCTGTTGCACACCTACCAATTGCTCGCGCGGCTGCGGGCGGATTTCTCTCTATTCCGGCACCACGAAGAGATTATCGTCGCGGCGATCAACCTTCTGGTTTTCCTCTTCGTCATGACCGGGTTGATCTATTCGACGCAGGTGCGGATCAACCCGGAGATCAAAAATTACGCCGACGCGCTCTATTTCACCGTCACCACGCTGACGACGACGGGCTTCGGCGACATCACCCCCAAGGGCGAATGGGGGCGGATGATCTCGGTCGCGATCATGATCTTCGGGGTGACGCTTTTCCTGCGGCTCGCTCAGGTTCTGTTCCGGCCAACGAAGGTGCGTCACGAATGCCCGACCTGCGGGTTGAAACTGCACGATGCCGATGCGGTCCATTGCAAGCATTGCGGCGAGGTCATCCATATCGACACCGAAGGGATAACCTGAGCGCCTCAGCAGGGCTTGGCGAGCACCATCACGTACCACGGGCCCTTGCCGTCGCGCTTGGGGACGACCGCCACGCCGATCCGCGTCACGCCGCGTAGCAGGATGTTGCGGCGATGGCCGGACGACTTCATCCAGGCGTCGAAGGTCTCGCCCGCATCGCGCTGGCCCATCGCAACATTCTCGGCGATCAGGCAGGCGTGAAAGCCCGCGCGCTCCGCGCGCGTGAGTGGGGTCGACCCGTCGGAGCCCGTGTGGGCAAAGAAGCCGCGCCGGGCCATGTCGCAGCCCTGTGCCGCGGCTGCCTGTGTCAATTGCGGGTCCATCGCGAGCGCGTTTAGGCCCTGCGCCTGTCGCTGTTGCGAGGTTGCCAGCGCGATCTCTCGCCCCTGCGCGGCATCGATGGCGCACTCGCCAGCCTGCGCCGCGAGCGGGAGCAGGCCGAGAAGCAAGGCGGACAGGGCGAAAATGCGGATCAAACGAGTCGTCCCCAGAGATCGTATTCCGAGGCCTCGTCGACCTCGACCGTCACGATATCACCGGGGCTGAGATTCTCGAAATCCTCATCGATGAAGAGGTTGCCGTCGATCTCGGGAGCATCCGCCTTGGTGCGGCAGGTCGCGCCTTCCGCATCGACCGCATCCACGATCACCTGCTGCACGGAGCCCACCTTGGCCTGCAGCTTCGCCTCGGAAATTGCCTGCGCCTTCTCCATGAAGCGGTTCCAGCGGTCCTGCTTCACCTCGTCGGGCACATGATCGGGGAGGGTGTTGGAGCGCGCGCCCTCGACATTCTCGTACTGGAAGCAGCCGACGCGATCGAGCTTCGCCTCGTCCATCCAGTCGAGCAGGTACTGGAACTCGTCCTCGGTCTCGCCGGGATAGCCGACGATGAAGGTCGAGCGCAGCGTGATATCCGGGCAAGCCGCGCGCCATGCCGCAATCTCATCGAGCGTCTTGGCCGAGGCCGCGGGCCGCGCCATCCGTTTGAGCACGTCCGGATGGGCGTGCTGGAACGGGATGTCGAGGTAAGGCAGCACGCCGCCACCGTGCTCCTGTGCTTCCGCCATCAGCGGGATCAGATTGCGCACATGCGGATAGGGATAGACGTAATGCAGCCGCACCCATGCGCCGAGCGACCCCAGATCGCGGGCGAGATCGGTGATATGCGCGCGGTGGCCCCGCTCTTCGGCATGTTTGATATCGACGCCGTAAGCGGAGGTGTCCTGCGAGATCACCAGCAATTCGCGCACGCCCGCACCGACCAGCTTCTCGGCCTCGCGGACGATCGCATGTGCCGGACGACTGACGAGGCGGCCGCGCATGTCAGGGATGATGCAGAACTTGCACTTGTGGTTACAGCCCTCGGAAATCTTGAGGTAGCTGTAATGGCGCGGCGTCAGCTTCACGCCCGCGGCGGGCAGAAGGTCGACGAAGGGATCGGGATCGGGCGGCACGGCCGCATGGACCGCGTCGAGAACCTGCTCGTATTGATGCGGCCCGGTCACTGCGAGCACGGACGGGTGCGTGCCGGTGATATATTCGGGCTCGGCACCGAGGCA
This sequence comes from Thioclava sp. F34-6, assembly GCF_002213235.1. Classification (NCBI taxonomy): domain Bacteria; kingdom Pseudomonadati; phylum Pseudomonadota; class Alphaproteobacteria; order Rhodobacterales; family Paracoccaceae; genus Thioclava; species Thioclava sp. F34-6. The sequence continues at coordinate 266,938 of NZ_NBOA01000002.1, forward strand.
GCCAGTTACGATGACCCGACCGTTCTCGTTCAACGCCTCGCCGATCGCCTCGAGGCTTTCCGCCTTGGCGCTGTCGAGAAAACCGCAGGTGTTCACGATGACAGCATCCGCGCCCGCGTAATCGGGCGAGATCGCGTAGCCCTCGGCGCGCAGTCGCGTCAGGATGCGTTCGCTGTCGACCAGCGCTTTCGGACAGCCAAGCGAGACCATCCCGATCAGCGGCTGACCGGGGCGGGGGGCATCCGTGATGCGCGCGCGGGGCGCGAGATCGGGACGCAGGTTCGGAGGGTTCGTGCTCATGGCGCGCGATATAGCCTTTGCAGGGCGCCCCGAAAAGCCCCTCGCATCGGGGCAGCATCGGTTGGGGCGGCGGGATTGCGGCGTGTGTGACCGGCTCAAACGAAAAGGGCGCCTCGCGGGGCGCCCTTCGATATCTCGGGGGAAGCGGCCTCAGCGGCGACGGTCGCGGCGCGAGCTCATCGGCTGGAAGGCGACGCCGACATGGGCCTCGCAATAGGGCTTACCGGATTGGCTCGGCAGGCCGCAGAACCAGAATTCCTCGGTCGCAGGGTCGCCGATCGGCCATTTGCAAGTGCGCTCGGTCAGTTCCATCAGGCCAAGCTTCTTGGCGTGTTTCTCGACCTCGCCGACCTTGGCCAGCGCGGCGGGGTCGATCTCGTTGGCCGACGGCTGCGGCGGCAGCGGCTGGCCGGCGGGGATGATCGCCTTGCGTGCGGGCGCGGCCGACGGGGCTGCGGCCTGAGCGGGCGCGGGGCTCGCCGGTTTCGCGGCAGGTTTGGGGTCCGGCGCCTCGGCCGCGGGCTGCGCGGCGGGCTTCTCGGGTTTCGCCTCGACCTTCTCGGGCTTGGCTTTCGGCTCGGGTTTCGCGGGCTCTGCTGCGCCGCCGGTGCGGTTTGACAGGCCGAGGCGATGCACCTTGCCGATCACCGCGTTGCGCGTCACACCGCCCAGCTCTTTCGCGATCTGGCTGGCCGATTGGCCTTCGGTCCACATCTTCTTGAGCAATTCGACGCGTTCATCGGTCCAGGACATGGGCATCCTTCCTTGGTTTCCTGCAAGTCCGTCTTGCAGGCCATTCCAGTTTCAATCCCTATTTTAGCGGGAGAGCGCAGAGATACAATCGCGGGGCCCGCTTTTCAAGGGCTACGAGGCGGTTCGGGCGCGTGCGCAAGCGGGAAACCGGCTGTGCGCTCGCTGCGTTGAGCTGCGGGCCGCGAGCGTGTAGGGAGCGGTCAACAACGGGAGTATCAGGATGTACGAGATCGGTGTGCGCCGTTTTGGCGCGGTAAACTGGATGGGCCTGCGGATGTTGGGCTGGCGCGAGATTCGCCGCTTTCTCGCGGTCTGGCAGCAGACGGTGTTGGCGCCGCTGATCACCGCCGGGCTGTTCCTGACCGTCTTCGCGCTGGCCTTCGGGCGCAATCGGGCCGACGTGCTCGGCGTCGATTTTCTGCATTTCATTGCGCCGGGCATCCTGATGATGACGGTGATCCAGAACGCCTTTGCCAATACGTCCAGCTCGATCGTGATCGCGAAGGTGCAGGGCAATATCGTCGACACGCTGATGCCGCCGCTTGCGCCGTGGGAAATCCTCGTGGGGTATCTGACCGGGGCGGTAGCGCGCGCGCTGATCGTGGCGGTCGTGATCTGGATCGGGCTGTTTGTCGTGCTGGGGCAGGGTGTAGCACATCCGTTCTGGGCGCTGGCCGCAGTCGTCTTCGGCGCGGCCTTCCTTGGCGGGCTGGGCATTCTGGCGGCGGTGTTCGCCGACAAGTTCGACCAGATGGCGGCGATCACCAACTTCATCATCACGCCGCTGTCGTTCCTGTCAGGAACCTTCTACTCGGCCAAGGCGTTGCCGCCGGCCTTCCAGATCCTGACCCATTACAATCCGGTCTTCTACCTGATCGACATGGCCCGCTTCGGCTTCCTCGGTGTGTCCGATGCGTCACCGTGGCACGGTCTGGCGGTGATCGGCGTGGCGCTGATCGTGGTTCTGGGACTCGGCTGGTACTGGTTGCGCATTGGCTATCGCATGAAGCCCTGAGCCAGTCGCGGCGCGGCGACTTACGCCGAGTGCGCGCCGCCCGCGAGGCCTTTCACGAAGTCCAGAACCTCGGCCACCGGCTTGCCCTCGGCGATCTCTTTCACGATGGCCGAGCCCACGACGCAGCCATCGGCCACGCCCGCGATGGTCTTGGCCGCCTCAGGCGTCGTGATGCCGAAACCAACGATCACCGGCAGATCGGTCTTGGCCTTGATCCGTGCGACTTCCGGGCCGACCTCGGTCGCCTGCGCGGCCTGAGAGCCGGTAATCCCCGTCACCGAGACGTAATAGACAAAACCGGACGTGTTCTGCAGAACCTTGGGCAGGCGCTTGTCGTCGGTCGTCGGCGTCGCTAGGCGGATGAAGTTGATCCCGGCAGCCTGCGCGGGGATGCAAAGCTCCTCATCCTCTTCCGGCGGCAGGTCGACCACGATCAGCCCGTCGATGCCCGCGGCCTTCGCATCTTCGAGGAAGCGATCCACGCCGCGCGAATAGATCGGGTTGTAATAGCCCATCAGCACGATCGGCGTGGTGTCGTCGGTCTTGCGGAATTCCGCCGCCATGTCGAGCGTCTTCTGCAGCGTTTGCCCGCCGTCGAGCGCGCGCTGCCCGGCCAGCTGGATCGTCGGACCGTCGGCCATCGGATCGGTGAAGGGTACGCCCAGCTCGATGATGTCGACGCCTGCCGCCGGCAGGCCTTTCATCACCTCGAGCGAGGTTGCCAGATCCGGGTCGCCCGCCATGATATAAGAGACGAAGGCTTTCTTGCCCTCTTCCTTGAGGCTGGCGAATTTGGCGTCGATGCGAGTCATGGCGTCCCTCCGGCTGGTCCCGAAGCGGTTTGCGCGAAGAGGGCGGGAAAATCAATGCCTCGCGCGCGTGATCGAATGCCACGACGGCCCGCGCATACTGCGGCGACGGACCGCGCCTACATCTTCGAGGGGCCGTTGATCATCCACGCCGTTCCGAAACGGTCACGCAGCATTCCGAATCCGTCGGCCCAGAACGTGTCGTCGAAAGGCATCATGACCTCCTCGGCCCCATCCATCAGCCGCTCGAAGATCGCCTTCGCGGCCTCCCGGCTGTCCGAGACATGCGAGATCGAAACCGAGCTTTGCGGACGATCGCGCCCCTCGGGCCAATCCGATGCCATCAGCGCGCCATCTCCGAGCTTGATCAGCGCATGCATGATCCGCGCCTTGCCGCTATCGCTCATGCCTTCGCTGGCCTCGGGCATGTCGCCATAACGCATGAGGAAGGGGGACTCAGTGCCGAAGAGGTCGGCATAGAAACGCATCGCCTCTTCGCAGTTTCCTTGAAAGTGGATGTAGGGTTCGAAACTCATCGCGGTCACCTCCCTGAACACGAAGGCCAGCCTATCACGATTCCGGCCCTCGCGCGCGCTTGCACCGGGGGCGGCCAATGAATAAGAAGCGCGCAGCCACAAACAGGAGGGCGAAATGGGTTTCAAGATGGGTATCGTGGGTCTGCCGAACGTGGGCAAATCCACCCTCTTCAACGCGCTGACCAAGACGGCGGCCGCGCAGGCGGCGAATTTTCCCTTCTGCACGATCGAACCGAATGTCGGCGAAGTGGCCGTTCCCGATGAGCGGATCGACACGCTGGCCCAGATTGCAGGCTCGAAAGAGATCATCCCGACCCGTATGACCTTCGTCGATATCGCCGGCCTCGTGAAAGGCGCCTCGAAAGGGGAGGGGCTGGGCAACCAGTTCCTCGCCAATATCCGCGAAGTCGATGCCATCGCCCATGTGCTGCGCTGCTTTGAAGATGGCGACGTGACCCATGTGGAAGGCCGCGTCGATCCGGTGGCCGATGCCGAGACCATCGAGACCGAACTGATGATCGCCGATCTCGAAAGCCTCGAGAAGCGTATTGCGAACCTCGCCCGCAAGGTGAAATCCGGCGACAAGGAAGCCAAGGAGGCGATGCGCCTTCTGGAGCAGGCGAAAGAGGCTCTGGAAGCCGGTCGCCCCGCGCGCACCGTCGAGGTGTCCGAGGACGACCGCAAAGCGTGGAACATGCTGCAGCTGCTGACCGCCAAGCCGGTTCTCTATGTCTGCAATGTCGAGGAAGGCTCCGCCGCGACCGGCAACTCGAAATCCGAAGCGGTCGCCAAGATGGCCGCAGAGCAGGGCGCGGGCACCGTGGTGATCTCGGCCAAGATCGAAGAGGAAATCTCGCAGCTCGACGCCGAGGAAGCGGAGATGTTCCTCGAAGAGATGGGTCTGGAAGAGGCCGGTCTCGACCGGCTGATCCGCGCGGGCTACGACCTGCTGGGCCTGCAGACCTATTTCACCGTCGGCCCGAAAGAGGCCCGCGCCTGGACGATCCGCAAGGGCACGCTGGCCCCGGCGGCGGCGGGCGTCATCCACGGCGATTTCGAACGCGGCTTCATCCGCGCCGAGACGGTCTCCTACGACGACTACGTCGCCAACAAGGGCGAGGCGGGCGCGAAAGAGGCCGGCAAGTTCCGCGTCGAGGGCAAGACCTACGAAGTCAAAGACGGCGACGTGCTGCACTTCCTGTTCAACGCGTGAACCTCGGCTGGGGGCGTCACTTCTTCGCCCCCGCCTTGACCTCCGTGATCGCGTCGACATCCACGATCTGCCACGGCATCCCCGCATTGCGGTAGAGCCGCTTGGCCTTGTCGGGATAGTCGCCCACGTCATGGGGTAGGCGCTGACCCACCACGAGCAGCCGCAACATTTCCGATCCGGTGTTCTCGATCGTATGGGCCGCGCCGCCTGCGCGGTAGCCAATGAAATCGCCCGGCCCGATCGCGTGACGCTCTTCGCCGATCCGCGCGGTCGCCTCGCCGCTGAGCACGAAGATCGCCTCGTCCTCGTGGTGGTGGCGGTGAAACTCGGTGGTCTCGCAGCCGGGCACCACCTCGATGATATGCACCCCGATCCCGGTCAGCCCCGTCGCATCGCCAAGGCTCTTGTTGATCCGCCGAGCATTCGGGTTGAGGAAATGCGTCTTCGCCAGCCCTTCCATAGCCGCGATCTCATCGGCCCGGATCAGATATCGGTCTTCGCTCATCGCGCCCCTCCTTCTCCTTGATCCAAATATCCCCGCCGGAGGCTTCCGCAGTCTCAGCCAGCGATCCGGTCCAGGATAGCAGAGACATCGCTGCCCGCCATCGCGCCGGTGGTCCGGCCCGCCTCGCCCGCAAGCCGCGTCGCGACGAAGGCGTCGCTCACCGCAGCAGGTGCATTTCGGATCAGCAGCGATGCGGTCAGGAGCAGCGCGAGCCGTTCCGCGAACCAGCGCGCCTCGGCCTCGGGTGGGAGCGCAGGCCAGCGGGCGAGGTGATCGGCCAGCGCCGCGTCATAGCGCGGATCGGTGCCGCGCGCCGCGTCCAGCTCCGCGCGCAGCATCTCCGCCGCCAGCGGCTCTTTCGCGAGGGTCCGCAGGATGTCGAGACAGATCACGTTGCCCGAGCCTTCCCAGATGCCGTTCAGCGGGGCCTCGCGGTAGAGCATCGGCATCGGCGTGTCCTCGACGTAGCCGATGCCGCCCAGCACCTCCATCGCCTCGTAGGTCACCACGGGGCAGCGCTTGTTACCGTAATATTTCGCGAGCGCCACGCCGATCCGGGCGAAGGCGCGATCCTCGGGGCGGGCGCTGTCGAAAGCCTCCGCCACCCGCATTCCCAGCGTCAGCGCGCCTTCCCAATCCAGCGTCAGATCGGCCAGCACCGCGCGCATCAGCGGCTGGTCGATCAGACGCCGTTGGAAGGCGGCGCGATGCGTCGCCCAGTGATGCGCCTCGGAGATCGCCGCGCGCATCAGCCCCGCAGGCGCGAGCGCGGTGTCGAGTCGGGTGTGATGCACCATCTCGATGATCGTGGCGACGCCCCTGCCTTCCTCGCCCAGAAGATGGGCCAACGCGCCCTCATATTCGATCTCGGAGGACGCGTTGGAGCGATTGCCCAGCTTGTCCTTCAGCCGCTGGATTCGGATCGCGTTGCGCTCGCCTTCCAGCCAGCGCGGCACGAGGAAACAGCTCAGCCCCTCGTCTGTCTGCGCCAGCGTCAGGAACCCGTCCGACATCGGCGCGGAGCAGAACCACTTGTGGCCGGTCAGCCGCCAATGCCCGTCCGCGCGCTCGGCGCGGGTGGTGTTCGCGCGCACGTCCGAGCCGCCCTGCTTCTCGGTCATCGCCATGCCGAGCGTCGCGCCGGTCTTCTCGCCCACCGGCAGCACGCGCGGATCGTAGCTGCGCGCGGTTAGTTTCGGGCGCCAGATCGCGGCGATCTCGGGCGTGGCCTCGAGGGCAGGCACGGCGGCATAGGTCATCGTCATCGGACAGCAGCTGCCGGGCTCGATCTGGCTTGCGAGATAGACCATCGCGGCGTGGGTGGCGTGGCCGCCCTTCGCGCCTTCCCACGGCAGCGCGGCGTAGCCCGCGCCGATTCCAGCCTCCATGAAGCGATGATAGGCGGGGTGAAAGCGCACTTCGTCAAGCCGTCGTCCACCCATGTCGAACAGCCGCAGCTCCGGCAGGTAGCGGTTCGCGTCGCGGCCCGCCTCGCGCATCTCCGTGGTGCCGAGGGTCCGGCCGTAATCCGACAGCGTATCTGTCTGCCCGCCCGCCCGCGCGAGGGCCTCGCGCAGAGGCGCATCCGCGCCGAACAAATCGACGTCGCCGCGCGCGGGCGGCTGGTTCTCGACGTGATGGGTGGGCAGATCGGCGCGGGGATCGGGCGTGGTCATGGCAAACTCCTCCTGATCCGGATGGTAGGCGCGCGCCGTAAAACATTCGAGTGAAACGCGGCGGCAGGGCTTTTCTCGCCGTCTGCGCCGCCTAGATCAGGCGCGAAAGGGAGACCCATCATGAGCAAATGGCAGAAATCCGACGACGCGATCGCGAAACTCACCCCCGAGCAATACCGCGTCACGCAACAAAATGGCACCGAGCGCCCCTTCACGGGCGAATATGACGACCACTCCGCCAAGGGCATCTATGTCGACGTGGTCTCGGGCGAGCCGCTTTTCGCCTCCTCGACCAAATACAACGCGGGCTGCGGCTGGCCGTCCTTCACCAAGCCCTTGATCGACGATCATGTCGTGGAGCTGACCGATACCAGCCACGGGATGACGCGCGTCGAGGTGCGCTCGAAACATGGCGATAGCCATTTGGGCCATGTGTTCCCCGACGGCCCGCGCGATCAGGGCGGTCTTCGCTACTGCATCAACTCCGCCTCGCTGCGCTTCGTGCCCTATGAAGACATGGAGGCCGAGGGCTACGGCGAGTATATGGACCGGGTCGAATAAGCACCGGGTCAGGGGTCTTTACCTTCCCGCGGCCCGGTGGCAGGGTCCGCGCAACATCAAATGACAAAGGGGGCGCGGGAATGCGCAAGCTGGAACTTGGTCAAAGCGGGATCATGGTGTCCGAGATATGCCTCGGAACGATGACTTGGGGCAGCCAGAACACCGAGGCCGAGGGCCACGATCAGATCGACTTCGCGCTCGACCGCGGGATCAATTTCCTCGACACCGCGGAAATGTATCCGGTGAACCCGGTCAAGGCCGAGACTTTGGGCCGGACCGAGCAGATCGTGGGCACTTATCTGGCCAAGCGCGGCAAGCGCGACGATCTCGTGGTGGCGACGAAGATCACCGGCGAAGGCTCGCACGCGATCGAGGGAGGCCCGGTAATCAGCCCGACCCGGATCCGGCAGGCTGTGACGGACTCGCTGACTCGGCTGCAGACGGATTACATAGACCTCTACCAGTTCCACTGGCCCAATCGCGGCTCCTATCACTTCCGCAAGACGTGGCGCTTCGATCCGTCGAAGCAGCCCTCGAAGCAGGAGGTGCTCGACGATATGAGCGCCTGTCTGGAGACGCTCGAGGCGCTGCGCCAGGAAGGCAAGATCCGCGAATTCGGTCTGTCGAACGAGAGCGCTTGGGGCACCGCGCAATGGCTGGCACTGGCCGCGGCGGGTAAGGGGCCGCGCGTCGAGTCGATCCAGAACGAGTATTCGCTGATGTGCCGCTATTATGATCTCGATCTCGGCGAGCTCGGCCAACAGGAGAAGGTGACGCTGCTGGCCTATTCGCCGCTCGCGGCCGGTATCCTGACGGGCAAATATTCCGGCGACGTGATCCCCGAGAATACCCGTCGGTCGCTGGTCAACAATCTCGGTGGGCGGGCCAATCCGCGCGCTTTCGAGATCGCGGACCGCTATGTGGCGCTCGCCAAGGAGTTCGACCTGCACCCGGTCACGATGGCGATCGCCTGGGTGATGAGCCGTCCCTTCCCGGTGATCCCGATCGTCGGCGCGACTTCGGTCGACCAGCTCAAACCTAACCTCGACGCGGAAGGGGTGGAACTGCCGAAGGAGCTGCTCGACAAGATCGCGGAGCTCCATAAGCACTACCCGATGCCCTATTGATGCGGGCGGCGTCGATCCTTCTGGGTGCTGCACTCGCCCTCGCGGCCTGCAAGCCTTTCGGCACCACGGACGGGGGCGATACGGCAGAGCAACTGCCGCTGGTCGGGCAGGAAAAGATCGATGCCGGTAAATTCGAATGCGTCGCGCGCGGCGGCAACTGGGTCGCGCGCGACGGGGCGTTCATCTGCGTGAAGATGACCTCCGATAGCGGCAAGAGCTGCCAGGCGGGCAGCGAATGCGAGGGCGAATGCCTCGCGCGCTCCAAGACCTGCGCTCCGGTAACACCGCTTCTGGGCTGTAACGACGTGATGAGCGAGGCGGGCTACCCGATGCAACTATGCGTGCAATGAGCTGGGCGAAGATCGCCGCGCTGGGCGGCATGCTCGCGCTGACCCTCGCGGGCTGTGGGCCTCAGCCAGAGACCGCCTCGCTCCGCAAGCCGGGGGCGCTGATCTCTTCGGCCTCGCTGTTCGATCCGGAGCGGTTCGGCGGCGAATGGCATGTGGTCGAAAGCGGGGTTCCGGGTTGCACTGGCACGCAGAACTGGGCTTGGGACGGCAAGAGTGCCTATCGCCTGCGCGGCACGAATTGCGCAATTACACCGGCTGCCGTCGACGAGACGGTCACGCTCACCGGACCGGGCGGGCGGCTTCTGGCGAAGGACGCGTTCGGCGGTGAGCCGATCTGGGTGCTCTGGGTCGATTTCGATTATCGGGTGGCTGTGCTCGGCACGCCGTCGGGACGTTGGGGGATGATCCTGTCGCGGCAGACCCCGCCCCGGCCCGATCTGATCAAGGCGGCGCGCGACGTCATGGACTTCAACGGCTATGACATGACGCGGGTCGGCAAGTGACCGACGCGCCGGCGCATCTCTGGGTTTGGGTGACCCTGTTCGCGGCGGCGGTTCAGACCATCCGCTTCATGCTGCAAAAGCTGTTGGCGGGAGCGCAACTCTCGGTCGGCGGCGCGACGTTTTCACGCTTCCTGTTCGGCTTCCCGCTCGCGGCGGTGACGGCGCTGGGCTTTCTGGCCGCGACCGCCACGCCGTGGCCGCATCTGAGCGGCCCCTTCTGGGGTTTCGTCATAGCGGGCGGCGCGGCGCAGGTGGCGGCGACCTTCCTGACGGTCGCGCTGTTCGGCTTGCGCAACTTCGCGGTGGGCGTGGCCTTCACCAAGACCGAAACGGTGCAGGTCGCCCTGTTCTCCGCGATCATCCTTGGCGAGTTCGTCGGACCCATCGGCTGGATCGGAATTGCGATCGGGCTGGCGGGGGTGCTGTTCCTGACCAAGCCGCCCGAAGGCGGCTTCAACCCGCGTGCGGCGCTTTACGGCGTGGGGGCGGGGGCGCTGTTCGGCCTGTCCTCGATCTTCTATCGCGGCGCGACGCTGGAGCTGGAGCCGCTCGACTTTTTCGGCCGCGCCATCGTCGCGCTGGCCTGCGCGACCTTCGCGCAGTCAATCGGGATGGGGCTTTACCTGCGGCTGCGCGAGCCGGGCGAATTAACCCGCGTGTTCGGCGCGTGGCGGCGCACGGTGCTCGTGGGGATCACCGGCGTTCTGGGCTCGGCGGGCTGGTTCACTGCCTTCTCGCTGCAAAACGCGGCTTTCGTGCGCGCGCTGGGACAGGTGGAGATCGTCTTCACGCTGCTTGCCTCGGCGCTGGTCTTCCACGAGCGGCTGCACAAGCGCGAAGGGGTGGGCATCGCGCTCGTCGTGGTTTCGCTGATCGTGATTGTGCTGGCGGGGCGTTAGAGCCCGATCCGCCGGAACTCCGATCGCGATCCACGATTATCGAAGAACGGCACCGAATGCGGCGCGCCAAGCGCGTGATCGGTGGTGATCAGCGCCGCGATCTCGGCCAGCACGACTTCGGTGATGAACGGTAGGTTCAGCGCGCGCGCCTCCGGCAGGGGCACCCAATGCAGATGCGAGAGCTCGTCGCAGGCCCGCGAGAAATCGTCGAGATCGCCTTGGATTGCGTCCGCGTCGATTAGGAAAAACCGTGCATCGAAGCGGCGCGGACGGCCTGGCGGCGTGATCGCGCGGAACACGAAACGCAAATTGGCCGCCGAGGGCAGAAAGCCCAGATCGGCAAAGCCCTGCCAATCGTCCGGTACCGCGCCGGGCCAGGCGTTTTTCTCGCCCAGTACGAGCCCGGTCTCTTCCCACAACTCGCGAAGGGCGGCGGCGGCGAGGGCCGCACCGATGCCCCTGGGCGCATCGGCCTCGAGCCGCGCATGATCGGGCGCGGGCAGCGGAGACGCGAAGGGCACCTCCCAATCGGTAGCGTCGAGCGCACCGCCCGGAAAGACGTATTTCGAAGGCATGAACGCGGCCCCAGCGCCGCGCTGACCCATTAGCACACGAGGAGCTGTCGTCCCGTCACGGCGCAGGACGATCACGCTCGCCGCATCGCGCAGCGCGGTTTTGTCCTCCGGGGGCTTGGTGTCAGTCATGAACGATCTCGCCCTCGCCGAAACCATGCATCCGGCGCGACCATTGGATGCCTACCAGCATCCCTTTCATCAGTGGCAACAGGATCGCCGAGAGCACCATCGACCCGATGCCGAAAATCCAGATCATCTCCCACGGGCCGGGACGGAAAGCGATGAAATAGGCCGCCATCATCGGGATCGCGAGATGGCCCACGATCAGGATCGTCAGATAGGCCGGGCCGTCATCGGCGCGCTGGTGCGAGAGGTCCTCGCCGCAGGACGGGCAAGTGTCGCGCACCTTGAGATAGCTGTGCAAGATCCGCCCCTTGCCGCAGGCCGGACAGAGACAGCGCAGGCCTCGCCCGATCGAGCGGCCCAGCGGGCGGTCATCGTGATATTCGTCATGCGACTGCATTGCGCTCTCCCTTGTGGCGGTCTCTCTCCGCCCGTTTGCCGGGCAGTATGGCGGCAGCCGGAGCGGATGGAAAGTCCGGCGGGTCTATCACGGGTGTGTGAGATTCGCGACGGAATGCTGCGCGTGCCGCGTTGGGACAGACATCGACGGCGCGAGACGTGCCGTGGGAGCGAGAACAGGAGTTTCTTATGAAAGTCATGAACAGGCAGACCCTCGTCGCGGCGATCCTCGCAGGGAGCGCGATCACCCTCGCAATGCCGGTGGTGGCGCAGAACCAGACCGGCAACCAGATGCAGGGGCAACAGGCGATGCCGGGGAAGGGGCCAGCTAACGGACCGGGTAACGGTCCCGGCGCTGGCCAAGGGAATGGCCCGGTCAACGGTATGGGGCAGACCATGCAGCCCGGTGCGATGGATGGTCGGGGCGGACGCGGCTTCGGCTTCGACATCAGCCGTTTCGACAGCAATGGCGACGGTCAGGTGACGATGGACGAGATTCAAGCCAAGCGCGCCGCCGACGCGCAGGCGCTCGACGCGAATGGCGACGGCATGGTCTCGCAAGAAGAACTCGTCAATTTCGAGATGGCGAAGGTCAAGACCCGCGTCGAGGCCCGCGTGAAGGCGCGTTTCGCTGCGCAGGACAGCAATGGCGATGGCGAGTTGTCGGCCGCCGAACTGATGGCCCACCCGATGCCGACGCGCATGTTCGAGCGTATGGACCGTAACGGCGACGGGGCGGTCAGCGCCGACGAGATGCAGATGGCCAAGAGGTTCATGCAGCGGATGCACGACCGCTACGAGCATGGCCGGAAGGGCAAGGGCGATCACCATGGGTACGACCGCATGGGCAAAGGGGATCGCTACGGCCATGACCGCATGGGCTGGGACGACGACCGCGACGAATATGGCCCCGGCTATGGCCGGATGATGCTAGGGGATGGTCCGATGGGGCAGGGCCCGAACGGTCAAGGCCCTCAGGGCACGCCGCCGATGCAACCGGGCAGCGGTGCTGGCCAAGGGCAAGGTCAGGGGCCGGGCAACGGTCCGGCCGACGGCTCGGGCCGATCCGCGAACTGAGTTTCGAGCAGTACAAAGAGCCGGGGCGCAGCAGTGCGCCCCGGTCGCATGTCAAATTGCATGCGTAGGGAAAGCAGGCTAGGCCTTTGACGGAATGACGATGGCACTGGATGCGATGAACGAGGCTTCGGACGAGGCTCTGCTGGAGCTATACGCGCAGGGCGACCCGGCGGCAGCGCGGGCTTTGACGTTGCGCTTCGGGCCGTTGGCCTACCGGCTCGCCTATCGCTATCTTCGCGACGCGGCCGAGGCCGAGGATGTCGCGCAAGAGGGGCTTTTGCGGCTCTGGAAGATCGCGCCGGAATGGCGGGCCGGCGAGGCCAAGGTCTCGACATGGCTTTACCGGGTGGTTGCCAATCTCGCGACGGACCGGCTGCGCAAGCGCCGCGGCGTGGGGTTGGACGAGGCGCCCGAGGTGGCCGATGACCGGGCGAGCGCTCTGGACGAGCTGATCGCGCGCGACCGTGTGGCGGCGCTGGAAGCCGCGCTGGAGCAATTGCCGGAACGACAGCGGATCGCGGTGACACTGCGACATATCGACGGTTTGTCCAATCCCGAGATCGCTGCCGCGATGGAAACCGGCGTCGAAGCCGTAGAAAGTCTGACAGCGCGGGGAAAGCGCGCTTTGAGCAAGCTGCTTCGGGGGCAGCGAGAGAAATTGGGGTTTGGCGATGACTGACAAACGCATGGATCGCGAGACGGACGCATTCGACGGCGCGGCGCTGGAGCAGCTTTTCAGCGAAGCGCGCGCGGCAGGCGGGGCCGAGCCAGGCGAGGGCTTCCTTGCCCGGGTTTTGGCCGATGCCGAGGCTGAGCAAGCAGCCTTTGCGCGCCAGGCCCCGGTGGATGGGTCCGAAGCACCCGATGTCCTAGCCGGTATCTGGGACGCGCTTCGCGGCGCGTTCGGCGGCTGGGCTCCGATGGGCGGTTTGGTGACGGCCGCTCTGGCCGGGGTCTGGATCGGCTTTATCGGCGCAGACGAGATCGGCGCGCTCAGCCCGTTTTACGCCAGCAGCACGACCGAAAGCCTCGGCACGGTCAACCTGCTACCCGAAGGCGATACCTTCGCCTTCGTCGATGAAGGAGGGTTCTGATGGCGATTGCCGAGACGCGAAACGGCCGGGGGTTGCGTTGGGCGCTGATAGCGTCCGCGGTGCTGAACCTGCTGCTGCTGGGATTTTTCATCGGCGGCTGGCTTGGCCATGAGCGGCATCCGCCGCGCCCGGTCGTGGGCGATGTCAGCCTTGGCGCCTTCACCGGAGCTCTGAGCCCCGAAGACCGCGACGCGCTGCGCAAGGCGGCGCAGGCGCGCGGCTCCGAATTCCGCGACATGCGGCGGCAGGCGCGCAGCGATATGGCGGCGCTGATCAGCGCGATCGACGCGGAGCCGTGGGATCGCGATCAGGTGGCCAAGCTGCTCGAGCGGCACAAGGCGCGGACCGTGCAGCGGGTCGATATCGGCGAGCGGCTGATCCTCGACAGGCTCGACGCAATGAGCCCGGCGGCCCGCCACAGCTTCGCCGAGCGTCTGCGCGAGGGTGCGGCGCGGTTCGACCGGCACAAGAAAGACCGCGACAGGGATCGTCAGGACAAGCCTTGAGGCCGGTGCGATGGCCGGCGCGTCGGAGTTGGCCGCTAGCTGAAATAGTGAAGATTTTCGGCTCGTCTCATCATCATGCGTGGCGTGATGCTGTTTCCCGGCGTCACGCTGCATTCGTGTGAGGGGCGAGCGAGACCTGGTTCCGGCCGCTTCCCTTGGCGCAGAGAAGAGCTGCATCGGCCTCGTCGATAAGATGCTGTGGGTCGTCGCGACGGGTGCCGCCGAATGCGAGGCCGATCGAGATCGTGGCCTGCATTTTGCTTCCGTCCGGAAGCGTGATTGTTGTCTCCTCGATATCACGTCGGAGCCGTTCCGCGATCCGATAGCTCTCATCGAGCGAGCTGTCCGGCAGCGCCACGAGAAACTCCTCGCCGCCGATGCGACCGATCAGGGCGACGTCGCGGAGGCTGCGGCGCAGATGACGGGCGATATTGGTCAGCACCTCGTCTCCCGCGCCGTGGCCATAGGTGTCGTTCACCGATTTGAAGCGATCGAGATCGAGCAGCATCACCGCGTAGCCGCGGCCGGTGCTGCGCGCGCGTTCGGACATGCGAGCCAGATGCGCATTGACGTAGCGGCGATTGTGGAGCCCGGTCAGCGGATCGACCAGCGCGAGACGCAAGCCTTCATCGACCGAGAGGCGAAGTTGATCGGAGAGCTGCTTGCGGCGCAGCTGCGCGCCGATCCGGAGTGCCGTTTCCTGTGCTGCGAGTGGCGTGGAGATATCCGAGGGCAGAAGGTCGTCCGCCCCTAGATCGAGCGCGCTCGCTTGCGTCTCCGAGGCTTCGGGCATGCACGCGATCAGGATCGCTGCGTGGCGCGTTTCTGGATGCGAGCGCAATTCCGACATCAGCCGCAGCCCGTCCCCGCGATGCACGAGATCCGCGCCGATCACGAAGAGATCGGGGGGGCGGCGCGCGGGGTCGCCGCCGCACGGCTGTTCGTAACTGGTCAACAGGATCCGACTGGCCTCGAGCCGCGGTGCGAGCGCGGCTTTCCAGCGCATCCCCTCGGTCGGGTCGGGGGCGATCATCGCGATCCGGGCGGGAGGTGCGAATTCATTCGCGGCCTCGGCGAAACCGAGTGCCCGGCAGGTTTGTTCGCGCAGGGCCGAATCCTCGTCGCCGGCATGGGCGCGGATCAGGCTGCGCAGACGTGCGAGCAGCACGAGTTCGTCGAAAGGTTTGACGAGGACATCGTTCGCCCCGGCCGCCAGCAGCGCCACGCGCAGCTGCGGAATGTCGCGCTGCGTCATCGCGATGATCGGGATGCGCCGTGTCTGTGGATCGTTCCGCAGCCGTTTGATGACAGCCTCCCCTGTCATGTCGGGCAGGGTGATGTCGAGCAGGATCAGGCGGGGCCGTTCCGTTGTGGCGAGGGCGAGCGCCTCTGCTGCGCTCGCAGCTTGCAGCGTGTTGTAGCGCGCACCGGTCAGCTTCGCCTTCAGCACGATGCGATTGGTCGCCACGTCATCAACGATGAGGATCGTTCCCGGCATTCCAGGCTACTCCTTACAACCTCTTGCGTCCTCCGGTTTGCGGCAGGGCGATCGCGAATGCGCGAGCTTCTGGACGCGCCTTTTCTTGACCTTAGCGATCTATAGGTTAACAAAGCGTTTCCCCTGACAGAGAAGGATCCGCCATGCGGCAAGAAAACGCTCACACGCTCGCATTGCAGACCCTCGGTTGGCTCGTCAGCCGTGAAGAGTTGATCGGTGCATTCCTCGCCAATTCCGGGGCGAACGCGGATGATTTGCGTGCGCAGGCGAGCGATCCGGACTTCCTCGCAGGGGTTCTCGACCATGTCCTGCAGGACGATCAGGTGGTTCTGGATTGCGCGCAGGACCTCGGGGTGCAGCCCGAGGCGCTGATGCAGGCCCGCGCGGTTCTCGGGCGCGGCGATCTGCGCCACTGGACCTGACGCCCCGCTTTGGGCAATCTGCCCGCAAAGGGAGGGCGGATCGCAGATGGCAGGCGGCAACATACGGGCGGTGCTGTTCGACAAGGATGGCACGCTTTTCGATTTCGACGCGACATGGGGCGCTTGGGCGAAGCTGCAGATCGAGGCGTTGGCCGAAGACACCAGTCAGGCCGCGCGGCTTGCCGAGGCGATCGGGTTCGACCTCGAGCGGGTGGAGTTCGAGCCGCACTCGCCGGTGATCGCGGGCACGGTCCGGGAGGCGGCAGAATTGTTGCTGCCGCATCTGCCGGGGCGCACGCTCGACGATCTGGTAATCGAGCTGGAGCGCGCAGCGCATGATGTGCCGCTGGTGGAGCCGGTGCCGCTGAGCAAGCTTCTGTCTGATCTGCGCGCGCGCGGGTTGCATCTGGGTATTTGCACGAACGACGCCGAGTCCTCGGCGCGCGCGCATGCGGCGCAGGCGGGCATCACCGATCTTTTCGACCTGATCATCGGCTATGACAGCGGGCATGGCGCGAAACCCACGCCGAGCCCGCTTCTGGCCTTCGCGGACTCGCTCGGTCTGGACCCGGCGGAGGTGGTGATGGTCGGAGACAGCCAGCATGATCTGCACGCGGCGCGCGCGGCGGGGATGATCGCGATCGGCGTATTGAGCGGGCCAGCGATGCGGGACGATCTTGCTCCGCTGGCCGATGCCGTGCTCGATCATATCGGGGGGCTTCCCGACTGGCTCGCACAGCGCGCGGGCTGACGAGACGCGTCGGATGCGCGCGAGAGCCTCGCGCAAGGACAGGAGAGGGACGCATGCAACTACGTTTGCAACATATTCTGCTCGGGCTACTGGCGGGCGTGTTCTTCTGGGCTCTCGATAGCGAGTTGCAGACGGCGCTGCCGCTCGACGCCCACGGGCAATTCGGCGTCTCGGTTCTGGGAACGGTGTTCTTCGCGACCGCGCTGGCGATGCTGGGCGAGATCGGCTGGCGCAAGGCCTTTGGTGCGGCGGAGCTGATTGCGATTCCGGTCGCGCTGCTCGGTTGGTGGGCATCGCTCGGCTATTCTCCGACCGAGTCGCTGGCGGGATTCATGCCGTTCGAGATGCTCGCGCTCGCGGTTCTGGCGACGCTGCCGATGCCCTTCGCGATGGCCGTGGCGCGGGGTGGCGGACTCGCTTGGAACGACTATCCAGCGCTGTTTCTTCATGCATGGAATATCGTCGTGCGCTATGCCGCCGCGTGTATTTTCCTCGGGATGGTCTGGCTCGTCCTCTATCTCTCGGCGCGCCTGCTCGAAAGCGTGGACCTCGATTTCCTGCGTCAGCTTCTGCGCCAGAAACTATTCGCGTTCTCTGTGTCGGGCGGCATTCTCGGGCTCGGGCTGGCGGTGGTGACCGAGTTGGAGGAGATGATCTCTCCTACCCTCATACTGCGGCTTCTCAGGCTGTTGCTGCCGCCCGTCCTGCTGGTCGCCGTGATCTTCGTGGCCGGGTTCATTGCGCGCCGCGGGCAGGTCTCGCTGATCGGGTTCTCGCAAATCGAGACGCTGCTGGCGATGGCCGTGGCCGCTGTGACGCTGATCTCGATCGGCGTGGAGCGCGACGATCACAGCGCAGTGCGGGCCCGGGTTTTGCGGCTGTCGGCTCAGGGGCTGGCGCTGGCGCTGCCCGTGCTGGTCGGCGCAGCGGCCTGGGCCGGCTGGCAAAGCGTGACGGCGCAGGGCTGGACGCCAGGGCGCGTGGCGCAGGCGGTGCTGATCGTGCTGCTCGCGGGATATGCACTGGGATATGCCGGCTCTGTCCTGCTGGGGCGCGGCTGGATGGCGCGCCTGCGGCGGATCAATATCGCGATGGCGGGCGTGCTGTTTCTCGCGGCTCTGGCGTGGCTGACGCCAGTGCTGGATGCGAATGCCATCGCCGCGCGCTCGCAACTGGCGCTCTATCGCGACGGGCGGATCACTGCGGGGGCCCTGCCGCTCTACGCCTTGAAAAACCAATGGGGGCTTGCCGGGCAGTCGGCCTACTCGGAGCTGGAGGCCCAAGCCGGTGATGATCGAGCGCTCGCGACCGCCTTGGCGCGTCTGCGCCCGTCGGCGGATGG
The DNA here is from genome assembly GCF_002213235.1 of Thioclava sp. F34-6. NCBI lineage: Bacteria > Pseudomonadati > Pseudomonadota > Alphaproteobacteria > Rhodobacterales > Paracoccaceae > Thioclava > Thioclava sp. F34-6. The sequence goes on from NZ_NBOA01000002.1 coordinate 284,972, forward strand.
GGGCGAAGGGGATAGTGCGGCGCGCGCCCAGTTGCGCCGGGATCTCGTGCTGCCGCCCGGAGCAACGCCGCCCGAGGATGCGTTGCTCGATGCGATCCGCGCGCGGGCTCCGGAAGTCGCGTCGGGGCTTTGCGCCTCTGGCGAGGGCGCGGCGGCGAACTGCGCCCTGATCGAGGCCGATTTCCTGAAAGATGTACCCGGCGACGAGGCGATGGTCCTGCTGCATCTGCCCGATCGCGATGCGATCTACGTTCTGCGCCAGTCGGATGGCGCTTGGGATTCGATCGGGTGGGGTAGCGTGGTCGACGCGCAGGGCGAACCGCGCTTCCGCGTCGATCTGGCACCTGTCATCGCTGCCATCAAGCGCGGCGAGATGAAAGTCGTCCCAAGCGGGATCATGTCGCTCGAGGCCGGTGGGCTGCGCCTGTTGCCGCTCTCGCGCTGAGCCGAGCGATTTTGGAGCTTTGTTAACTTCTGGTCGCTAGCGTGGCGGGAAGGAGGGCACATGCTCGGCTTGATCAACCGCTCTATCGAAAACTTCCTGACCGACACCCACGGGGCGGCGCTCTGCGCGCGTGTTAGGCGGTGCGCGGAGCTGCCGAGTGAAGGCTATGAACCGCTGCTGCAATATGCCGATGCGCAAACCTTGCGGCTGATTGATGCCGCTTGCGACGCGTTGGGGCGTGAACGGTCCGAGTTGCTCGAGGACCTCGGTGCGCATCTGTGCATGCGAGAAGCCGTGCGGCGCCTGTTGCGCTATGGCGGGTGCGATTATCGCGGGTTCCTGAATTCGCTGAACGAGTTGCACGACCGCGCGCGAATGGCGTTACCCGATCTCGAGCTGCCGCATCTTCATCTCGTTGCGACCGAGTCGGGCCAGTTTCGTCTTCGCGTCATCGGGGACGTGCCGGGCTGGGGGGCGGTGCTGGCGGGTATTCTGCGTGCGATGGCGGATGACTATGGCAGCCTCGCGCTTATTGAAATGCCGCAGCGCAGGGCAGGCCGCGACCCGCGGATATTCGAGCCGGCGGAAGAGGTGGTGACAATCCAACTGCTCGACGCCGCCCATGCCGAGGCGCGTCAATTCGCCCTAGCGCACATGACTGGAGAGGTGTGATGGGCGCACCGGCCAAAACCACTGTTGCCCCGAGGGCTGCACCGACTGTGCCGCCGCCTGACCGGGGCGGCCAGGCCTATTGGCTGCCCCTCCTGACCGGGCTTTTGCCGATGTTTCTCTGGATAGATGAGCGGGCGCGCATCCTTGGCGTTGGTCGCACGTTGCGCAAAGTGCTCGGTGTGCCCGAGGCGCAGATCCTCGGCGCGGCGTTCGCACGATTTTTCGCGGTCGCGCGACGAGGGGCGACAGGTCGTCTTTGCACGGATACCTTGTGCAGGAATTGCGAGACACGCGATTGCGATGGTCAGGCCGGTCGCTGCGGGCGTTCGCTTGGTGCGCTGATGGCGGAGGAGGTACTGCATGTCACCCTGCGCATGCATCCTAAGGTGAGCCTGCGTGGCGCGGTCGTCAGCCATGTGGGGCTATCTGCGCAGACATCTGCAGGCGCGACTGCGGGCGATATGCTCCTCAATTTCAGTTTCGGTATTCACCTGCGTGAACTCGTGGCGGAGTTCGACCTGACAGAACGCGACTTCTCCGCCGCGGATCTCGCGATGGAAATGCTTTACCTGGAAGAAGCCAAATCGCTCGTGATGGAAGAATTGCGAGCCTTGACCGGGCGGCTCGATCAGGCCCGCAAAGCGGCAGAGAAACAGGCGCTGACCGATCCGCTGACGAAACTCGCCAACCGCCGCGCAATGGCGCAGGCGCTTGCGCAGGCAGTCGATCACGCCACGAATGACGCGGCGCATTTCGCTTTGCTGCAGATCGACCTCGACCACTTCAAGGCGATCAACGACAGTCGGGGCCATGCGGCAGGGGATTACGTGTTGCAACTTGTGGCCCGCAACCTGTGCGAAAGCGTCCGCGGGGACGATCTTGTTGCGCGCATGGGCGGCGACGAATTTCTCGTGCTGTTGCGGGGCGCTCCGAGTCTCGCGGAGGTCAGGGCTCTCGCGGCGCGGATTATCGAACAGATCGAGACACCGAAATGGTATCAGGGCCAGGAGTGCCTGGTGTCCGGATCGGTCGGCGCGGTTTTGTCACGCGACTACGAGAAGCTTGTGATCGGGGCGCTGCAGAGCGATGTCGACCGGGCAACCTATGCGGCGAAGGCAGCAGGGCGCGGATGCCTTCGTTTCGGGTCGCGATCGTCCGAAAAGGTTGATCGCAGGCGCCCGCGACCGCCTAACTCGGCGTCTGATACGCATAAAACGCTCTTTTCCTGACCGGTCGCCTTCGGGTAAGGGCAGCGCATGAGACAAGGTTTCCCATTTGCCCGCGCCGGACAGCGCATCGGTCTTCTGGGCGGGTCGTTCGATCCTGCGCATGAAGGCCACGTGCTGATCACGCGCGAGGCGCTGCGCCGTTTCAACCTCGACCGGGTCTGGTGGGTCGTGAGCCCCGGCAACCCGCTCAAGGCGCATGGGCCTGCACCGCTAGATCAGCGGATCGCGAGTGCACGGGCCATCCTCGGGGGAGACCCTCGGGTCGTGGTGACAGATATCGAAGCGCGGCTCGGTACCCGCTACACCGCCGACACGATCACCGCGCTGCGTGCGCTCTATCCCGGTGTGAATTTCGCATGGCTGATGGGAGCGGATAACCTCGTACAGCTCGATCGCTGGGACCATTGGCGGACGATCATAGAAAGCGTGTCGATCGGCGTTCTGGCGCGTCCGGGCTGGCGGATGCCGGGGCGTTGGGCGCGCGCGGCGCGCATCTATGCGCGGGCCGAATTGCCCGCGGTTGCCTCGCAGCGCCTGCTCGACGGGCCAGCGCCACGCTGGTGCTTCGTAAACATCCCGATGTCGTCGATTTCCTCCACGGAAATTCGGGAGAAAGGCGGCTGGGGGGCATCGACGCCTGCTTGAAGACGGCGCAGGGCGCGCTACGCTCGGGCTAACGCCGAGGGGGAATCGCCATGCCGCTAACGATATCGCGTCGCTTTGCATTGCTGGGTGGCGCCGCGCTTTTCGTCACTCCGAAGACGGTTTTGGGTCAGGCGCCCGCAGCCGCCGAACTGGTTCGGATGGCGGGGCTGAGCGGCGATGTCGGCTATGTCGTGGCAGATCTGAAAACGGGCCAGATCCTTGAACAGCGCAATCCCGGCCAAGCGATGCCGCCCGCCTCCGCGCTCAAATCGATCACTTCGATTTACGCGATGGAGCAACTGGGCGGCGATTTCCGCTTCGGTACGCAGTTGATCGCGACGGGGCCAATCTCTGGCGGGCGGATTCAGGGTGATCTGATCCTCGCGGGCGGTGGCGATCCCACGCTGACGACCGACGATCTCAATGCGATGGCGAAGTCGCTCGCAGCCAAGGGGGTGCAGGGCGTCACGGGGCGGTTCCTGACCTGGGCCGGCGCGCTTCCGTACAAGAGCGAGATCGCAAATGATCAGCCGATTTTCGCAGGCTACAACCCGTCGATCTCCGGGCTGATGCTGAATTTCAATCGCGTGCATTTCCAATGGCGTCGCTCCGGGGGCGGCTGGGCGCTGAGCATGGACGCGCGTGGGCGCGACGTGCAGCCTCAGGCCTATACAGCGAAAGCCTCGATCGCGAAGCGGTCCTCACCCACGTTCACCTATTCGGATCGCGGCGGGGTAGAGCATTGGACGGTCGCCTCGGCGGCTTTGGGGCGTGGCGGAAGCCGTTGGTTGCCGGTGCGCCATCCCGCGGCCTATGCGGGCGACGTGTTCCAGACGCTGGCCCGCGCACAGGGCACGCCGCTGCCCGCGCCGGAAGAGGCGCGCAACCTGCCCAGCGGCACGGTTCTGGTAAGCCATGGCAGCGATCCGCTTGTGCCAGTGCTGCGCGCGATGATGAAATACTCGACCAATATCACCGCCGAGGCGGTGGGCATGACGGTCAGCAAACGGCTGGGCGCGGGCAGTTCCCTGATGCAATCGGGGCAGGCCATGACCCAATGGCTGCAGCAGCGCACGGGCGCACGCTCGGCCCGGTTCACCGACCATTCCGGGTTGCGCGCCGATGCCGAGATTTCGCCGCAGGACATGGTCGCGGCGCTGCGCAATCTTGGCGCACCGATGGGGCTGCGCAGCTTGATGAAACCTTTCAAGCTGCGCGATGCGACGGGTAGGGCCTCGAAATCGCAGCCGTTCAGCGTCGATGCCAAGACCGGGACGCTCAATTTCGTCTCGACCTTGGCGGGCTACATGACCGCGCCGGATGGCACCGAGCTTGTGTTTGCGATCTTCACCGCCGATCTCGACCGTCGCCGGCGCGCGGGCTCCGCACCGCGCCCGCCGGGGCAGGTGCAATGGGTGCGTGCGTCGAAAATCCTGCAGAGCCAGCTACTGGAACGTTGGGCCGGGATTTACGGGTGAGGCGCGATCCGGGCGGTGAACATGCCGCGTTCCCGCCCGAAGTGCCGCCGAGGATCAGAGCGTGACGTGACGCACTTTCGCGCCCCATTCGATGGCGACGGCGTGCAGCCGGTCGATCGCCAGCTCGCCGCGGATCTCCTCCAGCAGACGCAACTCGGCCTGTCGGATCGTGCCATCGGCCGCAGCTACGTCGCAGGCCAGCGCATAGGCGGTCTCGAAGATATGCTCGGGCAGCGCATCGCGGACCAGGCCGAACAGCGCTTCGAGCCCGTCTTCCTCTTCGAACAGTGTGAACACAGAGCGCGAGACCCGGGAGACGCGGTCGAAATCGTAGCCCGCGAAGATCGGCATGTGGTTCACGATCCGCTCGATGGCGACGAGTTCCGAGGTCGGCACGTCCTCGTCGGCGGCGGACACCGCGACCATCACGGCGACGAGCGCGTCTTGGGGCGAAAGCGAGGAGAGAACGTCTGGCAAGTCGGAGCTCCTTGATGGTGTTCGAGTGCTAATTATTGACTGTCCCCCTTCGCTTCAATAGGTCAGGCGCGACCGGGCGCACGGGGCGCCTTCATGAGGTATGCAATGACGAGCTTGCGTGACGCTGCGATGAAATCCAAGGCCTGGCCCTTCGAGGAAGCCCGCCGGGTGCTCAAGCGTTACGAGAAACGCGATCCGGAGAAGGGCTATGTCCTGTTCGAGACGGGCTACGGGCCGTCGGGGCTGCCGCATATCGGCACGTTCGGGGAGGTTGCGCGCACGACGATGATCCGTCGCGCTTTCGAGGTGATCTCGGATATCCCGACGAAGCTTCTGTGCTTCTCGGACGATATGGACGGGATGCGCAAGGTGCCGAGCAACGTGCCTAATCAGGACATGCTGCGCCAGCACGAGCAGAAGCCGCTGACCTCGGTGCCCGATCCGTTCGGCGATTTCGACAGCTTCGGCAACCACAACAACGCGATGCTGCGCCGTTTCCTCGATACGTTCGGCTTCGAGTACGAATTCGCGAGCGCGACCGACTACTACAAGTCGGGCCGGTTCGACGAGATGCTGATGAAATCGGCCCACGAATACGATCAGATCATGGAAATCATGCTGAAGTCGCTGCGCGAAGAGCGTCAGCAGACCTATTCGTGCTTCCTGCCGATCCATCCCGAGACGGGCCGTGTGCTGTATGTTCCGATGAAGGAGGTCAACGCGCGCGACGGCACCGTGACCTTCGACGACGAGGAAGGGCGCGAATGGACGCTGCCGGTCACCGGTGGCAATGTGAAGCTGCAGTGGAAACCCGATTTCGGAATGCGTTGGGCCGCGCTCGGCGTCGATTTCGAGATGTATGGCAAGGATCACTCGACCAACACGCCGATCTATGACGGTATCTGCCGCGTCCTCGGCGGACGTGCGCCCGAGCACTTCACCTACGAGCTGTTCCTCGACGCGAATGGCGAGAAAATCTCGAAGTCGAAGGGCAACGGCCTTTCGATCGACGAGTGGCTGACCTATGCAGCGACGGAGTCCTTGAGCTACTTCATGTATCTCAAGCCGAAGACCGCGAAGCGGATGCATTTCGACGTGATCCCGAAGGCGGTGGACGAATATCACCAGCAGCTGCGGGCCTATCCCGATCAGCCGATCGAGCAGCAGGTGAACAACCCGGTCTGGCACATCCATGGCGGCAATCCGCCCGAGAGCCGGATGGTGGTGCCTTTCGCGATGTTGCTCAATCTTGCGAGCGTCGCAGGCGCGACCGAGAAGGAAGGGCTGTGGGGTTTCATCAAGCGCTATGCGCCCGAGGCGAGCCCGGAAGGCAATCCGGACCTCGATCAGGCGGCAGGCTTCGCGCTGAAGTATTTCGAGGACTTCGTGAAGCCCACGCTGGTCTTCCGCGCGCCCTCCGAGCAAGAGCGGGCGGCGCTGGAAGATCTGGCGAAGGCGCTGAAATCGGAAGAGGCGGCGCTCGATCAGATCGCGCGCAAGAACGCGGCGGCAGGCAACGACGAGCCGCTGCCGGAGGCCGATTTCCACAGTGACGAGTTCCTGCAGTCGGTCGTCTTCGCGGTCGGCAAGAACCACGAATTCGCCAACCTGCGCGATTGGTTCAAGGCGCTCTACGAGGTACTCCTGGGTCAGAGCCAAGGGCCGCGCTTCGGCGGGTTCATCGCGCTTTACGGTGTCGATGAGACCGTCGCGCTGATCGAGCGGGCGCTGGCGGGCGAACTGGTCGCCTAGGCTTTCCAGAGTTCGAACCAAGCCCCCCAGCGGTCGCAGAGCGGCTCGGGGGGCTCGGCGAATATTTTGGCGCCGAGAGTGAAGGCTTCGGCCTCGAGCCGGGCAGATTCGGTGCGGATCAATGCAAGCAACGCCTCGGCCCTTTCGGGATCGAGATGCTCGGGCACCCTCATCTCGAGCACATGCAGGTCGTGATGATCTCCGATCAACTCGCCCAGAGTGTCGAGCGCGTCTTCGCGTGGGTGCAGCATCTCGGGCCAGATTGGGGCGAGCAGGCGGGTGTGATACCAGTGCTGCTTCACCCGCGTCCGCCAATGGTGGAGGTCTGCGCCAGCGTATGATTTCTGGGCGGTTTTCAGACGCTTGCGGCAATCTTTCAGGGTCTCGTGCAATCCGGTCTCATAGGCGGGCCAGCCCTTTGCGCTGACCTCCCAATCCTTTGCGCGTTTGCGGATTTCCGTGACGCGTTTGACGAATGTCGAAATATCGCCTTCCTTCGGGGGCGGGGTTGCGGGGAGTGCTTCGAGCATGGTGCGGGCCGCCGAGGCGCCATCAAGATCGGGCCCTTCGCGCCCCAGCCGGATCAACGAGGCGCGCATCACCTCGTCGTCTCGCAGGCCGGATATGCCGCGGGCAGCCTCGGACAAGGCCTCGTTTTCCTTGTGAAAATCGGCGAAGTGCGGCGCGAGAAGACGGATCAGGCCGCGGGTCTTCTTGATCGCCTTGCGCAGGGCGTGAACCGAAGGATCGGGTTTCCCAGCCAGTTTCATGGCCGTCCCAAGCTCGCTGCGCGCGATGCGGCGAAGGGCTTTCGTTGGGGTCTTGTCGTCGGGGGATATGGCGTAGACCATCTGCGCTCCTCTCGGCTGCACTCCCGATGTGGCGCGAGGATATGACAGGCGCATGACGCTGTCATCTGCGAAGCGGGAGAGGCGGCGCGGCGCGCGGAGGTATCAGGTCTTCTTTAATCTTTCCTTCTAGCTCTTTTCGGGCCGAAGCGCGGGCGCTTTCGGCGGGTTCCAAGGCGCATGGAGCGATGCGCGGGGCGCGCGCGGGTGGAAAATGGACGAGAGGATTGCAGATGAACGTCGCGATTACCGAAGGGCTGGTGCTGACCCCGCCCGCATTCGCCGAAGGGCTGGATCAATGGTCGAGTGAAGATGGCACGCCGGGCTCCACGACCTATGAGAGCTCGGGCAATGCCGCGCTGGTTCCGGCGGATGCGGATTTCGGCGGTTGTCTCGAAATGCTCAAGATGCAGACGGTGCAGAAACTGCGCTACATGGGCGACACGCCGATCCTGCCGGGCGCCTATCTGCGCATCCGGGCGCGGGTGAAGGCGGTGAGCGGCAACCTGCCTGAGGTGAGGATTGCAGGCTATGCGGTGACGGGATCGGGTAGCCACGTGAGCGGCGTGGTCGAGGTGGGGCCGACGGTGGCGCTGCAAAGCTATGGTGAGGTGGTCGAGGTTTCTGCGATCGTGGGCACCGGCTCGCGCGACGGTGTCGATATGTCGTGGGGGCTGGATGCGATTTACGGGCATTTCGGGCTGGACCTGACGGGCGCGACTGGCGGGGTCGTGCGCATCGACGATATCGAGATCGAGGATGTGACCGAGGCCTTCCTGCGCGAGCTGATGGGCTGGGTCGATGTGAAGGATTACGGCGCGGTCGGGGATGGCGTCACGGACAACGTCGCGGCCTTCAATGCGGCCGATCAGGCGGCGAACGGGCGCAAGGTTCTCGTCTCGGAGGGGAATTATTATCTGGGCAGCTCGATCTCGATCTCGTCGCCGGTAGAGTTCGTGGGCACGCTGGTAATGCCGGTGGCGGCGAAGCTGGCGCTGATGTCGTCTTTCGACTTCCCGACCTATGCGGCGGCGTTCGGCGATGAGCTGGCTGGGTTCAAGAAGGCGCTACAGGCGCTGTTCGGATATACCGATCATAACGTGCTGGATCTGAAAGGGCGTCGCGTCGAGGTGACCGAACCGATCCGCATCGAGGAGATCGCGCCGGACCTGTCGAGCTTTTCGAACCGTCGGGTTCTGCAGAATGGGCAGATCAACGTGATCGCGGGATCTGGTTGGGACGATGAAGTGGTGACGTCGCAGGCGACCTATTCGGTGAGCCAGTCGATGCAGCTGACCTCGGTCGCCAATATCGCCAATATTCCCGTTGGCGCGCGGATCACCGGCACCGGCGTCGGGCGCGAAGTCTATGTGAGGTCGAAGAATAACGGCGCGCAGACGCTGTATCTCTCGCAGCCGCTTTATGGCGGGTCTGGGACGCGGACTTATACCTTCACACGTCACCAATATGTGCTGGATTTCTCGGGGATGGAGAAGCTCGACCGGTTCAACATCGCCAATGTGGAGTTCCTCTGCAACGGCGCGGCGAGCTGCATCATGCTGGCGCCCGACGGGCAGATGTTCCAAATCCGCGACAGCTATGTGGTGCGGCCCAGGGATCGCGCGATCACCTCAATCGGGCGCGGGTGCCAGGACCTGCTGATCGATGGCTGTCAGTTCCTGTCGGACGAGATGCTGGTGCCCGCGCAGGATCGCAAGTCGATGGTGCTGAACGTCAACGCCAATGACAGCAAGATCCGAGACTCACGCTTCGTGCGCTTCGGAACGAGTTTCGTGCTGAATGGCTCTGGGCATTTGATCGTCGGTAATCACTGGTTTCAGGGCGACGAGGAAACCAGCGGCGTGCGCGTTGCGGGGCTCGTTTTCACGCAGACCAATGTGCAATCGGCGGTGACCGGAAATTACATCGATAACTCGGTCATCGAATGGACGAATGAACACGATGCCGAGCCGGATTTCGCGAGCGAGTACAGCTTTGGCGGGCTGACCGTGACGGGCAATACCTGCGTGTGCATCAACGTCGCGCCTTGGTTCACGTGGCTCTCGATAAAGCCCTATGGGCCGGGGCATTTCATCCAAGGGCTGAGCGTGACGAACAACGTGTTCAAGTCGCTCAACGGCAGTGTCGACCGGATCGAGAAAATCGATACGAGCTTTGCCGATATCGACCGCTCGCGGGTGCGCAATGTGGTGTTCGAAGGAAATATGTTCAACGGGATCAAAGAGATATCGCAGAACCCGGTGATGGTCGAGGTGAACCAGTCGGCTGCGCAATCGGTCTGGACGGCGGATGCGAGCGAGTACCTGCCCTTCGCGGGCTGGGCGCGCAATGTTCAAGGCCTGATCGCCGAGGGGATGGTGCGAGATAGCTCGGGCGCGCGGATCGACGCAATGCCCTATGTCGCGGTGGAGCAGGGCGCGGCCAAGAACCAGATCACGGTGAACTGGCCGGAGGCGGCGAAGGGGCGGCTGCAAGTCACGCTGCGGATGGATAACCCGATCTGACGGGGTGCTTGGGCTGTGCCGATCCGGGCCGGGCGGACGGATTGGCGATGCGGCGCGTGGGATGAAAGTCTTGCGCGCCGTTTTCATGTCAGGTCCGCAGGCATCAGGCGAAAAGCGCGGCCGAAGCCGCCATTGAGGCTGGCCGAGGTCAGGCGGAGATCGAAGAAAAAGAAATCGGGCAGGTCGATATAAAGCTTCGATTTCGGATGATCGGCAAGCCAGCGGTCGCGCATCGTCGGGAAGGCGGGGTTGTCGCGTTCGACGGCATGGGCTTCGACCTGCAGCGAGAGGCGCGGATGGGTGAGCGGATCGCCTTTTGAGCCAGGCTCTCCCAACAGCAGACCCGCGCGGCGATCCCGCAGCAGGGCTGTCGTATGCGCCGCGAGGCTGGATACGAAGATTAACAGTTCCCCCTGAGGGCCGGGCCCGAGGGCGACGCGGGTCACGACCGGCGCGCCCGTATCCGGGTCGAGCGTGCCGAGCGCCCCGAACCGGGCCTCGCGGATCAGGCGTTGCGCCAAGGCGCGGGCCTCGTCATCCGTCGGGCGAATTGGGTCGGTCGTTGGAGTTGGTTGCGGCATGGGCGACTCCTCGCGGACGTCCTAATGCTAGGACTCAGCCACGCCGTCCGCAATCGACGTCGTCGGCTTTAGGATGACGTAACGACAGATTGCGTACCGAATCACCCCGTGGTGCCATGTTCCCTCTTCTTGGTTGCCGCCCGCTTTTAACCATGAGGTCGATTTTCAGATGCGGGCTCCGCGCGCATGAAACGCTACAGGCAAGCGCTTGATTAAGCGTGACTATTTTCTGCCTCATTTCCGTGCATTTACAGCGTTAGCGCAATCGGTGTCAAAAAGTTTACAAAAAAATTCAGCGTATAAAGGGGGTTACATGAATCTTAACCTTTGAGTTACAGTGGCGCGGGGTAGAGGGCCTGCACCATGACGCGGGCGACATGCGGACACGCCGTGCCGCAAGGCGAAATTGCTGGGAGGAAACTCATGACTGCGCAAGACAAGGTGACTCAGGTTCCAGAGGTCAAAGAGGTCCCGCCGGGCTTCGAGAACGCCCATGCCGACGCTGCGAAATATCGCGAGATGTACAAGGAATCGATCACCGACCCGGAGAAGTTCTGGGGCCGCGAGGGCAAGCGCCTCGACTGGATCACGCCGTATACCAAGGTGAAGAACACCGATTTCACCTTCGGCCATGTCGATATCAAGTGGTTCGAGGACGGCGTGTTGAACGCCAGCGTGAACTGCATCGACCGCCACCTTGCGACGCGCGGCGACCAGACCGCGATCATCTTCGAGCCCGACGATCCGGAAACCCCGGCGCAGCACATCACCTACAAGGAGCTTTCCGAGAAGGTGAACCGCTTCGCCAATGTGCTTTCGAGCCAGGGCGTGATGCGCGGCGACCGCGTCGTGATCTACCTGCCGATGATCCCCGAAGCGGCTTACGCGATGCTCGCCTGCGCGCGCATCGGCGCGATCCACTCGATCGTCTTCGCGGGCTTCTCGCCCGACGCGCTGGCGAACCGCATCAATGACTCGGGCGCGAAAGTCGTGATCACCGCCGACACCGCGCCGCGCGGTGGTCGCCGCACGCCGCTCAAGGCCAATGCCGACGCCGCGCTGCTGCACTGCTCGGACAAGGTGCGCTGCCTCGTGGTGAAGCATACCGGCGACCAGACCACCTGGATCGACGGGCGCGATGTCGACGTGAAGGCGATGATGGAGAACGTCTCGCCCGATTGTCCGGCGCGTCCGATGAACGCGGAAGATCCGCTTTTCATCCTCTACACCTCGGGCTCGACCGGCAAGCCGAAGGGCGTCGTGCACACGACCGGCGGCTACATGGTCTATGCCGCGATGACGCATCAATACACGTTCGACTACCATGACGGCGACGTGTTCTGGTGCACCGCGGATGTCGGCTGGGTCACCGGTCACAGCTACATTGTCTACGGGCCGCTCGCGAATGGTGCGACGACCGTCATGTTCGAAGGCGTGCCGACCTATCCGGACGCGGGCCGTTTCTGGGCCGTGTGCGAGAAACACAAGGTCAACCAGTTCTACACCGCGCCCACCGCGATCCGCTCGCTGATGGGGCAGGGGCCGGAATGGGTCGAGAAATACGATCTGTCCGCTCTCAAGGTGCTGGGCTCGGTCGGCGAACCGATCAACCCCGAGGCCTGGGCCTGGTACGACAAGTATGTCGGAAAGGGCAAATGCCCGATCGTCGACACGTTCTGGCAGACCGAGACCGGCGGTCACATGCTGACCCCGCTTCCGGGCGCGACGCCCACCAAGCCCGGCTCGGCGACCCGTCCGTTCTTCGGCGTGAAGCCGGTCGTGCTCGACCCGCAGACTGCGGTGAAGCAGGACGAGACCGAGACCGAAGGCGTGCTCTGCATCTCGGACAGCTGGCCGGGCCAGATGCGCACCATCTGGGGCGATCACGAGCGCTTCCAGGAGACCTATTTCAGCCAGTACAAGGGTTATTACTTCACCGGTGACGGCTGCCGCCGCGACAGCGACGGTTACTACTGGATCACCGGCCGCGTAGACGACGTGATCAACGTCTCGGGCCACCGCATGGGCACGGCGGAAGTCGAGTCCGCGCTGGTCGCGCACCAGGCCGTGGCCGAGGCTGCCGTGGTGGGCTACCCGCACGAGCTGAAAGGGCAGGGCATCTACGCCTATGTCACGCTGATGAACGATGTCGAACCTTCCGACGAGCTGCGCAAGGAGCTCGAGAAGTGGGTCCGCACCGAGATCGGCCCGATCGCGAAACCGGACATCATCCAATGGGCGCCGGGCCTGCCGAAGACCCGTTCGGGCAAGATCATGCGCCGCATCCTGCGCAAGATCGCCGAGAACGATTTCGGCAGCCTGGGTGACACCTCGACGCTGGCCGACCCGTCGGTCGTCGATGAGTTGATCGAAAATCGCGGGAACAAGTGATGGCCGACAGCACGACCATGACGCGGACCAAGCCTGCGGTTCTGATCCTTCTCGGCCCGCCGGGCGCGGGCAAGGGCACGCAGGCGCGGATGCTCGAAGAGAGGTTCGGCCTCGTGCAGCTCTCGACGGGCGATCTTCTGCGGGCCGCGGTGTCGCAGGGCACCGAGGCGGGCCTCGCCGCGAAAGCGGTGATGGAGGAGGGCGGTCTCGTCTCGGACGAGATCGTTCTGGCGATCCTGCAAGATCGCATGGCGGAACCGGACGTTGCTAAAGGGGTGATCCTCGACGGGTTCCCGCGCACCGCCGGGCAGGCTGCGGCGCTCGACAGGCTTCTGGAGGAGAATGGCCAGTCGGTGACCGCGGCGATCAGCCTGGAGGTCGACGACGAGGCGATGATCGCCCGCGTCGCCGGCCGCTACACCTGCGCCAAATGCGGCGAGGGGTATCACGACGAGTTCAAACAGCCCGCGGTCGCGGGCGTTTGCGACAAATGCGGCGGCACGGAATTCAAGCGCCGGGCCGACGACAATGCCGAGACGGCGCGCGCCAGGTTGGAGGCCTATCACGCGCAAACGGCACCGCTGATCGCCCATTACAAGGCGCTCGGTGTTCTCGAGGAAATCGACGCGATGGGCTCCATCGACGAGATCGCCTCGGGCCTTGGGTCGATCGTAGAGCGCGTCTCGGCCTGATTTTTGGGGAGGGGCGGGCCCATGAGGGGCCCGTCTGGAGAGAAACTAAAGGGAGTTAGTCTCATGGCGGACAAATCCTCGTCCAACGCCTATTGGAAGGCGAATATCCGGACCATCCAGATCTCTCTGGTGATCTGGTTCATCGTGTCCTTCGGCTTCGGCATCCTGCTGCGCCCGATGCTGGCAGGCATCAAGATCGGCGGCACTGATCTCGGCTTCTGGTTCGCCCAGCAAGGCTCGATCCTCGTGTTCCTGGTGCTCATCTTCACCTATGCGTGGCGGATGAACAAACTGGACCGCGAGCACGGCGTCGAAGAGTAATCTCAGGGAGGAGAGAGGGATATGGATCAGTTTACCCTCAACCTGCTGGTGGTTGGCGCGACGTTCGTGCTCTACATCGGCATCGCGATCTGGGCCCGTGCGGGTTCCACGTCGGAATTCTACGCCGCCGGTCGCGGCGTTCACCCGGTCGTCAACGGCATGGCTACGGGCGCTGACTGGATGTCGGCCGCGTCGTTCATCTCGATGGCGGGCATCATCGCCTTTGGCGGCTACGACACCTCGGCCTACCTGATGGGCTGGACTGGCGGCTACGTGCTGCTGGCCATGCTGCTTGCGCCTTACCTGCGCAAGTTCGGCAAGTTCACCGTGCCGGAATTCATCGGCGACCGTTTCTACTCGCAAACCGCGCGCACCGTGGCCGTGGTCTGCCTTATCGTGGCGTCGATTACCTACGTTATCGGTCAGATGACCGGTGTGGGCGTCGCGTTCTCGCGCTTCCTCGAAGTCGACAACACCACCGGCCTCTTCATCGGCGCGGCGATCGTGTTCCTCTACGCGGTTCTGGGCGGTATGAAGGGCATCACCTACACGCAGGTGGCTCAGTACGTCGTGCTGATCATCGCCTACACGATCCCGGCGATCTTCATCTCGCTGCAGCTGACCGGCAACCCGATCCCGGGCCTGGGCCTGTTCTCGAACGACGTGAACACCGGCGAGCCGATCCTGTCGACGCTGAACGGTCTGGTCTCCGATCTGGGCTTCGCGTCCTATACCGGCCAGCATGACACGATGCTCAACATGTTCCTGTTCACCATGACGCTGATGGTCGGCACCGCCGGTCTGCCCCACGTCATCGTGCGCTTCTTCACCGTTCCGAAGGTCGCCGACGCGCGCTCCTCGGCGGGTTGGGCGCTGGTGTTCATCGCGCTGCTCTATCTCACCGCTCCGGCTGTGGGTGCGATGGCGCGTCTGAACCTGATCTCGACCTTCTACCCCAATGGCGTGAACGAGCCGGCGGTGGAGATGACCGCGATCGAGAACGATCAGAACCTGTCGTGGGTGCGCAACTGGGCCGCGACCGGTCTTCTGTCCTTCGACGACAAGAACGGCGACGGTCGCATCGAGTACAATGCGGGCGACACCAACGAACTGACCGTGAACCGCGACATCATCACCCTCGCCAACCCCGAGATCGCCAACCTGCCGGGTTGGGTGATCGCGCTGGTGGCGGCCGGTGGTCTGGCTGCGGCTCTGTCGACCGCTGCGGGCCTTCTGATGGCGATCTCGTCGGCGGTCTCGCATGACCTGATCAAGTCGCAGATCAACCCGGGCATCTCGGAAAAAGGCGAGCTTCTGGCCGCCCGTATCTCGATGGCCGTTGCGATCGCGATCGCGACCTATCTGGGTCTGAACCCGCCCGGCTTCGCGGCGCAGACGGTGGCTCTGGCCTTCGGTCTGGCGGCGTCGTCGATCTTCCCGGCACTGATGATGGGCATCTTCACGAAGCGCATCAACAACACCGGTGCCGTCGCGGGCATGCTGACCGGCCTGATCACCACGCTGGTCTACATCTTCCTGCACAAGGGCTGGTTCTTCATCCCGGACACCAACATGTTCTCGGATGCGAACCCGATGATCCTCTCGATCAAGTCGACGTCCTTCGGCGTGATCGGTGCGGTCCTGAACTTCATCGTCGCATACTTCGTCTCGAACGCGACGAAAGAGACCCCGGAAGACATCCAGGAGCTCGTCGAGTCGATCCGCGTGCCGAAAGGCGCCGGTGCGGCAGTCGACCACTGAGACAGCGGCGCGGGACGGGGGAACCCTCGTCCCGCCCCTCGAAAATCCGGCAGGCGCCCCGGGGGGCGCCGCCACTTCCCGAAGGAAAAGATCATGGCCGCCGATCTGACCCCGATCCTCGCATTTCTCGAAGGCGTCCACCCTTACGACAATCTGCCGCGCAACGAGCTGGAGCGTGTCGCCAGTTCCTTCCGTCGCAGGGAATTGCCCGCCGGGCAGACCGTCTATTCCTATCGCGAGCCGCTCAAGGGCATCTATCTGATCAAGCGCGGATCGGTCGAAGTGACCGACCAGAACGGGGCACTGGTCTCGATCCTCGGTGCGCGCAACACATTCGGTGAGCGCGGTCTGATGCGCGACGGGCTCGCCGCAACCACCGCGCGCACGACCGCCGAGACCGTGCTGCTGGAACTGCCAGTCGACGAATTCCGGGAGCTGTCGCAGAACACTCCCGCCTTCGCGCGGTTCTTCAACCGGGTGCGCGGCGGCGAGAGCCGCACCAACTCCATCGCGACGATGAAGATCGCTGATCTGCTGGCGCAGGAGCCGATGGGCTGCGCGCCGGAGACCACCGTGACCGAGGCCGCGCGGCAGATGCGCGACGCACATATCTCCTCTCTGGGCGTGACCGATGCGAATGGCTCGCTGGTTGGGATCGTCACCGTGCGCGACCTGTCGAACAAGGTTCTGGCCGAGGGCCGCGCACCCGACACGCCGGTAGGCGAGGTGATGACGCCCGATCCGGTGACGCTGACGCCCGACGGGCTGGGGACGGACCTTCTGCATGTCATGCTGGAAAAGCGCGTCGGGCACCTGCCGATCACCGATCGCGGGCGATTCGTGGGCATGATCACCCAGACCGATCTTACCCGCTTTCAGGCCGTGAGTTCGGCCGTGCTGATCCGCGATGTGGCGGGCGCCGAAACGGTGGCCGAAATGGCCGCCGTCACCGCGCGCATCCCGCAGCTTCTGGTGCAGCTCGTGGGCGGGCATCACGCCCATGAGGTCATCACGCGGCTGATCACCGATATCGCCGATGCAGTCACGCGCCGGCTGCTGAAGATGGCCGAAGAGACGCTGGGGCCGCCGCCTGTGCCCTATCTCTGGATGGCCTGCGGCTCGCAGGGCCGACAGGAGCAGACAGGCGTCTCCGATCAGGACAACTGCCTGATCCTCGACGATGCGGTGACCGAGGCTGATATGGAGTATTTCCGCCAGTTCGCGAAGATCGTCTCGGATGGTCTGGACGCCTGCGGTTACGTCTATTGCCCGGGCGACATGATGGCGACGAACCCGCGCTGGTGTCAGCCGGTCCGGGTCTGGCGGGACTATTTCAACGGCTGGATCGCCAAGCCGAACCCCGAGGCGCAGATGCTGGCCTCGGTGATGTTCGACCTGCGCGCGATCGGGGGCAACGGTGCGACGCTGTTCCAGCAGTTGCAGGAAGAAACCTTGGCGAAGGCGGCGAAGAACTCGATCTTCGTGGCGCATATGATCGCCAACAGCCTCAAGCATCACCCGCCGCTGGGCCTGATCCGGGGCTTCGCCACGATCCGCTCGGGCGAGCATCGCAATCATATCGACATGAAGCATAACGGCGTGGTGCCAGTGACCGATCTGGCGCGCATCTACGCGCTGCAGGGCCGCCTGCCGGAGGTGAACACCCGCGCGCGCCTGATCGAGGCGGAACATGCAGGCGTGCTGAGCCATTCCGGTGCGCGCGATCTGGTCGAGGCCTATGACCTGATCGCGTCGATGCGGCTCGAGAACCAGGCGCATCTCGCGCGCTCGGGGCGCAAGCCGGACAATTATCTTGCACCCTCGGACCTGTCCGATTTCGAACGCTCGCATCTGCGCGACGCTTTCGTTGTGGTGCGAACGATGCAATCGGCCGCCGGTCACGGCAAAGGCGCGATGAGCTGAGGAGAGCTAATGACGAACGATTTCATCTCGACCATTGCCGCGGGCCTGCTGGCCGCCCTCGTGGTCTTTCTGCTGTCGCATCTGAGCAAGCGGATCCGCGGCGAGAAGCTGCCGAAATGGGTGATGCCGGCAGCAATTGGCGCGGCGCTGATCGGCTATACGATCTGGAGCGAATATTCGTGGTTTCCCGAAATGCGCTCCGAGATGCCCGACACGGTCGTCGTGCTGCAGAAGATCGACGAAAGCGTGCCGTGGCGGCCCTGGACCTACCTTGTGCCGATGGTCACGCGTTTCATGGCGGTTGATGGCGGCAAGGTGGAACATCCTGTCGTGGGCAAGCCGGAACTGGTCGAGACCGATCTGCTGCTGATCGGACGCTGGCAGAATTTGCAGACTGTGCCGACGGTCTATGACTGCAAGACCGACAGCCGCGCCGATCTGGTGAACGGAGCCACGCTGTCGAAAGACGGAGAGCTGTCGGGCGGCGGTTGGCTGAAGCTCACGCCCGACGACCCGGGACTGAAAGCGGTATGCGCAGGAGGATGAGACCATGCCGGGGGGGAGGAAACATCGCGTCCTGATCGTGGAGGACGAGGACAATATCGCGATCGCGCTCGACTACCTGATGAGTCGCGAGGGCTACGAGCATGACCGGATCGATACCGGGCGCGGCGCGCTGGAGAAAATCCGCGAGACCCGCCCCGATCTGGTCCTTCTCGACGTGATGCTGCCCGAAGTGTCGGGCTACGAGATCTGTGAAGGCGTGCGCGCCGACAAGGGCCTCGGCGATGTGAAAATCCTGATGATGACCGCGCGCGGCTCCGCGATGGAGCGCCGCAAGGGGCTCGCGCTCGGAGCTGACGGGTTCATCGCCAAACCCTTCGAACTGCGCGAATTGCGCGAGGAGGTCCACCGCATTCTCGACGGGGAGACGGCCTGATGGATCTCACCCGGCTCTCCCTGCGCACCCGGGTGTTCCTGTTCTTCGCCGCGCTCGCGCTCGGCAATCTCGCGGCGCTGGTGGCGGGGTTGTGGTTCGGCTTCACCCGGCTTGGCGATCCCGATTTGCTGAACGCTATGGTGATCGGCGGCACGGTCGCGGGCTTCGCGATCCTCGGGCTGATCGCCTGGATCTGGTTTCTGTTCGACGAGAACGTGGCCAAACCGATCGAGCGGCTCTCGGGGATGCTGCGCGCCCGCACCACCGCCGAGATCGAGGGCGAGATGGATGTCGATATCGCGCGCCATCTGGGCGATCTGGCTCCCGCCGCGGCCTCCGTCACGCGTCATCTGTCGGAGACCCGCAACGCCCTGAGCGAAGCCGTTCAGCGCGAGACGACGCGGCTCGCGCAGGAGAAGGAGCGGCTCGAGGCGCTCCTGTCGGATGTGCCGGTGGGCGTTTTGCTCTGCACGGCCGATCATCAGCTGGCCTTCTATAACGGGCAGGCGGTGGAGCTCTTGGGCTCGGCCCATGCGCCGGGGCTCGATCGGCGCGTTTTCGATTACCTCAACCAGCCGCCCATCGCCCATGCCTATGAGCGTCTTCTGGCGACGGAAGACCCCGATGCGGCCTCGGATCTTCTGTGTTCGACCAAGGCGGAGGGGCGCGTGCTCGCCGCCCGGATGCGGCTGCTGTCGGAGGGTGAGGATCACTACGTCTCGAAGCGCCCGGGCTACGTGCTGACGCTGCGCGACGTCTCGGGCGACATGGCCGCTCATGCGCAGCGCGAGCAGTTGATGGATGAGCTGTTCGACCGCATCCGCCGCCCGGCCGCCGCGCTGCAATCGCTGATCGGGGTCCTGACCGCCGACGACGGGCCCGCCCCGGGTCCGGAGCGGGACCGGGTTCGCGAGGCCGCCAATTCCGAGGCGCATCACCTCTCCGCCGCGATCCACGAATTTTTCGAGCGCCACGAGGCGAACCGCGCCGATTGGTGGCCGCTCGCGATGATCCGCGCCTCCGATCTGGGGCAGGCGGTGGCCGCGCGGGTAGCCGCCGAAGGGGGGGCGATCCTCCCGGTCACGGCCGCGCTGATGCTGCGCTGCGAGGGGTTCGAGATGGTCGCGCTTCTGGCGGGTCTGGTGCGTCGCCTGACCGACCGGCGCGACTTCCGGCTGGAGATTACAGAGGACGGCCCCGGCGCGCTGATCGCGCTGGAATGGGAAGGCGCTCCGCTCCCGATCGGAGAGCTGGAGCGCTGGCTTGCCGAACCGCTCGACACCGGGCTGGAAGATGTGACCGGGCACCGGGTGCTCACCACCCATGCCGCCGAAATCTGGCCCGAGAAGCTGGGCGACACGCGTGCGCGCCTGTGTATCCCGCTCCGCGAGGCGCGCCATGTCACCAAACGCCCGAAGCCGGTGCCGCGCGCGGTGGTCTACGATTTCGACCTGCTTGCGCGCGAGCGCGTCGCCGAGATCGCCGACACGCCGCTGACCGATCTGACCTATGTCGTGTTCGACACCGAGACGACCGGCCTGCTTCCCACCGAGGGCGATGAGATCGTCCAGATCGCCGCGGTCCGGATCGTCAACGGGCGGCGGATCGATACCGAGGTCTTCGACACGCTCGTCGATCCCAAACGCCCGATTCCGCCCGGCTCGACCGAGGTGCATGGCATCTCGAATGCGATGGTCGAAGGCGCGCCCGACATTGCCAAGGTGGGGCGCGATTTCCATCGTTTCGCCGAAGGCGCGGTGCTGATCGCGCATAACGCGCCCTTCGACATGGAATTCCTGCATCGCAAGGAAGGCGCGATCGGAGAGCGGTTCGATCATCCGATCCTCGACACGGTGCTGCTGTCGGCGGTGGTGTTCGGGCAGTCGGAGAGCCACACGCTCGACGCGCTGACCCACAGGCTTGGCATCACCATCCCCGAGGAGGCACGCCACACCGCGATCGGCGATACGGTCGCGACGGCGGATGCTTTTCTGAAGATGCTGCCGGCGCTGCAGGCGCGGGGGGTGCGGACGTTCGGCGAATTGGTGGCGGAGCTGCGCAAGCACGGGCGACTGCTCAAGGATCTGAACGGGTAGGGGGCTCTGCCCCCATCTCCTCCGGAGATCCCCCGGGATATTTGGGCCAAGGCGAAGTGCGGCCGCGCCCCTGATGTCAGAGAATCTCGAGAACGGTTTCCGGCGGGCGGCCGATGCGGGCCGCAGTCTCGGTCAGCACCAAGGGGCGCTCGATCAGCTTCGGGTTGGCGGTGAGCGCCGAGAGGATTTCGTTCTCGCCGGCCTCCTTGGAGAGGTCGGTATCCTTCCAGCGGATCAGGGCGGAGGCGGGCTGGCCGAGCTTCATCAGCGCGTCCTGCAGTTCGACCATGGTCGGCGGCTCTTTCTGGTAGTCGCGCACCGCAGGCGCGATCCCGCGCGCTTCGAGAAGTTTCAGCGTCTCGCGCGATTTCGAGCAGCGCGGATTGTGCCAGATCGTTACAGCCATTTGTCTCTCCCGGTGCCGATCGCCTCGGAAACGCTGGCGAAGCCGTCGCGTTCCAGAAGGGCGTCGAGGCCGCGTACGATATCTGCAGCGAGCGAGAGGCCGGAGAACACCATCGCGGTGTAGAGCTGCACCGCCGAGGCGCCCGCGCGGATTTTCTCGTAGGCCTGCTCGGCAGAGCCCACGCCGCCAACACCGATCAGCGGCAGGGCGCCCGCAGTATGCCGCGAGAGCTGGGCCAGAACGCGGGTCGATTTCTCAAACAACGGTGCGCCGGACATGCCGCCCTGATCGGAGGGGTTGGGCGAGGTCAGCCCCTCGCGCGAAAGCGTCGTATTGGTCGCGATGATCCCGTCGATCCCGCTTTCCAGCGCGACCTCGGCGATCTCGGCCAGTTCCTCGGCGCTCAGATCGGGGGCGATTTTCAGGAAGACCGGGATACGCCGCGCGAGGCCGTCGCGGGTCTCGATCACGCCTGCCAGCAGCGCAGACAGCGCGGCTTTGCCCTGCAGGTCGCGCAGCTTCTCGGTGTTGGGCGAGGAGACGTTGACCGTTGCGAAATCGATATGCGGGCCGGCATGGGCCAGAACGGTCGCAAAATCTTTCGCGCGGTCGGCGGCGTCCTTGTTGGCGCCGAGATTGAGGCCTACCGGAATGCCCTGCGGGCGCTTTGCCAGCCGCTCTGTGATCGGCTCCATGCCCTGATTGTTGAAGCCGAAGCGATTGATCGCGGCGCGGTCGGCGGGCAGCCGCCAGAGACGCGGAGGCAGGTTGCCTTCCTGTGCGCGCGGCGTCGCGGCACCAACTTCGATGAAGCCGAAGCCCGCGCGCATCAGCTGCGGCACGGCCTCGGCGTTCTTGTCGAAGCCGGCCGCAAGGCCCACCGGGTTCAGAAGCGACATCCCCGCCAGATCGGTTTTCAGCCGGGGCGAAGTGATCGGGCCGGGCAGGGGCGCGAGCCCCATTCGCAGCGCGCGCAGCGACAGGCCATGCGCCTTTTCCGGGTCGATCTTGTGAAAAACCGCGAGGCCCGCACGCTCGATCAGGGTGGTCACGACATTTCCTTCGGGAAGATATGGCCCGCAGCGCCCAGGGGCAGGGCGTGGTCCCAGACGACTTCGCTGAGATTCAGCGGGCGGTAGAGATGCGGGAAGAGCTGATCGCGGCGCGAAGGTTCCCACTTCAGATCGGCGCCCATCGCGGTGGAGTCGAAGGCGACCAGCACCAGATCGGATTCGCCCGCGAAATGTTTCGCAGCCGTTTCGACGACCTGATCGGCGGTGGAGAAATGGATATAGCCGTCCGCGAGGTCGACCGGAGCGCCGAGCGTGTGCCCGGCTTCGCGAAATGCATCCCATTCGGGGCGACGGAGGATTTTGTAAATCAACATGGCTTTCCCTTGCCCGAAAACGCGCCGTCCGGTCAAGCGTGGGGCTTGTGCCGCGCGCGTGGCGGCATAGCTTTGTGCCATGTGCGGACGTATGGCCAACACTCTTCCTGTCGATGCGATGGCGCGTCTGTTCAAGGCGGTGCCCGGCAATGACGTGCCCGATGGCGAGCGGTTCAACATCTGCCCGACCCAGAGCCTGCCGGTCTGCGTCTCCGGTGAGGGGCAGCGGCAGTTGCGGGCGATGCGCTGGGGCTTCATCCCGCATTGGTACAAGACGCCGACCGACGGGCCATTGCTGATCAATGCACGCTCGGAGACAGTCGCGGAGAAGCCCGCCTTCCGGGCGGCGATCCGGTCGCGGCGCTGCCTGATCCCGGCGGATGGCTTCTATGAATGGCATCGCGAGGGGGAGGCGAAGCTGCCTTTCTACGTTTCGCGCAGGGACGGGGCGCCGATGGTGTTCGGCGGGCTCTGGCAGGACTGGGAGAAGGGCGGCGAGTTGCTGACGACCTGCGCCATCGTGACGGTGCCGGCAGGCCCGACGCTCGCCCCGATCCATCACCGCGAGCCGCTGGTCCTCGAAGAAGCCGACTGGGCGAAATGGCTGGGCGAGGAGGGCCATGGCGCGGCGACACTGATGCAGCCCAGGCCCGAGGGCATCCTGCAGGCGTGGCGCGTGGGCCAAGAGGTGAACTCGAACCGCGCCTCCGGGGCGGGTTTACGCGAACCGTTTGCCAATCCCGCTTGAATGGCGCGGCGTGGACCGCTAAGGAGAGGCCAGAGTGCGGGTGTAGCTCAATGGTAGAGCCGCAGCCTTCCAAGCTGAAGACGTGGGTTCGATTCCCATCACCCGCTCCATTTTCCCCAAGATCACTGTGATACGCGTCTTCGAGACGAAAAAACCGCCCGAGGGACGATCGGGCGGCTTCAGACGTTCGGGATGTGCGGGGTGCGCAATGCTGCGCTCATTTGGTCAGGATCAGCTTGCCCGCCTTGGTGATGCGCAGCGTATAGACCTGACCGTCCAGCACGATATGGGCGAGGTTGCCCTTGCCGGTCAGCACCTCCGCGTCATGGACGGGCAAAGCGTTGGCGAAGCTTTCATTGATGCTCATCTCTGGCCTCCCTCGATCCGGTCGAGCGTCGCTTCGAGCGCGCTTTGGCCCGGGGGGAAACCGCTGCACAGCGCCTCGACGATGTCGCGCAGGCTCAGCGGCGGGTCGGTATCAACATGCGTGTCGGCCCGGTATCGGGGGCCGGGGGAAGAGGGGCGTTTCATCTCCGGTCTCCATCTCGCGATATGCGGCTCGTCGGGGATCGACTGGCTGATGGAAATAACCTGAGTGAAATTATCGGAATTGTAAAGGTGATTCTTTTACTAGGGAATTGCGCAGGGTGCTCTGCGCCCGCGCAGAGATAACGGGGGAACCGTTCGGAATCAGTTTGAGGGGCGGATCAGAACCACTGGCCTGGTTCGATCAGACCCAGATCCATGAGTTGCTGGCTCGACCAGTTGAAGCGCTCGGAATTGACCCAAGTGAAGCTGTGCACGTCATAGGTCGAGCCGGGATTGAACTTCAGCGCCTTCGCCACCCGGAACGAGGCGGTGGCACAGGTCAGGTTATGGTGCCATGGGCAGGAATAAGTGTTGTATTCCTCGTCGTTGAACGTGTGATCGGGGCGCAGCTTCAGGCCGGGCTTGGCGCGGAACAAGGCGATCCGGTCGATCTTGCGGCGCTCGGCGGGGACATGCTCCTCAAAGCGCCAGCGCAGCCCCCCGAAGAAATCGAGCTGCCGCTCCTTCGGGTGGTCGTGGTTCTCGGGATCGAGCCGGGCGAGCGCGTAATAGCCCGCCTTGTCGAACATCGCGTTCTCGGTATCGACGCCGTTCGGATGCGCCTCCAGATCGCCGGTATAGAGGTCGATCACATAGCTCAGCATCGAGGCGCGGCGTTCTTCGGTGTGGAAGCTCAGCACCTCGCCGATCGTGCGGCTCTCGCAGAAGGGGAAGAACAGGTATTCCGCGTTGAAGCAGTAATAGAGCCACGTTCCCCCGGGTACTGCGGCGATGATCGGGTTGATCGCGAGGGGGGCTGCGTCGCGGCGGTTCAGCTCGAAATCGATGCGGTAGATTTTCGTCGGGCTGTCGGCGGCCAGATCGTCCGGCAGATCCATCGCGGCATGGCCCAGAACCAGCAACACCGGGAAGCCGAGGTCGATATGGTGGCGGATCGTGCTCTCCAACTCGACCCCGTCCTCGGCTAGGATCACGCCGACCGGACCTTTGGATAGCGCTGCGCTCTGACGGGTGAGGAAATCGATCAGCGAGGAATATTTCATGCCCGATTTAGCCCTTTCGCGGGGTCTTCGGGCGCAGGATCGGGGAAGGCCCGCATGAAATCAAGCCTTTACGGCCCGCCCCATGCGCGACCTTGCGGGAAAGGGCGGTTTGGCTGTATCAGGCGCGCTGGAAAGACGCGCGAGGATTGGCATGAGCGACGCTCCGAAAAAGCTGCATATCAAAACCTATGGCTGTCAGATGAACGTCTATGACAGCGAGCGCATGGCCGAGGCCATGGGCGCCAAGGGCTACGAGCTGACCGACGATGTGGGCGCGGCGGATATGGTGCTGCTCAACACCTGCCATATCCGCGAGAAAGCGGCCGAGAAGGTCTATTCCGATCTGGGGCGCCTGCGTCCGTTCAAGGAGGCCAAGCCCGACCTGAAGATCGGTGTCGCGGGCTGCGTCGCGCAGGCCGAGGGCGACGAGATTTTACGGCGCTCGGATCTGGTGGATCTGGTCGTGGGCTCGCAAAGCTATCACAAGCTGCCCGAACTGGTCGCGCGGACCGACAATGGCGCGCGCCCCGTCGAGACCGAGTTTCCGCTGGAAGACAAGTTCGACCATCTGCCCGCGCGCCCCGTGCAGGCGCGCCCGACCGCATTTCTGACCGTGCAGGAAGGTTGCGACAAATTCTGCGCCTTCTGCGTGGTGCCCTATACGCGGGGGGCCGAAGTTTCGCGCCCTGCCGAGAAAATCCTGCGGGAGGCGCAGGCGCTGGTCGAGAAAGGCGTGCGCGAGATCACGCTCTTGGGTCAGAACGTCAACGCCTATCACGGCGAGGGAGAGGGCGGTGACTGGTCGCTCGCGCGGCTCGCCCGGTCGCTCGCCAAGATTGATGGGCTGGAGCGTATCCGCTACACCACTTCGCACCCGAATGACATGGAAGACGATCTCATCGCGGCCCATGGCGACGAGCCGAAGCTGATGCCCTATCTTCATCTGCCGGTGCAATCTGGGTCGGACAAGATCCTCAAGGCGATGAACCGCAAGCATACGGCGGAGAGCTATATCCGCCTGATCGAGCGTATCCGCGCCGCGCGCCCCGACATCGTGATCTCGGGCGATTTCATCGTGGGCTTCCCCGGCGAGACCGATCAGGATTTCGAGGACACGATGTCGCTGATCCGGGAGGTCAATTACGGCATGGCCTATTCGTTCAAATACTCGCCGCGCCCGGGCACGCCCGCGGCTGGCGCGAAAGGCGCGGTGCCTGCCGAGGTCGCGGACGCGCGGCTGCAAGAGCTTCAGGCGCTTCTGACCTCGCAACAGCGGGCCTGTCAGGAGAGCATGATCGGGCGCGAAGTTAACGTGCTCTTCGAGAAGCCCGGTCGTCTGGACGGCCAGTGGGTCGGCAAATCCGATTACCTGCAGGCGGTCCATGTCTCGGGCGAGGGGCTGGGTCCCGGCATCCTGGCGAAGGTGCGGATCACCGGTACGGCGCCAAATTCGCTGGCGGGCGAGCTGATCTGAGCGCGCAACGCGTCACTGCATCAATTGAAAAGGCCGCGTCATCCGCGGCCCTTTCTTTTTGGAAGCCTTCGCCGCTCAGTTCGGGCCGGGCGGATCGTTCGCGATCGCTTTCAGAAGCTCTTTGCGCAGACCTTCCGGGTTGCCCACGAGGCTCTCGTTTCTGCAGATTTGCGTCGCGAGGCCGTTCGCATCGCCGTAATCGTAGCCGAACGCCACAAGGTCATCGACGAAGCTGCCCTGCGGGTGATCCCAGATCGTCTCGCGCCAAGGGCCACGGAAGCAATCGATATGAATCTGTTGCTTGCGGGTCGGGCCGCAGACGGTCTTGTTGTTGACGTGATCGCGCCCCACCGGGCCGGTGTAGCAGCTCGTACCGGCCTGGGCGGCGCCAGCGAATGCCATACCGGTGAGCAGCGCGGCGGCGGTGATTGCAATGGTCTTCATCTTCAGAGACTCTCCTGATCGGGCAGCGAAATAACATAGGTGCTCGTGATCCTTCCGACCCGAGCACCATCTGCCCGCAGTTTGCCCAGATTGAACCCAAATTGGCGAGAGTTTGTCGATATTTGCCGGGCATGTGAAAACAATGCCAGGAAAAACATGGAGGATGTTTAGCCTTCCGCGACAGTTTTCCCGCTAAGGTTGTGTAAAGCTTGCCTTTTCCTATGCGATTCTGCGTCTTTGACGGGCCCTCGGCGGCTTGGCGATTCGGGGTTGTCGCGCGGGGCAACCGTGCCACGGATGTTCGACCCGCTCAGCGACTTGCGTACCAGATCGACCCGTCTTTGCCTAAAAAACAGGCGAAGTGACCAGACGGAACCGCGCTTGGGTTTTTTCGTTTCAGTTTGATGAAATTCGATACCTCGCCTAGGAGGGCGGGAAACCAGTGCTTGCGTGAATCCCCCAAGGCAGGCACCATATCTTTACCAAACCAGCTAGGGAGACTCTGTATTTGGGCTTCAGCGCGATCACACCCCCGCCTCGCTCTCAGGATGCTCACGAGACGCTTCTTGAGTTCCCCAACAACCGGCTGCTGATCGATCTTTGCGGTGAATTCGACCGCAATCTGGCCCAGATAGAGCACAAGCTGCAGGTTCACATCCTCCGGCGCGGCAATCAGCTGGCCGTGGTGGGCGAGCCGGAGGCGCAATCGCAGGCCGCCGCCGTGCTGCATCAGCTGTATCAGCGCTTGGAACAGAACAAGCAGATCGACGCCGAAGAGGTGGATGCCGCACTGCGCATGGCCGATCTGGGTGGCACCGGGACCACGGTGGACGAGCAGCTCGAGATGTTCGAGGCGGGCAAGTTCGAGATTCGCACCCGCAAGAAGCAGGTCGAGCCGCGCACCGAGGCGCAAAAGGCCTATGTGAAGCACCTCTTCGAGCACGAGCTGGCCTTCGGTATCGGGCCTGCAGGCACCGGCAAGACCTATCTCGCCGTGGCTGTGGGCGTGACCATGCTGATCGGCGGGCATGTCGACAAGATCATCCTGTCGCGTCCGGCCGTCGAGGCGGGCGAGCGTCTGGGCTTCCTGCCCGGCGACATGAAGGACAAGGTCGATCCCTACATGCAGCCGCTCTACGACGCGCTGAACGACTTCCTGCCCGCCAAGCAGCTCGCGAAGCTGCTGGAAGAGAAGCGGATCGAGATCGCGCCGCTCGCCTTCATGCGCGGGCGCACGCTGTCGAACGCCTTCGTGGTGCTCGACGAGGCGCAGAACGCCTCGACCATGCAGATGAAGATGTTTCTGACCCGCCTGGGCCAAGGCTCGCGGATGGTTATTACCGGCGACCGATCGCAGGTGGACCTGCCGCGCGGGATGCCTTCGGGACTGCAGGATGCCGAGCGTATCCTCGGCCATGTCGAGGGGATCAGCTTCAACTACTTCACAGCGAAAGACGTGGTGCGTCACCCGATGGTCGCGAAGATCATCGACGCCTACGATCAGGCGGAAGGCACCTGAAGCCGGGAGGCTTTAGCGAAGATTTAATGATTTGCCCGCGCCTCGGCGCGGGCATTTCGCTGTGTGGTGCCGTGTCTGGAAATCTGACAAAGGGCCGCGCCTGACCCTCGGGAGGGCGCTTTGTCGCGGGGGGCGTGGCGCTTTGTCTTGCAAGGCCGCATGATATCCGAACGCGCGATGATATCGCCAATGCGCCGTCCCCGGGGGCTGGTTCTCCCCGCGCGGGGGCCAACGAAAAACGCCCGGCCATTCGGAGGAGCCATTCCGAGTTATAGGACACGGGCGGCAGGAAACTGTCGCCCGTTTTCCTTTTTAGGCCGTCATCGACCCTGAAGTTTTGCCCACATCGGCGTGCCGTGGAACAGCCACGGCTGGGAGAGAATCCTGGCGAGGTCGGGCAGGTGAGGACGGTCGTCCCGTCGGCGGTCTCGCTTCTTGCGGGTGGCTCCGGAGGACGCTTCCGCCTCGACCACATTTTCCGCTTCCTGCCCCGAGTCCTTCGGTTGCGATGGCTGATGGACACCCATCCGCATCGCCGGGGTAGTCCGGACGACCTTGTTGGCGCGCCTCTTCGGCACAAAGATTGTCTTGTCCGAGCCCGGCACAGCGAGACGCCTCAACTGATCGCCATTCTCTGCCGGACCAGCGGCATCCTCCGCATCTCCTGCCGTTGGTCGTTCCGACGGTGATGCATCCTCCTCCAGAGGCGTTCTGTAGGGCCTCCAGGCGAAGAAGTTGTAGTGCACGCGCCATATGTTCATCAGGGCGATCAGAATGCGCGGGTTGTAGGCGGCGCTGTTGATGTATGAGGCGCCCACACGAGAGCTGCGACCGCCCGCACGCTGGATGATACTGACGCGCTCGCGGATGGCATTCATGAAGGTGGAAGTCGGCTGAATCGTTGCATGGATAACCCTGCGGGTGATAGCTGCGCGGAGTTCTGGGTCATCAATCTCATCGTCTATTCCAAGCCGTCGGTAGGCGGCGCGATAGCGCGGCGACAATATCGGGAAACCCACGGTCTTGTCGATTTCGTTGGCAGTCTGGATGGGGCTATTGAGCCACAGACGTGGGAAAGCGGCTGAGGCAAGGTTCGGCCCTACCAACGTGCGCCTCGACTGGTCATCCGGGTCGCTGCGGTAGGCAGGGCTCAGGTTGGCTGAAGTCCAGCTCTGTAGCGTTTCCCAGGGGGCGAGGTGGGGATGCATTTTTCGCCACGCCGCGAGGCTCTTCGAAAATTCCGCCTGCTTCTCCCGGATACGGTCGATCGACGCATCCTTTTTGAACCCGATGACCGCCCATTCGAACCTGTCTGCCAAGATCTCCTCGCGAAAGATGTGCGGCACCACTCGGGCCATCTGCCCCTCCTTCTCGCCGACGAGGGTGAGTTTGCCACTGGGGATCATCCACTTCAGGCAGGCAAGGGACGCCGCTTTCGTGTAGGTGTCGCGCGTCATAACACCACCGAAGGCGTTCCGGCTGTCGCGTTCGTGCTTCACGAAGTTGAACCAGTGATCGCGCAGGTGCTCGATCTCGTCTGCCCGGGCGCTTGCGGCCTGCGTCGCCATGTCGGCCTCTGGCGAGAGCGCTTCTTCGGCAGCATCGAATGCCTTGGCGGTCTGCGCCACAAAGTGACGCAGACGCTTCTCCGCAGCGGAGAAGAGCGCCGGCTCGTCGAAGCGCGCGGTCGGCCGTTGAAAGTGGAGCAGAGGCGCGGTGAAAGTGCCGTTCGAGTTCCGATACTGCTTGCGAAGGGTCACGCTCCGGGCGACGCCGAAATATGCCTCCTCGATGACCTCCAGCGGGTCTATGGTTGGATCGAAATCCACATCGCAACGGAAGACATAGCCTGACCGGATGTCGGCGCTGACCGAGCAGTTCAGCTGCGTGATCTTGCGGTCGATCTTTGTCTGCCAATTCACGCCGACGGAGATGTCGTCGTGGGCGATGCGGGTGTGGGTATATGGCTTGCCGTCCTTGATACGCTTGCGTTCGACGCGCTTTCGCCATTCCGCGAGTTGCGCCTTTTCGTAGGCCAAGAGAGTCCGCTCCAGCCAGAAGATCCGATCATAGAGCCTCGACATTCCCGGCTCCGTTTCGCCTCTCGGCGTCCGCAGGATGCGGCGAATGTCGTGAAGACCGGTGCCGTTGGCCAGCAGGGACAATATCTCGATGTTCTCGTCGCGTTTCTTCTGGCGACGGTGCTGCTCGCTCGAAACCGTGAAGCGGGCGCCAGGCAGTCCCTTGCAGGGCTTGTGAATCACCCGGACGGAGCGTGCCCGGGGCACCGACCCCTTTTTGTGGCCGACCTTTCTCGACGGCTTGCCGTTGGCGCCATTGAAGATGAACTCTTCGGGTTTTTCCAAGTAGCCAGTGCCGCAGTTGCCGCAGAATGGCCCCTCCAAGGCTCCGTTCTGGACCCATAGTCGATGCCGCTCTTCCTCGTAGGCCTCGTTCGAAATCAGCCTTGTCCGCACGCCGCATTCCGAGTTGCCTCGGACGTGCTGACAGATCAGGACGCGGCCGTCAGTCAGGCTCGCGGATCACCTGCAAACTCGAATGCATCGGTCTCTCGATGGAGGTTGTCGCCGCTTTCAGCCTCGATCTTGTAGCGCCCGGCACCACGCGCGATCGTGGGGTCGACCATAGCGGCCCTCAGTCGCTTCTCGGCCGCGCCGCGCCCTACGAAGGCGTGCTTCGTCGGCGTCGGTTCGATCCCGTAGTTTCCGCAGTCGGGATCACCGCAGCAGTTAAAATTTGTATCGCCCGAGACACGAGGATACACTTGCGCGAGCGTGAGGTTTTCCAGGCTCTTCACCTTGTTCGGTCCTTTCGTCCGTTTCTGTGTCAAGAGCTCGCGTACCTCCAAGATTGGCCAACCTGGCCAATGACAAAATCAATCGGGCGCAAAAGAGCGCTCGCCGCGGGAAGTTCGAACTTCCCGCAGTTCAGTACCTGATAGCGGAAAAATCAGACGAAATTAGGGCCGAAAAACAAAAGCTTGCCGACCTCTGGGTCGGCAAGCTGGCAGGACGCGTGTCCTACCGTACGGAATGGCTCCCCATTCGGACCGGGCGTTTTCAAATTCCATCGCGAAGACCTCAGCCTTCCATCTTGCCTTCCAGCGCCTCGATGCGGGCCTTCAGCGCGGCGTTCTCTTCGCGGGCTTTCTGCGCCATCGTGCGGACCGCGTCGAACTCCTCGCGGGTCACGAGGTCGCGGTCGGCGAGCCACCGGTCCATCCAGCTTTTCATCGCCGTCTCGGCCTCGTCCTTCGCGCCTTGGGCCACGCCCATCGCGTTGGTCATCAGCTTGGACATCTCGTCGAACATCTTGTTGGGCGGCTGCATCGGCATCCCCTTGCGGTCAATTTCTGCTTCCCTGACTATATGGGCCGCGTCGGTGCCGCTGGCAAGGTTGACTTCCCGGCCCGCGCAGGGCTTTCTCGCGGCGATTTCTGACAGGAGACCGCCTTGCTGCCTCTGGCCATTCCCTTCCCGCAATTCGATCCGGTCGCCCTTACGATCCCCGGTCTGGGCCTGCCGATCCGCTGGTATGCGCTGGCCTATATCGCGGGGCTGATCGCGGGATGGCGGATCATCGTGGCGCTGATGAAGCGCGATACGCTCTGGCCGACGAACAGCGCGCCGATGGCGCCGGGCAAGGTCGAGGACCTGCTGACGGCGGTGATCGTGGGTGTGGTGCTGGGCGGGCGGCTCGGTTTCATCCTGTTCTACGAGCCTGCATGGTATCTGGCGCATCCGCTCGACATCGTGAAAGTCTGGCAGGGCGGCATGTCTTTCCATGGCGGTTTCCTGGGCACCCTGGTCGCAGGCTGGTGGTTCGCGCGCCGTCACCACGTGCCGAAGCTGCAACTCGCCGACGCGATGGCGTTGGTGGCGCCGATCGGGCTGTTTCTCGGACGGATCGCCAACTTCATCAAGCCGGAGCTTTGGGGGCGTCCGACGGACGTGCCGTGGGGCGTTATCTTCCCCGGTGAACTGGCGCAGACCTGCCTCGGGATCGCGGGGCAGGTGGACGGGTCTTGCGCGCGCCATCCCTCGCAGCTCTACGAGGCGGGGCTCGAAGGGCTGCTGCTGGGACTGATCCTCTGGGGGCTGGTGAAGTTCGGCCGTTCGCTGAAGCGTCCCGGGCTGAGCCTCGGCGTCTTCCTGATGGGCTACGGAGCCGCGCGCGCCTTCGTGGAGCTGTTCCGGCAGGGCGATCCGCAGTTCGTGACCCTTGGCAATCCCTATGGCCACGTGATCCGCTTCACGGACGGTTGGGGGCTGACGATGGGGCAGGTGCTGTCGCTGCCGATGATCGCGGTGGGGTTGTATTTCGTGATCCGCGCGCTGCGCGCGCCGAAAGCATCGTGACCCCGCTGGGCGACATCCTTGCCGCGCAGATCGCGGCGGAGGGGCCTATGCGGCTCGACCGCTATATGAGCATCTGCCTGCTGCATCCCGAACATGGCTATTACGCGACCCGCGATCCGTTCGGGCGCGCGGGCGATTTCATCACCGCGCCGGAGATTTCCCAGATGTTCGGCGAGATGCTGGGCCTGTGTCTGGCGCAAGCATGGCTCGATCAAGGGCGGCCTGCGCCGTTCATCTTGGCCGAGGCTGGGCCGGGGCGCGGCACGCTGATGGCCGATATGCTGCGCGCGATGAAGGCGGTGCGCGGGATGGCGGACGCGGCAGAGGTGCATCTGATCGAAGCCTCGCCGACCCTGCGCGAGATTCAGAAGCAGAAGCTCGCGCCGCATCGGGTGGTGTGGCATGAGACCATCGACGACCTGCCAGACTCCCCCCTGTTCCTCGTAGCGAACGAGTTTCTCGACGCGCTGCCGATCCGGCAGTTCCAACGGGTCGAGCAGGGCTGGGCCGAGCGGCAGATCGGATTGTCCGACGAGGGCGCGCTGACCCCCGGCCTCGCCCCGCCCACGCGTTTCGAGGCTCTGGAGCCGCGCATGGCTGACACCGTGCCGGGCGATGTGGTCGAGACCTGTGCCGCTGCGGTGAGTTTCACTGAAAGGCTCGCAGCGCGGATCGCGCGCCAAGGCGGCGCGGCGTTGCTGATCGACTATGGCAACTGGCATTCCAAGGGCGACACGTTTCAGGCCCTCAAGGCGCATGAACCCGTCGATCCCTTCGCGACACCGGGTGAGGCGGACCTGACCGCCCATGTCGATTTCGAACCTCTGGCGCAGGCGGCGCACAGGGTCGGGGCCAAGGTGTCGGCGATGACCGCGCAGGGCCTTCTGCTGGAGCGGCTGGGCATCACGGCGCGGGCGCAGCGCCTCGCGCAGGCGTTATCCGGGGCCGCGCGCGAGACCCATATCGCCGCGCATCGCCGCTTGACCCATCCCGAGGAAATGGGTCACCTGTTCCAAGCTCTCGCACTGGTGGCGCCGAATGCGCCGCTGCCGCCGGGCTTCGACCCAAACACCGACTGAGCCATTGGGGGGCACGATGTCGACGATGCTCGAAATTCTGACCTCACCCGCCCTGGGGGCGGTGAAGCACGGCTTCTTCACCCGCAAGGGCGGGGCGTCCTCGGGCATTTTCGCCGGGCTCAACTGCGGCCCCGGTTCGTCGGACCAAAGCGAGGCGGTGCGCACCAATCGGGCCCGTGCCGCAGACGCGTTGGGGGTTGAGCTGAACGCGCTGCAGGGCGTCAATCAGGTGCATTCGCCCGATGTCGCAGTGATCGAAGAAATCACCGATCCGCCGCCGCGCGCCGATGCGGCGGTGACCAAGGTGCCGGGCATCGCAATCTCGATCCTGACCGCCGACTGCCAGCCGGTGCTGTTCTCGGACCCGAAAGCGGGCGTTATCGGCGCGGCCCATGCGGGTTGGCGCGGCGCGATTGAGGGGGTGCTGGAGAACACGCTCGACGCGATGGAGCGTCTGGGCGCGCATCGCGAGGACATCACCGCGGTGATCGGGCCGTGCATCTCGGTCCATTCCTACGAGGTCGGCGAGGACTTCATGGAGCAGTTCCTGATGGAAGACATGGATTACAGCCGGTTCTTCTCGCCCGGACCCTCGGGCAAGCCGCATTTCGACCTGCCGAGCTTCTCGCTTCACCGGCTGCGCGAGGCGGGCGTCGGCGAGGCGGAATGGATGCGTCGCTGCACCTACCAGGAGCCCGAGCGCTTCTATTCCTACCGCCGCGCGACCCATGCGGGGGAGGCCGATTACGGGCGCCTGCTCTCGGCGATCCGCCTCTGATCGATCTGGGGGCGCGGGCGGCGCGCCGCCCGCACATGAGATAGCTCTGAAACAATCGGCCTTGCCGCATTCGTTCGTTTCCCTGCGCGAAAAATTCCCACTCTCGCCCCATGCTGGCCCCATTGCGCGGTCACAACAGTCCTGAACCGGATCGAAGACGATCCTGAGACGAGGGGACAACAACGTGAACAAGCAACAACCGACCCGCCGCTGGATGAAAACCGCGCTGGACTCCGCACGTAAATGCGACACGCCGATGCCGTGGGCGCGCAATGCGCGCAGCGCACAGACGCGTCGCGCGGCGGCGGCCGCGCCGCGGAGGGTCGGCGCCGCACAATGATCTCCCTTCTCGCAACGCGATCGCAATTGGTCATGCGGATCGCAATGCGAGACTTGGCCGGGCGCTGCCACGCCCGGCCATTTTCATCACCCGCTTCCAGTGCCTCTGGAGGCGGGTGATTCGCTTTGAATGTGGTGAGACTGTGGCGGTTTGTGCGCGCCCGGGAAACCTGCCGTTAGGGCAAGTCTCGACTGCTCGGGGATCGTGAGACAATCGCATCAAAAATTTGACGGGGTCACCGGTTTTAGCCATGTTGTGAGCGTCTCTCTGCAACCGGTGGGGGCCGATGCAGCCGTGAGAAGACCGAAAGGCCTATCGCATGAATCTACCCCACCGGACGGCAGCGGCCGCGCTCCGTCCCGACAGTTCCGAACCGCCTCTGCCGCGCCCTTTGCGTGCGAGCCCGAATGCGCCGAAACGCGCCCTGCGCGCCTCCGCGATGACGCGCCGTTATGCCGCGTGGTGGCTGGAGGCAGATGGGTTCATCGAGGAAACCTCCCGCGTCGCCCCGGCGATTCCGTTGTTCGAGGAGGCGTTCTCTGCCTTGGCGCGCGGCGCTGTGATCGCGACCGAGGAGGGCCCCGTCTCGATTGAGGATGTGGTGCCCGGGATGCGCGTCCTGAC
The DNA here is from genome assembly GCF_002213235.1 of Thioclava sp. F34-6. Taxonomy (NCBI): domain Bacteria; kingdom Pseudomonadati; phylum Pseudomonadota; class Alphaproteobacteria; order Rhodobacterales; family Paracoccaceae; genus Thioclava; species Thioclava sp. F34-6. Next base: position 320,518 of record NZ_NBOA01000002.1, read on the forward strand.
CGCCGACGAGCGGGTTGAGACTGTCACCTGGAAAGGGTCGATGACGATGTTCCCCGCCGCGAAGGACAAGGCCGCGGGGATGATCCGCGTCACCGCCGAGGCATTCGGGCATGGTCGTCCGTCGCAGGATCTGGTGTTGGGCCCGCATGCGCGGATTTGCCTGCGCGACGCGCGGCTGCGCGCGCGTCTGGGGATCGAGGCGGCCTATGCGCCGATTGCGGCTTTCGTCGACGGGGTGAGCGTGATCGAGGTCGCGCCGATCTCGCCGGTCTCCGCCTATCATCTGGTGCTGGAGCATCACGGCTCGCTCAAGGTTGGCGGCATGGAGGTCGAGAGCTTCCACCCAGGCGAAGGCTTCGAGCGGATGATCGATCCTCGGATGGCGGAACTGTTCCTTGCGCTGTTTCCGCAGATGGACAGGCTGCGCGAGTTCGGCCCGCTCGCCGCACCGCGGCTGACCCGGTTCGAGGTGGAAGACATGCTGATCTGAGCGAGAGCCTGCAAGGGGTAAAGGCTCCGGTCGGAGTTGACGGCGCTCGTGGGGAGCCGGTCACGGAAAACGCCGCGCGTTGAGAACCTCGCGCGGCGTTTTTTGTTGCGGGCCGGGGAGGGAGCTCTGCCCCCGCGCTTGCGCGCCCCCCGGGATATTTCAATCAAGGAGAAGTTCAGGCCTCCTCCATCGCCTCCAGCTCGTCGATGAAGCCTTCGATCATCGACAGGCCCTTGTCCCAGAAAGCCGGGTCGGAGGCGTCGAGGCCGAAGGGCGCGAGCAGTTCTTTGTGATGCATCGAGCCGCCCGCTTCCAGCATCGCGAAATACTTGTCCTGGAAGCCCTCGGGCGCGGCCTCGTAGGCGGCGTAGAGCGCGTTCACCAGCCCGTCGCCGAACGCATAGGCGTAGACGTAGAAGGGCGAGTGGACGAAGTGCGGGATGTAGGACCAGAAGGTCTCGTAGCCGTCCATGAATTCGAATGCCGGGCCGAGGCTTTCGCCCTGCACAGACATCCATAGCGCGTTGATGTCCTCGGGCGTCAACTCCCCTTCGGCGCGCGCCGCATGCAGCTTGCACTCGAAATCATAGAAGGCGATCTGGCGGACGACCGTGTTGATCATGTCCTCGACCTTGCCGGCCAGAAGCGTCTTGCGCTCTTCGCGGGTCTTCGCCGCAGCGAGGAGTTTGCGGAAGGTCAGCATCTCGCCGAAGACGGAGGCCGTCTCGGCCAGCGTCAGGGGCGTGTTGGCCAGCATCTCGCCCTGTTTCGCGGCCAGCACCTGATGGACGCCGTGGCCCAGCTCATGCGCCAGCGTCATCACGTCGCGCGGTTTGCCGAGGTAGTTGAGCATCACATAGGGGTGGACGGTGGTCACGGTCGGATGCGCGAAGGCGCCCGGTGCCTTGCCCGGCTTCACGCCCGCATCGATCCAGCCTTTCTCGAAGAAGGGCTGCGCGATATCGGCCATGCGCGGATCGAAGCCGGAATAGGCGTCGAGCACGGTGTCCTTCGCCTCGTCCCACATGATGTCGCGCGGGGCTTCGGTCGGCAGCGGCGCGTTGCGGTCCCAGATTTGCAGCTTCTCGAGGCCAAGCCATTTCGCCTTCAGCTTGTAGTAGCGATGCGACAGACGCGGGTAGGCCGCGACCACGGCGTCGCGCAGCGCCTGCACCACTTCCGGCTCCACGTCGTTCGACAGGTGGCGACCGGTCTGCGGCGTCGGCATCTTGCGCCAGCGGTCCTCGATTTCCTTTTCCTTGGCCAGCGTGTTGTGGATGCGCGAGAAGGTGCGGATGTTCTCGCCGAACACGTTCGCCAGCTCCTTCGCCGCCGCTTCGCGTTTTTCGCGATTGTGGTCGGAGAGGAGCGTCGTGGTGGCCTCGAGCGACAGTTTCTCGCCCTGCACCTCGAATTCCAGCGCCGCGGTGGTCTCGTCGAAGAGGCGGTTCCACGCGGCAGCGCCGACGACCGATTGGTCGTGGAGGAATTTCTCCAGCTCGTCGGAGAGCTGGTAGGGTTTCATCGCGCGCATGCGGTCAAACACCGGCTTGTAGCGGGCGACGCGCTCATCGGCGAAGACGGCCTCGTAGGTCGCGTCCGGGATGCGGTTGAACTCAAGGCTGAAGAAGACGAGCGGCGTGGTGTAGGTGGTGATCTTGTCCTGCGCGTCGGACAGCAGCTTCACCCGTGCCGGGTCGGTCGTGTTCTGGTAATAGCGCAGGCCGACATAGGACATCACGCGGCCCGCTTTCTCGTCGATTTCCTCGTAGCGCTTGATGCAGTCTGCCATGCCCGCCGCGTCGAGATCGGCCAGCTTGCCTTCGTAATCGGCGGCGAACTCGGCGCAGGCTTTTTCCAGCCACGCCATGTCCTTGCTCAGTTCCGGCGCGTCGGGGGCGGGGTAGAGATCGCTGAGATCCCATTCGGGCAGATCGCCGAACGCCCCTGCATTGGCATTCGCATCGAAGACGGGGCGGCGGTGTGTCAGCGTCATGGGTATCCTCATGTATGTCTGGCTCATGTATGTTTGGTTGTTTTCCAGATAGGGGCAGGGGCGCCGCCGTGACAAGGGCGCGGGCTCGCTGGGTGTTGCACAATTTTTCGGCAGATGCCGCGAAATGAGCGATCCCCGGGCGCGCCGCGTTGCTTAACTTTGGGCATCGCCTTTTACTCGCGAGGCACACGGCCTAGACTTAAATAAAAGACTAGGGGGGCATATCCGGCGCGATGACAGAGTATTTCAACGAGATGTTCGACGGCGGCAAAGTGCGTCAGCCCTATAGCGGGCTCGATGGCTGGATGCGCGAAATGCCCTCCGAGCTGCGCGCGATGAAACAGGCCGAGGCGGAGGCGCTGTTTCGCCGGATCGGGATCACCTTCGCGGTCTACGGCGAGGGCGGCGACCCGGACCGCCTGATTCCCTTCGACATGTTTCCACGCGTCTTCACGCAGGCTGAATGGCGTAAGTTGGAGCGCGGAATCAAGCAGCGCACCCGGGCGCTGAACGCCTTCCTGCTGGATGTCTACGGGCGTGGCGAGATCGTGCGGGCGGGGCGTATCCCGGCGCGGCTGGTCTATCAGAACGATGCGTTCGAGCGCGCGGTTTCGGGCTTCATCCCGCCGCGCGGCATCTACAGCCATATCGTCGGCGTCGATCTGGTGCGCACGGGGCCGGATCAGTTCTACGTGCTCGAGGACAACTGCCGCACGCCCTCGGGCGTCTCATATATGCTGGAGAACCGCGAGATCATGATGCGGATGTTCCCGCAGCTGTTCCGCGAGAACCGGATCGAACCGGTGGATGGATATTCGGACGCGCTGCGCCGCACCTTGGCCTCGGTCGCACCGGCGAAATGCGAGGGCGAGCCGACGGTCGCGATCCTGACGCCGGGCCATTTCAACTCGGCCTATTACGAGCATTCCTTCCTCGCCGACCTGATGGGCGTCGAGCTGGTGGAGGGGCCGGACCTGTTCTGCGAGGGCGGCTTTTGCTGGATGCGCACGACCGAAGGTCCGAAGAAGCTCGACGTGATCTATCGCCGGATCGACGACGCTTTCCTCGATCCGCTCTGCTTCCGCCCGGATTCGATGCTGGGCATTCCCGGCCTGATGGATGTCTACCGCTCGGGCGGTGTGACGATCTGCTCGGCACCGGGCGCGGGCGTCGCCGACGACAAGGCGATCTACACCTTCGTGCCGGAAATGGTGCGCTTCTATCTCGGCGAGGAGCCGCTTCTGGAAAACGTGCCGACGTGGCAATGCGCCAAGGCCGACGATTGCAAATACGTGCTCGAACATCTCGACGAGCTTGTGGTGAAAGAGGTTCACGGTTCCGGCGGTTACGGCATGCTCGTCGGGCCGAAATCGACGAAGGAGCAGATCGAGAATTTCCGCCACAAGATCGAGGACAATCCCGAGAACTACATCGCCCAGCCGACGCTCGCGCTGTCGACCACGCCGACTTTCGTGGAAGAGGGCGTGGCTCCGCGCCATGTCGATCTGCGGCCCTATTGTCTCGTCGGCGAGAAGATCGAGCTTGTCCCCGGCGGGCTGACCCGCGTCGCGCTGACTGAAGGGTCTCTTGTCGTGAACTCGTCGCAGGGCGGGGGCGTGAAAGACACCTGGGTTTTGGCGGAGTGATCGGATGCTGAGTAGAACCGCTGAAAACCTGTTCTGGGTCGCGCGCTACATGGAGCGCGCAGAGACGATGGCACGGCTTCTGGAGGTCGGCGCGCGGATCGCGCTGACGCCGTCGACCGGTCATGGCTACCGTTCCGAATGGGAGAGCCTGCTGCAAGCCTCGGGCACTGCCGATGGCTTCTCCGAGAAATACAGCGATCCGGTGCAGCGCAACATCGAGAGCTACCTGTTCTTTGATCGCGACAACCCGTCCTCGGTGATATCCTGCGTCGAGCGTGCACGGGAGAACGCGCGCATCGTGCGTACGGCGATCACTGGTCAGGTCTGGGATACGCTCAACACCGCGTTCCAGGAGATCCGCCAGATCGAGCGTCAGCCGCGCTCTGAATGGGAGATTACAGAGCTGTGCGAATGGGTGGCCCGGCAATCGGCGCTGCTGCGTGGAGCGATGGACGGCACGATGCTGCGCAATGACGGGTTCTTCTTCATGAACCTCGGTTATGCGCTGGAGCGGGCCGACAACACCGCGCGTCTGATCGACGTGAAATATTTCGTGCTCCTGCCCTCGGTGGAGATGGTGGGCTCTGGCCTCGACAATTACCAGTGGCAGGTGCTGCTGCGCGCGCTGCAATCCTATCGCGCCTTCCACTGGGCCTATGGCGGCGAGTTGACGGCGTCGAAGATCATGCATTTCCTGATCCTCAACCCGGCCAGCCCGCGCTCGCTGATATCGGCGACGCGCAAGGCGATGCACCACCTCGACAATCTCGAAAGCTTCTACGAGGTCGAGCCGGGCACCGGCCTGCCGCAGATGCGGGCCAAGGCGCTGATGACCGAGCTGAACCAGACCCAAGTCGCCGAAATTATCGAGGAAGGCCTGCACGAGTTCCTCACCCGTTTCATCGGCGAGATCGGGCAGCTTACCGCGCTCGTTCAGCAAACCTACCTGTCGGGAGATGCGCGATGATCCTCACCGTCAACCATGTCACCACCTATGATTACGACGCGCCGATGGGGGCCGCGGTGCAGTCGCTGCGCATGTTCCCCTCGCGCTTCGACGGCCAGCGCGTCATCGAATGGGACGTCTCGGTCGAAGGCGGTCTCCGGGGCGGGTCGTTCCGCGACGGCGCCGGTGACCGTATCGAGGGCTGGTCGATCCGCCCACCGGTCGACGAGGTCGCGATCACCGTGACGGGGCAGGTCGAAACTTTCGATACCTCGGGCGTGCTGCGCGGTCACCGCGAGCTGGTGCATCCGATGGCGTACTTGCGCGAGACCGTCGCGACATGGATCGACGACAGTCTGGCGGCGCTGGCCGAAGAGGCCGTTGCAGGGGCCACGGAAAATCTCGATCGGGCGCATCGCCTCAGTGCCGCGATCTCCGAAGCGATCGCCTACAAGCCGGGCGCCACCCATTCGCACACCACAGCCGCCGAGGCGCTGGCGCAGGGCGAGGGGGTCTGTCAGGACCATGCCCATGCGCTGGTCGCGGTAGCCCGCTGTGCCGATCTGCCTGCGCGCTATGTTTCGGGCTACCTGTTCGCGGCCGATGATGGCACCCCGCACGAGGCCGCCCATGCCTGGGCCGAAATATGGATCGCGGGCATCGGCTGGATCGGCTTCGACCCGGCGAACAAATGCTGCCCGGACGAGCGCTATATCCGCCTCGGCTCCGGGCTCGATGCGCGCGAAGCCGCGCCGATCCGTGGCATCACCCAAGGCTCGGGCGAGGAGCGACTGCACGTCACAGTTGCCTTGGACCAAGTCCAGCAATAGATTGCGCGCTTGTCAGGGATCAGGGAACGAACATGACCTATTGCGTAGGCCTCTTGCTGAACGAGGGGATGGTGCTGCTGTCGGACACGCGGACCAATGGCGGGCTCGACAACATCGCGACCTATCGCAAGATGTTCACCTTCGAAGAGCCGGGCGAGCGTGTGATCGCGATCATGACCGCGGGCTCGCTCTCGGTCACGCAAACGACGCTGGCGCGGTTGCGCGAGGCAGCGGATGCGAGCGACGCGACGGGCGACAGCTCGATCATGGAAGCGCCGACGATGCTGAAAGTGGCCGAGATCATCGGCAACACGATGGCGGGCGTGCGCAAGGACATCACCAGCCGGATGGATGCCGAGCGGGTTTCGACCTCGGCCTCGATGATCGTCGCGGGCCAGCGCGCGGGCGGTGAGATGCGGATGTTCCTGATCTACCCGGAGGGCAACTTCATCGAAGCCACCGAGGACACGCCCTTCCTGCAGATCGGCGAGCATAAATACGGCAAGCCGATCCTCGATCGCGTGGTCCGTCCGGACACAAACCTGATCGATGCGCAGAAGGCGGTACTCCTTTCGATGGATTCGACGCTGCGCTCGAACCTCTCGGTGGGGATGCCGCTCGATCTGGCGGTGATCAAGAAGGACGAGTGCCGGATCTCCAGCCAGCGCCGCATCGAGGCGGGCGACAATGATTTCGCGGAAATGTCGGAAGCCTGGTCGAACGCGCTGCGCGACAGCTTCACGCAGATTCAGCTTTGACCGGGTCGCGGGCGTCCAGCCCGCCCGCCGCGTCGAACAGCGCGGTGCAGCCGTCGTAGAAGCGTTTCCGCGTTGCGGGGATTTCCATCATCAATTCGTGCTCGGCGTCGGGGATCACGTCCAGCGTGCCTTTTGGCCAACGCCCCATCCGGTCATGGACCGAGGGCGTGTGAACGATCTTCTCCGCCCCGCCCAGGCCGCAATAGCAGGGCAGGTCGGGGGAGGGCAGGGCTGCCAGCGCCTCGCATTCCAGCAGGCTCTCGGCGACCCAGTGGATCGTCGGGCCGGCCAACGTCAGTTCGGGGCGCTTCGCGGCCTGCTCGAGCAGCCAGGCCCACATCCCGGGATCGCGGGTCAGGCGGTTCGCCTCGAAACTGTCGCGGTAGACATAGGTGGTGCCGTTCATGCCGGGCGGATAGTTGTTCGCGAGGAAGCCGTCGCCCAGAAGGTTTGCCAGCACGATGCGGAACGGGTGCAGCAGCGGCGAGGTGGCGATCCCCCACATCGGCGCGGAGAAAGCCACCGCGTTGAAGCGATGGTGTTCATGCATCACCGCGCGCAGCGCGATTGCGCCGCCCATCGAATGGCCCACGATGTAATAGGGTTGCGGCAGACCGAGCTCGTCCGCAGCGTCGATCACCGCATGCAGATCCCACTGGTAATCCTGCAAGCCGCCGACATGGCCCTTCTCGGGTGCGTCGGGCAAAAGCCGGTCGGCCAGGCCTTGCCCGCGCCAGTCGATGGCGAGCATGGCATAGCCCCGGGCCGCGAATTCCGCGGCCGCAGGGCCGTATTTTTCGACATATTCGGTGCGCCCGCATCCCAGAAAGACCGTGCCGCGTGGTTGGGGCGGTGCTGGCCAATGTGCGAAGCGTATCCGCACCCCATCTTCCGCCGTCAGCCAATAGGCAGCGCCGCCCTCAGGGCCGCGCGCGATCTCTTCGAAAATCGGGGCGCGTTCCATCAGGCCAGAGCCGCACCCAGCTGCATGGCGAGGCCCATCGAGCCGTCGACCGAAAGTTTGCCGGACATGAAGGCCGCGGTCGGGTTCACGTCGCCGTTGAGCATGCCTTCGAAGGTCTCGCGATCGGCGGTCAGAACGACTTCCGCGTCGTCGTCGCCTTCACGCACGCCGTTCTCGTCGGCAATGATCGAGCCTTCGCCTTCGATCACGAATTTTGCAGTCGAAGAAAACCCATCGGGCAGTTTCGCCCGCAGCGCCTCAACGGCCTTGTCGATAACCTCGCTCATCGCGTCCTCCAATTTTGATGGCCGGGCTCTCGCATTCTCCGGCAATTGCATTACAGTCATGATTTATGTGGCAGCGATTTGACAGATACAAATGTGTCGTCACGGCATTTTGCTTTTCGGCGATGCTGGGAACAATGGCGGCATTCCCCGCCAGCGCCGAAACCGCAGGTCTGGACCCGTATTTCAAAGAGTTGGCTGATCCCAACGATCCGGGCTGGTCGCGCGCCGAGGCGGACATCCGCAGGGCGTGGTCGCGGTCGGGATCCGCGGCGATGGACCTGCTCCTGAAGCGCGGCGAAGAGGCTCTGGACGCCGGCGATACCGAGGCCGCGATCGAGCATTTCACGGCGCTCACCGATCACGCGCCCGATTTCGCCGCTGGCTGGAACGGGCGGGCGACCGCCTATTTCATGGCCGGGCTCTATGGCCCCTCGGCGGCGGATATCGCGCGTACCCTGAAGCTGGAGCCGCGACATTGGGGCGCGCTTGCAGGTCTGGGGGCGATCCTCGAGGAGATGGGCGACGACAAGCGCGCGCTTGAGGCCTATAAGAAGTCTTTTGCCTTGAATCCGCATCAACAGGATGTGAAAGACGCCATTGCGCGCCTCGACGAGGCGCATCAGGGCACGGCTCTCTGAGAGCTGGAACGGAGCTGCGATGCAAGGCGGGCGGATCACGGCCGTTCTGGGGCCGACCAATACCGGCAAAACCCATTACGCAATCGAGAGGATGCTGGCGCATCGGACCGGCGTCATCGGACTGCCGCTGCGGCTCTTGGCGCGCGAGGTCTATGACCGGATCGTCGCGCAGCGCGGCCCCTCGGTCGTGGCGCTGGTCACCGGCGAAGAACGTATCGTGCCCGAGCGGACGCAATATTGGGTCTGCACGGTCGAGGCGATGCCGACGGGGATCGGCGCGGATTTCCTCGCCATCGACGAAATCCAGCTATGTGGCGATCCCGAGCGGGGCCATGTCTTCACCGATCGGCTGCTGCATGCGCGCGGGCTGCACGAGACGCTGTTCCTCGGCTCCGAGACGATGCGCGGGGCGATCGCGGCGCTGGTGCCAAAGGTGCAGTTCACCAAGCGCGAGCGGTTTTCCGAGCTGACCTATTCCGGCTCGAAGAAAATCTCCCGGATGAAGCCGCGCTCGGCCATCGTGGGGTTTTCGGTCGAGAACACCTACGCGATCGCGGAACTGATCCGCCGCCAGAAGGGCGGCTGCGCGGTGGTGATGGGGGCGCTCTCGCCCCGCACCCGCAACGCGCAGGTCGCGATGTATCAAAATGGCGACGTCGACTATCTGGTCGCCACCGATGCGATCGGGATGGGGCTCAACCTCGATATCGACCATGTCGCGTTTTCGGCCACGTCGAAATTCGACGGGCGGCGGATGCGTCCGCTTTTCCCGCATGAACTTGCGCAGATCGCAGGTCGCGCCGGGCGCCACACCACCGATGGCACGTTCGGGGTGACCGGCGAGGCGCGGCCGCTGCAGCCCGAGGTGATCGAGGCGGTCGAGAACCACCGTTTCGCGCCGCTGCAGAGGCTGCAATGGCGCAACGCGCGGCTCGAATTCGGTACCGTGGACCGGCTGATCCAATCGCTCGACGCGCGGCCCGCCGAACGCGATGGCGGCGAATGGCTGACCAAGGGACGCGAGGCCGACGATGCGCGCGCGCTCAAGGTGCTGGCCGAGGATCCGGCGATCCGCGACCGCGTCACCAGTCCAAAGGACGTGCAGCTTCTCTGGGATGTCTGCCGAATCCCCGATTTTCGTTCGATTTCCGAGGCCGAACATGCAACGCTTCTGGCGCGCATCTTCGAGTTCCTGCAATCGGGCAAGGGCGTGCCCTCGGACTGGCTCGCGCGCCAGATCGAGCGTATCGACAGGACGGGCGGCGATATCGACACGCTCTCGCGTCGTCTCGCCTTCATCCGCACATGGACCTATGTTGCGCAACGCAAAGGGTGGGTCGATGATGAAAGCCATTGGCGCGAGGCGACCCGCGCTGTAGAAGACCGCCTGTCGGACGCGCTTCATGGCGCGCTGACGCAAAGATTTGTGGACCGGCGCACCTCTGTGTTGATGCGCCGGCTCAAGCAGAAGGAGACCCTCGTGGCCGAGGTGAACGACAAGGGCGAAGTGACGGTGGAAGGCGAATTCGCGGGCCGTCTGGAAGGATTCCGGTTCAAGCAGGACGAGACCGGCTCGCCAGACGAGGCGAAGATGCTTGCCCGCGCGGCGTATGAGGCGCTCGCGCCCGAGTTCAATCTGCGCGCGGACCGCTTCTACAATGCGCCCGATACGGAGATGGATTTTACCGAGCAGGGCGGCCTGATGTGGGGCGACACCGCTGTCGGCAAGCTGGTGAAGGGGCCCGATGTCCTGAAGCCGACCGTGCAGGCTTTCGTCGACGACGAGGCAGGCGCGGATGTGGCCGAGAAGGTTACGCGCCGTCTACAGCATTTCATCGACCGCAAGGTTGCCGCCCTGTTCGAGCCGCTTCTGGCGATGAGCCGCGACGAAGAGCTGACGGGTCTCGCCCGTGGCTTCGCGTTCCGCATGGTGGAATCGCTGGGTATCATCCCGCGCGAGCAGGTCGCCGCCGAGGTGAAGGATCTCGATCAGGACGCGCGCGGTTCTCTGCGCAAGCACGGCGTGCGCTTCGGCCAATACACGATCTTCATGCCCGCGCTTCTCAAGCCCGCGCCGACGCGTCTGCGCCTCGTGCTGGCCTCGCTCTGGTCGGGCGCGGATGAATTCCCCGAAAGCCCGCCTCCGGGCCTCGTGACGATCCCGAATATCGATGCGTTCGATGCCGAGACCTATCGCCTGTCGGGCTACCGCCCCTCGGGCGCGCGGGCGATCCGCATCGACATGCTCGAACGTCTCGCCGATCTGCTGCGCACGCAGGATAGCCGCGGCGGGTTCGAAGCCAATCCGGACATGCTCTCGATTACCGGCATGACGCTTGATCAGTTCGCCGATCTGATGAGCGGTCTGGGCTACAAGGCCGAGAAAGGCGAGCGCGCGAAGGTGAAGGCCGCCGATCTTGAGAAGGCCGAAGAGCAAGCCGGTGCCGAGGCCCTCAAGACCGAGCAGGCCGACGAGGCGAAAGCCGAGGCCGGCGGCGGCGAGCAGCCTGCCGAGACCCATCCCGAGGCGGAGGCTGCGGCCGAGGCCGGCGGCGACATGGTGGCAGCCGATGACGTGACCAGCGACGAGGTCGAGGTCTTCTACACCTTCACTTGGGCGCCGCGTCCGCGCGGCAACCGTCCGCCACGTCGCGATCAGGGGCAGGGTGGCAAGCCCGGTGGCGAACGTGGCGAGCGCAAGGGCGGCGGCAAGCCGCATGGCAAGCGCGACGGCAAAGGCAAGAAGGGTGGCAAGCCGCAAGGCGCGCGCAACTTCGAGGCTCGTCCGCCGAAGAAGGACAAGCCGGTTGATCCGGACAACCCCTTCGCGGTTCTGGCAGCCCTCAAGGACAAGAAGTAACGTCCCGCCATGGCTGACGCGCCCGAGCGCATCCGCATCGACAAATGGCTCTGGCAGGCGCGGTTCTGCAAGTCCCGCGGCCTCGCGCAGGAGCTGGTGCAGGGTGGCAAGGCGCGCGTCAACGGTCAGCGCATCGACAAGCCCGGCCGGGCGATCGGCCCGGGCGATGTGCTGACCTTGCGGCTCGGCAAGGGCGAAGACGCACGAATCTGTGTGCTGCGGGTACTGGAATGCGGCACACGGCGCGGCCCCGCGGTCGAGGCTCAGACGCTTTACACCTTGCTCGAACCGGAGGGATAGGCTGTGCGCAATGCCGCAGCGAAAAGCCGGGCCTCTCTCTTGAAAGAGGGTTCATCCCCCGCTAGGACGGGGCAGGAAGCTGTTCAATCGGGGTTTCACCAATGACCTACGTCGTCATCGATAACTGCATCAACTGCAAATATACCGACTGCGTCGAGGTCTGCCCGGTGGATTGCTTCTACGAGGGGGAGAACACGTTGGTGATCCATCCCGACGAATGCATCGATTGTGGCGTCTGCGAGCCCGAATGCCCCGCCGATGCGATCCGTCCGGATACCGAGCCGGGAATGGAATCCTGGGTCGAACTAAACCGGAAGTATTCCGAGCTCTGGCCGGTGATCACCCAGAAGAAAGATCCGATGCCGGAAGCCGAGAAATACGACGGCGAGAGTGGCAAGCTGGAGAAGTATTTCTCCGAGGCGCCTGGCGAAGGCGACTGACGGGTCGGTGATTCTGACCAATTTTCCCCGATTCTCTGGGAGTTGGGGCGGTTTACGCTGCGGCATTTTGTCAAAATCCCCTGCGTAACTCTTTGAAAACGCATCATATTACATATGCGCGACAGTTACGCGCTTTGAAATTCATGCGATTCTTGCTATATTACTGTCACAAATGAGTTCGACCCCACCTTTTGCGTCGCCCGCTCGCCCGCAAAAGAGATCTCGTGACTGACTGACGAACGCGGAGCTAGAGAGCCCCGTGGGCGTCGTATGCTCGCTGGATACCGGGGTTCGTGACCGGCTGCAAGGAAACGAACCGCATGACCAAAACCAAGAAGACCGAATTCCGCCCCAACGATTTCGTCGTCTACCCGGCGCATGGCGTAGGGAAGATCATGTCCATCGAAGAACAGGAAATCGCCGGGCTCAAGCTCGAGCTTTTCGTGATCTCCTTCGAGAAGGACAAGATGACCCTCCGCGTGCCGACGCACAAGGCGACCGAAGTCGGGATGCGCAGCCTGTCTTCGCCCGACATGGTGACCAAGGCCCTCGAGACCCTCAAGGGTAAAGCCAAGGTCAAGCGGGCGATGTGGTCGCGCCGTGCGCAGGAATACGAACAGAAAATCAATTCGGGCGACCTGCTCGCGATCGCTGAAGTGGTGCGCGACCTGCACCGCAGCGACGATCAGCGCGAGCAGTCCTACTCGGAGCGCCAGCTTTATGAAGCCGCGCTCGAGCGTCTGACCCGCGAAGTGGCCGCCGTTTCGGGCACCGACGAAGAGCGTGCCGCGAAAACCGTTGACGAGGTTCTGGTCGGCCGCGCCGCCTGATCGCGCACACGCGGAACTTTTCCAACGCGAGGCTTGCGAGCCTCGCGTTTTTTCATGGGCGAAGGGCAAGGGAGCCGTTGCCCGCGATCACGCTTCCGGCCCGGTCTTTTCGTTGCCCGGGGCCTCGCGATCGCTTTCGTCGCGCTCGCCGCGGCGGCGGAACTGCTCCATCATTGCGGCTTCCAGCTCTGCGTTGAGCTCCTTCGTGCGCGCGATGTACTCGGCGTTCTGTTCGACCGGCACGCCAGGCTTCCAGACCTGCGCCAGGTCGCGCACGGCGGCCCGGTCGAGCTTGAAGAACAGTTTCTCCAGCTCCGAGGCTTCGAAGGCCGACAGTCCCGCGTTCTCGAGCACATACCGCCCGGCGCGCAGGGAGCTGTCGAACATCTCGCGCACGATGTCATTCGCGCCGGCTCGATACAGATCGAACACATGCGTCCGGTCGCGCGCGCGGGCGACAATGTGAAGGTCGGGCCGGATGCGGCGCGCATAGGCCACGAGCTTCGTGGTCTGTTCGCGCCCGTCGAGCGCTGCGACCAGCACCCGCGCCTGATTGATGCCGGCCGCGGCGAGCAGGTCGGGGCGCGTCGGATCCCCGAAATAGCCCTTGAAGCCGAAGGTTCGCATCAGCTGGATCGTCTTGAGATCGGCGTCCAGAACGGTCGTGCGCATGCCGGACATCGTCACCAGACGGTTCACCACCTGCCCGAAACGGCCCACGCCTGCGATGATGATCGGCTGCTGCTCGTCGATCGCGTCCGGGTCGGGGCCCGGCGGCTTGCGCAGCCTGAGGCCGATCTGCTCGTGCAGGATGAACAGCAAGGGCGTGATGAGCATCGACAGTGCGATCACCACCAGAAGCTTCTCGGCCAAGGCATTCGGCAAAATCCGTTGGCCGACCGCGAAGGAGACCAGCACGAAGCCGAATTCGCCAGCCTGCGCGAGACTCAGCGTGAACAGCGAACGATCCGGCCCGCGGATCTTGAACAGCACCGACAGCCCGTAAAGCACCGCCGATTTCAGCGCGACCAGCAGGAAGACCAGCGCGAAGATATTCGCGGGCTGCGCGGTGATGACGTCGAAATTGATGCCCGCGCCGACGGTGATGAAGAACAGGCCCATCAGCAGGCCCTTGAAGGGCTCGATATCGGATTCCATCTCGTGTTTGAACTCGCTGTCGGCCAGCACGACCCCGGCGAGGAAAGTCCCGAGCGCGGGCGAGAGACCTACGAGGTTCATCAGGCTCGCGATGCCCACCACGATCAGCAGCGCCATCGCCGTGTTCACCTCGCGCAGCCTTGCGCCTTGCACGAACCGGAACAGCGGGCGCACTAGGTAATGCCCGATCAGCACGGTGAAGGCGACCGCGGCCAGCGTGATCACCGTGACGCCCCAGGCGGGCAACGAGTCGATCACGCGCGCCACGACGTGATCGCCGTGCCCAGCCTTGGCCACCGCCCGCGCGCCGGGCAGGGCCAGAAGCGGCATCAGCGCCAGCATCGGGATTACCGCGATATCCTGCGTCAGCAGCACCGCGAAGGAGGACCGCCCGCCCGCCGTCTGCATCAGTCGCTTCTCGTTGAGAGTCTGCAACACGATCGCCGTCGAGGACAGTGACAGCGTCATCCCGATCGCGAGCGAGACACGGAAATCCTCGCCCATCGTCATCACGATCGCGGTGACGAGGATCATCGTGACCAGCACCTGCAACCCGCCGAGACCGATCAGCTTGTCGCGCATCGCCCATAGCGCACGCGGCTCCAGCTCCAGTCCGATCAGGAACAGCATCATCACCACGCCGAACTCGGCGAAATGCTGCAGGTCGGTCATCTCGGCGCCGGAGAGCCCCGTGACCGGGCCGATCAGGATGCCCGCGATCAGGTAGCCCAGCACAGAGCCAAGGCCGGCACGGGTGGCCAGCGGCACTGCGATCACCATCGCGAGCAGGTACAACGTGGCTTGAAAGAGAAAGCTTTCCATCGGCGGCTTGTTTCCTTGGGCGGTGCGCGGGAGGGGGAGGGGCGCGACGCGTCTACGTCCCAGCGTAATCCAGCGCAGACCGTGCGCAAGGGTTCAAGGTCGCGAATGATTGCGCCGCGCGCGTTTAGCCCTCTTGCAGCAGCTTCAGCGTCAGGCTGCGCGACCCTTTCTTATAGGTCAGCGCATTGGAGCCGATCTGCGTCACCCGCCCGCCATCCAGCCGGTCGCCCACCCCCACTTTGACGAAGCGCCCGTTCGAGAGCCGCACTAGGGCGCGGCGGTTCGACGAGGAGCCGTAAAGCCCGATCAGGTTGATCTTGCGCAGGTTGATGACGTTCTTCTCGGTCGCTTGTCTGGCGACGGAGGCAGAGGTCGGCAGGCGCGTCGGCGCGGCAGTGGGTTCCGGCTCGTCGAGATCGGCGGGCCGCGGGTCGGGCACGGGCGTGGCGACCGGGGCGCGCGCGGCGGCGGCGGCGACGGTTTGCGCGGGCTCGGCGGCGATCGCAGCGGCCAGGGCGTTCTCGACGGAACGCGAGAAGTTACGCGGTTTCGTCGGCGGGACGGCGGAGCGCGCCACCGCCAGAGCGGTCGCGCCGGCGAAGGGATCGGCGTTCTCGGCGACGGCTTCATCTTGCGCCTGCACGGCGGCGGCGACCGACTCCTGGATCGATGCCGGACGGCGCGGTGGCCGCAGTGCCGCGAGTTCAGGGTTCGCGACCGCTGCGGATTCCGAGGCGGGCGCCTGCGTTGTGGCGAGCTTGGTCACCGCGTCGGGGCGAGCCGTCGGGCGCGTCGTCTGGAGTTCGGGATTGGGCTGAAGTGCCGGGTCGAGCGCGCCTTGATCGTTCGGATCAGCCTGCGTGGCGGGATCGGTCTCATTTGGCGCTGCGGTTGCGCCGGTGAGGTCGGCGGGCTTGTCCGCGGGACGGAATCCCGACAGCGACGGGATCGCGCCGAGCGTGCCTTCCGGCGTGATCGGCTGGGTCGCGGCATAGGCCTGCGCGACGGCTTCGGGGCGGGGGCCTGGAGTGACGGCGGGCGCGCCCGCGTAAAGCGTGAAGCCGCCCGGCATTTCCACTCCGTCCTCCGTCGGCGTGACAGGCGGGGTGTCTGGGGGCTGCGTGTCGCTCTGCAGCGTATCGGCGCTCGGCGGGGCGAGCGGCGTCGCGGTGAAGGCCGGAAGCTCTGCGGGCGGCGTCGCAGGCGACGCGATCTGCGCCTCGGTTGCGGGAGCTTCGGTCGCGTCGCTTTGTGCGGTTTCGCTGGCGGTCGCGTCGTTTGCCGCAACGTCCGTTTGCGTCTCAGCCGTGGCGTCCGGAGTCTCTGCCTGCGAATTGGGCATGGTGTCGGGGGCGGTGTCGCCCGTGTCGGACGCCGTGATGTCCGAAGCGGTCGCCTGTGCGTCGGCGAGCGGCTCTGCCGCAGCCGTATCGGCAGGCTGCGTGTCAGAGGGCTGTGCGTCGGCGCCGCTCTGCGTGGGCGCCTGATCCTGCGCTGGCGCGGCGGTGGCGGGCGCGGCCGTGGTGACCGCGTCGCTTTGTTCCGACGGGGCGGGTTGCGCATCAGCCGGGGCGAGCGCCGCGACTTGCTCGTCTTGAGGAGCGGGTTGGTTGGCCGGAGCCTGAGCGTCGGATTGCGTTGCCTCGGGGGCCGCCACTTCAGGAGTGGCCGGGGCAAGGGCGGTCTGCTCTGGCGCGTCACCCGCGGCCGGGGCGGGCGCTTCGGCGATGGCGTCCACCGGCGCATCGACCGGTGCGGGATCGTCGAGCAGTGTGGTCCAGAGCGCGATGATCGCCAGTACCAGCACCAGCGCGCCGGTGAGCATCAGCCCGAGATGGCGCGGCTTGCCGCCCGTCGTCGGCCGCTTGGTGCCGCCGAAAACAGTCTTGTCGCTCGTACGCTCGACGATCGGGGCCGGGGTGGCGGCGCTCGCATCCGGCCCGTCCTTCGCCTCCTCGCGCAGCAACGAGGTCGCGGATTTCGCGCCGAGCGCAGTCGTCTCGCCGATCCCCGTGCGCGCCGAGGGGGCTGTAGCCTTGCCCGCTTTCGCCCCGGTTTTCTGCGGTTCTTTCGGCGTGAAACGCGGATCGGGCTCGTCGAAATCGAGCGTGGGCGCGGTGATCTTGGCGTCGCCCGATGCGATCTTGCTGCGATCGGGCATCGGGCTGAGCCGCGTGGCCCCGCCGAGCCGCGGTGGCGTGTCGTTCACGGTCACCGTCGCCGCGTGGTCGCGGCGCGAAGCGAAGGCGGCGGCGATAACGCTGGCGTCGGATTTCGGCAGATCGTCGTCGTCCTCGTCGCTTTCGAGAGCCTCGGATTGGTCGCTCTCCGCATCGTGCGCCACATCTTCAGGTTTGGCATCGGCCTCCGCGGCGGTTGGCAAGGCCCGTGCGGCCGCGAGGCCAGCAGCGGCGAGGGCTGCGTCCGAGGTTTCCTCGGCGCTGTCCGCCTCCGCGTCGTCGGAGAGCGCGCCATCCGGCTCGCCCTCGGCAAATTCGACCGCATCCGCAGCCTCGGTTTCCTTGGGTGCGATTTCGCCCGCCGCCACCGCTTCGGCGGCCTTGGCGGCGGGGCTTGCCGCAGCGGGCGTGTCCTCGCTCGGCGCGCCTTGCTGCGCGTCGGGCTCGGCTCTCGTCGCATCGAGCAACTCGGAGAATTCGCCCGGCTCGCCCGGCAGCGTGAGATCAGCCTCTTCCGCCGTGGCCTCCGCTCTCGCCGGCTGATCCAGCGCACTCAATTCTGCCAGTTCGGTTTCCGAGACTGCGCTGTCGTCGGAGAGCTCCGCCATCTCGCTCTGCGCAGCGGCGGTTTCCACCTCGGTGGCCTCCGTCTCCGTGGCTTCTGACGGAACGGCCTCCGCCGGCGTCTCGCTTGCCTCCTCGGACAGATCGACAGCCACGATCAGCGCGAATTTGTCGGGCTCGACATGCGCACCTTCGGGAATGTACTGCGCGACCGACGAGGTCAGGCCGAATTGCGGCTCGCCGGGGAAGTCGCCGGGTTCGGGGGCGGCCACGAAACTGACCGGGTTGAAGCCGTTCTCCTGCGCGAAACTCTCGGCTTCCTTCAATGTCTCGCGTGCGATCACGGCGACCTGCACGGTCTGGCCGGGGCCCGCGAAATCATAGACCAGCTCGCTGACGGGGTAGGGCGTCATGCCTTCCAGCGCCGCTTCGATCTGTTTCTTGCGCTGCGCCGGGCTGGGACCGGGCGCGTAGATCGCGGTATAGAGAATCTGCGTATCCGGCAGCACGAGCTTCGAAGTGAAGCCGCGCGGAGCCTGCGCCCGGGCCTTGTCGCGCAGGGCCGCGACCTCGGCCATCGGGTCCTCCCCTTCGAGCGCGGCCTCGCCCAGAAGCGTCCAGCCCTCTTTCGCGCGGTGCACCAGAGCGATGCCATCATGCGAGAGGATCAATGCAAAATCGGGTTTCATGGGTGCTGCGCGCGCCTCGGGGCGGTCCGGTCCAAGTGTTCACATCTTGGTAAAGGAGATTCGATCTTCTGAAAAGCGCCGCGACGGGGACGGAGCGGGCATTTGCCGGTTTTCCACCGTTTCAACGGCGCAGACGCGGGGAACGAAGCAAGAAATGTCGGAAATGCAATCCGCGGTCATGGATGGCGCGCCGACATCGCGGCGCGCCATCTGTGTTATCAGCTGGTTGCGGCGCTCAGCGCCTGATCGAGATCGGCGATAAGGTCGTCCGCATTCTCGATCCCGATCGACAGGCGCACCACGTTCGGCGCGGCCCCTGCGGCGATCTGCTGCGCTTCGGTCAGCTGGCGGTGCGTGGTTGAGGCCGAGTGGATGATCAGCGAGCGCGCATCGCCAAGGTTGGCGACGTGGCTGAACAGCTTGAGATTGTTCACCAGCTTCACGCAGGCGTCGTAGCCGCCTTTGACCGCGACGGTGAACAGCCCGCCCGCGCCCTTCGGCGAGACGGTCTTCATACGCTCATGCCACGGCGAGCTCTCCAGCCCCGCATAGGTGACGTAATCGATGCGCGGGTCCTTTTCGAGCCATTCGGCAATCGCTTTGGCGTTGGCGTTGTGCTTGTCCATCCGCAGGCTCAGCGTCTCGATCCCCATCAGCGTGTAATGCGCGCCTTGCGGGTTCATCGTCATGCCGAGATCACGCAGCCCGACCGCGATCGAGTGAAAGGTGAAGGCCATGGGCCCCAGCGCCTCGTGGAATTTCAGCCCGTGATAGGCGGGCTCGGGTTCGCTCAGCGACGGGAACTTGCCCGAGGCGGACCAGTCGAACTTGCCGCTATCGACGACACAGCCGCCGGTGACGGTGCCGTTGCCGGTCATGTATTTCGTCAGCGAGTGGACGACGAGGGTCGCGCCATGCTCGATCGGGCGGCACAGGTAGGGGGTGGCCAGCGTGTTGTCGACGATCAGCGGCAGGCCGACCTTGTCGGCCAGTTTCGCCACCGCCGGAAGGTCGGTGATGTAGCCGCCCGGATTCGAGATCGACTCGCAGAAGATCGCGCGGGTGTTCTCGTCCACCGCCGCTTCCAACGCGTCGAGATCGTCGAAATCGACGAAGGTGCAGGACCAGCCGAAGCGCTTGATCGTGTGGCTGAACTGGGTGATCGAGCCGCCATAGAGCCGCGTCGAGGCCACGATGTTCAGCCCCGGCCCCATCAGCGGGAAGAGCGCCATGATCTGCGCCGCATGACCCGAGGAACAGGTCACGCCGCCTGCCGCGCCTTCAAGCGCCGCGACACGTTCGGCCAGCTTCATCACCGTCGGGTTGGTCAGGCGCGAATAGATGAAGCCGACTTCCTCGAGATTGAACAGGCGCGCCGCGTGGTCGGCGTCTTTGAAGGCGTAGGATGTGGTCTGGTAGATCGGCACCTGAACCGCGCCCGTCGCGGGATCGGGATCGGCCGCGGCGTGGATTTGCAGGGTGTCGAATGCGTAGTCGGACATATCGGGGCTCCTCTTTTCTTGCCGAGACGTTAGCGGCACCGGGAGAGGCCGACAAACACATTCGTTTTCGGTGATAAGAGGCCAGAGAAGGACCGCGCGGCTCAGCGCATCCAGAGCTTCGCGCGCTTGATCCGGTTACGCAGCGCCTTCTCGTGCCGTGGCATGCCTTCCTCCGCGATGATCCCGCGAAGCTTCCGGCCCTTACCCTGATAAATCAGCTTCTTGGCAGGCTCGTAAGCCTTCAGCACTTTCTTGACCCTGTTCGGGGACGTCAGTTCTTCGACGGTGTCGATCACGGTGTCGCTCTCGCGCGCGTACATCAATGGCAGCGCGCGGTAATGACAGCTGACATCGCCGTCGAGCCCATCGAGCTCGGGTCCCGGGCGCCCGCCGCCGAAGGAATGGATCACCAGCGGCAGCGCAACCTGATCGAGCCACGGATCGAGCGATTGGCAGGCCAGCTCATCCGGCGTCTCGTCGCGGATGTCGCGGGCGTAGCGCAGGAAACGGTCGCCGAACTCCGCCGGGTCGGGACCGAAGAACCAGCCTGCGTTGAAATACATGTAGCGCCGCCAGTATTCGTCCGGCTGGCTCAGATCGAGCGTCTCCTCGAACCCGTCCAGCCCGAATTTGTCGTAGAGCGACTTCCAGATGCCGGTATAGCCCGGACCGTAAAGCGGCGGCTCGGGCCAGGTGCCGGTGCGGCGCATCGAGGCTGATGGACGGTCGAAGTCGAAACCGACCTGCGACAGCGGCCCGGTAAAAACTGTATCGGTGTCGAAGAAGACGAAGGGCATCCCCGCGGGCAGGGCGGCGAGCGCCTCGATCTTGTTGCCATGGGGGTAGGACTGGCCGAAGACCTTCGACTCGAAGGGCACGATCTCGGCGCCGACCTCTTCGAGCAGCGCCCGGACCGGACCGGAGATCCGCGTCTCCTCGGACCAGCGCGGGCCGGGTTGCGGCTCGGCGATCAGCAAGCGCCCAGCGAAGTCCGGATTGGCGGCGCGGAAACTCAATACGAACAGAATCGCTTCGAATTCCAGCCGTCCCGCCTGTGCAACACAGAAGATGTTGTAGGGTTGTGAAGTCCGGTCGTTCGCCGCCATACTGCCGCCTGTCGGAGGATTTGAACGCAGTATAGCGAGAAAGTTCAGGGGTAAAAGGTGATACGGATAAGCAAGTTAGCCGCGTTGGCGCTGTGTGGTGTCGCATTGAGCGGCCCCGCGAACGCGCAGAATTTTACCACCGCTGCCGAAGTGCGCCCGATTCTCGGCATGACCCGCGACTCCTGGGTCGCGATCCGGGAATACGGTGGCAAGGATCTGGTCTACTTCACCCATCTTCTGGCGTGGCGCTGCGGGCTGAGCGAGATTCGCTACGGTTTCAATGGTGCGCCGCCCACCAAATCGTTCAAGATGGAGAAATGCCACGAGGGCGCAGCCCAGCCCAACGCGATCTCGGGCGACAATGTCTATGTCAGCCAGCCGCAGGGCTCGGTCTCCGAGGTGCGGGTGAAGCTGATCTATGACGATGGCAGTTCGGAAGAAGCACGGTTCAGCCGCAAAGCGGTGCTGCAATAAACGGCGCAACGAATGGGCGTTATTCAACACAGCGGCCCCCGTGGGAGCCGCGTGTCACCAGTTCCTGAAAGGGGGAAGTGGTGGGTGACCCTGGAATCGAACCAGGCGTGGGTCGCCCCGGCGGAGTTACAGTCCGCTGCCGCACCTTGCAGCACGTCACCCGACGCTGGGCGGGAGATACAAAAGGGGGCGGGGGGCGTCAAGAGAGAGTTTGCCGAAAAATCGCGCTCCG
This sequence comes from Thioclava sp. F34-6, assembly GCF_002213235.1. Taxonomy (NCBI): domain Bacteria; kingdom Pseudomonadati; phylum Pseudomonadota; class Alphaproteobacteria; order Rhodobacterales; family Paracoccaceae; genus Thioclava; species Thioclava sp. F34-6. The sequence goes on from NZ_NBOA01000002.1 coordinate 342,230, forward strand.
GATCAGAGCTTGCCAAACGAGGTCATTCCGCGCAGGTAGGGGCCAAAGGAGACCCGCGATGAAAAAGCCAGCCTGGGTGATCGATAAGGAACGCGCCAAGCGCGCTGCGGCCGCCGAGTCCGTGTGGCTCTTCGGCCTGCATGCGGTGCGCGATGCACTGCAGAACCCGATGCGCGAGCGTCTGCGGTTGGTCTGTTCGAAGAACGCCGCCGACAAACTGGCCGAGGCGATCGAGGCGTCGGGCATGGAGCCCGAGATCGTCGATGTCCGCAAGTTCGACAAGTTCGTACCGATCTCGACCGACTCCGTCCATCAGGGCGCGGCGCTCGAGGTGAAACCGCTCGATTGGGGCGCGCTGAAGGATGTCTGCTTCGGGGCGCGCCGTGTGGTGCTGCTCGACCGCGTCACCGATCCGCATAACGTCGGCGCCATCCTGCGCTCGGCCGAGGTGTTCGGCGCGGCCGCCGTGATCGCGCCGCATCGCCATTCCGCGCCCGAGACCGGCGCACTCGCGAAAACCGCCTCCGGCGCGCTCGAGCGTCAGCCCTATCTGCGGGTGAAGAACCTCTCCGACGCGATGGAGGAGCTTCGCCAGATGGGCTTCCGGCTCATCGGGCTTGCGGGCGAGGCGAAGATGTCGCTCGAAGACGGGCTGTCCGAGGCGGGAATGGAGCCGGTGGCGCTCGTTTTGGGCGCCGAGGGACCGGGCCTGCGCGAGAAGACCCGCGAGACCTGCGACCGTCTGGTGCGAATCCCCTTTGCGGGCGAATTCGGTTCGCTCAACGTGTCGAATGCCGCCGCGGTGTCTCTTTATGCATCCGCAAGTCGGTAATGGTCACAAAATCGCGATCATGAGGGCGTGGACCTTAAAAGCGGCGGGATGCGTTCCTATCTCGATGTCCGAGGCGCAGCTTCGGAACCGCTGCGTCTCTAGTTCACTGTCCCTCGTTCCGCCACTGTTGCGCCCAGCCTTCAAGGCTTGGGCGCATTTTTCTTAGAGGGCTGCGACAAAGGAGAGGTTTCAGATGCAAGACGAGATTCGCGACATTCTGGAAAGTACCAAGATCATCGCCGTGGTCGGCATGTCCCACAAGCCGGAGCGCCCCTCATATGAAGTGGCGCGGTTTCTGCAATCCAAGGGGTATCGTGTGATCCCGGTCAATCCTGGGCTCGCGGGGCAACAGCTGCTGGGCGAGACGGTCTATGCCGATCTCGTCGCGATCCCCGACGAGATCGCGGTGGATATGGTCGACGTGTTCCGCCGTTCCGAGGCGGTGCCGGAGGTCGTGGACGAGGCGCTGGCGCATCTGCCCCATCTCAAGACGATCTGGATGCAGCTTGGCGTGTCGCATGACGCTGCCGCCGAGAAAGCCCGAGGACAGGGGGTGAAAGTCGTGATGAACCGATGCCCGAAGATCGACTATCCCCGCGTGATGGTCGGGTAAGGCGAGGGGGCTCTGCCCCCTCGTGACGGCCTTGCCCCCGGGATATTTCGATCAAGGAGAAGACCGGATCAGCCCTTTACGGCTTTGACAGCCTCGAGAATCGCATCGGCGATGTAATCGAGATCGGGCTGCTTGAGCCTCGCGGGTAAGCGCGTATCGCAAGCGCGCATCAGCATCTCTCGGGTTTTCGGAAGCTCCGGCACATCTCCGAGGAACTGCCAGTTCCAGAAGGCGCGCGCATTGTCTTGGCTGAGGCCGAAGACCTGCACGCTGACGCCGCGCGCTTTCGCTTCCGATTGCATCTTGCGGGCTTCGTCATCCGACCAATCGCCCGCGAGGTTGAACTGCAGCGAATCCGGGGCGCGGGTTTCGGGCCCGAGCGGCGGCGGCACGTCGAGCCAGTCGCTCGTGTTCAGCCGCTCCGCGACATAGTCGTGGTTGGCGCGACCATCGTTCACGCGGCGCTCCACTTCCGCGATCTGCGGGCGGATGACGGCGGCGGAGAGGTTCTGCATCCGGCAATTGTATAGCGGCAGCTTGTTCTGCCAGTGATGGAAGCTGTTCTGCAGGCCGGGATGCTTCTTCCAATTATGCTCATAGGCGCCCGACATGATGACCGCGCGGGCGGCGAGCTCCGGATCGTCGGTCAGCAGGATGCCGCCTTCGCCCGCGTTGATCAGCTTGTAGGACTGGAAGGAGAGGCAGCCGATCTTGCCGATGGTGCCGATCTTCTTGCCGTTCCAGAGCGTTCCGAGCGAGTGCGCCGCGTCCTCGATCACCGGCACGTCCTTCTCGGCTGCCAGTTCCATGATCACGTCCATATCGGAGGTGTGGCCGCGCATGTGAGAGATTAGCACCGCGTCGATGCTGTCGTCGAATTTCGCGCGGAAATCGTCGAGGTCGATGCGGAAATTGGAGCCGACTTCGACCAGAATCGGGACGCAATCGGCGTGGACGATGGCGGAAGGGACGGCAGCGAAGGTGAAGGCTGGGACCAGCACGCGCGCGCCGCGCGGCAGGTCGAGCGCCTTCATCGACAGGAAGAGGGCTTGCGAGCAGGATGACACCGCCACGGCGTATTTGACGCCCATGAATTCCGCGAACTCGGCTTCCAGCTTGGCGACCGGCGCGTCTTCCGAGGTGTAGCGGAACAGGTCCCCGCTTGTCAGAAGGCGATCGATTTCGGCCCGGGCGGCCTCGGGAATGGCCTCGGCGTCGTAGCAATTCGGGGCGGTCTGTCCGTCACGCGGCATGGCAAGATATCCTGAAACTGACTTTCAGAAATACTTACACTGCAGGGGGCGAATTCTCCAGTGACCTTTTCATGACGAAACTGAGACCGGCTCAAATCCCCAGTTTGTCGCGCATCGAGAACCACGTCATCGCGGCGACCAGAAGCGGGCTGCGCAGGAGCGATCCGCCCGGGAAGCCCGGCACGTCGAGGCTGGCCATCAGGTCGAAGCGTTCGGCTTGACCTGCGACTGCCTCGGCCATGATCTTGCCCGCCATCGTGCCCATCGCGACGCCATGGCCGGAAAAGCCGCTGGCCGAGAGCGCGTTTTTCAAAGGCCGTGCGAAATAGGGCATCCGGGTGCGGGTGATGGCGAGCGTGCCGCCCCAAGCGTAGTCGATCTTTACATCGGCAAGGGAGGGGTAGACCTCCAGCATCGGCTTGCGCACGGTCTGCACGATGTCGGGGAACTTGTAGCCATAGCTTTCGCCGCCGCCGAAGAGCAGGCGGTTATCGTCAGAGAGCCGCCAGTAATTCACCACGAATTTCGTGTCCGCCACGGCGATATTCTCGCGCAGCACTTGGGCGACGCGCGGGCCCAGCGGCTCTGTCGCGACGATGAAATTGTTGATCGGCATCACATGCGAAGCCACGCGCGGGGCGAGGTTTCCAAGATAGCCATTGGCCGCGAAGATCAGATGATCGGCATCGATATGGCCATGCTCGGTCTGCACGCGCACCGGCGCGCCGGGACGGATATGATGGACGAGCGAGCCCTCGTGGATTTCCACGCCGGCCTTGTCGCAAGCGAGCGCCAGGGCCTGGGCGAAGTTCAGCGGATGCAGGTGCCCTGCGCCCCGGTCGATATCGCCGCCAAGATAGGCCTCCGACGGCAGAATTGCGTGCAGCGCCTCGCGGGAGAGCGGCTCCACCTGATCGTAGCCGTAATCGCGGGCCAGTTTCTCCGCCATGTGGTGGGAATGCGCGACCTCGGATTGCGTCCGGCAGGCATGGGCGATGCCGGGGTGGAAGGTCACGTCCATCTCGTATCGTGCGATCAGGTCGCGGATCAGCGCTTTCGCGTCCTCTCCGATATCCCAAAGCCTGCGCGCCATTTCGGGGCCGTGGGCTTTCTCCAGATCGTCCTGCTCCAGCCGCTGGCCCGAGCCCACCTGCCCGCCATTGCGTCCCGACGCCCCGAAGCCTACGCGATGGGCCTCGAGCAGCCGCACAGAATAGCCCTTTTCCGCCAGATGCAGCGCCGCCGAGAGGCCGGTGAAGCCGCCGCCCACCACGCAGACATCCGCCCGGTGGCGGCCCTTCAACTCGGGCCAGCGCCGGTCGGTCAGCGCGGTCGCCGCGTAATAGCTCGGCGCGTGCTCGCCCTTGCGGTCATTGGCGAAGAGCAGGTTCATCGCATCACACGTTCATCAACAGGTGCTCGCGCTCCCACGGCGAGATCACCTGTAGGAACTCCTTGTATTCGTTGCGCTTCACGGCCTCATAGACGGCGCAGAATTCCGGCCCCAGCACGTCGCGGATCGGGGCGCTTTCCGAGAACAGATCGAGCGCATCGCCCAGATTCACCGGCACGTCTTCGGCCGACATATAGGCGTCGCCCAGGCATTCGGGCTTCGGCATCTGCTTTTCCTTGAGGCCCAGATAAGCGCAAGCGAGCGAGGCCGCGAGCCCGAGATAGGGGTTGCAGTCCATTCCCGCGAGACGGTTTTCGATCCGCCGCGCCGCTGGGCCGGAGATCGGCACGCGCAGGCCCGTCGTGCGGTTGTCACGGCCCCATTCAAGATTGATCGGGGCCGCGAAATCCGGGACGTAGCGGCGATAGCTGTTCACGTAGGGCGCCAGCAGCGCGATCACCGCGGGCAGGTGCGTCTGAAGCCCCGCGATGCAATGCAGGAAGGCCTCCGTCTCGCCGCCCCTCTCGTCCGAGAAGATGTTCTCGCCGGTCTTGGTGTCGATCACCGATTGGTGGATATGCATGGCCGAGCCCGGCTCGCCCTCGATCGGCTTCGCCATAAAGGTGGCAAAGCAATCCTGACGCAGGGCGGCCTCGCGGATCAGCCGCTTGAAGTAGAAGATCTGGTCGGCGAGTTCGACCGGGTCGCCATGGGCGAGGTTGATCTCGATCTGCCCGGCACCGCCTTCCTGCAAGATGCCGTCGATCTCGAAACCCTGAAGCTCGGCGAAGTCGTAGATATCGTCGATGACCTTGCCGTATTCATCGACCGCCGACATCGAATAGGCCTGCTTGGCGGCCGCGCGACGACCAGACCGCCCCATCGGCGGGATGATCGGCTGGTTCGGATCCACATTACGTGCAACGAGGAAGAATTCCATTTCGGGGGCGACGACCGGCACCCAGCCCTCGGCCTCGTAAAGCGAAAGCACGCGCTTGAGCACGTTGCGTGGGGCGATCGGCACCGGGTTGCCCTGCTGGTCCTCGACGTCGTGGATGATCTGCAAGGTCCAGTCCGCCGTCCAGGGCGCGGCCGTCGCGGTCGAGAAATCGGGCGTCAGGATCATGTCCGGCTCGGTGAAGGCGCCCGAGGGGTTGTCAGTCCACTCGCCGGTGATCGTCTGCAGGAAGATCGAGTTCGGCAGGAAGAAGCGATCCTGGAACTTGAATTTCGACGCGGGCATCGCCTTGCCGCGCGCGACCCCCGCGATGTCGGCGACAATGCATTCAACCTCGTCGAGACGCCGACCCTCGATGTAATCGCGTGCGGCTTGCGGGATGCGGTCGGTCCAGTCCTTCATGTCGCTCATCGGTCAGCTTTCCGGGTGCGCGGGCACCCTTGTCTTGAGGAAGAAATCGGCGATGCGCTCGGCGATCCGGGGCGCGCCGTTGGGCCGGCCCAGCCGCGTGCGGGCCGCCTCCATCAACTCGTCGGGCACGACGCCGCGCCCGCGTGTGTCCATCAACCCTTCCACGAATTCGTCGCGAAACTCGGGATGGGGCTGAACGGTGAAGATCGTGTCGCCATAGGTAAGCGCTGGATAGGCGCAGAAATCATTGCCCGCGATCGGTGTCGCACCCGGCGGCAGCTCTGTCACCTGATCCTGATGCCACGCGTTGAGTGCGATCACCTCGCCGCCGAAATCGTAATCCTGCGGGCCTACGGCCCAGCCGCCGGAGAATTTCTCGACCTTGCCGCCAAGCGCCTGCGCGATGATTTGGTGGCCGAAACAGATGCCAACCATCGGCACCTTCTCGGCATGGGCGTCGCGGATGAACGTCTCGAGTGGCTTGATGAAGGGATGATCCTCGTAGGCGCCGTGACGGGAGCCGGTGATCAGCCAGCCGTCGCATTCATGCACGTCTTTCGGGAAGTGCATATGCTCGACGTCGTAGCGTTGGAATTCGAGGCCGCGCCCGGCGAGCAGGGCTTCGAACATGTCGGGATAATCGCCCGCCTTGTCGCGCAGAACGTCGGGGGATTGGCCGGTTTGGAGAATGCCGATACGCATGGGAGGTCCGCTCGTAAGCTCTTGTTGCCGAAGCGTAGTGCGGGCCGTGAGCGGCGGCAAGGGGGGCGCTGCTGGTTCGCCGGATCGCGGCCGGAAGGCGCGAAGGGGGCTCCGCCCCCGGCGCGTGCGCGCCTCCCCCGGGATATTTCCATCAAGAGGAAGATCCGTTTCGGCTTGGGCGAAATGTCCGGGGGGAGGGCGATAGCCCGAGGGGGCAGCGCCCCTCTTCCTTTGGTTTTGTCGCTCTCCGGCGACGGGGGCAGAGCCCCCGTTCTCGACGCTTAACGCGAGCGGATCATTCCCATGATCTCGAGCGTCTGGCCCAGGATCGGCTGTGCGATCTCGTCGGCCCGGTTCGCGCCATCGCCCAGGATATTGTCGATCTCGGAAGGGTCGTTCATCAGCCGGGTCATCTCGTCCGAGATCGGGGCGAGCTTCGCGACTGCGAGCTCCGCCAGCGCCGGTTTGAACTTGCCGAAGCCCTCGCCGCCATATTCGCCCAGCACTTGGGTCGGCGTCATGTCGGCCAGCGCGGCGTAGATGTTCACGAGGTTGCGCGCCTCGGCTCGGTCCTTGAGCCCCTCGATCTCGGAGGGCAGGGGCTCGGGGTCGGTCACGGCCTTGCGAATCTTCTTGGCGATCGTGTCGGCATCGTCGGTCAGGTTGATGCGGCTCGCGTCCGAGGGGTCGGATTTCGACATCTTCTTGGTGCCGTCGCGCAGGGACATCACCCGGGTAGCGGCGCCTTCGATCAGCGGCTCGGGGGAGGGAAAGAACTCGGTCCCGTAGTCGTGGTTGAACTTGGCCGCAATGTCGCGGGTCAATTCGACGTGCTGCTTCTGATCCTCGCCTACCGGCACCATCGTCGCGTGATATAGCAGGATGTCGGCGGCCATCAGGGCGGGATAGGCATAGAGGCCCAGCGAGGCCTTCTCGGCATTCTTGCCCGCCTTGTCCTTGAACTGGGTCATCCGGTTCATCCAGCCCAGACGCGCGACGCAGTTCAGCGCCCAGGCCAGTTCGGCATGGGCCGACACTTGCGATTGGTTGAACAGGATCGAGCGTTTCGGGTCGACGCCCGAGGCGATGAAGGCGGCAGCTGCCTCGCGGGTGTTGCGGCGCAGCGCCTCGGGCTCTTGCCAGACCGTGATCGCGTGCAGGTCGACGAGGCAGTAGATTGTCTCGATTCCTTCGTCCTGCTTCTGGGCGAAGCGCTTGAGCGCGCCCAGATAGTTGCCCAGCGTGAGCCCGCCCGAGGGCTGGATGCCGGAGAAGATCCGCGGTTTGAAATTGGCGTTGAGGGGTTGCGCTTGCTCGCTCATCTGATGCTCCTGATCTGCGGGGGGTGGAAGCCCGCCATTGAGGATCTCCCGGGGTGGAAATCCGCTCTCCGCTCGCTTATCGCTAAAGCGCAAAGGGCGCAACTGAGCCCGCGAGCAGGAGACCATTAATGCGCGACGGCTATGATGAACACCCGATGAACCCGCTGCCGCCAGTGGTCTGGCTTCTGGCGCTGCCGATCATCGCGACGGAGCTGTTCTTCGCGATGGGCCAGTCGGGGCTGATCGGCGGGGCGCAGGCGGCGGGCTGGCGGCTCGACGCGCTGCAGAAATTCGCCTTCTCGCCGCAGGTGATGCGCGCGATGGTCCAGACCGGGCAATATCCGCCGGAGCAGATGATGCGAATTCTGACCTATCCGTTCGTCAACGCTTCGGTGACTCAGGCGATCTTCGTGCTCGTGTTCCTCTTGGCGCTGGGCAAGATGGTTGGCGAGGTGTTCTCGGGCCTCGCCGTGGCGATCGTCTTCTTCGGGGCGACGATCCTTGGCGCGCTTGTCTATGCGGCGCTGCCCTTTACGCAGATCGGGCTCTATGGCGGCTATCCCGGCGATTACGGGCTGATCGGGGCGTTCACATGGATTCTGTGGACGCGACTGGGGCAGGAAAATGCGAACCAGTTCCGGGCCTTCTCGTTGATCGGCGCACTGATGGGCATTCAGCTGCTGTTTGCGATGATCTTCGGCGCGCGGCCCGACTGGATCGCGGATATCGTCGGGTTCGTGGCAGGCTTCGTGCTGAGCTTCTTCGTGGCGCCCGGCGGAATGCAGCGGACGTTGCAGCGGCTGCGGCGTCGGTGAGCCTTCCTGGCCAGGGGCGACTAGCCCCGGGCCGCGCCCGACCCTCCCACCGGGAGGGCGCATTGGCGAAGTCGGCGCAGGCATTAGCGGCCGTCGGGCATGAGAGATAAAGCGCCCAGCGAGAGACGGATTAAAGTGCCACCCAAGGGTCGGGCGCGGCCCTTACGCCCCGCCCGGACCGCGCCGCATCGCACCTTTCAGATCGGCCATATGCATCGCACCGATCGCGATGGCCGTGCCGAAATAGACGACCATCCCGAACAGCACGAGCCCCAGTAGCGCCAGCGCACGTAGGCCCGGCACGGCGAATGCGCCGGGCACCGCCCAGGTCACCGCCCAGATCGCAGCGCCCATCACCAGCGCCGCGATCACGATGCGGGGCAGGCGGCGGTAGAAACGGTGATCGAAGCTCGCGGCTTCCCCCATCGGGCGTGCGCCGAGCCAAAGCTGCGCGACCATCGCCCAGGCGGCGAGCGTCGTTCCGACAGCCGCCGCAAGGTAGCCGATCACGAAGGACAGCCCGATCGCCAACACCGCATTCACCACCATCGCGACGAGCGCGTAGTTGAACGGCGTGCGCGTGTTCTCGCGGGCGAAATACAAGGGCTGCAGAACCTTTTGCAGCACGAAGGCGGGCAGGCCGAGACCGTAGATCGCGGTGGCCCAGGCCGTTGCAATGGTGTCCTCGTGGGTGAACTGGCCGCGCTCGAACAGGACCGAGACGATGGGCTGGGCTGCCACCAGCAGCGCCACGGCGGGGCCGACGGTGAAGAGGAGCGCGAACTCTCCCGCACGCGAGAAGGAATAGCGGCTGCCGGCCGTGTCGCCGCCGCGCAAGCGACGAGACAGGTCGGGCAGCAGAACCACGCCGATCGCGATGCCCACGACGCCCAGCGGCAACTGATAGAGCCGATCGGCATAGTTCAGCCACGCGATCGCGCCGTCGAAATGCGAGGCGACCTGACGGCCCACCAGCAGGTTCACCTGCACCACGCCGCCCGCGAGCATCGCCGGGATCGCGATCCGAACGAGGCGTTTCATGTCGGGAGAGAGGCGCGGGCGTTTCGGCACGATCTTGTAGCCCGCCCGCCATGCCGCGGCCCAGACCAGCGCCAGTTGCGCCACGCCCGCAACGGGCACGGCCCAGGCCAGCGCATCGCCCACCGGCCAGCCGGCCTGATCGGCCATTAGCATCGCGATGACAAAGGTGACGTTCAGCAGCACGGGTGCCGCGGCGGCAGCGGCGAAGTGACCGGCGGCGTTCAGCACGCCCGACAGAAGCGCGCTGAGCGAGATGAAGAGGATGTAGGGGAAGGCGATCCGGCCATAGCTCGTGGCGATGGCGAACCGCTCATCGCCCGCGAAGCCCGAGGCCATCGCCAGCACCAGCCACGGCATTGCCGCGGAAGCCACCAGTGTCAGCACGATCAGCACCGAGGCCAAGCCGCCCATTGCCTCGCGCGCGAAGCCCTGCGCGTCCTCGCCGCCCTCCAGCTTCTTCGAGAAGATCGGGATGAAGGCGGTGTTGAACGCGCCTTCCGCGAAGAAACGGCGAAACAGGTTCGGCAGCGAGAAGGCCACGAGGAAGGCCTCCGCCACCGGGCCTGCACCGAGATAGGCCGCGATCATCATGTCGCGCGCAAAGCCGAGGATGCGGCTCGCCATGGTCCAGCCGCCCACCGTGAGGAAGCCGCGCACCAGCCGGATTGGTTTCATATTAGTTGCCCGCCCGTTTCGCGCCCGAGGCAATCGCGTCCATCAGCTTCTTCTCGAGAGCTTCCTGGCGCGATTTGGAATGGAGTTTCAGGCCGAACATGTCTTTCACGTAGAAGCTGTCCACGACCTGCGCGCCATAGGTGGCGATCACCGCCGAGGAGATCGAGATATTGTTCGATGCCAGCGCCCGGGTCAGGTCGTAGAGAAGGCCGGGCCGGTCGCGGGTATCGACTTCGATGATCGTGTAGATATCCGATCCCTCGTTGTCGATGGTGATATGGGTCGGGAACTTGAACTCGCGCTCACGCTTCTTGAGCTTGTCGCGATCCTTGAGCGCCTCGCGGGCGACGACCTCGCCTTTCAGCGTCTTCTCGATCATCCCGCGCAGGCGGGTCAGTTTCGAGGCCTCGTAGGGATGGCCCTCGGCATCCTGAACCCAGAAGACGGCGGTCGCGTACCCGTCCTTCGAGGTATAGGTGCGCGCATCGACCACGTTCGCGCCGACCAGCGCCAGCGCGCCGGAGAGCCGGGAGAAGATGCCGGGGTGATCGGCGAGAGCGAAGCTGACGCGGGTCGCGTCGTGATCGTCATCGGGATGCAGGTCGATACGGATCTCGTTATCGCCCAGATCGCGGAGCAGCCGCGCGAAGATCTCGTGATTGACCGTGGCGAGCGCCTGCCAGTAGGGCGGGTAATGGCGGGCGAGCTCGGCGCGGATGCGGGTCTTGTCCCAGTCGTCCTGCGCCTCCAGCACTTCGCGCAGGGCACGTTTGGCCTCGTCGGTACGCTGCTCGCGATTGACCGCTTCCAGCCCGTGCTCCAACGCCATCGCGGTCTCGGAATGCAGCTTGCGCAGCAGCGTCGCTTTCCAGTTGTTCCACACGTTCGGGCCGACGCCGCGAATGTCACAGACCGTCAGCACCGTCAGCAGGTCGAGTCGCTTGCGCGACTTCACGCGCTTGGCGAAATCGCGGATCGTGCGCGGGTCCGACAGGTCGCGTTTCTGCGCCACGTCGGACATCAGAAGGTGATGGCGCACCAGCCATTCGACGGTGTCGCATTCCTCTGGGTTCAACCCCAGCCGCGGCGCTACCTTGCGGGCGATCTTCGCGCCGAGGATCGAGTGATCTTCGGGGCGTCCCTTGCCGATGTCATGCACCAGCAGCGCGACATAGAGAACCTTGCGATTGATGCCTTCTTCGAGAATATGCGACGAGAGCGGCAGATCCTCCACCAGCTCCTTGCGCTCGATCTGTGCCAGCGTCGAGACGACCTGTATCGTGTGCTCATCCACGGTGTAGCTGTGATACATGTTGAACTGCATCATCGCGACGATCGGCTCGAATTCGGGGATGAAGGCGGCCAGCACGCCCAGCTCGTTCATCCGGCGCAGCGCGCGTTCCGGGTTGCCGTGCTTCAGGAGCAGATCGAGGAAGATACGCTGCGCCTCGCGATTGGTGCGCACCTTGTCGTCGATCAGGTCGAGATTGGCCGAGACGAGCCGCATCGCGTCAGGGTGGATAAGCATCCCCGATCGCAGCCCCTCTTCGAAGAGGCGCAGCAGGTTGACCGGATCGGAGAGGAATGCCTTCTCGTCGGCCACGTTAATGCGTCCGTTCTCTTCGCAATAGGGGGCCTTCAGCTTGCGTCGCCGGCGGAAAATCCGCGTCAGCATCGGCGCGCTTTTGACGTGCTGCGCCTCAAGCTTGGTCAGGAAGATGCGGGTCACGTCGCCCACGGCGGTCGCGTGGCGGAAGTAATCCTGCATGAATACCTCTACCGCGCGGCGGCCCGCCAGATCGCGATAGCCCATGCGCTCGGCCACCTCGACCTGCATGTCGAAGGTCAGCTGATCCGAAGCGCGGCCGGAGATCAGATGCAGGTGACAACGCACCGCCCAGAGGTAATTCTCGGCCTCGTGGAAGGTCTCGTATTCCTCGGGCGAAAATGCCCCGATCTCCATCAATTCGCGGGCGCGGCCCACATGATGGATGTATTTGCCGATCCAGTAGAGGGTCTGCAGATCGCGCAGGCCCCCCTTGCCCTCTTTCACGTTCGGTTCGAGCACGTAGCGCTGCCCGCCCTGCCGGCGGTGGCGTTGCGAGCGTTCCTCAAGCTTGGCCTCGATGAACTCGGCCTCGGTCCCCTCGAAAAGGTCGTGGTGAAGGCGCAGCGACAGCGCCTCGGCCAGCTTATCGTCGCCGCCGACGCAGCGATGCTCCAGAAGTGCGGTGCGGATCGTGATGTCCTCGCGCCCGAGCCGGATGCAATCGTCGAGCGTCCGAGACGAATGACCGACCTTCAGCTTCAGATCCCAGAGCATGTAGAGCATCGACTCGATGACGCTCTCGGCCCAGGGGGTGACCTTGTAAGGGGTGAGGAAGAGCAGATCGACATCGGAATGTGGAGCCATCTCGGCGCGGCCATAGCCGCCCACGGCGAGCACCGCGAAACGCTCTGCCTCGGTGCGGATGCCGCTTGGATGCAGGCGCGTCGTCGCGATGCGCAGCACCGACCGGACGATCCCGTCCGTCATCTGGGCATAGGCTTCGACCGTGTCGCGCGCCGCGCGCGGGTGCCTCTCGAAATCAGCCTCGATCGCAGCGGTGGCGGCGCGGCGCTCCTCGGTGAGGAAGTTCACCGTCGCGGTCCGGATGTCCTTGGGATCGCTTGCACCGGAGGTTGCGGCGTCGAGCGCGTCGAACAGACGCTGCTGATCCAGAAGGAGGGGCGCCCCGGTCGATGCCGGGGCGGTGTCTGTCATGCTGGTCACTGCGCGATCTCGTCCCTTTGCGGGCCCTTTCCTGTAGCGGCGCTCCGGATCAGAAGCCGAAACCGCCGAAGTTGCGCGGCGCCGGATCGATCACGACCGCCTGCCCGTTGCGGACCTGAGCTACGGCGAGTGCGCGCTCGTTGGTGCCGTCGGGCAGGAGCCGGAAGACGCCGTTGACGCCCACGAAGCCCGAACGCTGGGTCAGGCCCTGCTTGGTCAGCGCGTTCGGATTGCCCGATTTCACCAGCGCGCCGATCGCCGCGACCCCGTCATAGGCGAGGCCCGCGATCGGGTGGGGCGCTTGCCCGTAAGCGGCGGTGTAGCGCGACACGAACTGCTGTTGCAGCGCCGGGTCGGGCTCGGCGAACCATCCACCTTGGGTGCCCGGAAGCGACAGGGTCGCCGGCGGGATATCCCAACGGGTCAGGCCGATATATTGCGTGGTCTGCGGGGTCACTCCCTGCTCGCCCATCAGCTGCGTGAGCAGCGGGAGTGCGCCTGCGGTATCGGCGGTCAGGAACAGCGCATCGACGTCGCCGGACTTCACGCGGCTTGCGATCTGCGGCGTCGCATCGACCACGCCCTGCTGCGAGAACGGGTAGGAGGCCACGCCCGCGAGCGAAGCGCCCGACCGTGCGATCGCCGTCTGGATCGCCTGCGCGCCGATTTCGCCTGCCGTGGTCTGCTCATGCACGACCATGATCCGCTGCTTGCCCTGACGCGCGGCGAAGCTTACGAGGCGGTTGGCGGTGTTCTGGAAGGTCGGGCCGAGCACGAATACATTGCCGCCCGCGACGTTGGTATTGTTCGAAAACGCAAGCACGTTGATGTTGCGCGAGGCCACCGCGAGACCCGCCGCATTCGCCGATTGCGCATAGACGGGGCCGAGGATGACCTTCGCGCCCTCGTCGGCAGCCTTGGTCGCCATCGCCGCGGCCTGCTGCGGATTGCCCGCGGTGTTGTAGACCTGCAGGTCGATGCGGGTGCCCTTCAGGTCCTGGATCGCGAGATTGGCCGCATTCTGCAGAGCCCGTGCGAGAGTCTCATCGCCCGCATTTCCCGACCCCGACGGGACGAGAAGCGCGACCTTGACAGGTGCGCTGCTGTCGATCTTCTGGCCGGAATTGCCCATCGGCCCCGGCTGACAGGCCGCGAGCCAGACCAGAGCAAGGAGGGCTGCGATTCGCGCAGCGAGGGCGCGGGGGTTACGAATGAGATTAAACATGATACGTCCTTTTGGGCGTTGGCGTCCGGTCCGGGCACTTAAGCAAAGCCTGCGAACCGCGATCGGATGACGCGATCGAGACTACGCACAAGCAGGCGTGAAGTAAACGATCCACACAAGTGATGAGGCGGGCGATGGGCGAGGGTGTTGTATCTGATGCAAACGCGCAAAATGGCGGAACCAAGGGGGTGCCTGCGCCGTTAAGCCCGGGGCTTCATTTCATCGCCACGCCGATCGGAGCGGCCCGCGACATCACGCTGCGCGCCCTAGATATGTTGCGCGCCGCCGATGTTCTGGCGGCCGAGGATACCCGCAGCCTGCGGCACCTGATGGAGATTCACGGAGTACCGCTCAACGGGCGCCAGGTGCTCGCCTATCATGACCATAACGGTGCCGCGATGCGGCCGAAAATCCTTGCCGCGCTCGAGGCCGGGAAGTCGGTGGTTTATGCCTCCGAAGCGGGCACGCCGCTGGTCGCCGACCCCGGCTATCAGCTCGGCCGCGCGGTGATCGAAGCCGGGCTGCCGCTCTACAGCGCGCCGGGCCCCTCGGCGGTGCTGACGGCGCTGACGCTCTCGGGCCTGCCGACGGATCGCTTCCTCTTCGCCGGGTTCGCGCCGAACAGTAAAGGCGCGCGGCGGAATTGGCTCGCCGAGTTCAAGGAAATTCCCGCGACACTGGTTTTTTATGAAAGCCCCAAACGCATTAGGGAAATGTTAGCTGACGCGGCCCATAGTCTGGGAAAGGAGAGACAAGCGGCGCTGTGCCGGGAACTGACGAAGCGGTTCGAAGAGGTGCGCCGGGGCACGCTGGAAGAACTTGCGGCAGGCGTGGCTGATGCGCCGATCAAGGGAGAGATCGTGGTGGTGGTCGACAGGCCGCACGCGGTCGAAGTCGATGATGCGGAACTGGAGCGCCGGTTGAGCGCCGCGCTCGAGCGGGAGTCGCTTCGCGATGCGGTCGATGCCGTCGTGGGCGCGACCGGTTTGCCGCGACGCAAGGTCTATCAGGCCGCTCTGGCTATGGAGAAGAAGAAATGAGTGGATCGCTGTCGTATCATTCGGGTCTCGCCGCCGAAGAACAGGTGATGCTGCATTACGAGAGAGAAGGCCGCGCGGTGTCGGAACATCGCTGGCGCGGCAAATATGGCGGCGAGATCGATTTGATCGCGCGCGAGGGCGACACCTTGATCTTCATCGAAGTGAAGAAATCGCGGAGCCATGCCCGTGCTGCCGAACGTCTTTCGCAACGTCAGATGCGCCGAATCTGCGTTTCGGTCGAAGAATACCTGATGCGCCATCCGGCTCCGGCCAACTGCAATCGCAAGGTTCGGTTCGATCTCGCGCTGGTCAATGAGATCGGGGAGATCAAGGTTCTGGAGAACGCCTATTTCGGAATGTGACCGGCCGATGGGTTGAGGTTGCATCCGGGCGCGCCACATTGCATCAAGATTGCACTGAAACAGGGGGCGCGGATGGGTTTGAAAGTTGCGATCCAGATGGATCCGATCGAAGCGGTCAATATCGAGGCTGACAGCACGTTTCGGATCGCCGAAGAAGCGCAGGCTCGTGGACATGAGCTGTTCTATTACACGCCGGGCCGTCTGATTTATCGCGCGGGTCGCGTTTATGCACGTGGTTGGCCGCTCACGGTGCGCCGCGAGAAGGGCAATCACTTCTCGTTGGGCGAAGAGGCCGAGATCGATCTGGGGGATTGGGACGTCGTCTGGCTACGGCAGGATCCACCCTTTGACATGGGCTACATCACCACGACGCATCTGCTGGATCGGATTCATCCCGAGACGCTTGTGGTGAACGATCCTTTCTGGGTTCGCAATTCGCCCGAGAAGCTACTCGTTCTCGACTTCCCCGACCTGACGCCGCCGACATTGATTGCGCGCGACCTCAAGGCCATCCGGGCCTTCAAGGCCGAGCATGGCGATATCATCCTCAAGCCGCTTTATGGCAACGGGGGAGCGGGGGTGTTTCGGCTCGATCCGAACGACCGCAACCTGTCGTCGCTGCATGAGCTTTTCATCGGCATCAACAACGAGCCGTTGATCGCGCAGAAATTCCTGCCCGCGGTGTCGAAGGGCGACAAGCGGATCATTCTTGTCGATGGCGAGCCCGTGGGCGCGATCAATCGGGTACCTGCGGAAGGTGAGACGCGGTCGAACATGCATGTCGGCGGCCGGCCCGAAAAGGTCGAGCTGACCGCACGTGATCGAGAAATCTGTGCGCGGATCGGTCCGCATCTGCGCGAGAAGGGTCAGATTTTCGTCGGAATCGATGTGATCGGCGATTGGCTGACCGAAATCAACGTGACTTCGCCCACCGGAATTCAGGAGCTCGAACGGTTCGACGGCGTGAATATCACCGCCCGGATCTGGGAGGCGATCGAAGCGAAACGGAGCTGATATGTCGATCCGTCTGGTTTTACTCAATCTCTGGCTGCGCGCTTTCGCAAAACCGATGGTGCGCAGGTTCCACGGCCCTGCGCAAATGCGGCGCGGGACCGAGAGATTGGCCAGTTGGATCGTGCGCGAGCCCACGGAGATATGTCGTCTGCAAATCAGGCTGGCCGGGCGTGATGCGCTGTCGTTGCGCGCGGGACAATGCGTGGCCGGGCGCGTCATTCTCTATCTTCACGGCGGCGGTTATGTCACCGGCTCCCCTTGGATGTATCGCGGCCTCACGGGGCGCTTGGCGAAGCTGAGCGGCCTCGAGGTGATCGTGCCGGATTACCGCCTCGCGCCCGAAGCGCCGGTGGGCGCCGCGCTCGAGGATGCGACGGCGGCTTTCGACGCGCTTGTTGAAACCGGGTATGACCCTAGCGCGATCGTGCTCGCAGGCGACAGCGCGGGGGGCGGCTTGGCGTTGGCGCTTCTCAGCGCCCTGTGCCAGCGCGGCACGCCGCCTGCCGGGGTGATCGCTTTGTCCCCCTGGACGGATTTGACCTGTTCGGGCGAGAGCCTCCGCCTCAACGCTTCTAAAGATGCAATGCTGCCGGTCGAGCGTCTTGGCGACACCTGCGAAATGGTTCTGCGCGGCCATGACCCGACCGATCCGCGCTTCTCGCCGCTTTTCGCGGAATTTCCCGATCCGCCACCGGTGCTGATCCAGCATTCGATGGCCGAGATCCTGTGTGACGACTCGCTGCGCATGGCCGAAAGGCTGCGCGATTTCGGCACGGATGTCACCGTGCAGAGCTGGCCCGACACGCCGCATGTGTGGCATTTCTTCGACGGTCGGATTCCCGAGGCGCGCGAGGCGCTGGAAGACGCGGCCGCCGCGGCGCGCAAGATGCTCAACCTGCCACAGCGCTGAGGCGATAGCTCAACGCCTCCGCGATATGTGGCTTGCGCACCTTATCGGCGTGATCGAGATCGGCGATCGTGCGTGCGACCCGCAAGACGCGGTGGTAGCCGCGCGCCGAGAGCCCGACCCGTTCCGCCATCCGCGCCAGAAGATCGCGTCCCTCGGTATCCGGCGTTGCGATATCTTCGAGCAACCGTCCTTCGACTTCGGCGTTGACGCGGATTTCCGGGTGATCCGCGAAGCGTTGGGCCTGCCGCTCGCGTGCGTCAGCGACGCGCGCCGCCACTTCTGTGGAGCTGTCGCCGGTGGCGGGCAGGTCGAGATCGGCATAGCGCACCGGGGGCACCTCGATGCGCAGATCGAACCGATCCATCAGCGGTCCTGAAATTCGGCCCAGATAGTCGTCACCACAGCCGGGCGCGCGGGGGCATGCGCGTTCGGCATCGCCGAGATAGCCGCATTTGCAGGGGTTCGCGGCGGCGATCAACAGGAAGCGGCAGGGGTAGCGCGTATGTGCGTTGGCGCGCGAGACGACGACTTCTCCGGTCTCGATCGGTTGGCGCAGAGTCTCCAGCACGGCGCGGGGGAATTCGGGGAACTCGTCCATGAACAGGACGCCGTTATGGGCGAGGCTGACCTCGCCGGGGCGTGCGCCGCGCCCGCCTCCGATCATCGCCGCCATCGACGCGGTGTGGTGCGGTTCGCGGAAGGGGCGGGTGCGCGAGATGCCGCCCTCGGCCAGCAGGCCCGAAAGCGACTGGATCATCGAGGTTTCCAGCATCTCCTCGGGGCGCATCTCGGGCAGGATAGAGGCCAGCCGCGCGGCCAGCATGGATTTGCCCGAGCCGGGCGTGCCGATCATCATCAGGTGATGGCGTCCGGCAGCGGCGATTTCCAGCGCGCGTTTCGCCCGCTCCTGACCCTTCACGTCACGCAGGTCGCGCGGATGCGCGGTCGCTTCGATCAGACCCGGTCGCGCAGGCTCCAGCGGTAGGCGACCGCTGAGATGGTCGATTGCGCCGCCGAGCGTCTCCGGCGCCGTTACATCGGTCGCGCCGACCCAGGCGGCCTCTGCGCCGGAGCCTTTCGGGCAGATCAGCCGCTTGTCCGCTGCGGCAGCCGCCATCGCGGCGGGTAGGGCGCCCGCGACCGGCAGCAGTCGTCCGTCGAGCGATAGTTCCCCCACCGCGACCAGTGCCTCGATCCGGTCGCGGGGCACCACGCCAATGGCGCCCAGCAGCGACAGGGCGATGGGCAGGTCGAAATGCGAGCCCTCTTTCGGCAGGTCCGCGGGCGAAAGGTTCACGGTGATCTTCTGCATCGGCAGTGCGATCCCCAGCGCACCGAGCGCCGCGCGCACCCGCTCGCGCGCCTCGGAGACCGCCTTGTCGGGCAGACCCACGACCGCGAAGCCGGGCATGCCTTCGGAGAGCGCGCATTGCACCTCCACGAGGCGGGCTTCCACCCCCTCGAACGCCACCGTGTAGCTCTGGCTGACCATCGGTTCTCCCACGCCTCCTCGTCGATGGGTAGCGCGATCATGGTTTAGGATTGGTTAACGGTCGCCGAGGCTGAGAGGCGGCACCCGAACCTCGACTCAGGGGCGAAAGGCGCCTGGGGGAAAGCTGCCGAAATCTCCACGAGAACCTGCATTTTCTGCATATCCGCACAGCGCTCGCTTCAATTTCGCGCACAAGATCAACGCGTTGCGTTACAGTTTCTCAAGTGTCCGTGAGCAGGCTTATGATATGTCGTGCTCAAGAAGGAGTGATGGTCCTTCCGTAGGGGTATGAATTTCTTTCATTTTTCGCTTGAAAACGTCGTCAAGTGCGCCACGCGCACAAAGTTTCAAGCAAAATTCAACATTTCCGTGAGGAACTAATTCATGTCATTCGCATTGGGTGGGCAAAGCAGCCACCCAATTCAAGGTTGCGCCGGTTTGGGCTGGACACCCCAGGGAGATTGTAAATGGCACTTGATGGTATGACCGATGAAACCCTGCCACGCCAAGCGATGCGGGCAGAGTTCCTGGACGCTGACACCGAAGCAGAACTGGCGCGCGCGTGGCGCGATCATCGGGATGAGCAGGCCCTCCATCGACTTGTAACCGCTTACATGCGCCTGGCGATTTCGATGGCGTCGAAGTTCCGCCGCTACGGCGCCCCGATGAACGATCTCATTCAGGAAGCGTCACTTGGTCTGATGAAGGCCGCCGACAAGTTCGATCCGGAACGCGGCGTTCGCTTCTCGACCTATGCCGTGTGGTGGATCAAGGCCTCGATCCAGGAATTCGTAATGCGGAACTGGTCGATGGTGCGCACCGGGTCCACCTCGTCGCAAAAAGCGCTGTTCTTCAACATGCGCCGCGTTCAGGCTCAGTTGACCCGCGAGGCTCAGCAAGAGGGCGAGCAGCTCGACGCGATGCAGCTGCGGCAGCGCGTGGCCGAGGTGATCGGCGTGCCGCTTGCCGACGTCGAGATGATGGAGGGCCGCCTGTCCGGCTCCGACTTCTCGCTCAACGCGACGCAGTCCAGTGAAGACGAAGGCCGCGAATGGGTCGACACACTGGAAGACGATGGCGCGAGCCCGGAGGAAACCGTGGCCGACACCCATGACGGCCAAACGATGAAAGTCTGGTTGGGTGAGGCGATGGAGCGACTGACCGACCGCGAAGCCTACATCGTCCGCGAGCGCCGCCTGATCGACGAGCCGCGCACTTTGGAAAGCCTCGGTGAAGAATTGGGTCTTTCGAAAGAGCGCATTCGTCAGCTCGAAGCGCAGGCCTTCGGCAAGATGCGTAAATCGCTTGAAACACATCAGGGCGAGGTGCAAAGCTTCTTCATATGAGGAAGTTTCTCGCCGCGATCTGCCTGCTGTCGCTGACAGGTTCCGCTCAAGCTGCGGAAATATCGCCCGACCAGCTCGATACGCTGTCGGGCGATATTGTCGTTCTGGGCGAGATTCACGACAACCCCACCCATCACCTCAATCAGGCGCGGGCGATCAAGGCGCTGAAGCCCGCCGCTGTGGTGTTCGAACAGTTGACGCCCGAGCAGGCCGCGAAGATCACGCAGGCGCTTTTGCAGGACGAGGGGGCGCTGGAAAAGGCGCTGGATTGGAATAACTCGGGCTGGCCCGATTTCGCGATCTACTATCCGATTTTCGAGGCTTTGGGCGATGCGAAAGTCTATGGCGCCGCGCAGCCGCGCGAGACAGTGCGCGCCGCGATGACCAAGCCGCTACCGGAGGTGTTCGGCAAGGGCGCTGCGCGTTACGGGCTCGATCGACCCTATCCCGACGCGTTGCAGGCCAAGCTGGAAGCTCAGTCGCAGGAAGATCATTGTAACGCGCTTCCGGTCGATCTGCTCCCCGGCATGGTCGCCGCGCAACGCTTCCGCGACGCCGCCTTTGCCCGGGTCGCTCTGAAGGCGCTGAAGGAAACCGGCGGCCCGGTCGCGGTGGTCACCGGCTCGGGCCATGCCAGAACCGATCTCGCGGTCCCCGCGCTTCTGCGCAAGGCGGACCCGGAGGCGAAGGTCGTGGCGATCGGCCAGATCGAGGCCGAGCCGGGTGCCGATCCCGGCCCACAGCCCTATGACGACTGGATCGTGACGCCCCCGACCGAGCGCGCCGATCCCTGCGCCGCGTTCAAGTGATCCTTGCACCAATGCGCCCCGGCGCTTAGACCATCTGAGAGAGTTTCACGGAGAGGCAAATGCTTGCCGGCAAACGCATCCTGTTGATCGTCGGCGGCGGCATCGCCGCCTTCAAGGCGCCCGAGCTGATCCGACTGCTGCGGGGTGCCGGAGCCTCGGTGAGCCCGGTCCTGACCAAGGCCGGCGCCGAGTTCGTGACGCCGCTGACCCTGTCCTCGCTTGCGGGCGAGGCCGTGCATTCCGACCTTTTCGATCTGACGCATGAGGCCGAGATCGGTCATATCCAACTGTCGCGCGCCGCCGATCTGGTCGTCGTCGTGGCGGCCACCGCCGACCTGATGGCGAAGATGGCGCACGGTCTGGCCAATGACCTCGCCTCGACCCTGCTGCTCGCGACGGACAAGCGTGTGCTGATCGCGCCCGCGATGAACGTGCGGATGTGGGAGCATCCCGCAACGCAGCGCAATTTCGCGACGCTCAAATCCGACGGGGTGATCTTCGCAGGTCCGACCGAGGGCGACATGGCCTGCGGCGAATTCGGCGAGGGCCGGATGATCGAGCCCGAGGCGATCCTCGTGGCGATCGGTGCGGCTCTGTCCGACGGTCCGCTGAAAGGCCGCCATATCCTCGTGACCTCGGGGCCCACCCATGAGCCGATCGACCCGGTGCGCTATATAGCGAACCGCTCCTCGGGCGCGCAGGGCACGGCGATTGCCGCAGCCCTGCGCGACCTCGGCGCGACTGTCACCTTCGTCACCGGTCCCGCGACGGTTGCGCCCCCTGCGGGCGTGAAGGTGATCAAGGTCGAGACCGCTCGCGAAATGCTCGACGCGGTGCAGACCGCGCTGCCTGCCGAGGCCGCCATCTTTGCTGCCGCCGTGGCGGATTGGCGCGTCGCGAACGCGGCCGAGCGGAAGATGAAGAAGGACGGCACCGGCGCGCCGCCCGCGCTGGAATTTGCCGAGAACCCGGACATTCTCGCCACAGTTTCGAAGATGGGCGAGGGCCGCCCGGGTCTCGTGGTTGGCTTCGCCGCCGAGACCCACGATGTCGCGCGCTTTGCGGCGGACAAACGCGCCCGCAAGGGCTGTGACTGGATCGTCGCCAATGACGTGAGTCCCGCGACCGGGATTATGGGCGGCACCGAGAATGCGGTGACGATCATCGACGAGACCGGCGCGGAAAGCTGGGACCGGACGGGCAAGGACGAGGTTGCGCGGCGGTTGGCTGCGCGCATCGCGGCAGCCTTGGGCGCGGCGACGGGTTAGGGGACGCTCCGCGGGGGATATTTATGCCAAGCCGAAGCGAAGCGCCCCTCTTTCGGCTTGGTCCAAATATCCCCGCCGGAGGCATCTGCAATTGACGCCCGCACGACATCGGGCAGGAGAGGGACACGTGAGCACACCGATCATCAAGGTTCTGCACGAAGACTGGGCCGATCACGAGATCGCCCTGCCGCGCTACGAGACCCACGGCGCCGCCGGGGCCGACCTGCGCGCCAATCTTCCGCCCGAGGATCGCGGCCGCGGCGTCATGCTCGGCCCGATGCAGCGCGCGATCATTCCGACAGGGCTGCGAGTCGAGATTCCCGAAGGGTTCGAGATGCAGATCCGTCCGCGTTCGGGGCTTGCGTACAAACACGGGATCAGCCTGGCCAACACGCCCGGGACGATCGACGCCGATTATCGCGGGCCGCTGGGGGTGCTGCTGATCAACCTCGCCCAAGAGCCCTATCTGATCGAGCATGGGGCGCGCATCGCGCAGGCGATCGTCGCGCCGGTGGTGCAGGCGCGCTTCGAGGTCGCCGACACTTTGGGTGACTCCGCACGCGGCGCAGGCGGTTTCGGCTCGACCGGCAAGGGCTGAGGCATGCTCGGACTCACTCTCATGGCGGCGATCCTCGGGCTCGGGCTGGTGATGAAAGCGTCTGCCCGTGCGATCTTCGGGATGCTGGTGCTGGTCTGGGCGGCGCTGGTGGTCGCGCATCTGCCGATCCCGGGATTTTCTCCCATCGGGCGTGTTCTGGGCGGTTCGCTTGCGGGGTGGATTGGCCTCGGTGTCGTGGTCGCGCTGGTGCTGATCTATCGCCGGATGCTCGGGGCGATCCGGACGAGAGCCGAGGCGAAGGAGCCGCAGTCGCCAGCCGCCAAACCGGGCAGCTTTTCCGAGGCGGAACTGGACCGCTACGCGCGCCACATCATGCTCCGCGAGATCGGCGGGCCGGGACAGAAGCGGCTCAAGCAGGCAAGTGTGCTGGTGGTCGGCGCCGGGGGGCTGGGCTCGCCCGCGCTGCTCTATCTCGCCGCTGCCGGGGCGGGGCGGATAGGTGTCGTGGATGACGATGTCGTCTCGAATTCCAACCTGCAGCGGCAGGTGATCCACCGCGACGCCGATCTCGGGATGCCCAAGGTCTTCTCCGCACAGAAAGCGATGCTGGCGCTCAACCCTCATATCGAGGTGCTGCCCTATAACCGCCGCCTGAGCGCCGAGGATGCCGAAGGGCTGGTTGCAGAATATGACCTCGTCCTCGACGGGACCGACAACTTTGACACCCGCTATCTCGTGAACGCGGCCTGCGTGGCGACGGGCACGCCGTTGATTTCCGGCGCGATCACGCAATGGGAAGGGCAGCTCTCGCTCTATGATCCAGCGAAGGGTGCGCCCTGTTACGCCTGTGTTTTCCCCGAGGCACCGGCGGCGGGTCTTGCGCCCACCTGCGCCGAAGCGGGGGTGGTCGGCGCGTTGCCGGGCGTTGTGGGCTCGATGATGGCGACCGAGGCGATCAAGGAGATCACCGGCGCGGGGCAATCCGCGCGCGGACGGCTGATGATCTACGACGCCCTCTGGGGCGAGAGCCGTCAGTTCGGCGTGAAGCGGCGCGCCGATTGCGCGGTTTGCGGCGAAGGGCGTGGCGCGGGGGATGGTCAATCCTGAGCGTGCGTCCTAGCTTGCGATGCAAAGGAGACACGCCATGACCAACCCGCTTCTCGCCGACTGGACCGGCCCCTACGAACTGCCGCCCTTCACCGAGATTTCAGATGCCGATTTCGCGCCTGCTTTCGATGCTGCGCTGGCCGAGGCGCGCGCCAATATCGCGGCAATCGCGGACTCGCCCGACGCCCCGACATTCGCCAATACGATCGAGGCGATGGAACTGGCTGAAGAGGCGCTCGAAAAGGTCGCGGGCGTGTTCTACAACCTCGCCGGCGCCGATGCGACGCCCGCGCGGCAGGAGTTGATGCGCGATCTGGCGCCGAAGCTCGCGGCGTTTTCCTCCGAGATCACGATGAACAAGGCGCTATTTGCGCGGATCGACCAGCTTTGGCAGGACCGCGAGAGCCTCGGACTTGGCCCGGAGCAGGACCGGCTTCTGGAGCAATATTATCAGATGTTCACCCGTTCCGGCGCGGCGCTGGAAGGGGCCGAGGCCGAGCGGATGCGCGAGATCAAGCAGCGCTTCGCCTCGATCACCACGCAGTTCAGCCAGAACCTGCTGGCCGATGAAAGCGGGTGGTTCCGCCCGCTGGCCGAGGATGAGCTGGATGGGCTCCCCGATTTTGTCGTGGATACCGCCCGCGCGGCGGGCAAGGAGCGCGGGCAGGACGGGCCGGTGCTGACGCTCTCGCGCTCGCTGATCGTGCCCTTCCTGCAATTCTCTCCCAATCGCGAGCTGCGGCGCATCGCCTATGAGGCCTGGACGGCGCGCGGGGCAAACGGGGGCGAGACCGACAATCGCGAGATTGCCGCCGAGGTGCTGAAGCTGCGCGAAGAGCGTGCGAAGCTTCTGGGGTACGAGAGCTTCGCCGCCTACAAGCTGGAGCCCGAGATGGCCAAGACGCCCGAAGCGGTGCGCGGTCTTTTGATGCGGGTCTGGGCACCTGCGAAGGCTGCCGCCGAGGCCGATGCCGCGAAGCTGGCCGAGATGATGCACGCCGACGGGATCAATGGCGATCTGGAGCCGTGGGACTGGCGCTACTATGCCGAGAAGCGCCGCGTGGCAGAGCATGATTTCGACGAGGGGCAGATCAAGCCCTATCTCTCGCTCGACGCGATGATCGGTGCGGCCTTCGATACGGCGAACCGGCTCTTCGGGCTGAAGTTCAAGGAGATCGACGGGCCGTTCTATCATGCGGACGTGCGTGGCTGGGAAGTGTCGCGCGGGGGCAAGGTTCTGGCCGTGTTCCTCGGCGACTATTTCGCGCGCGGTTCGAAGCGGTCTGGCGCGTGGTGCTCGGCGATGCGCTCGCAGCGCAAGCTGGGCGGCGCGCCGGTGCCGATCGTGGTGAACGTGTGCAACTTCGCCAAGGGCGATCCGGCGCTTCTGTCGCATGACGACGCACGCACGCTGTTCCACGAATTCGGCCATGCGCTGCACCAGATGCTGTCCAACGTGACCTATCAGTTCCTATCAGGCACCTCGGTCGCACGCGATTTCGTGGAGCTGCCGAGCCAGCTGTACGAGCATTGGCTCGACGTGCCCGAGACGCTCGAAAAACACGCGCGCCACTACAAGACGGGCGAGCCGATGCCGACGGAGCTGCGCGAGAAGTTGAAGGGTGCTGCCACTTTCGATCAGGGCTTCTCGACGGTGGAATATCTCGGTTCGGCGCTGGTCGATCTGGCTTTCCACGAGGGTGCGGCCCCGGAAGATCCGATGGCGAAACAAGCCGAGGTGCTTCGCGAGATCGGCATGCCCCACGCGATCCGGATGCGCCACGCGACGCCGCATTTCTCGCATGTCTTCTCGGGCGACGGCTATTCGGCGGGCTATTACAGCTACATGTGGTCCGAGGTGATGGATGCCGATGCGTTCGAGGCCTTCGAGGAAGCGGGCGACGTGTTCGACCCGGAAACGGCGGCGAAGCTCGAACGCTTCGTTCTGTCTGCGGGCAATTCGCGGCCGCCGGAGGAACTTTATACCGAGTTCCGGGGCAAGATGCCGGGGGTCGAGCCTCTGCTGAAGGGTCGCGGGCTGCTTGATCCGGCCGCCTGAGCGGGTGGTGATGTCGGAGCCTCCGGCGGGGATATTTGAGGCAGTTGGAAGCAGGACGATCTGCCTTCCTCTTGGCCAAAATATCCCGGGGGGCGGCGCAAGCCGTGGGGGCAGCGCCCCCTCCGCGCTCAGCCCCGATAGACATCCTTGTGGATGATGACGTCGGCCTGCGGATAGGCCGCGACAATGGCGCGTTTGAGCGCGGCGCCGATGTCGTGCGCTTCCTCCAGCGTCTGATCCCCGTCGAGTTCGATATGCAGGTTTACGAAGATCTGCGCGCCGGCGGTGCGGGTTTTAAGATCGTGAAAGCCGCGCACATCGGGCCAGTCGCGGGCGATCTTGGCGATGCCTTCGATCACGTCGTCAGGGGCTGCGCGGTCCATCAGGGCGTGCCATGCGCCAATGAAGATCTTCGCCGCGCCGGCTAGCATGATCGCGGCGGCGATCAGGGCGACGATGCTGTCCACGTCGCCCCAGCCAAAGGCATGCGAGAGCCAGAGCGCGAGGATCGCGCCCAGTGTCGGCAGCAGGTCGCCCACATAGTGCAGCCGGTCGGCGGCGACGACCTTGTTGCCGGTCGCCTTTGCTACGCGGCCCTGCCACCAGATCAGGCCGAAGGTGATCACCGCAGAGGCGACCATCACCGCGATCCCAAGCCCCTCTGCGGCGAGCGGCGGGGGCGAAGGCGCCATCAGCCGCCGTATCCCGGTGATGCCGATCGTGGCGCCTGCGCCCAGCACGATCAGCGCCTGACCGAGGGCCGCGAGGTCTTCGGCCGAGCTGTGTCCGAAAGCGTGATCGTCATCGGCGGGTTTCGCGGCATAGAGGATCGCCAGCAGCCCCGCGCCCGAGATCAGCAGGTCCACCGAGCTATCGGCCAGCGAGGCGCCCACGGAGAGCGCCCCGGTCTGCCACAGCGCCCAGGCCTTTATCGCGACGAGCAGCGCGGCGGTGCCGACCGAGGCCAGACCCGCCGAGGTGTTCATCCGGTGTTCGTTTTCGCTATAGGCCATCGCCGCCGCCTCTACCTTTGCGCCGTTGCTCTAGCGCAGGAGAGCGTCTCAGTCACGGGTCTCGTCGGGGTCGACGCCCCAGATTTCCGTCTTGGGTAACCAGCCATCCGCGCCCGAACCCGAGATTTCGCACCAATCGTGGGTGCAGGCCCCCAGCTGCGCGATCGCTCCGGCCTGCGCCTTGGCAGTGACCGCGGATTTCGGATCGGGACGGGCATGGAGCGAGACCATGTCCTGCATGACGATCACGTTCCGGACGCCCGAGATCAGCGTGTAGTGAATCCAGCCGCCTTGGCCTTCGTTATCCTCGACGCGCCGCCAGTGGCCGAATTCTGCGGTGACTTTCAGCGGCATGCCCGGGTGGGTGAAGACCCAGTCGATCCGGTGCGACAGCGACGGGCCGCGGCGCACATTTCCCTTCGAGCCCTTGAGCGAGACGTAGCGCGGGATCGGCAGGTGGGTGACGGGGCCGCGATGTTGCGGTTTCGACAGTTGCACGTCGGGGCCATTGCCATCGGGTTCGGCCGCGGGCTTCGCTTGGGGCTTGTTGGGCTGGCTGGTTGCAGCCGTCTGAGAGGGTGCCGCGTCGGGTTTCGATTGCGCGCCGGAGGCATTGCCCGACACGCTCCAGACCGCACCCACCAGAATCGCAATTGAGGATACCGCCGCGAGGATTTTGCTGCCCGTCATCATCCGCCTCATATCCCGGCCCGCCCGTCGGCTGATCCGCGGGTCTGCGACATCCGGTGCGCAATAAAATTGCGCTCGCGTGTCGATTTCGGCCATTACTGCTCGTGCCGGGCCTTGTGCCTGCCCGCGTTGAGGGGCAGTTTGCATCCAACCGCCCCGCGATGGAAGAGAGGAGAGGACCGAGATGCCTGCACCGCGCCTGAGTGTTGTCGTGACGCGACGCCTGCCCGAGGTCGTCGAGACCCGGATGAAGGAATTGTTCGAGGTCGAGCTCAATCACGACGATCGCAAGATGAGCCGGGAGGACCTTGTCGAGGCGATGAAGCGCGCCGATGTTCTCGTGCCTTGCGTGACCGATCGGATCGATGCGTCGATGATCTCGCAGGCTGGCGAGCGCCTGAAACTGATCGCAAATTACGGCGCCGGGGTCGATCATATCGACGTGTCCTCGGCGCGTCAGCGCGGGGTGCTGGTGTCGAACACGCCCGGTGTCGTCACCGATGATACGGCGGATATGACGATCGCGCTGATGCTGGCGGTGACACGACGCATTCCCGAGGGGCTCGCGCATATGCAGGCGGGCGACTGGAAGGGCTGGGCCCCCACCGCCTTCATGGGCCATCGGATTGGCGGAAAGCGGCTGGGCATTCTCGGCATGGGCCGGATCGGTCAGGCGGTGGCGCGGCGCGCCAAGGCCTTCGGGATGCAGATCCACTATCACAACCGCACCAAGGTTCACCCCGATATCGAGGCCGAGCTGGAGGCGACCTACTGGGACAGTCTCGACCAGATGGTGAGCCGGATGGACGTGATTTCGGTGAACTGCCCGCACACGCCCTCGACCTTCCACCTGCTCAATGCGCGGCGGCTGAAGATGCTCAAGCGCGAGGCGGTGATCGTGAATACGTCGCGGGGCGAGGTGATCGACGAAAACGCGCTGACACGGGCGTTGCGGGCGGGCGAGCTGGCCGGGGCCGGGCTCGACGTGTTCGAGCATGGCGCGGACGTCAATCCGCGTCTGCGCGAGCTGCCGAACGTGGTGCTGCTGCCCCATATGGGCTCGGCCACGGTCGAAGGACGTGTTGAGATGGGCGAGAAGGTACTGGTCAATATCAAGACCTTCGCCGACGGTCACCGGCCGCCGGATCTCGTCGTGCCGTCGATGATCTGATCCCCAGGTGGCAGAGAAAAGGCCCCGGTGCGATCCTGACGCATTCCGCGTGGTGGGAGGCCCAAAAGATCGGGCCTGTCGTGATACTCACGGCAGGTCTTTATTATTTCTAAGGAAAATGCCGCGTCAGGTTCCGAAAAAGATGTGGTAAATCCGAGACTTTTTTCTCGGCGGCGCCTGCGTGAATAAAGAAAAATCAGTGATTTCAGACCTTTCTGCTTCCGATTTCATGAATGCAGCCAATATCCCTCGGCCACAAGCTTGACCTTCGCATGCGGCAAAATCCGCGGACGAGCATCCGTATCGACTTCAAGCCGCGCGCCGTTCTCCTCACCAAGAAGAACAAGCCAGGCAAACGGGTCACGCAGAAAGCATTTCACACCCAGAATGTGAACGCATTACACTCCCGGTACAACGACTTCATGGGGCCCTTCAAAGGTCCGGCGTCGAAGTGTCTGGGGCGTTACCTGCGTTGGTTTCTACTCCGGTCGAAGATGGACGGCGGAGCAGTCTTTCGAAGGGTGCTTTCGCCGCAATGAGTTGGGAGGGCGTGGAGACATGACGGTCGACAGAAAGGCACACTGGGACACCGTCTATGGCGAGAAGTCCGAGGCCCAGTTGAGTTGGCATCAGGATGATCCACGGGTCTCGCTCGAACTGATCGAGATGGCTGGCGCAACTGCGAATTCATCAATCATCGACATTGGCGGAGGAACCTCCCGCCTTGCGGGCGCTCTCGTCGCGATGGGACTTCGCGATATCACAGTCCTCGATCTATCGCAGGTCGCCCTGGATGTAGCCCGAGACCGGCTGGGACAAGCCGGTGAAACAGTGAAATGGATCTCAGTAGACATCACCACTTGGGCCCCTGATCGCCATTACGACCTGTGGCACGACAGGGCAGTGTTCCACTTCCTCGTCGATGCGGCGGAGCGGGCGGCCTATCTGGAAAACCTCGCGCGCGCGGTGAACATCGGCGGCCATGCGATCATTGCCACCTTTGCGCCAGACGGGCCGGAGAAATGTAGTGGCCTCCCGGTCGCCCGATATAGTCCAAACGACCTCGCCCAGTTGCTTGGAGAAAGCTTCGAACTCGTGGCGCATCGCCATCACCTGCATCAGACTCCCTCGGGCAAAAGCCAGTCCTTCCAGTTCAGTCTTTTCCGCCGCTTCGGCTGAAGCCGCAGATGAAACTGGTCGTGAGCCGACCTGCCCAACACGCTTTCGAGACATCGCCATAGCAAGTAGGCGACGATGAAATCGCCGCGTACTTGCTATGGCCAACGAGCTCTACGCTCGGTTCCTCTTGTCGCCGATGAGATACCTCATCAAAACTCCCACCACGCGGAATGCGTCAGTGCGATCCGGGGCCTTTTCTTTTGCGGCAGGCGACCCCGAGGTCGAAATGTGCCCGAAATGACGAAAGGCCCCGGGACAGTCCCGGGGCCTTCGCTGGGAGCAGGGGCTGCCCCCGCTCTCCGTCACATCATCCGAAGATTACTTCGCTTCGTATTTCGGAAGCTTCTTCAGTTGCTCTTCGGTCAGACCCGTATGCACGGTGATCGAAGTGTCGTTCTTCAGAACGGTCAGCTCGCTGGCCTTGATCTCGACCGGCTTGGCGCCGATGCCGAGGAAGCCCCCCACGTCGATCACGACGCCCGAGACTTTACCGTCCTTGCCCTGAACCAGTTCGGACACGTCGCCGACCTTGTCGTCGTTCGGGCCATAGACGCCTTCACCACGCAGCGTGTCGGGATCGACCGAAGCCACGTCGACCTTCTGGCCGCTCTCCTTGTCGGCTTGCCCCATGGTGCCCACGGCGGCAGCGGTGCTGTCGACGGCGTCGTCGATCGCGCTCCCGGTTTCGTTCGCGGCTTCCTTGGTCGCTTCGCCAGCGTTGTCAGCAGCGTTCTCGACGGCTTGGCCGGTCGCGTTCGCGGCTTCCTTGGTGTTCTGAGCGGCGTCTTTCGCCATCTCTTGGGTCTTGTCGGCGGCGTTGTTCATCGCCTGCTCGGTGTCCTGCGCGGCGTTCTGAGCAGCGTCGGCCGTGTTCTCGGCAGCGTTGTCCATCGCTTCGCCTGCGTTATCGGCAGCTTTGGCGGTCTTGTCGGCAGCTTCGTTCGCAGCGGCGCCAGCGGCAGCGGCGGTCGCGGTGGCAGCGGCTTCCGCGTTGTCGCCAGCCTTATCCATCTTCTGCGACGCGTCGGCGTTTTCCATCTTGTCGCCGTCCATGTCCGAATCCTGCGACTGCGACGCATCGGCGTTCTGCATGTCTTCGCCGTTGTCGTTGCCGTTCATCTCGCCCTTCGTGTCCGAGCTGAACGCGGTCTGCATTTCGGCGTCGTATTTCGGGGCTTGGTCCAGCTGGTCCTTGCTGCCCTGAGCGACGACGAAATAGGAATTTTCGGTGTCGCCATCGGGAACCAGGTTCAGCGAATCCATCGAGATCGCGACGGTCTTCTCGCCGATGCCGAGGAATCCGCCAACGTCGACGAGTACGGCATCGACCTTACCATCGGTGCCGAGCACGACGTCGCTGACTTCGCCGACGTCATCCCAGTTGTCCTGCGCCTCGTTGACCGCGGTCTTGGCGTCGACCTTGTCCTTCGAGATGTACACGCGCTTGCCCATGAGGCCCGAGGCGTTGAAGGAATCCGGAATCGACTTCATGAACATGTCGCCCGACATGCTGGCCGAAGCGTTCGCGTTGGCTTCCGCCTTGGCGTTGGCATTCGCTTTGTCTTCGGCATGTGCGGGCAGGGCAAGCATCAGGCCGATTGCGGTAGTGGTGATGAGCTTCTTCATATCTCGTCTCCCTTTCGAATTAGGCGAGGCGGGTCGGCTTTGCTTTCCGTCACCGCCGCCTCTGATGCACTGAAAACTGGTGAACCCGCGCACAGTTCCTGTGCATGCAAGGGAAAAATTTTTACTTTTTGCGGGAACTAAACACGAATTCGCGACTCGCATCACGACCATGTCATCGCTCGGTTCTGGGCCGTCCAACGAGGCTTGGGCTTTCATGAACGGGCTATGGCGGGCTGGCGCCGCGCGCCCAAAGCGTGGCGTGTGCGGTTTTGTCGTTTTTGTCGCGCGAATGTCGCCCGGATCGGATTGCGTTCGCGAATATGAGGGTCAATCTGCCCCTACGTCCGTATCGGCAAGGAGGCCCCGCGATGAAAACCCATGTGAAAGCTCTGGTCGTCGGTGGCGGCGCGGTCGGGTGCGGTGTCGCCTATCATCTCGCCAAGGCGGGCTGGGACACGCTGCTGATCGAGCGCGACGAACTGACCTCGGGCTCGACCTGGCACGCCGCGGGTCTGTTGCCGCTGTTCAACATGAGCTACGCGACGACCCACATCCACAAATACTCGGTCGATTTCTACAAGACGCTCGAAGCCGAGACCGGGCTGAATGCGGGTTTTGCGATCGTGGGCAACCTGCGCATGGCGCAGACGCAGGAACGGATGGACGAGTACAAGCTCTATTCTTCCGTGGCCGAGACCGCGGACGTCTATCACGAGTTCCTCACGCCTGCGCAGATGAAGGAGCGCTGGCCGCTTCTGAACACCGAAGACCTCGTGGGTGCGCTATTCCACCCGCAGGACGGCTATATCAATCCCGCCGACGTGACGCAGGCGATGGCCAAGGGCGCGCGCCAGCACGGTGCCGAGATCGCGCGCAAGCTGCAGGTCAACGCTTATCGCTGGACCGGTTCGGAATGGGTCGTGACGCTCGAGAAGATGGTCGAGAAGGGCGGCAACCTTGTCGGCTCCGGCGAAGAGATCGAGATCCGTGCCGAGCATGTCGTGACCTGCACCGGCAACCACGCGCAGCGCACCGCGCGCCTGCTGGGCATCAAGATCCCCGCCATTCCCGTGGAGCACCAGTTCATCGTGACCGATGCCGATCCGGCGCTCGTCAAATGGCGCGCCGAGGGCAACCCCGAGCACCCGGTGCTGCGAGATGCGGATGCGAAATGGTATGTCCGCGAAGAGCGCGGCGGCTGGATCTTGGGCCCCTATGAGCGCAACGCGCCCGCGCGCTTCCTCTACGACGTACCGGAGAGTTTCCGCGCCGATCTGTTCCAGCTCGATCTGGAGCGTATCGAAGAAGAATACATGTCGATGATCCATCGCTTGCCGAGTTCCGAGGAAGTCGGCCTGAAGGACGATTTCAACGGCCCGATCTGCTACACCCCCGATGGCAACCCGCTGGTCGGCCCGGCGCCGGGCCTGCGCAACATGTGGCTGGCGGAAGGCTTCTCCTTCGGTATCACCGCCGCGGGCGGCACCGGCTATTACCTCGCGCAAATGATGGTCGAAGGCGAGGCCGAGATCGACATGGCCTCGCTCGACCCCAAGCGCTACGGCAGCTGGATGACCACCGAATACGCGGCGCGAAAGAACGAAGAGGCCTATGAGCACGTCTTCATCCTGCACCACCCCGATGAAGAGCGCGAAGCCTGCCGCCCGCTGCGCACCGCCCCCGCCTATGATCGCCAGATCGCGGCGGGCGCGCAGATGGGCCAAACCAATGGCTGGGAGCGTCCGAACTACTACGGGCCCAAGGATGCGCCTTCGAGCTTCGACCATGACAGCCGATCG
This sequence comes from Thioclava sp. F34-6, assembly GCF_002213235.1. Classification (NCBI taxonomy): domain Bacteria; kingdom Pseudomonadati; phylum Pseudomonadota; class Alphaproteobacteria; order Rhodobacterales; family Paracoccaceae; genus Thioclava; species Thioclava sp. F34-6. The sequence goes on from NZ_NBOA01000002.1 coordinate 375,687, forward strand.
TTCCGGCGCGGCGAATGGTGGCAATATGCCAAGGCCGAGGCCGAGGCGCTGCGCGACACCGCCGGCCTTATCGATGCCTCCGCCTTCACTAAACACATGGTGCGCGGCCCCGGCGCGACCGCCTTCCTCGATGCGTTCACCTGCAACAAGTTGCCGAAAGTGGGTCGGATCAACCTGACCTACGCCCTGACCGAAGCGGGCACGACCCGCACCGAATACACGATCGTGCGGCTGGCCGAGGATGAATACTACCTGATCTCGGCGGGCGCCTGGACCGATTACGACGGCGACTTCCTGCGCAAATCGATCGAGGATTTCCGCGCGGCGGGCGGCGACTATGTCGATTGCCACGACGTGACCACGCAATGGGGCGTCTTCGCGCTCGCAGGCCCCAATGCCCGCAAGATCCTGCAGGAGGTCGTCAAGGACGCCTATCCGGAGACGGTTCTTTCGAACAAGCGCTTCCCGTGGCTTTCGATGCGCAATATCGAGCTGGGCATGTGTCCGGTCCGTGCCGTGCGCGTGGCCTATACCGGCGAGTTGGGGTGGGAACTGCATCACCCGGTCGAATTCGGCCGCTACCTCTGGGATCTGCTGGTCGAAGCGGGCGAGAAGCACGGGATGAAGCTCGTCGGCGCGCGCGCCCAGAACTGGCTTCGTCAGGAGAAGAGCTATCGCGCCTTCGGCAACGAGCTGGGCCGCGACGCGACCCCGCAGGAAGCCGGTCTCGACCGCTTCATCGACCTCGAGAAGGAGTTTACCGGTAAGCAGGCGATGCTCGACACCGGCATCCGCTCGAAATGCGTGACGCTTCTGATCGACGGGCCGGACGATGCCGATCCATGGGGCAAGGAAGTCATCAAGCGGGACGGCGAGAAGGTCGGGCGTCTGACCTCGGGCGGCTGGTCGGTGGCCTTCGGCAAGCAGATCGGCATGGGCTATGTGCGCCCCGATCTGGCCGAGCCGGGCACCAAGCTGAGCGTGCGCATCCTCGGTGCCGATTATCCGGCGGAAGTGACCGAGGACAGCCCGCACGATCCGACTAACGCACGCATCCGCGTCGACGGCTGAGCCTGTCTCTCGATGGAGATCGCAGAAGGGGGGCGCTGCCCCCCTTTTCGCTGCGCGAATTTACCCCCGGGGATATTTGCGCCAAGGCGAAGAGGACGACGCTTTGCGCCTCTTCGGGCTTGAGAAATATCCCGGGGGAGGCGCGTGTCCCGCGCCGGGGGCGGAGCCCCCTCGCTATCAGCCGTTACCCGCTCACGCCAATGTATTGACGCAGGTCAAGGATTTCGCCCGCGCCCCGTGTCACGCCGCGAGGGACGAAATGCGAAGGAGACCTGCGATGAGCTACAAGGCGAAAATCGACGAGATGCGCAACGAGCTACGCGTGATGAACAAGACGATCCCCGACGCAGTCGGCGGCTTTGGTGTGCTGTCGAAAGCGGTGAAGGAGAACGGGCCGCTCGACGTGAAGACCAAGGAATTCATCGCCCTCGGCATGGCGGTCGTGCTGCGTTGCGAGCCCTGCATCATGTTCCATGTAGAGGCGTTGATGAAAGCGGGCGGCACGCGCGAGGAGCTGGGCGACGTGCTTGCCATGGCGATCCAGATGGGCGGTGGCCCGGGTGTGATGTATGCCGGTCACGCGCTGGCGTGCTGGGACGAGCTGGCCGCCGCGAAAGGCTGAGGCTTCTCCTCTGCGACATGTTGTCAGGCCCGCGCCGGAAAGGTGCGGGCCGTTTCGTTTCATTTTCGACATCACATTGTAAAGGACAGACAGATGAAACGGTTCGCCTCTCTTGCCGCGCCCCTCGCCGCGGCCCTCCTGCTCGGCGCCGCTCCGGGCTTCGCGCAGACTGCCCCGGTGCCGGGGCAAGAATTCCTCCTGCAATGGGATCTCGATGGCGATGGTGGCGTCACGCTGTCCGAAGCCCGCGAGCGGCGCGGCGACATCTTCACGATGTTCGACGAGAACGAGGATGACGCCTATTCCGCAGCGGAGATCGCCATGATCGACGAGCATAAGGCAATGGAGCGCGCGGCCGGCAAGGGTCCGGGGCATCAGATGCCAGAAGGTATGGGGCAGGGGCCCGGCAAGCGTCAGGGTCAGGGCCGCGCGATGCGCTCGGGGCACGATGTCCCAGCCGCCGAAGGGCTGCGCGCCTTCGATGCGAATGGTGACGGGGTAATCTCGCGCGTGGAGTTCGTGGGCGGTACCGATCGGTGGTTCGCGATGCGCGATCGCAACGGGGACGGCGTGCTGACCAGCGCCGATTTTGGCCCACGGACCTGACCCGGACCCTTTAGGCGAAGCCTTGCCGATGTCAAAAGACGCCCGCCTGTCAGCGATGACAGGCGGGCGTTTGCATGAGAGGCTGGGAAAAAATCACGGGGGAGTGAGCATGGGGATTTCACGCAGGTTCTTCGTCTCGGGCGCGGCCTTGGCATTGGCGGGCTGCGGCGGCGGGCCGGGCGGCAAACAGGCCAAGCTGATGCGTCCGGCCGTGTTGTCCGCCTCGAACTACCGGGCGAGCGGCATCCCCGCGCGCTTCGGCGATACCGATCCGCATGACTGGGAAGGTCTGGCGCCAGCGCGGTTGCCGGTCCACGGGATCGACGCCGCGCGCTATCAGGGCGAGATCGACTGGCGACGGGCGCGCGCGGCTGGCGTGTCCTTCGCGTGGCTCAAGGCGACCGAGGGCGGCGATCACTCCGATCCCGGTTTCCACATCAACGCGACCCGCGCGCGGGCAGCGGGCGTGCCGGTGGGGGCGTATCACTTCTATTATTTCTGCCGTTCCCCCGAAGAGCAGGCGGATTGGTATATCCGCAACGTGCCGCGCCGGCGGGGGGATCTGCCGCCTGTGCTGGATATCGAGTGGAACCATACCTCGCGCACCTGCCAGCGCCGCCCCGCGGCCCACGTCACCCGCGCCGAGATGCACCGCTTCCTCGCTGCTTTGACGCGTCATTACGGCACGAAACCGGTCATCTACACGACGATCGACTTCTGGCGCGACAACGACCTGTCGCGTTTCTCGGGCTACGAGATGTGGCTGCGCTCGGTCACCGCGCACCCGATGGAGCGCTACCCCGGCGCGGATTGGAGCTTCTGGCAATATAGCGGCACGGGCGTCGTGCCCGGCGTGCCCGGAACGGTGGACATGAACGCTTTCGCGGGGTCTCCGGGCGCGTGGCAAAGCTGGCTCGCCCGGCGGGCGCAGCGGGCGTGACGGGGGCTCCTCGCGGGCAGCGGGGATGAAAAAGGGCGACTTGGAGCCGCCCTTGTCATGAGTATAAGCCGTCCGACCGGTCAGGCAGCAGAGTTGCCTTGTCCAGGCAGATAGCGCAAAAGGTCGCGCTGCTCGAATGTCGCGCCTTTGTTCGGACCGAAGGTGAATTTCGCGCCGATGGAGATGAAGTCCGAAGCCCCGCCATAGCCCATTTCGAGGTGGCCGACAGTGCCGTTCAGCGTGAAGGCGTCGTTCACACGGTAATCCATCCCGAATGACACGCGGTTGGTGTTGAGGTACGAGACGTTGAAGTTGTCGAGGCTCGCGTTGAACTCGATCCGGTCATTGAGCGTGTAGCGCCCGGAGACGCCGTAGAGATCGCCTTTCGCGCCCAGATCCTTGACGCGCGTGAAGTAGGCTTCGCCCCAGAAGGCCCCGATGCCGTGGCCCACTTCAATACCGTGGTAATTCGTATTCTCGCCGTCCAAGGTGTCGCGCCCGAAGAAGACCCCGAGAGCGGTCGCTTCGTTCGGGTGATAGATCGTGTGCAGCGCGACATTGTTGGTATCCATGTCGAAATCGGCGCCGTTCCCGTAATTCGCATAGGCGAGATCACCCTGCACCGAGAAAGTCGGGCCGAAGCCGATCTCCGCGGAGCCTGTGACCGAACGCTTGGCGAACGTGTCATAGAAATCGTTGTTCACAAGATCGGAATAGCCCAGCTCGATCGAGCCGCCTTTCAGATCCGCCGAGTTCGAGACGGTCGGCGCGAGCGCGAGCAATGCTGCCGCGAGAAGAGAGACTTTCATGATGTGTCCTGGCTGATCAGAGCGATGTTTCGACACTCATAGTCAGGACGCGAATGTGAACAATATCCGGAATGTGAAAAATGAATGTCCTCCGAAGCTTGTGCTTCGGAGGACACATGTCTTTCTGAACTGGCGCGGTCGCTTACTGTAGCGAGCGGACGTGGACTTCGCCCTCTTTGCGGCTCTTGATCGCTGCGACGGCGGCGATCGAAGCGGCGGCGGTGGTGAAGTAGGGGATCTTGTCATAGAGCGCGACCGCGCGGATGTCGCGGCTGTCCGAGATCGCCTGACTGCCATCGGTGGTATTGAAGACGAGGTCGATCTCGTCGTTCTTCAGCCGGTCGACGATGTTCGGGCGGCCCTCATAGACCTTCAGCACCTTCTCGCTTTCCACGCCATGCTCGGCGAGCCAAGCGGCGGTGCCGCCGGTCGCGACGATGGTGAAGCCCATCGAGATCAGCGTGGCGGCGGCCTCGGCCAGATCGTCGGTCTTGTTGGAATCCTTGATCGAGAAGAACACGCGACCGCTTTCAGGCAGCACGGTGCCCGCGCCGAGCTGGGCTTTCCAGAAGGCCGACGGGAAGTCGCGATCCCAGCCCATCACCTCGCCGGTGGAGCGCATTTCCGGGCCGAGAAGCGTGTCGACACCCGGGAAGCGGGCAAAGGGCAGCACAGCTTCCTTGACCGAGAACCACGGCGTTTGCGGATCGGCCAGCGTCAGCGGATCGGCGAAGGGCAGCGGCGTGTCGGGGCCGACGCCTTCGGGGTAGGGCGGGCGCGCCGGGAAGGCCGACAGCTTCTCGCCCGCCATCAGGCGCGCCGCGATCGAGGCGATTGCCGAGTCGGTGGCTTTCGCGACGAAGGGCACGGTGCGCGAGGCGCGCGGGTTCACTTCGAGCACATAAATCTCGCCGTCCTTGATCGCGAATTGCACGTTCATCAGGCCGACCACGTTGAGGCCCTTGGCCATCTTCTCGGTCTGCACCTTCAGCTCGGCCACGATCTCGGGGCTCAGCGAGTAGGGCGGCAGCGAGCAGGCGGAGTCGCCCGAGTGGACGCCGGCTTCCTCGATATGCTGCATGATGCCCGCAACATGGACGCTTTCGCCGTCGCAGAGCGCATCCACGTCCACCTCGATGGCGCCCGCCAGATAGCTGTCGAGCAGCACCGGGTTGTCACCCGAGACCACTACCGCCTCTTTGATGTAGCGCTTGAGGTGGTCGAGGTCGCGCACGATTTCCATCGCGCGGCCGCCCAGCACATAGGAGGGACGGATCACCAGCGGATAGCCGACGCGGCCCGCAATCTCGAAGGCCTGCTCGTCGGAGCTGGCAATGCCGTTGACCGGTTGCTTCAGGCCCAGCCGGTTGAGCAGGTCCTGGAACCGCTCGCGGTCTTCGGCAAGGTCGATCGCGTCGGGCGTGGTGCCGAGGATCGGGATGCCTTCGGCCTCCAGCGCGTTTGCGAGTTTCAGGGGCGTCTGGCCGCCGAATTGCACGATCACGCCGTGCAGCGTGCCGTTGTCACGCTCCACCCGCAGGATTTCGAGGACGTGCTCCAGCGTGAGCGGCTCGAAATACAGGCGATCCGAGGTGTCGTAGTCGGTCGATACGGTCTCGGGGTTACAGTTGACCATGATGGTCTCGTAACCCGCGTCGGTCAGCGCGAAACAGGCGTGGCAGCAGCAATAGTCGAACTCGATCCCCTGGCCGATCCGGTTCGGACCGCCACCGAGGATGACCACTTTCTTGCGGTCGGAGGGACGCGCCTCGCATTCGACCTCGCCCATCGCGGGGGCCTCGTAGGTCGAGTACATGTAGGGCGTCTGCGCCTCGAATTCGGCGGCGCAGGTGTCGATGCGCTTGAAGACCGCGGTGACGCCAAGGTTGCGGCGGGCGCGGCGGACCTGCGCTTCGTCGCGGCCAGTCAGCTTGGCGAGACGCGCGTCCGTGAAGCCCATCATCTTGAGATTGCGAAGACCCTTTTCGTCGAGCGGCAGGCCCTTCTTGCGAATCTCGTTCTCGGCCTCGACGATTTCGCGGATGCGGGCGAGGAACCACGGATCGAACGCGGTCGCGTGCTGGATTTCCTCATTGCTCAGCCCGTGGCGCATCGCCTGCGCGATCAGGCGCATCCGGTCGGGCGTCTGCTGCGAGATCGCCTTGATGACGGCGGCCTTCTCCGGCGCGCCGTCGATCTCGATCTCGTCGAAGCCGCTGAGGCCCGTCTCCATCGAGGCGAGCGCCTTCTGCACGGATTCGTGGAAGGTCCGGCCGATCGCCATCGCCTCACCCACCGATTTCATCGCCGTCGTCAGTTCCGGCTTGGAGCCTGCGAATTTCTCGAAGGCGAAGCGCGGGATCTTGGTGACGACATAGTCGATGGTCGGCTCGAAGCTGGCGGGCGTGACCTTGGTGATGTCGTTGTCGAGCTCGTCCAGCGTGTAGCCCACGGCGAGTTTCGCCGCGATCTTGGCGATCGGGAAGCCGGTGGCCTTGGAGGCTAGCGCCGAGGAGCGCGATACGCGCGGGTTCATCTCGATCACGACCATGCGGCCATCTTCGGGGTTGATTGCCCATTGCACGTTCGATCCGCCGGTCTCGACGCCGATCTCGCGCAGCACGGCGATCGAGCCGTTGCGCATGATCTGGTATTCCTTGTCGGTCAGCGTCAGCGCGGGCGCCACGGTGATCGAGTCACCGGTATGGACGCCCATCGGGTCGACGTTCTCGATGGCGCAGACGATGATGGCGTTGTCGGCGCGGTCGCGCACGACCTCCATCTCGAATTCTTTCCAGCCCAGCAGCGACTCGTCGACGAGGATCTGGGAGACGGGAGAGGCGTCGAGGCCCGAGCGGCAAATGCGCTCGTAGTCTTCGCGGTTATAGGCCACGCCGCCGCCGGTGCCGCCCAGCGTGAAGGCGGGGCGGATGATCGCGGGCAGGCCGATATGCTCCAGCTCGACCAGCGCCTGACGCACACCCTCGTTGACGTCATAGGTGCCGTTCTCACGCTTGGGCGAGGATACGATGGTCGCTTTCGGGTTCTCGAGGCCGATCCGGTCCATCGCCTCGCGGAAAAGCTTCCGGTCTTCGGCCATCTCGATCGCGTCACGGTTCGCACCGATCAGCTCGACGCCGAATTTCTCCAGCACGCCCATATCGGCGAGAGCAAGCGCCGTGTTGAGGCCGGTCTGCCCGCCCATCGTCGGCAGCACCGCGTCGGGGCGCTCAGCCTCGATGATCTTGGCCACGACTTCCGGCGTGATCGGTTCGATATAGGTGGCGTCGGCCAGACCCGGATCGGTCATGATCGTCGCGGGGTTGGAGTTGACGAGGATGACGCGGTAGCCTTCTTCACGGAGGGCTTTGCAGGCCTGGGCACCCGAATAGTCGAACTCGCAGGCTTGCCCGATCACAATGGGCCCGGCGCCGATAATGAGGATTGACGTGATGTCTGTTCTCTTCGGCATGGGAATCCCCTCTGGTCGCTGCGCAAATTGAGGCGCTTTATACGCAAAGGGTCAGGCGTCGCAAGAGGGTCAGGACGCGATAGCCGGGTTGCGGGATGACGTGGAGGCGCGGACCCAACCCCGCCAAGGCCGCGCGCGGGGAGGGCGCGACCCGATTTCGGCCCGGTGAGGGGATATCCGCCTATTCGGCAGCCAGCCTGTGTTCCTGTTCGTCGTCGTCCCGATAGAGGTAATCGCGGGTCAGCGGCACGTCGCCGACCTCATGGGCCAGCTGGTACTGGAACACCACCTGTCCGCCATGGCGGAAGGCCATCTCCGAGGCTACGAGGTAGAAGCGCCACATCCGGCAGAACCGCTCGTCATAGAGCGCGACCGCCTTGTCGATATTCGCCTCGAACCGATCGCACCAGTGGCGCAGCGTTTCCGCGTAATGCAGCCGCCACACTTCGAGATCGGTGGTGATGAGCCCTTCGTGTTCGACCGCGTTCGACGCTTCGGACATGGCGGGGCAATAGCCGCCGGGGAAGATGTATTTGGTGATGAAATCGGCCGTCGCGCCGCCGGGGCCTGAACGTCCGATGAAATGGATCAGCGAGATGCCACCCGGTTTCAGCAACTCGCGGACCTTCGCGAAATATTCCCGGTAATGAGGCACGCCGACATGCTCGAACATGCCGACCGAGACGATGCGGTCGAACTTGTCGGTCACGTCGCGATAGTCTGTCAGACGGATGTCGATCTTGTCTTCGAGCCCGGCCTCCTTCACCCGCTTGCGGGCCAGCGCGTGCTGTTCGGTCGAGAGCGTCACGCCCACCACTTTCGCGCCGAAATCGCGCGCCAGCGTCATCGCCATGCCGCCCCAACCGCAGCCGATGTCAAGAATGGTCATCCCCGGTTCGATCAGCAGCTTCTTGGCGATATGGCGTTTTTTGGCCTCCTGCGCCTCCTCCAGCGTCATGTCGGGGCGCTCGAAATAGGCGCAGCTATATTGCCGATCCTCGTCGAGGAAGAGATCGTAGAGTTCGCCCGACAGGTCATAGTGATGCGCCACGTTGGTGCGGGCCTTGTTGACCGGATTGAACTGCGCGAAACGGCGACCGAAAAAGCGGCTCGCCTCGCGCGGCTTCTCGAACCATGGCATGCCCGAGCCGGTCTGGTTGCGGATTGCGAGCGCGAGAAATCCGCGCAGGTCGTCATCGGCAATCGTATAGTCGCCGTTCATGTAGCCTTCGCCGACACCGAGGTCGGGCCGCAGCACGATCTTCTTCGTCAGTTCCGGGTTGCTCATGGTAACGCGGACCGGATTCCCGGTGCCGTCGCCATAGCGTATGAGGGTTTCGTCAGGATAGACGAGTTCGAGTGTGCCCCTGCGGATCAGGTGGCGCAACATACGGTCGAGAAGCGAGTCCCAAGCTCTCATGCGGTCTCTCCGGATCGTGCCGGGGCTGGCAGGCTCCAGCGTGTGTCTTCACGACGGTAACCTTTGTGAAATTACCAAAGTTCCCGTTCTCACTGAAGTTAACCGAAAATTTACTCTTTTTCGAGCCACGCGCGCGTGATCGGCTCGAGACGTGCCTGTGTTCCTCCGCACAGCTTGACTTTTGCGCTCTCAACGGGTGTATCGGCGCGACTATACGCAATTCTCGATCCGGGAGCCTCCCATGCATGCCTTTCGCAGCCATACCTGCGCCGATCTGAGCGCCGCCAACGCCGGTGAGACCGTCCGCCTTGCGGGCTGGGTCCATCGCGTGCGCGATCACGGAGGCGTGCTCTTCATCGATTTGCGCGACCATTACGGGATGACGCAGGTTCTGTGCGACGGCGACAGTCCGGCGTTCAAGACGATGGAGAAAGTGCGCTCGGAATGGGTGATCCGCATCGACGGCACCGTGAAACTGCGCGACGAGAGCCTGATCAACCCGAAGATTCCGACCGGCGAGATCGAGGTCTATGTTCGCGACATCGAAATCCTGGGTGAGGCCGAGGAACTGCCGCTGCCGGTCTTCGGCGAGCTGGAATATCCCGAAGAGACCCGTCTGTCCTATCGCTTTCTCGACCTGCGCCGCGAGAGCCTGCATGACAAGATGATCCTGCGCTCGAATGTCGTGAAATCCATGCGCAAACGCATGTGGGACGCCGATTTCAACGAGTTCCAGACGCCGATCATCACCGCCTCCTCGCCCGAAGGCGCGCGCGACTTCCTCGTGCCCTCGCGTCTGCACCCGGGCAAGTTCTACGCGCTGCCGCAGGCGCCGCAGCAGTTCAAGCAGCTGATCATGGTCGGCGGCTTCGACAAGTATTTCCAGATCGCACCGTGCTTCCGTGACGAAGACCCGCGCGCCGACCGTTCGCCCACCGACTTCTACCAGCTGGACGTCGAGATGAGCTTCGTCGAGCAGGAAGACATCTTCAACGTGATGCAGCCGGTGATCCAGGGCGTGTTCGAGGAATTCGGCGACGACCGCACCGTCGATCCGAACTGGCCCCGCATCCCCTATGCCGAGGCGATGCTGAAATACGGCTCGGACAAGCCCGACCTGCGCAACCCGATCGAGATGCAGGTGGTCTCGGATCACTTCCGCGACTCGGGCTTCGCGATCTTCGCCAAGCTGCTGGAGCAGGACGGCACCGAGATCCGCGCGATCCCGGCCCCCACGGGCGGTTCGCGCAAATTCTGCGACCGGATGAACAAATTCGCGCAGGAGCAGGGCCTGCCGGGAATGGGCTACATCTTCTGGCGCAAGGGAGAGGATGGCTCGCTCGAAGGCGCAGGCCCGCTGGCGAAGAACATCGGCCCCGAGCGGACAGAGGCGATCCGCGCGCAGCTGGGTCTGGGCGAAGGTGATGCGGCCTTCTTCCTCGGCGGAGCGCCGTCGAGTTTCGAGGGCGTCGCCGGTCGTGCGCGCAACGTAATCGGCGAAGAGCTGGGCCTGACCGACAAGACCAAGTTCAAGTTCGCCTGGGTCGTCGACTTCCCGATGTACGAGGAAGACGACGAGGGCAAGATCGACTTCTCGCACAACCCGTTCTCGATGCCGCAGGGCGGCATGGAGGCGCTGGAAGGCGACCCGCTGCAGGTCAAGGGCTACCAGTATGACCTCGCCTGCAACGGTTACGAGATCCTTTCCGGCGCGATCCGGAACCACAAGCTCGAGACGATGTACAAGGCGTTCGAGATCGCGGGCTACCCGGCCTCCGAGGTCGAGAAGCGCTTCGGCGGTATGGTCAAGGCGTTCAAATACGGCGCCCCGCCGCACGGTGGTTGCGCCGCCGGCATCGACCGGATCGTGATGATCCTCGCCGATACCGCAAATATCCGCGAAGTCATCATGTTCCCGATGAACCAGCGCGCAGAAGACCTGATGATGGGCGCGCCGTCGGAGCCGATGAACGAACAGCTACGCGAGCTGCGCCTGCGGGTTCTTCCTCAAGAAGACTGATCCCGGCGCTATCGTCCGAATCTAAAAGGCCCCGCTCGGGATCGAGCGGGGCCTTTTTCTATTCGCGTCGGAGGAAAGATGCAGCCGCAGCGGAATGTTTTGCGGCAGGTGCCGTGCCAGCCTCAGGTGGAAGCCCGATCAGCCTTCAGGGTCGTCGTTCCGCTTCTCGTCTACCAGCTTCATCTCCTTTTTCTTACGCGCGACGAATTTCTCGCCGTAATCCTCGATCTCGCTGTCGTCGATCACTTCCTTGGCACGGCCGAAGATTTCGTCCTCTTCCTCGTCCATGTGGTGGTTGTAATCATGCTCCAGCTTGTGGAACTTGTTGAGCCAACCGGGGCTCGCCATGTCCATTTCGTTGAGCTCTTCGAGCAGATCGTCGAGCTCGGCATGTTCCTCGACCGAGTGGCGCGCGGAATCCTGGCCCCAGGTCTTGGTCATTAGCTTGGAATAGAAGGTCTCTTCCTCGGCGGCTGCGTGGGACTTGATGTCGTAATAGAACTCTTTCCACGCTTCGGTGCGCGCGGCGCTGTCGCCGGACGTATCGGCGATCTTCTTCATCAGGGCACGGTGGTTTTCGTGATCTTGCTTGATGGCGTCGTAGATCGAGCTCATCTGGCGGTCCTCCGGTTGCTTCAACTCGTTTTGGCAACGCGAAGTCTTGCGGGCGGTTCCTCGACCGCGTCAGAATGCCCCGGCCGCCGCGATCCGCTCGTCGAGCAATTCCGTGACCCGGGTCATGTCGTCGCGCGATGGGCCGCCGCGGCGGCCGAGCCTTTGCGCCGCGTCTCCAAGTGCCGCGTCATGCGCCGAGCGGGCGACGCTCGACAGGAAATGCGCCGCATAGGGCAGGGCGGGGAGCGGCATGCCCGCCCCGACCGCGTGCAGGAGGTTCGATAGGCGTTGCAGGTCGTCACGCAGCGCGAGCGGGTCCGGTTCGACCACGAGATCGGCAAGCGGGCGCCACCCGAGCGGGCGCATCTCTTCGGGAAGGGCGGAGAGGATCGTGTCCTGAAATAGCGCAAGGCTCTCGATCGGTTTGTCGAGGAACCCGTTCGCCCCCGCGGCAAGAGCGGCCTCCTTCAGCGCGGTATCGCCCGAGGTGCCGAGGATCACCGGATGCGGGCCGCGCAACCCTCGGATTTCGGCGATGAGATCGCCGCCTGATCCGTCGGGCAGGCCCATATCCACGATCGCGATCGAAGGGCGGTAGGTCTTGAGGTGGCGGTCCGCCGAGGCGAGGCAATCGGCGCGACGGATTCGTGCGCCCGAGCGCAGACACAGGAGACGCACCGCTTCGGAGGCGAAGCGGCTGTCCTCCACCAACAGCACCGTCAGTCCGGTCAGCGGACGCTCCGGCGTCGGAGTGCGGGTCGGGTTCGGTATCGTGTCGCTCATGGCGGCCCCCAGTCGATATGGAAATCGTCGGATTCTCGAGATTCGGCAGGTCCTCTCCAGTAAGGGGCAAAGTGCCTAACACCGTGTTAACGCGAACAGGGGCATCCAGGCTTGCGCGAACCGATGCGCCCCGCTACCCCTTGATCCATATCACCGGAGGAGACCCAGATGATCGGACGCCTGAACCATGTCGCCATTGCCGTGCCTGACCTCGAGGCGGCCTCGGCCAAGTATCGCGACACGCTGGGTGCCAATGTTGGCGCGCCGCAGGACGAGCCCGATCACGGCGTCACGGTCGTCTTCATCGAGCTGCCCAACACCAAGATCGAACTGCTCTACCCGCTGGGCGAGGACAGTCCGATCAACGGCTTTCTAGAAAAGAACCCCGCGGGCGGCATCCATCACATGTGTTTCGAGGTGGAGGACATCCTCGAGGCCCGCGACAAGCTCAAGGCGGACGGCGCGCGGGTTCTGGGCAGCGGTGAGCCGAAGATCGGTGCGCATGGCAAGCCCGTGCTGTTCCTGCACCCGAAAGATTTCAACGGCTGCCTGATCGAACTGGAGCAGGTCTGATGAGTCTCACGGGCGGCATCATTCTCTTCGCGGTGATCTGGTTCATGATCTTCTTCATGGTCCTGCCGGTTCGTCTGAAAACGCAAGGCGATGTGGACGAGGTCGTGCCGGGCACTCCCGCAGGCGCACCGCACGAGGCGCATCTGGGCGCGAAGGTGAAGATCACCACCGTTGTCACCATCGTGCTATGGGCGGTCATCGCGGCAGTGCTGCTGTCGGGGATCATCACTTTGGAAGATATCGACTTCTTCGGGCAGTTGCGCCGCTGACCGCGCCGGGAACCGTATCTGATCAGCCGGGTTGGGGGGCTGAAAGGAGCCTCCCATGACACCAAACTGGTTTACCGTTCTGAGCTGGTTATCGCTTGCTGTAGGCGTGCTCTCGTTCATCTATCTTCTCGTGCAGGTGCGTCGAAACCCGCCTCACATGGCCATCATGGCGTGGGTCTGGCCGATTTGCGGGCTGTTTGGCGGACCACTAGTAATCTGGTTGCACAGTCGCTTTCCGGGCCATGGCAATGCGCCCTTCCCGGTCTCGGTCGCGAAGGGGACACTGCATTGCGGCGCGGGCTGCACCTTGGGTGACATTCTGGCCGAGAACCTCGCGCTCGCCGTTCCAGTGATTCTGGTCGCGTTCGGCTGGCCGGATTTCTGGGGGCACAAGATCTTTGCGGTCTGGGGGCTCGATTACGTCTTCGCCCTCGCGATCGGGATCGTGTTCCAGTATTTCTCGATCGCCCCGATGCGCGGGCTCGGGCTTGGCGAGGGACTCAAGGAGGCGGCGAAGGCCGATGTGGCTTCGCTCACCTCGTGGCAGATCGGCATGTACGGTATGATGGCGATCTTCCATTTCGCCGTGTTCAAAGGGCTCTGGGGCGCGGAGATCAACGCCGCCGACCCGGAATTCTGGTTCGCCATGCAGATCGCGATGATGGCCGGTTTCGTGACCGCCTACCCGGTGAACTGGCTGCTGATCCGCAAGGGTATCAAGGAAGAGATGTGAGCGGCGCCTAGGCGCCGCCCCTTATCCACGGCGACCGGTGATCGCGTGGAAGAGGTGGGTGAAGCCTGCGGCTCCCAGCACCGGCACGAACAGGTTCACCAGCGGGATCGACAGCGGCACCGCCATCAGCGCGCCCGCGGCCCAGATCGTGACCCTGTTGCGTTCGTAAAGTTCGAGCGCCGCCTCGCGTTCCATCCGCCGGAAAGCTGCCATCTGGAAGTATTCACGCCCCAGAAGGTAACCGTTGAGCCCGAAGAACATCAGCGGCGCAAGCGGGATCACGAAGGGGTAGATCATCAGCGCGATGATGTTGGCGGCAAGGATCACGCCGAAGAAGCGTACGGTGTCGCGCATCCCTTCCGCGAAGGTGAGTTTGCGCACCGGCGGCAGCGTCGGGTAGTGGACGTCCTCCACCATCTCCGCCACGTCTTCGAGGAAGAAACCGGTGAAGGCGGAGGCCACGGGCACCATCAGGAAGACCGATGCAAAGAGGATCACCCCCGCCGAGACGATCGACAGCGCGGTGTCGATATGGCCGATCTCGCCGATGAAGGGCAGCGAAAAGCTGTCGGGGATCAGCCAGCCGATCAGCATCACCATCGCGACATAGATCGCGACCAGAAGGCCCAGCGACAGCGCCACGCCGAAGCCCACGACTTTCATCGCGCCGGGCCGCAGCAGGTCGGTCCAGGCTTTCAGATAGCTTGAAATGATCATTCCGAAATCCGCGTGGTGATCGCGTCGAGGTCGGGACGGGGGCGTTCGGGCGGCGTCACGCCTTCGGTACCCAAGTGGATGAAGCCCGTGACGCTTTCGCCGTCCTTAAGGCCCAGCATCTCGCGCCCGAAGGCCTCGTCATGCGCGGCCCAGCCGGTCAGCCAGTTCGCGCCCCAGCCCGCCGCGAGTGCCGCGTTCAGAAGCGAGAGGCAAACCGCGCCCGCCGAATAGAGTTGCTCGACCTGCGGAACCTTCTCGCTCTCCTTGGGCGAGGACACTACCGCGACGCAAAGTTGGCTGTCATGGAACTGCTTGCCGGCCTTCGCGATCTTCTCATCGGGAAGGCCCTGTGCTTTGGCGCGCGCCTCGGCTTCAGCACCCAGCCGCTGCGCGGCCTCGCGCGTGATGGTGATGAAGCGCCACGGCTCCAGCTTGCCGTGATCGGGAGTGCGCGCGGCGGCCGTCAGGATCTCGCGCAGCGCGGCCTCGTCGGGGGCAGGAGCCTTGAGGGTTTTCGCCGGGCGTGACCGGCGGGTCAGAAGGAAAGCCATCGCCGCGTCATTGCGCTCGGCCGGGTTCACTTCGGGCAGTTCAGTCATGAAAATCTCCGTCTGTTGCGCCAGATATCGGGCGCTCGGCATGTGATTGCAACCGCAGCATGGGCAACTGTCTTGTATGCGATCGTGCAGCGCCTATGCTGCGCGACGATGACGGATCTCAGCCACCTCGCAATTCCTGGCAACGAAATCGCCCTGCGCGTGACGCCAAAAGCGTCGCGCAACGAGATACGGGTCGGGGAAGATGGGCTTCGGGCCTATGTCACGGTCGTTCCGGAGAACGGCAAGGCCAATGCGGCGGTCGTCAAATTGCTGGCAAAGGCGCTAGGTGTGGCGAAGTCGCGGCTGACGCTGATCCGGGGCGAGACCGCGCGCGACAAGGTGTTCCGTCTCGATTGAGCGGGCGCGCGGGGCCGGGCAGGCCCCTCAGCCGTCCTCGGCGGTGCTGTCGGTCTGCTTCAGGCGATAGACGCCTTCGGGCAGGTTGAGCGCCGCCGCCAGCTCCCGCAGCTGGGCATGGCTGAAGGTGATCGTCTGCACCTGCTCGGTCTGCTCGTCGAGCTGTTCGACCACCACGCAATCCTCGAAAGAGCTGATCGTGATGTCTTCCTGCAAATAATCGCGCGGATCCGCCCCTTCGTCTACAAGGGTGATCACGGTCGCGTCGAATTCGTGTTCGATGGTAAACATGACCTCATGCTAGCGCGGCTTGCCGATCCGAAAAAGCGAAATCACGCCGCCGCTTGCGGGAGAGTACGTGGAGGACACTAGGCGGCTGCAGGCCAAGTCGTTAAGCTGGGACAAATCCTGTCTCTGGGGTGTTTTCCCGTCGATGCCTTCCGCCCGTTTCCTTCTCGTGACCCTCTCGCTCGCTGCGACGCTGCTGTCGGGCTGCGTGCCGACCATGGCGCCGATGCAGCCCGTCCCGGAGAGCGAGCTCTCGCCCGAAGCCAAGAAGCGTGCCGAGGTGGCGGTGACGCGGCTGGTCGATGTCGGCGAGCGCATGGAGCCGCAGATCGAGTCGGAATGTCGCAAGCGCACGCGGAACCTCAATTGCGACTACCTTTTCGTGGTCGATGACCGGCTCGATCTCGACGCGAACGCCTTCCAGACCATGGACCGTTCGGGTCGTCCGGTGATCGGGGTGACACTCGCGATGATCGCCGAGGTGCGCAATGCCGACGAGCTGGCCTTCGTGATCGGCCACGAGGCCGCGCATCACATCGCGGGCCATATCGCGGCGCGCGAACGCGATGCGGCGGTGGGGGCGGCTTATCTGGGGCGTGCGGTGCAGGCACAGGGCGCCGATCCGCTCACGATCCAGCGCGCGCGGCGCATCGGGGCCGAAATCGGCTCGCGGCTCTATTCCAAGGATTACGAGCTTGAGGCCGACCGGCTCGGTACGATCATCACGTGGGATGCGGGCTACGACCCGCTCAAGGGCGCGCAGTTCTTCCTGCGGTTGCCGGACCCGGGCGACAAGATGCTGGGTTCTCACCCGCCCAACCAGCTGCGCTTCGACGTGGTGCGAAATACCGTTGCCCAACTGCGCGCGGGCAAGATCCCGGCGGGCAGCTGAGGAACCCGCCCAAGGTCTGCGGGCTTGAGATTTGAGAGAGAGGCCGCCGGGAAAGGCGGGTCCGGGACGCGGGAACAGGGGACGGGGACGAAGAACCTATGACAATCTTTTCGCGACTGCGCTGGCGGCTGAGGGTTATCCTGCGCGAGATCTGGGTGCGGGTGACGGCCTTCGGCGTGCTGGGGATCGCGACCGCGCTGGGATCGGCGGGCTTCGGCTACCTCGTACCCGCGGATATCGGCTACAAGATGGGCGCGGGCTCGGTGGAGCCGATCCTGAAGATCATCGCCACCGCGATGCTGACCGTCACGACGTTTTCGCTGCAGATCATGATCACCGCGTTCAGCTCGGCCCAGACCGGAGCCACGCCGCGCGCGATCAAGCTGATGCAGACCGACCGCGTGACCCAGAACGTGCTGGCGAGCTTCATCGGCTCTTTCGTCTTTTCGCTGGTCGGGATCATCGCGCTCGAGACGGATGTCTATGACGACTCCGGGCGATTCATCCTGCTGGTCGTCACGCTCGGCGTGGTGGCGATGGTGGTGATATCGCTGTTGCGCTGGGTGCAGCATTTGAGCGAGTTCGGACGGCTCGGCGATGTGATCAGCCGGGTCGAGGACGCTGCGAGCACGGCGCTGAAAGCGCGCTGCGAGCGGCCGTGGCTCGGCGGCAAGGAATGGGAAGACCCGCCCCCCGGGGTATTCGGGATCACGTCGACGCGGACCGGCCATGTGCAGCATGTCGACATGGGGGCGCTGCAAAAGGTGGCCGAGACGCATGACTGCCACATCTGGCTTTGCGGACGGACCGGCGAATTCGTCCACGGCGCATCCGATCTGGTGCGATGCGACGCGCTGCCGGGCGACGCCGAGACCCGCGAGGCGATCGAGGAGGCCGCGCGCGACGCCTTCACCATCGATCACGCGCGCGATTTCGACCAGGATCCGCAATTCGGCCTGATCGCGCTGGCCGAGATTGCCTCGCGCGCGCTTTCGCCGGCGATCAACGACCCCGGAACCGGTATCGATATTCTCGGGCGTCTGGTGCGGGTGCTGGCCGATTGGCATCCACCGAAGAGCCCCGATTGCGTTTTCGACCGCGTCTATGTGCGCGCGGTGACGCCCGAGCAGTATACCGAGGACGCGTTCGCCGCGATCGCGCGCGACGGAGCCGGGCATCTGGAGGTCGCGCTGCGCCAGCAGGAGGTGCTGGAAGCTCTGGCCGAGATGCATCCCGCTCATTTCGGCCGTCCCGCCGCACATCAGGCGCTGCGCGCAGCCGCCCATTCGCAATCCGCGATGACCTTGAGGCGCGACCGCGCGGTGATCGCGGAGGAAGCGCAGGCGCTGGCGGCGCGCTTTGCTCCCGATCTGGACTGTGACGTCGGCCATGACCTCGACAGCGACAGAGCGGAACGCGACGCTTGATCTGAATCATATCGAAATCACGGCCCCTGCGGCAGAGTCGGCCCATCACCGGGATGACTGTTTCAAGGGAGGCTGCCATGACCGCTGCCAAGCACCTCAATCGCCATGCGTCGATGATGAACCGCATGGCCCAGCAGATGGGCGGCGATCTCAGCATGGAGATGGCCGCCGGGCGGCTTAGCGGCGAAGCATGGAAAGACGCGCTGATCCGCTGCACCAAGTGCCGCGAAGCCGGGGCCTGCCTGCTCTGGCTGGCCGAGCACGATCCGCAAATGAACCCCGCGAAAGCCCCTCCCGCCTATTGCGAAAACCGCCTGATGATGACGCGTCTGCGCGCGACCATTGGGGCTGAACCCGAAGGAGTGGAATGATGGGAATGCAAAGCGATGTCGATCTGAACTTCTGGGTGACGCGCGGCATGGCGCGGCGTCTCGGAGTGAACATTTCCGAAGCGATGCGTGACGGCTTTCTCACACAAGCCGACTTTGCCGAGATGATCACAACCTGTGCGACCTGCGGGCGCACCGAATTCTGCCTCGCTGTTCTGGCCGAGAAAGGTGAGGGGCCGCAGGCCATCCCGACGGATTGCCCGAATTACGACGTCCTGACGTCTCTGCGCGCTCTCCAGTGAAAGGGCACGTCGCCGCTCGCGTCGCTTTCGCCTTTCCCTCGACCGCCTTTGGTTATCTGATGGGGCGGCAGCAGGCTGAAAGGGAGCGCGCGCATGGCACGGATTTACGAGGATAACTCGCTCAGCATCGGAAACACGCCGCTGGTGCGGCTCAACCGCATGACGGAGGGCGCGGGCGCGACCGTTCTGGCCAAGATCGAAGGGCGCAACCCGGCGTGGTCGGTGAAGTGTCGCGTTGGGGCGAACATGATCTGGGACGCGGAGGAGCGCGGCGTGCTCGGCCCCGGCAAGGAGATCGTCGAGCCGACCTCGGGCAACACGGGGATCGCGCTGGCCTTCGTCGCCGCGTCGCGCGGTATCCCGATCACGCTGACCATGCCCGACACGATGAGCATCGAGCGGCGCAAGCTTCTGCTGGCCTATGGCGCGAAGCTGGTGCTCACCGAAGGCGCACAGGGCATGAAGGGGGCGATCGCCAAGGCCGAGGAGATCGCGGCCTCGGATCCCGACCGCTACGTGTTGCTGCAGCAGTTCAACAACCTCGCGAACCCCGAGATTCACGAGAAGACTACCGGCCCGGAGATCTTCGAGGATACCGATGGCGTGGTCGATATCTTCGTCGCGGGCGTCGGCACGGGCGGCACGATCACTGGTGTCTCGCGCTATCTGAAAAAGGAAAAGGGCCTGCCGCTGATCTCGGTCGCGGTCGAGCCCGAGGCGAGCCCGGTTCTGACGCAGGCCCGCGCGGGCGAAGCGCTGCACCCCGGTCCTCACAAGATTCAGGGCATCGGCGCAGGCTTCGTGCCAAAGGTGCTCGACATGGATCTCGTGGACCGGATCGAGCAGGTCAGCAATGATGAGGCTATCGAGACAGCCCGGCGGCTGGCGCGCGAAGAGGGCATATTGGCAGGGATCTCCTGCGGCGCGGCGGCTGCGGCAGCCCTCCGCCTTGCGCGCGAACCGGAGAATGCGGGCAAGACCATCGTCGTCGTGCTGCCGGATTCGGGCGAGCGTTACCTGTCTTCGGCGCTGTTCGAAGGGATGTTCGACGAGGCCTGAGTGGTGGTCTTTGCCGCCTCCAGCAATGCTGCCACCAGCTTCTGCGGGCGGTAGTTCAGGTCCGACGGCGTCAGCCCCATCCGCACCACGACCATATCGGCCGAGGGGATCACGGTGACAGTCTGCCCGTCATGCCCCTCGAGCCAATAGGTGTCGGCGGGCAGGCCGAACCGCGCGTCGTCGCCCGCTTTCTGCTGATCGCTCGGCCCGGCGAGCCAGATCATGCCCTGCGCATAGACCCCGTCGGTCGGCGCGGGCGCATGCATCCGCTTTACGAACTCGGCGGACAGCAATTGCCGCCCCTCCCATTGGCCGTCCTGAAGCAGAAACTGTCCGAACCGCGCCCAGTCCCGCGCGGTCGCGTAGAGGTAGGAGCTGCCGACGAAGGTTCCGGAGGCGTCGGTCTCGAGCGTGGCCGAGTTCATCCCGAGCGGACCGAACAGCTTGCGGCGCGGCCAAGCGAGTGCGGTGGAGGTGTCGCCCACCGCGTTTTGCCAGATGCGCGACAGCAGGACTGCGGTGCCGCTGGAATAGCTGAAATGCGTGCCGGGCGGATGATCGAGCGGCTGCGACGCTGCGAACTTCGCCATGTCCGGCTCGAGGTAGAGCATCCGCGTCACGTCCGAGACGTCGCCGTAATCCTCGTTGAAATGCAGCCCGCTCGACATCGACATCAGCTGCGCGACAGTGATCTTCGCCCGGTCGTCGCCCTGCCATTCGGGCAGTAGATCGCTTTGATCCATCCGCAGCTTGCCCGCCTCGATCGCGGTGCCGACAAGGGCGGCGGTGACGGTCTTCGTCATCGACCAGCCCAGAAGCGGTGTCTTCGCATCGAATCCATCGCCGTAGCGCTCGGCCACGAGCTGACCGTCCTTGATCACTACCACCGCGCGCATCCCCGGCCCGGTCAGCGCATCGTTTTGCAAGACATCGGCAAAGCGGCCTTGTCCCGTCAGTTCGGTCTTCGATCCCGCGGGCCAGAGGGCGACGCTCTTGCTCGGTCCCGGCGCGGGCGGGGCGGCCTGTTCGGGGGCGTCGGCCAGATCGCCGTCGGGGAAGGTCGCGCAACCGAGACCCATGCGTTGCTCCGCTGTCGTGGGCGCGATGATCCCGGCGAAAGCCGCCCAGACGCGGCCCGCCCGGCGATCGGGGCTGACCCAGAAGGCGCGCAGCAGCGGATTGCCTGGCGCCTGCACATCGGTTTCGAGAACCTCGTCGGGGTCGCGGTCCTGCAGGACCAGCGCCGAGCAGGTAATCTTCGCGCTATAGCCCGCGCCGACGCGTAGCAGTTCCGGAGGCACGATGATCGCGTAAATCAAAGCCGCCATGAAAAGCAGGCCAATCCCGCCGAGCACCGCTTTCCATCCGCGCATCCTGTCCTCCGCTCCCGTGCGCTTGGATCAAGTCACGCGCCCGTTTTTTACTCGCGCGTTAGTTTTGGCAAACAGCGCGGGCTTGCCAAGAGGGCGAGTGCTTTCTCGACGTAAGGTCACCCTGTTGTGAGTTGCGAGGTCGGCGGTCATGGAAGCGACGTCAGAAGTGCCCGCAGCTTCTCTGCTGCGGCGCTTAGCGTCGGTTCGTCGAAACCCGCGTACCCAAGCAGGACGCCTTGCGGCGGGTCGGGCAGGCGTGCGTGCGACGACAGAGCGCGCAGGGTAAGACCGGCCGCCTTCGCGCGCTCGGATATCGCGCGGTCGCCGGCGGGCACGAGGGCCGGGCCGAGACCCGCGCAGAGATGCATTCCCGACGGATCGGGCTGGAGCCGGAGATACTCCTCGAGCCCTGTCAGCGCGTTCAGAAGGTGGCGCTGCCGTTTCGCGTAATGGCGCCGCATCCGCCGTAGATGGGTCGCGAATTCGCCGCTCGCCATGAAGCTCGCCAGCGCCGGTTGCGGTACCATCGAAACCCGCGGCCCCGTCGCGTCGATCGCCGCCCGCATCGGCCCGACAAGCCGCTCGGGCAGCACGATATAGCCGATCCGCAGCGCCGGGCTGAGCAGTTTCGAGAAGCTGCCCATGTAGATCACGCGCTGCAGCCCGTCGAGCCCCGCCAGCGCGGGCAGGGGCTGGCCGCGATAACGGAATTCGCTGTCATAATCATCCTCGACGATCAGCGCATCATGGGCACGCGCCCAGTCAAGAAGCGTCAGCCTGCGCGTGAGCGGCATCGCCGCCCCGGTCGGGAAATGGCGCGAGGGGGTGATGATGACGGCGCGGGTGCCGGTCGGCAGATGTACCGGGTCCAGCCCTTCGGCGTCGATCCGCACCGGGTGCTCGTTGAGGCCGCTGGAGGCCAGCACATGGCCCATCGTCGCCCAGCCGGGATCCTCGGTCGCGATCAGCCCGCCGGGGGCGATCGCACTACGCGCGATCAGGTCGAACCCGTCCCATGCGCCGCCGGTAATCACCACTTGTTCCGGCGCGCAATCGAGGCCGCGCCACGCCGCGAGGTGGTCGCGGATCGCCAGCCGCAGCGGCGGCCAGCCGAACGGGTCGGGCCGGTCCAGAAGGGTGGGATCGGGGGTGCGCCACGCGCGCTCGAGGTGGCGCGCCCAAAGCCTGTGCGGGAACAGCGCCTGATCGGGCAGGCCGGGCTGGAAAGGCAGCCAAGCTGGCGGAGGCGCCCCTTGCGCGGCCCTTGATGCTTTTCGCGGGGTAGGAGGAACGAGATGGGGCAGATCCTCGGCGACATAGGTGCCGCCGCCGGGGCGGGTGCTCAGGTAGCCCTCGGCGATCAGCTGATCATAGGCGGTGGTCACTGTCATGCGCGAGACCGACAGCTCCTCGGCCAATGCGCGGCTTGGCGGCAGGCGCTCTCCGGCTGCGGCGGGATCGGCGCGCAGCATCTCGCGCAGGACATGGGTCAGTTGCGCATGCAGCGGCAGACCGGAGTTTCGATCCAGCGAAAGACCAAACAGGGCGGTGTTTAAATTGGACTGCTGCATTTTTGCGAAACTGGACATGTTTTCCGATCCAGTAGGCCGCTATCGCTGAGGGCACAAGTCAGACATGAGGCAGACCATGACCGAGACCCTCCCTGTAACCGACCGTTCCCGCCTGCGCCGCCTGCATGAGCGCGGCCATTTCGACCGCGACAGCATCAACACGATCCTCGACGCGCAGCCGATGTGCCATGTGGGCTATGTCCGGGACGGCAAGCCCTACGTGACGCCGACGATGCAATGGCGCGAAGGCGATCACGTCTATTGGCATGGCTCTTCCGCGAGCCGCGCGCTGCGCAGTCAAAAGGAGACAGAGGTCTGTCTGACGGTCTCGATCCTCGATGGTTTGGTTCTGGCGCGCTCTGGCATGCATCATTCGCTGAACACGCGCTCGGTCATGCTCTTTGGTGTCGCGTTCAAGGTGGAGGATCCGGCGGAGAAGCTGCAAAAGCTCGGAAATTTCGTGAACCATCTCTATCCGGGCCGCTACGAGACGCTGCGCCCAGACCACGAACAGGATCTGAAGGCGACGACCGTGCTGGGGATGGAGATCACCGAGGGCGCGGCGAAGATCCGCACCGGCGGGCCGAGTGACGACGAGGAGGATTACGCGCTGCCGATCTGGGCCGGGGTAATCCCGATCCGTATGGAGGTGGGCGACCCGATCCCCGATCCGCGCAATCTCGACGGTGTCGAGATGCCCGCGCATGTGCGTGATTTTCGATACGGCGGTTGATTGGCCTGCGCGATACGGTCCATCTCCCTCAGGCGCATCTCGTAGAAGAAGGTGAGGCAGTCGATCAGGCTGCGAACGATGATCCGGACCGAGTTGAACCATTTCAATGATTTGGCAAATCTAAGGGATTCGGGAAAGCGCCGCGAGGAAAGCTGATCGTAATCGGGTGTTTCGCGCGACTGTCGGTTTTTGTTCGGTTTCGATCGAATCGCGCAAAAATGCGCTTCACAAAGTCGTGATCTAGCGTCATGCAAAACTTCGAGGAATCTCGAAAAAGCTTAGCAGGAAAGGGCTGAGAAGCCGCCGTACCGCGCTGGATCGCGCGACCGAGAGGCAAAGCGAAACCGAAATCACTCTCTTGTTTTGTTCCTGTTACATCCGCACACTACGCCGCGTAGCGCGGAGGCTTCGCACGGGGCCTCAGATCCATCCAACAATGAATCCCGCTACATATGGGAGGAAGACATGAAGAATTTTGCACTCGGTGCGGCGCTTGCGTCGGCCTCGCTCATTGCGCCCTTCACGGCCAATGCAGCAACGGAAATCCAGTTCTGGCACGCCTTTACCGGCCGTCTCGGCGAGCTCGTCGATCAGCAGGTCAAGGACTTCAATGCCAGCCAGGACCAGTATGAGGTCGTGGCGACCAACAAGGGCAACTACTCGGAAACGCTGAACGCCGGGATCGCCGCGTTCCGCGCCGGGGAACAGCCCGACATCCTGATGGTGTTCGAGGTCGGCACGGCGACGATGATGGCCGCCAAGGGCGCGATCAAGCCGGTCTACCAGGTGATGGAAGACGCCGGCGTGGACTTCAATCCCGACGATTACATCGGCGCGGTGAAGGGCTACTACACCACCACCGACGGCAAGATGCTGTCGCTGCCCTTCAACTCCTCGACGCCGGTTCTCTGGGTCAACCGCGACATGCTCGACAAGGCAGGCGTCGCCAAGGATGCGCCGCTGACTACCTGGGAAGATGTCGGCAAGGTGCTCGACCAGCTGAAGGAAGCGGGCGTCGATTGCCCGATGACCACCGCCTGGCAGAGCTGGATCCAGCTCGAGAACCTCTCGGCCTATCACAACGTGCCCTTCGCGAGCCAGGAGAACGGCTTCGCCGGTCTCGACGCGAAGCTGGAGTTCAACGGCCCCGTTCAGGTCAAGCACATCCAGACGCTGGGTGACTGGGCCAAGAAGGGCGAGTTCGTCTACAAGGGCCGCCGCAACGAAGGCGGTGCCGATTTCCGTGCCGGCACCTGCGCGCTCTTCACCGAGAGCTCGGCCGGTTACGCGGGCATCAAGTCCGAAGCCAAGTTCAACTTCGAAGTGCACCCGCTGCCCTATTGGGGTGACGTCGACGGCGCGCCGCAGAACACAATCATCGGGGGCGCCTCGCTCTGGGTCATGGCTGGCAAGGATGACGACCACTACAAGGGCGTCGCTGAATTCCTGAACTACCTCTCGTCGCCGGAAGTGCAGGCGAAGTGGCACCAGGATACCGGCTACCTGCCGATCACCAAGGCCGCGGCCGAGCTGACCCGTGAGCAGGGCTTCTACGAAAAGAACCCCGGCACTGACGTGGCCGTGAAGCAGATGACCGCGAATGCGCCGACCGAGAATTCGAAGGGCATCCGCCTGGGCAACTTCGACCAGATCCGCGGCATCATCGACGAGGAACTGGAGGCTGTCTGGGCCGGTGACAAGACCGCGCAAGACGCGCTCGACAACGCGGTGGAGCGTGGCAACCAGCTGCTGCGCCGCTTCGAGCAAGCCAACCGCTAACCCAAATCCAGCCGCGGGCGGGGAGAACCCTGCCCGCGGCTATTTCTATTCTAAGGCCCCGATCCCGATATGGAAAAGCGCGTAACCTTCAAGGGCTGGCTCTTGCCGATGCTGCTGCTCGCGCCGCAGTTGATCATCTCGGCCGTGTTCTTCTTCTACCCGGCGGGCGAGGCGGTGTGGCAATCGCTGTTCATCCCCGATCCGTTCGGCCTGTCGATGCAATATGTGGGCCTCGGCAATTTCGAATACCTGTTCAACGACCCCTATTATCGCGCGTCTTTTGTGACGACGGCGGTGTTCTCGACCCTTGTGACACTGGTCTCGATGATCCCGGCGCTGTTCCTCGCGGTGCTGGCGGATCGGCTGGTGAAAGGGGCGGGAACTTACCGCACGCTTCTGATCTGGCCCTACGCGGTCGCGCCCGCGGTGGCCGGTGTGCTGTGGCTCTTCATGTTCAACACGCGGATCGGTGTGGTCGCCTTCTATCTCAACCAGATGGGTTATGACTGGAACCATGTGCTCAACGAGAACGAGGCGATGGGCCTCGTCGTCGTGGCGTCGGCCTGGGGCCGCATCAGCTACAACTTCCTGTTCTATTTCGCGGCGCTGCAAGCGGTGCCGAAATCGGTGATCGAGGCGGCGGCGATCGACGGGGCGCGGTTCTGGCGGCGCTTCTTCACGATCGTGCTGCCGCTCCTGTCGCCCACGACCTTCTTTCTGCTGGTCGTCAATATCGTCTACGCCTTCTTCGAGACCTTCGGCGTGATCCACACGATCACCTCCGGCGGGCCGCAACAGGCGACCACGATCCTGGTCTACAAGGTCTACGCCGATGGCTTCGTGGGTCAGGATCTCGGAAGCTCTGCCGCGCAATCCGTGGTGCTGCTGGTGGTCGTGGGCTTCCTGACGGTGCTGCAATTCAAATTCGTCGAGAAGCGGGTGCATTACTGATGGCTGACATGCACAACGAACCGCCCCCGGGCATGGTGGAAAAACGCGGCTCCGGCCTGTGGCTGACCCATGTGCTGATGATCGCGGGCGTACTGGTGATCTTCTTCCCGATCTGGCTGGCCTTCGTGGCCTCGACCCATACCCAGCAGGAGATCGCGCAGGCGCCGATGCCGGTGATGCCGGGCTCGCACCTGATCGAGAACTACTCGGATGCGCTGTTCTCCGGGGTGAATGTGCCGGTCGCGACGATGCTGGTGAACTCGCTGGTGATGGCGTTGGGGATCGCGCTCGGAAAGATCGCGATCTCGCTCCTGTCGGCCTTCGCGATCGTCTATTTCCGCTTTCCGGGACGGCGCTTCTTCTTCTGGATGATCTTCATCACGCTGATGCTGCCGGTCGAGGTGCGGATCGTGCCGACCTACGAGGTGGTCGCGGGCTTCGGGATGCTCAACAGCTATTCCGGCCTGATCCTGCCTCTGATCGCGTCGGCGACGGCGACCTTCCTGTTCCGGCAGTTCTTCCTGACGGTGCCGGACGAGCTGGCAGAGGCCGCCCGAGTCGACGGCGCGCGTCCGATGCGCTTCTTCTTCGATATCCTGCTGCCGATGAGCCGCACGAATATCGCGGCGCTCTTCGTGATCCTCTTCATCTACGGCTGGAACCAGTATCTCTGGCCGCTCCTCATCACCACCAATCCCGAGATGAACACGATCGTCATGGGGCTCAAGCAGATGTTCCCGTCGGGCGACGATATCGCCGATTGGCCGGTCATCATGGCGACCTCCATCCTCGCGATGATCCCGCCGGTGATCGTGGTGATCTCGATGCAGAAACTCTTCATTCGCGGTCTCGTGGACAGCGAGAAATAAGGGCAGACAATGGCGACCGTTGAACTCGAAAATATCAAGAAACGTTTCGGCAAGACCGAGGTGCTGCACGGGGTCTCGATCGACATCCAGGACGGCGAATTCATCGTCATCGTCGGTCCCTCCGGTTGCGGGAAATCGACGCTGTTGCGCATGGTCGCGGGGCTGGAGAGTATCTCCGAGGGTGAGATCCGCATCGGCGAGGCCCGCGTGAACGAGCGCGAGCCGATGGATCGCGATATCGCGATGGTGTTCCAGAACTACGCGCTCTACCCGCATATGTCGGTGCGCCAGAACATGGGCTACGGGCTGAAGATCGCGGGCATGTCGAAGTCCGAGATCAAGCGCCGCGTCGATGAGGCCGCGAAGCTGTTGCAGCTGTCGGACTATCTCGAGCGAAAGCCGCGCGAACTGTCCGGCGGGCAGCGTCAGCGGGTTGCGATGGGCCGCGCCATCGTGCGTGAGCCGTCGGTCTTCCTGTTCGACGAACCGCTGTCCAACCTCGACGCCAAGCTGCGGGTGCAGATGCGCGTCGAAATCCGCGA
Organism: Thioclava sp. F34-6; assembly: GCF_002213235.1. NCBI lineage: Bacteria > Pseudomonadati > Pseudomonadota > Alphaproteobacteria > Rhodobacterales > Paracoccaceae > Thioclava > Thioclava sp. F34-6. Next base: position 403,408 of record NZ_NBOA01000002.1, read on the forward strand.
GCTGCAGCGCAAGCTCGGCGTGACCGCGCTTTACGTGACCCATGATCAGGTCGAGGCGATGACCATGGCCGACCGGATGATCGTGATGAACGGCGGCGTGGCCGAGCAGATCGGCACCCCGCTCGAAGTCTATGAGCGCCCCGTGACCATCTTCGCGGCGCAGTTCATCGGCAGCCCGTCGATGAACGTCATCGATGCCGAGGTGCGCGGAGGGCGGGTGATGCTGGGCCATGTGACGCTCGGGCCGACCGATCTGCCCGATCGCCCCGTCAGCCTCGGGATTCGGCCCGAACACCTGCATCCCGATGACAATGGCCCGCTGACGCTGAATGTTACCCTGTCCGAACCGCTAGGGGCGAATACGCTTCTGCACGGAACGCTGGAAGGGCGCGGCGAGCCGATGACCGCGGCGCTGCCGGGCGTGCATATGGAGAAGCAGGCGGTGGGGCAGGTGCGGCTGTCGGTGAACGCCGAGGATCTGCATCTCTTTGATCCGAAAACCGGCAAGCGCCTGAACTGATCGGAGAGGCGGCCAGGCGCACTCAGTTCCGGGCGCTGGCGAGCTTGCCCAACATCGTCAGCGCCTGATCCATCTGCTCGAGCGAGACGAACTCGTCGGCCTTATGGGCCTGCTCGATCGAGCCGGGCCCGCAGATCACCGCGTCCATTCCGAGCGACTGGAACAACCCGGCCTCGGTGTTGAAAGCAACGCAGCCTGCGTGGTTCTGCCCGGTCAGCGCGAAGACCAGATCGCGCGCGGCGTTGTCGTCCATCGGCTCGAGCCCCACGACCTCGCCGATGGTCTCGGTGGAGATCGCGGCTTCCGGCGCGATGGCGCGCATCTCGGGCAGCAGCGTGTCTTCGACGTAGCTCGCGATCTCGGCTTTGACGAAATCCATGTCAGCGGCATTGATCGGGCGCATCTCCCAGGCCAGTTCGGCGCGCGGCGCGATCACGTTATGAGAAATGCCGCCTTTCAGCGCGCCTACGTTGAGCGTCGTCTGCGGCGGATCGAAGCGCGAGCCTTCGGGGCAGCGTTTGATCAGCTCGGCGCGCAGCTCGAACAGGCGGTTGATGTAGCGCACAGCGTATTCGACCGCGTTCACGCCCTTCTCAGGCGCGGAGCTATGGCCCGGCAGCCCCTCGAAGCGCACGGTATATTCGCAGCAGCCCTTGTTGCCGTCGAAGACCTGCATCGAAGTCGGCTCTCCGATGATGCACAGCGCCGGTCTGACCGGGCGTTTCGCCAGCAGCTTCACCAGTTCCTGCGCGCCCAGACAGCCGACTTCCTCGTCATGGGTGAAGGCGAAATGGACCGGGCGGGTTTTCGCGGCCTCGGCCAGCAGATCGAGCGAGCCGAGACAGGCGGCGATGAAGCCTTTCATGTCGCAGGCGCCGCGCCCGTAGAGCTTGCCGTCGCGCTCGGTCATGGTGAAAGGATCGCTAGTCCAGTCCTGATCGGTGACCGGTACCACGTCCGAATGGCCCGACAGCACCAGCCCGCCATCGCCTGCCTCGCCCAGCGTCGCGAAAAGGTTCGCCTTGTGGCCGCTCTCGTCGACCATGACCTCTACCGCCGCGCCGACGGTTTCCAGCCGGTCCGCGATGTAGTGGATGATCGGCAGGTTGCTGTCGGTCGATATCGTCGGATAGGCGATCAGGTCCGATAGGATCGCGCGGGTGGTGTCGATCCGCATCGGCTCAGTCCTTGACGAACAGTTTGCGCTCGATGTTGCACAGCGGCTCGGCGGGGCCGTCCTCGGTGATGAGGATGGTCTCGGTCGTCTCCATCCCCCAGTCATCCATCCAGAGGCCGGGCATGAAGTGGAAGGTCATGCCGGGCTCGAGGATCGTCTCGTCGGTGTCGCGGATCGAGACGGTATGCTCGCCCCAATCCGGCGGGTAGGAGCAGCCCACCGCGTAGCCCGCGCGGTTCGGACGTTCGATGCCGACCTTGGCCAGCTCGACGTTCAGTGCGCGGGCGATGTCACAGGCGCGGTTCCCGGCACGCGCGACTTCGATCCCGGCGTTGAGGCCTTCGGTCAGCGCTTCGCTCGCATCGAGGACATGCTGCGGGGGCTTGCCCAGAAAGATCGTGCGCGAGAGCGGCGCGTGATAGCGACGGTAGCAGCCGGATTGCTCGACGAAGGTCGCTTCGCCAGCTTTCAGTGCCTCGCCGTTCCATGTCAGGTGCGGCGCGGAGGCATCCGGACCCGAGGGCAGCATCGGCACGATGGCCGGATAATCGCCCCAGCTGTCTTCCTCGCCCTGCACGGCGGTCTTGTACAATTCGCCGACCAGATCATGCTTGCGCAGCCCCGGCTCGGCCAGTTCCACCGCACGCTGGATCACCAGTTCGGAGATCCGTGCGGCACGGCGCATGAAACGCAGCTCCTCGTCGGATTTGATCAGGCGCTGCCAGTTCACCAGCACAGAGGCATCGAGCAGCGTCGCTTCGGGCAGCCCTTCGAAGAGGACTGCATGCGCTTTCGCGGTGTAGAAATAGGTCTCCATCTCGACGCCGATCCGGGCCTTGCCGTAGCCCATGATCCGCAGGTGAGAGGCGAGGTCTTCCATCGGGTGCATGATGTCGGATTGCACCATCGCGTCGTTGTAATGGAGGATGTTTTCCTCCTCCATCCAGACGGTGCGGCGCGCGCCGTTGGAATCCATGAAGCGGCCCCACCAATAGGGGGCGCCCTCCATCGGCAGGATCACGCCCTGATGGGTGTAGAAGGACCAGCCGTCATAACCTGTCAGCCAGAACTGGTTAGACGGGTTGGTGATGAAGAGAATGTCGATCTCGCGCTGCGCCATTGCCGCGCGTACGAGCGCGATCCGGCGGGAAAATTCGAGTTCGCTGAAGTGCACGTTTTCGATCGGCATTCGGGCTTCTTTCTGCTGGCGGTATTTCGGGCAGGTTGGGGCGCGCCCCCGAGCAAGGTCAAGGCCAAAACGAAAACGTGCAACCCCCGGGAGGGCTGCACGTTCGCGTGAAATGGTGCAGTCGTTGTCGTCGCTTACGGAATGAGCCGAGCGAGGATCAATTCCGCCGCTTCCTCGGGGCTGATCGCGGTGGTGTCGATCCGCATCTCGGGGTTCTCGGGTGCCTCGTAGGGCGAGTCGATGCCGGTGAAGTTCTTCAGCTGGCCGGATCGCGCCTTGGCATAGAGCCCTTTCACGTCGCGCGCCTCGGCCACTTCGAGCGGCGTATCCACGAAGACTTCGAGGAATTCGCCCGGCTGCATCATTGCGCGCACCATGTCGCGCTCCGAGCGGAAGGGCGAGATGAAGGCCGTGACCACTATGAGGCCCGCGTCGGTCATCAGCTTCGCGACCTCGCCGACGCGCCGGATGTTTTCCACGCGGTCGGCCTCGGTGAAGCCCAGATCCTTGTTCAGGCCGTGGCGCACGTTGTCGCCATCGAGCAGGAAAGTGTGGCGGTTCATCCGCGCCAGCTTCTTCTCGACCATGTTGGCGATCGTGGATTTGCCCGAGCCCGACAGGCCCGTGAGCCAGACCACCGCCGGCTTCTGGTGCTTCATGTTGGCATGATGCTCGCGCCCGATATCGGTCGCCTGCCAGTGGATGTTCTGGGCCCGGCGCAGCGCGAAGTTGATCATGCCCGCAGCCGCAGTCTGGTTGGTCATCTTGTCGATCAGGATGAACCCGCCCAGATCGCGGTTCTCGGCATAGGGGGCGAAGGGGATCTCGCGGTCGGTGGTGATGTTGGCCACGCCGATCGCGTTCAGGTCCAGCGTCTTCGTCGCCAGATGCTCCTGCGTGTTGACGTTCACCTCGTATTTCGGCTCCTGCACGGTCGCCGAGACGGTCTGCGTGCCGATTTTCAGCCAATAGGCGCGGCCTGGCAGCAGTTCGTTCTCGTCCATCCAGACAATGGTGGTCTCGAACTGGTCGGCCACTTCCAGCGGTTCTTTCGCGGAGACGATGACCTGCCCGCGCGAGCAGTCGATCTCGTCGACCAGCGTGATCGTGATGGATTCGCCCGCCACCGCCATGTCGCGGTCGCCCTCCAAGCTGACGATCCGCGCCACTTTCGAGGTTTTGCCCGAGGGCAGCACGCGCACCTCGTCGCCCGGACGCACGGTGCCCGACGCGATCAGCCCCGAGAAGCCGCGGAAGTCGAGGTTAGGGCGGTTCACCCATTGCACGGGCATCCGGAAGGGGCGCTCCTGATCGGAGGTCACGTCCACCTCGACGGCTTCGAGATAGGGTAGGAGCGACGGCCCCTTGTACCAGGGGGTATTCTCGCTCGGGCCTGTGATGTTATCGCCCTTGAAGCCCGAGATCGGGATCGCGGTGAAGCCTTCGATGCCGATGCTGTCGGCGAAGGTTTGGTAATCGGCCACGATCTCGTCGAAGGTCGCCTGATCGTAGTCCACCAGATCCATCTTGTTCACCGCCAGCACGATATGGCGGATGCCGAGCTGGTGGACGAGGTAGGAGTGGCGCCGCGTTTGGGTCAGTACGCCCTTGCGCGCATCGATCAGGATCACCGCCAGATCGGCGGTCGAGGCGCCGGTGACCATGTTGCGGGTATACTGTTCGTGGCCGGGGGTGTCCGCGACGATGAACTTGCGCTTCTCGGTCGCGAAGAAGCGGTAGGCCACGTCGATCGTGATGCCCTGTTCGCGCTCGGCAGCGAGCCCGTCGACCAGCAGTGCGAAGTCGATCTCCTGGCCTTGGGTGCCGACGCGCTTGGAGTCGGCCTCCAGCGCGGCCAGCTGATCCTCGAAGATCATCTTGCTGTCATAGAGCAGCCGCCCGATCAGCGTCGATTTCCCGTCATCGACCGAGCCGCAGGTGATGAAGCGCAGCATGGTCTTGTGTTGATGCGCCTCGAGATAGGCGTCGATATCCTGCGCAATCAGTGCGTCGGTCTTGTAGATCGGATCGTTGGTCGTCATGTCGGCTCACCTGATAGGGTGGAAATGAAGGCGCGCGTGCGGCTCGGGAGGGGAGGGCTCAGAAATAGCCTTCCTGCTTTTTCTTCTCCATCGAGGCGCTCTGATCGTGGTCGATCGCGCGGCCCTGACGCTCGGAGGTGGTGGTCAGCAGCATTTCCTGAATGACTTCCGGAAGGGTCTGCGCCTCGCTCTCGACGGCGCCGGTCAGCGGGTAGCAGCCCAGAGTGCGGAAGCGGACCGAGCGCATCACCGGCTCCTCGCCGTCGCGCAGCGGGAAGCGGTCGTCGTCCACCATCAGGATCAGCCCGTCGCGTTCCACCGTCGGACGCGGAGCCGAGAAATAGAGCGGGACGATCTCGATCCCTTCGAGGTGGATATATTGCCAGATGTCCAGCTCGGTCCAGTTCGAGATCGGGAAGACGCGGACGCTCTCGCCCTTCGCTTTCTTGGCGTTGTAGAGGCGCCAGAGCTCGGGGCGCTGGTTCTTCGGATCCCAGCGATGATTGGCCGAGCGGAACGAGAACACGCGTTCCTTCGCGCGGGATTTCTCCTCGTCGCGGCGCGCGCCGCCGAAGGCCACGTCGAAGCCGTGCTTGTCCAGCGCCTGTTTCAGACCTTCGGTCTTCCACATGTCGGTATGCAGCGAGCCGTGATCGAACGGGTTGATCCCCTTGGCCTTCGCCTCGGGGTTCTGGTGCACGATCAGCTCCATCCCCGCATCCTTCGCGGCCTTGTCGCGCAGGTTGTACATCGCCTGGAATTTCCACGTCGTGTCGACATGCATCAGCGGGAAGGGCGGCGGCGACGGGTAGAAGGCCTTCTTCGCGAGATGCAGCATCACCGCGCTGTCCTTGCCGACCGAATAGAGCATGACCGGATTGTCGGCTTCGGCCACGACTTCGCGCAGGATGTGAATGCTTTCGGCTTCGAGCCGCTGCAGGTGAGTCAGGGTCTTGTTCATGCGGGAGGTCTCTGTCTGATCGCGGTTTTCCGAGATATAGGCGGCGGGTTTTGCTGGATAACCCCCCAAATGGGGGGTAAATACGGCTTATGTTGGGGCAGTCCGAGAACACACTGTTGATCAACGCGCTCTTCGCGGCGGCGAGCGAGGCGGGAAAGGCTGGCTGGGTGCGCTTTCTCGAGCGGCTCTGTTCGGTCGCCCATGCCGAGGGTGCGGCGGTGCAGATTCTCGCACCCGAGTGGGAGGGCGCGGGCTGGCAGGTCGGCAGGATCGCCTTGCCGGACGCCGCGCGACTCCACGCGATGCGACTGGATCGTGTCTATTCGCAGATCGACCTGCCGGGTGAAGTGGCGTGGCCCGAACCGCTCCGGGCGCTGAAGGTCGCGGCAGGGGCGGCGGGGCGCGTGGTGCTGATGATCGCGCGCCCGAACCGGGATTTCCGCGCGGCGGAGGCGTTGGCCCTCTCGACGCTCGCGCCGCATCTGGGGCAGGCGGTGATGATACGCGAGGCGCTGGGCGGCGAGCGGGCGCGAGCCGCGCGCGATGCCGAGGCCACGGCGGCGCTCGGTGCGGGGTGGTTGGTCCTGACGCCCGCGGGTACGGTGCTGGAATTCGATCCGCGCGTAGCGGCGGAATTCGATGCGGGAGGTTGGCTGCGGCTGCGCATCGGCGCGCGCCCGGAATTCGCCGATCCCGACGCCGCGCTGCGCTTTCGGCAGAGCCTCGCGAAACTCGGGGAAGGCGGGGCGGTCGTCCGGCCGATCCCGCTTGGCCCCGAGGGGCAGGGCGTGCTCCGGCTCGCGCCGGGGCGATGGCGGGGCAGTCCTGCACTGATCGGACATCTGCGCGCCATGCCGCTGGCTGAGGCGCTGCCGGTCGCGCGTGTCGCGGGGGCGCTAGATCTCAACCGGTCCGAGGCGCGGCTCGCGGCGCTTCTATGCGATGGGGCGAGCCTGCGCGAGGCGGCCGAGCGGCTTGGCTGGACGCTGGAGACCGCGCGCTCGACCTCAAAGCAGATCTATGCCCGCGCCGGGGTCAGCGGTCAGACGGGACTGTTGCGCAAGATGTTCGGCTCGGCGCTCTGGCTGGGTTAGCCGCGTACGAAGAAAACCGCCGCCATCACCAGCCCGACCGCAATGATGAAGCCGCGCAGCAGCGCCATATTGGTGATCCGCTTTGACAGATGCGCGCCCAGGTAGCCGCCGACGGCGCTCGCGATGCCCAGCACCAGAACCGCCTGCCAGTCGATCAGCCCGGCCACCGCGTAGGTTACGACCGAGACCAGCGACAGCACGGCCGAGACGAGGTTCTTCAGGCCGTTCATCGCATGCAGATCGGTGAAGCCAATCAGGCCGAGCGCGGCGAGCAGCATGATCCCGAGCCCGCCGTTGAAATAGCCGCCGTAGATCGTCACCGCGAGTAGCAGGGCGAAGGCGGACACGGCGCCCATCGTGCGGCCAGAGCGTTGCAGCGCCTTCAGCAGCATCGGCCCGAAGGCAAACGCCGCCGTCGCCAGCAGCAGAAGCCACGGCACCACGCCGGCGAACAGTTTTTCGGGCGTGATCAGCAGCAGGAGCGCGCCGAGGAACCCGCCCGCGACGGCGGCGATCAGGATCGTGCGCAGCGCCATCGGCCCCTTGTGGCGCAGCTCGTGACGGAAGGCCCAGGCGCTCGACAGATAGCCGGGCAGGGCCGCCAGCGTCGCGGTGGCATTGGCGGTGATCGGCGGCACGCCGGTCCAGACAAGCGCGGGGAAGGACAGGAACGTCCCGCCGCCCGCGACCGCATTCAAAGCGCCCGCCGCGAGACCGGCGAGCGCGAGGATCAGGAAAGACAGCATTTCTTACCGTAGTCAGCCGAGGTCAGGTGCGACCGGAACGACGATCCGCCCGCGAACCTTTCCATCGAGGAATTTCGGCGCGGTTGCAATCACTTCGTCCAGGGCGACTTCCATCTCCATCGCGGCGAGCTTCTCCATGTCGAGATCGGCAGCCAGACGACGCCATGCTTCGACGCGATCCTCGATCGGGCACATCACGCTGTCGACGCCTGCGAGCGTCACGCCGCGCAGGATGAAGGGCGCGACCGAGGTCGGCAGGTTCATCGAACCCGCGAGACCACAGGCTGCGACGGTGCCGCGATAGGCCATCATCGACAGAACATTGGCCAACACCTCACCGCCGACCACGTCGACCGCACCGGCCCAGCGTTCCTTGTTCAGCGGGCGCGGCTTGCCAGAAACGTCCTCGCGCGGAACGATCGACGATGCGCCGAGGCGCTTGAGGTAGTCTTCCTCTTCCGGGCGCCCGGTAACGGCAGCCACTTTATAGCCGAGTTTGCCCAGAAGAGCGATCGCGACGCTGCCCACGCCGCCGGTCGCTCCGGTCACGACGATCTCGCCGCTCTCGGGCGTCACGCCATGCGCCTCGAGCGCCATCACGCAGAGCATCGCCGTGTAGCCCGCAGTGCCGATCGCCATTGCCTGACGCAAAGAGATACCGTCGGGCAGTTTCACCAGCCACTCGCCTTTCAGATGGGCGCGCTCTGCCAGCCCGCCCCAGTGTTTCTCGCCCACGCCCCAGCCGTTGAGCACGACCCGGTCGCCCTTGGCGAAATCGGGATGCTTGCTGGTCGCGACGATGCCGGAGCAGTCGATGCCCGGCACCATCGGGAAACTGCGCACCACGGGGCCCGCGCCGGTGATCGCGAGTGCGTCCTTGTAGTTCATCGTCGAGTAGGCGACGTCGACCGCCACCTCGCCCTCTGCCAGATCGGGCAGGTCGATATCCTTGAGCGCGGCGCTCTGAGTCTCTTCGGGTTTCTCGATCAGGATGGCTTTGACCATGGGGTATCCTTTCAGCTTCGGGCGAGTCGCAGGAAGCCGTCGGTGAAACGGCGCAGCGGCTCGGGGTTGCGTTGAAGTTTCGTGCGCAGAACCGCGCCTTCCCAGCCGGTCCAGAACAGTTCTGCGAGTGCTTCGGGGTCGTGATCGGCGCCGATTTCGCCCGCCATTTGCGCGTCACGCAGGCACGATACGGTAAGGTTTTGCCAGCGCTCGAACACCGCGATCAGGCGGCTGCGGAACTCCTCGGGCAGGCTGCCCATTTCCTGACCGAGATTGCCGATCAGGCAGCCACGGCGGAAGTCGAACCGCGCCATGCCCGCCTCGGCCTCTTCGGTGAAGGCGGTGAGCCGGGAGAGTGGGGTGATGTCCGTGCGGTCGAAGGCGCGGCGCAGCTTGTCTTCGAAATAGGCGTCATAGGCGTCGATGAGCGCCGCGCCAAAAGCCGCTTTCGTGGGGAAGTAGTGGTAGAAGCTGCCCTTGGTGACACCGGCAGCGGCGGTGATCTCTTCGAGAGCGACGCTTGCGTAGCCGCGCTCGGTCAATTGGGCGAGCCCTGCCTGGATCAGCGCCTTGCGGGCGTCCTGATCCTCGGGCTTGCGGCGCGGGCGGCCGCGGCGCGCGGGGGCTGGAGTAACGGTCATATAGAATTAATATACCATACGGTATGTAAAATCAACCGCCGCGAATGTCCCCCCTCGCCAGTGCGGCCTTTGCCGAGCGGCGGCAGCGATCGGAACAGTAGCGCACGCTCTCCCAGTCACGGGCCCACTTTTTGCGCCACGCGAAGGGGCGGCCACAGCTGGCGCAGAGCTTTGTCGGCAGGTCGGATTTGCGGCGCATCTTCATGCAATTCGATACGCGGCGGACGCGTGGCCGGATGACCGCCGGCCAAAGGAAAAAGGGCCGCGCGCGGCGACCCCTCCCTCGTCCCTCTTCCCCGGCGATCAGATCGCCGAACTATGCCCGGCTTTCGACAGATCGTAAGCATCGAAATGGCGCGCGATCATGCGGGTGAGCGGGCGCGCCTTCGCCGGAATGCGCAGCCCGTCTGCGTTCACCTGAACCATGTCGCCGAAATGCTCCGCGCAGGCGGCGAACATTGCGGCGAGTTCCTTCGGATCGGCGCCGTAATCCCGCACCAGCTCTGCCGCTTTCACTTCAAAATCGCACATCAGCGCCTCGATCAGCCGCGCGCGCATCTTGTCATCCGCAGTGAAGCGGTGCCCGCGCGAGGTCGAGAAGCGATCCGCCCGGATCGCAGCTGTATGGGCTGAAGTAGCTGGCGCGTTCTGTGCATAGCCTTGCGGGAAGCGCGAGACCGAGGACGCTCCGAGCCCGACCAGCGCCTCGGCCTGATCGTCGGTATAGCCTTGGAAATTGCGCCGCAACTGACCTCCCTTCTGAGCGGTCGAGAGCCCGTCGGTCGGCAGCGCGAAATGGTCGATTCCGATCTCGTCATAACCATCGGCCACGAACAACTCGCGCGCCACCTCGAACAGCTTCAGGCGCTCTTGCGGGGTGGGCAGATGGTCTGATGGGATCATCGTTTGGCGGCGCGCCATCCACGGCACATGCGCGTAGCCGTAGAGCGCCACGCGATCGGGGCCGAGCGACAGCAGCTTTTGCACCGAGGCCGCGATTTTCGTCGGTGTCTGGTAAGGCAGACCGTAGAGGATATCGGCGTTGAGGCTCGCGACATCGCGTTCGCGAATCATGTCGACAGCAGCTTTGGTTACCTCATAGCTCTGGTCGCGCCCGATCACGCCCTGAATCTGCGGGTCGAAATCCTGCACCCCGATCGAGGCGCGGTTCATACCCGACTCGGCGAGCGCGTCGAGGCGGGCGGCGTCGATTTCGTTGGGGTCGATCTCGACCGAGAATTCCGCGCCTTCGCCCATCGGTACCACGTCGAAGACCGCATCGGCGAGGCGGCGCATCATGTCGGGGGGCATCAGCGTCGGCGTGCCGCCGCCCCAATGCAGCCGCGACAGCGTGACGCCGGGCGCCAGGCGCTCCTTGAAGAGGCGCAGCTCGGCCAGCAGTGTCTCGGCATAGGCGCGGACCGGTTCCTCGCTTTGCGTGCCTTGCGTGCGGCAGGCGCAGAACCAGCAGAGCCGACGACAAAACGGCACGTGCATGTAGAGCGAAATCGACGCGCCTTCGGGGATCGCTTCGATCCAATGCGCGAATTCCATGGGGCCGACATCGCCCGCGAAATGGGGGGCGGTGGGGTAGCTCGTATAGCGGGGCACCCGTGCGTCGAAGAGTCCGAGTCGGGTAAGTTGCGATTCCTGTTCCATGCGCGTATCTTTAGAGATAACACGCGCGACAGAATTTGACCCAGATCAAGCAATATCCATATGGCACATGATGACGTTCAGCCTGCTTCGCTCGCATGCGGAGACTGCCCGATCCAACATCGCGCGGTCTGTGCACGATGTGACGCGGAGGAGCTCGAGCAGCTTGAGAAGATCAAATATTACCGAAGCTTCGAAGCGGGGCAGACGATCATATGGGCGGGCGACCAGATGGATTTCGTGGCCTCGGTGGTCTCAGGGATCGCGACGCTGACGCAAACGCTCGAAGACGGGCGTACACAGATGGTGGGTCTGTTGCTGCCCTCGGATTTCGTGGGGCGCCCCGGGCGCACCCGTGCCGCGTATAACGTGACCGCGACGACCGACATCCTGATGTGCTGTTTCCGCCGCAAGCCCTTCGAGGAAATGATGGAGCGCACGCCCCATATCGCGCAGCGCCTGTTGCAGATGACGCTCGACGAACTGGACGCCGCGCGCGAATGGATGCTGCTGCTGGGCCGCAAGACCGCGCGCGAGAAGATCGCCTCGCTCCTGTCGATCGTGGCGCGGCGTGATGCCTCGATCAACATGAGCCCCAGCGCCCGGCAGATGGTGTTCGATCTGCCGCTGACGCGCGAAGCGATGGCCGATTACCTTGGCCTCACGCTAGAGACGGTGAGTCGTCAGATGTCCGCGCTGAAACGCGACGGGGTGATCGAACTGCAGGGTAAGCGCCACGTCACCGTGCCGGACATGGATCGGCTGCTGCTTGAGGCGGGCGATGACAGCGACGGCGGTTTCCTTATCTGAGCATACCTCCGGTCAGGGGGATACGCACTGCCGATAGGTGAGCGGCTTCATTCCGCTCTGCGAGATGTCCTGACGCGAAAGGTAGATGCCGGTGCTCGACAGGGTGAGCACGATATCGCGCTGCCATTTCTGCCCTTCACCGGTGAAATTCCACGTGGCCCGCACCACGCGATCGGTCGCGCTGTCGATTTCTGCCAACTTGGCTTGCGACTCGTAGAATTTCAGGCTGTCCGGCTTCACCACCATCAGGCCTTTGTTGTCATCGCGTGAGGCGTCGCAATCGGCCTTTGTCAGCCCCCAGCGTCCGACCATCCCCTCCGGCAGTGTCTTCGGCATCGTCCCGTCCTGTTTCGGCGTCATCTCCTGACAGGCAGACAGCAGGGCGAGGCTGGCGAGAAGGGTGGGAAGAATATGGCGGGTCATTGGGGGCTCCGGTCTTTCGTCAGCGAGCCAACCCGCCAGCGCGGCCGGAGTTCCGTGCCGGACACAGATGTCGCGAGAAGGTCGTTATTTCGCACGCGTTCCGTCGCGGTTTGGACATTGTCGTAAGGTAAACGGAAGGAGGCTGCAGCGGGGAAGGGTTATGCGTATCCCGTTTACTTGTGTCTTTCTCGTTGTCGCCCCGGGCCCGAGTGTTGCCAACCGTATTGCAGAGAATGGCGCAATGCTCGGGTCTGTTCCACGACATCCGCGAAAGCATGTCCGACGCCGCGCGGGCAACGGGAAGGGCGTCGGGATCGGTCCCGAGTGACGAAAAACGGCGCCCCGAGAGGCGCCGTCGACAGTCTTGAAAGGCGGCGCGCTCAATGCGCCATGATCACCGGAACCTCGGCCATCTCGAGCATGTGGCGCGTCGCGCCGCCCAGGATCGCTTCGCGGAATCGCGAATGGCCGTAAGCCCCCATCACCACCGCATCGGCGTCGCTGTCGCTGATATGGCGGTTGAGCACGTCCGACACGCGCGGCATCGTCTTGGCGAGCACCGACACCTCAGCGTGGACGCCGTGACGCGAGAGCATCTGGCTGAGTTGGCCGCCCGGATCCGAGCGCTCGGGCCCATGCGCGGGCGGGTCGATCACGGTGATGTCGACCAGATCGGCGGATTTCAGGACGGGCAGGGCGGCCCGCACGGCGCGCATCGCTTCGTGCGACTGGTTCCACGCGATCACGACGCGCTTGGCAGGCATGTCGCCGTTATACCCGTCGGGTACGATCGCGACCGGAACCTGGCCCTCGAAGAGCGCGGCTTCGACTGCGGCCTCGATCTCCGGGCCGCGGCCCTCGCCATAGGGGCGGCCCATCACGACCAGATCGGCAAAGCGGGCGCGCTGCCCGACGACGGTAGCCATCGCCCCGATTTGCGAGACGACCGCATCGACGCCCCAGCGAATGTCTTCGGCTTCGAGGCGCGCGCGCACCGCGGCTTCCGCGTTGCGTGCGTCGTCTTGCGCGCGATCCATCGTTTCCTGTTGTACGAAGGCGGTCGCCCCCGCGTAGTAATATCCGGTCTGCGTGCGATCCACACCGAGGCAGAGCACGTCTAGGTGGGCGTCGCGCCGTCGGGCGACGGCCACGGCCGTGTCGATTTGTGTCGCGGCCGCCTTGGGATCCGTGACGATCGTGAGAAGTGTCTTGTAAGCCATGGGTCCTGTCCTTGCGCCATAAGCGATTAAGCATGTGAGACCAAAGCCTAACCCGAAGAGATCGGCCGCACTTTGACTCGGATCAAGAGACGTGATTGTCAGATCACAGAACTGCGACCGAATGGCGCAGTTCGATCGCGAGCATTTGATGCAGATCAAGGCATCGTGCATACCCTCGGACCACAAGGACTCCAGTCAGGCCCAGGAGGATTCTCGGTTCAAGAGAGTGCCGCAGGGGCAGACCAGACGAAGGGACGCACAAAATGTGGGATTATATCAAGCTGATCGCGCTTGGTCTTGTGGCGGTTCTGGCCGCCATTGCGGCCGGCTACGCGCGCGATCTTGCCTATCAGGTGAATGCTGTCGAGGTCATGCTGGCCGCGGCCATCGCGTTCATCTGGGTGCTTCGCACCATGGGGAGCCGCCAGCCGGTGGCTCACAACGAGTATTTCGACGGCGTGGTTCGCGCCGGGGTTATCGCGACGACCTTCTGGGGTGTCGTGGGCTTCCTGGTCGCCGTCATCATCGCTTTCCAGCTGGCCTATCCGGCGCTCAACTTCGAATGGGCGCAGGGCTACCTGAACTTCGGCAAGCTGCGCCCGCTGCACACCTCGGCGGTGATCTTCGCCTTCGGTGGCAACGCGCTGATCGCATCGTCGTTCTACGTGGTGCAGCGCACCTCGGCAGCGCGGCTGTTCGGCGGCAACGCGCTCGGCTGGTTCGTGTTCTGGGGCTATAACCTGTTCATCGTGCTCGCCGCGTCCGGCTACATCCTCGGCGCAACGCAGTCGAAGGAATATGCCGAGCCGGAATGGTATGTCGATATCTGGCTGACGATCGTCTGGGTCGCCTATCTGGTTGTCTTCCTCGGCACGATCTTCAAGCGCAAGGAACCCCATATCTACGTCGCCAACTGGTTCTACCTGTCTTTCATCGTGACCATCGCGATGCTGCATATCGTGAACAACCTGTCGATCCCGGTCTCGCTCTTCGGATCGAAGTCGGTGCAGGTATTCTCGGGCGTGCAGGACGCGATGACGCAGTGGTGGTACGGCCACAATGCGGTGGGTTTCTTCCTGACCGCGGGCTTCCTCGGCATGATGTATTACTTCGTCCCGAAGCAGGCTGAACGTCCGGTCTATTCCTACAAGCTGTCGATCGTGCACTTCTGGGCGCTGATCTTCCTGTACATCTGGGCCGGTCCGCACCACCTCCACTACACGGCGCTGCCCGACTGGGCCTCGACGCTGGGCATGACCTTCTCGGTGATCCTGTGGATGCCTTCCTGGGGTGGCATGATCAACGGTCTGATGACGCTCTCGGGCGCATGGGACAAGCTGCGCACCGATCCGATCATCCGCATGATGGTGGTGTCGGTCGGCTTCTACGGCATGTCGACCTTCGAAGGCCCGATGATGTCGATCAAGGCGGTGAACTCGCTGTCGCACTACACCGACTGGACGATCGGTCACGTGCACTCGGGCGCGCTCGGCTGGAACGGCATGATCACCTTCGGCACGCTCTACTTCCTCGTGCCGCGTCTGTGGGCGCGTGAAGGGCTCTACTCGCTGAAACTGGTCAGCTGGCACTTCTGGCTCTCCACCATCGGGATCGTGCTCTATGCCGCGTCGATGTGGGTCGCCGGGATCATGCAGGGCCTGATGTGGCGCGAAACGGACAGCCAGGGCTTCCTCGTGAACGCCTTCGCCGACACCGTGGCCGCCATGCATCCGATGTTCGTGGTCCGTGGTCTGGGTGGTGTGCTCTACCTCACGGGTGGCATCATCATGGCCTACAATCTGTGGATGACCGTCGCTCGTCAGCCGCGCGTGGAATCGCGTTCGGTTGCCGCCGTGCCGGCTGAATAAGGAGGAGATCAATGGGACTTCTCGACAAACACGGCGTCCTTGAAAAGAACGCCACGCTCCTGCTGATCTTTGCCTTCCTGGTCGTCACGATCGGCGGCATCGTGGAGATCGCGCCGCTCTTCTACCTCGAAAACACCATCGAGGACGTGGACGGCATGCGTCCATACACCCCGCTGGAGCTTACCGGGCGCGACATCTACATCCGTGAGGGCTGCTATGTCTGCCACTCGCAGATGATCCGCCCGATGCGCGACGAAGTGGAGCGTTACGGCCATTACTCGCTGGCAGCGGAGTCGCAATACGACCACCCGTTCCAGTGGGGTTCGAAGCGGACGGGGCCCGACCTCGCCCGCGTCGGCGGCCGCTACTCGGACGCTTGGCACGTGGATCACCTGACCAACCCGCAGTCGGTCGTGCCGGAATCGGTGATGCCGAAATACGGCTTCCTGCTCAATCGCATGGTCGATTCCAAGCATATCGACGAGCGGATCGCGACCGATGCGATGGTGGGTGTGCCCTACACGTCGGACATGATCGAGAACGCCAAGGCGGACTTCGCGGCCCAGGCCGATCCGAACAGCGACACCGACGGTCTGCTGGAGCGCTATCCCAACGCGGTGAACGTCCGCAACTTCGACGGTCGCCCGGGCATTTCCGAGATGGACGCGCTGGTGGCCTATCTGCAGGTGCTCGGCACCATGGTCGACTTCTCGACCTTCGAACCCGTGGCCAGCCGGTAAGGGGGGCTGATCAATGGACTATCATATCTTCAGGGAATTCGCGGACAGCTGGTTTCTGATCTTCATGTTCGTCTTCTTCCTGGCCGTCGTCGTCTGGGTCTTCCGGCCCGGCGCGCGCAAGACCTACGAAGATACGTCCGAGATTCCCTTCCGGTACGAAGACAAACCCGCCAATGCCTCGGAGGCCGGCGAGAGCCGGTCCTCCAAGGACTGACGGCGCCACGTTGTAAGGAGGCGTGGAAAACATGAGCAAGAGACCAAGCAAGCAAAAGCACGAGGTCGAGACCACGGGACACTCGTGGGACGGCATCGAGGAATACAACAACCCGCTGCCCAAATGGTGGCTGTGGACCTTCTATGCCTGCGTCATCTGGGGGATCGGTTACTCGATCGCGATGCCGGCATGGCCGATCTTCAAATCCGGCGCGACGCCGGGGATTCTGGGCTCCTCGACCCGCGCGAACGTGCAGGCCGAGATCGACAAGGTCGCCGCGGCGAACAAGCCGATCCAGGAGAAGCTCGTCTCGGTCGATCTCAACGAGATTTCGAGCGATCCCGAGCTGAAGAACTACACCCAGAACGCGGGCGCCGCGGTGTTCCGCACCTGGTGCGCGCAATGTCACGGTGCGGGCGCGGGCGGCAACCCGAAGCACGGCTATCCGAACCTTCTCGACAGCGCATGGCTGTGGGGCGGCACGATGGAGGACATCCATTTCACCGTGACCCACGGCATCCGCAACGAGACGGACCCGGAAGGCGAGGCGCGGTTCTCGCAGATGCCGGCCTTCGGGAAAGATGGTCTTCTCGAACCCGAGCAGATCGATCAGGTCGTGCAATATGTCCGTAAGATTTCGGACCAGGAGCATGACGAGGCGATGGCTGCGGAAGGCGAGACGATCTTCGCGGATAACTGCGCAGCCTGTCACGGTGAGGATGGCAAAGGCGACAACACCATGGGTGCGCCGAACCTCACCGATGCCGTCTGGCTCTATGGCGGTGACGTCGACACGCTGACCTACACGGTCACCAATGCCCGCTTCGGCGTGATGCCGAACTGGAACGAGCGTCTCTCGGAAGCGGATATCCGCGCCGTCGCGGCCTACGTTCACAGCTTGGGCGGCGGCCAGTAACGGTCGAAAACAAGAGAGATCCCGCGGGGCTTCGGTCTGGCGGGCCGCACCGGCACCCCGTCCTGTTCGCGCGTTTCCTGGGGGTGCCGGTGCCCAATTCCAGAGGGCCCCTTCGCGGGCCCTCTCGTTTGTCGAGGGTTACCTGCTGCCTAAGTTGGGGGGCGTCCCCGGGCAAAACAAGCGCCGTGCCAGCCGTTGCACGCCGTTGTGACCTCGCCGCGATGCCCGGGATCCTTCTGCGCGAAGCGCTGGGTGGCGGACCGGGGAGGCCGGCGGGGGTGCGACCGCGTTGGTCCGGGGCGAACGAAATGTCGCGGCCGGGCGGTGCGGCTTCCGTTTGAAGACAGCGCGCAAAAGCGCTATTACACGGGAACGCGACCGGGCGTGAGGCGACCGGCGCAACGCCACCTGATGTCGTGGCTTTTCAAGCAGGCAGCATATGCCGATGACGAGTGAAAACACCAACCAGTGACGATTTCCTGTATGGGAGACCTGTCTTTTTGACGCAGGTCAAAGTCTTCACGACTGTGTCATACCAGAAGAACCGTTGACGCAGAATGATTTATGAACGGAGAGAGTCGTGAGCTCCACCGAACCAGTCGATCCCCCGCCGCTCTACGCCGCCCGCGAGCCGATTTTCCCGCGCCGTGTGCATGGCCAGTTCCGCAACTTGAAATGGGTGTTGATGGCGGTGATGCTCGGCATCTATTACATCACGCCGTGGATTCGCTGGGATCGTGGGCCGGAGCTGCCCGATCAAGCGGTGCTTCTGGACCTCGCGAACCGTCGCTTCTTCTTCTTCATGATCGAAATCTGGCCGCATGAATTCTACTTCGTCGCGGGTCTGCTGATCATGGCCGGTCTGGGGCTGTTCCTGTTCACCTCGGCGCTGGGGCGCGTCTGGTGCGGCTATGCCTGCCCGCAGACCGTCTGGACCGATCTGTTCATCCTCGTCGAGCGCTGGGTCGAGGGCGACCGCAACGCACGTATCCGCCTGCTGCGCCAGAAATGGAACGCCGAGAAGGTCCGCAAGCGGATCACCAAATGGGTGCTCTGGCTTCTGATCGGTGTCGCGACGGGCGGGGCCTGGGTGTTCTATTTCACCGATGCGCCGACGCTGCTGCACGATCTGTTCACCGGCAGCGCCTCGCCGATCGCTTACACGACGATCGCGGTGGCAACGCTCACGACCTTCGCTTTCGGCGGCTTCGCGCGCGAACAGATTTGCATCTACGCCTGTCCGTGGCCGCGCATTCAGGCCGCGATGATGGACGAAGACACGATCACGATCGCCTATCGCGAATGGCGGGGCGAGCCGCGCGGCAAGCTCAAGAAGGGACAGCACGACCCGACGCAGGGCGATTGCATCGACTGCATGGCTTGTTTCAACGTCTGCCCGATGGGCATCGATATCCGCGATGGCCAACAGCTCGAATGCATCACCTGCGGATTGTGCATCGACGCCTGCAACGAGGTCATGGACAAGATCGGCAAACCTCGCGGCCTGATCGGCTACATGGCCCTGAAGGACGAAGCGAACGAGCGTTCTGGCAACCCGGTCGTCAATGTCTGGAAGCACATCCTGCGCCCGCGCACCATCCTCTATTTCGCGATGTGGTCGCTGATCGGGGTCGGCCTCGTGGTCGCGCTGTTTATGCGCTCGCCCATCGATTTCAACGTGACCCCGAACCGCGATCCGCTCTTCGTGGTGGAACCGTCGGGCGCGATCCGGAACATCTACACGCTGCGGCTGCGCAACAAGGCGGGCGAGGCGACCGAGTTCAAGGTCTCCGTCAAGGCGCCCGATCCGGCCGACCAGAGCACGCTGAGCGTGTTGCTCGAAGGCCAGGACGGGACCACCGTGACGGTGCCCGCGGATGAAACCATGACCCAAAGGGTCTATATTGTCGCCGATCCCGGTTCGTCCATCGCCACCAGCGAACGCACCGAACTGACGATGTGGATCGAGGACATGACCAATACTGACCGCGTGTCGGAAACGACCGTATTCAACGGAAGGGTACAATGACCGAGATGGCGAAACCGCTGACCGGAAGAAAAGTGCTGATGATCGCGGTGGGCTCCTTCGGGGTGATCATCGCGGTCAACTTTGTCATGGCGTGGCAGGCGATCAGCACGTTTCCCGGCCTCGAGGTCGACAATTCCTATGTCGCCTCGCAGTCCTTCAACGAAGAAAAACGCGCGCAGGATGCGCTTGGCTGGACTGTGTCGCCGGACTATTCCGACGGCAAGCTCAGCTTCGTCATCCGCGACGAGAACGGGTTGCCCGCGCGGGTGGCCGAGTTCAAGGCGCTGGTCGGGCGGACGACCCACGTCCGCGAGGACATGACCCCCGATTTCGACTATGTCGGTGGCATCTTCACCTCCAAGGTCGACCTTGCTCCGGGCGTCTGGCTGGTGCATCTCGACGCGAAAGCCGCAGACGGCACGGAGTTCCGTCAGCGGATCGACCTCTTCGTGAAAGGCTGAACCGATGTCGGTGTCGCCCGCTTCGCCCACACGCAACGAACCGTTCGAAGACGAGCGCGTCTCGGCCTCGGCCTGTCCGGCCTGCATCGCGGCCCCCTCGGCGGAGCAGATGGCGAAATCGGGTGACGTCAAGGGCGCGCGGATCATGCTCTCGCTTCCCACGGCGCATTGCGCGGTCTGCATCACCGATGTCGAGCGCGAGCTGATGAAACAGCCGGGCGTGAAGTCGGCCCGGGTCAACCTGACGCTGAAGCGCGCCTCCGTCGATGCGGCGGGCGATGTCGAACCGGCGGGGCTGATCGCGGCGCTCGACAAGATCGGCTATGAGGCGCACGAGCTTGATCCCGGCATGCTGTCTGCGACCGAGGCCGACAAGCGCGGGCGCGACCTGCTGATGCGGATCGGCGTGTCGGGTTTCGCGATGATGAACATCATGATGCTCTCGATCGCGGTCTGGTCGGGGGCCGAGGATTCGACGCGCGACCTCTTCCACTGGATTTCGGCGGCGATTGCGCTGCCTACCACGATCTTCGCGGGCCAGCCGTTCTTCGCCAATGCCTGGTCTTCCCTGCGCGGCGGGCGTCTGGGAATGGATGTGCCGATCTCGCTCGCGATCCTGCTCGCGCTCGGGATTTCGCTGTTCGAGACGATGCATTCCGGTGCGCATGCCTATTTCGAAGCGGCGACGATGCTCACCTTCTTCCTGCTGGTGGGGCGCTATCTCGATTACCGCACGCGGGCCGTGGCCCGTTCGGCGGCCGAGGAACTGGCCGCGCTGGAAGTGCCGCGCGCGACCGTTCTGCGCGACGGCGAGGAAGTCATCGTGCCCGTGGGCGAACTGGCTGTGGGCGACCTGATCCGGGTGCGCCCCGGTGGCCGCATCCCTGCCGATGGCGAAGTGACCGACGGCCAATCCGAGAGCGACCGCTCGCTCCTGACGGGTGAAAGCCTTCCCGTTCAGGTGCTGCCCGGAATGGCGCTCTCCGCCGGCGAAGTGAACCTGACCGGGCCGCTGACCCTGCGCGTGACGGCAGCCGGGCGCGACAGTTCGCTGCACCGCATGGCCGATCTCGTCGCGATGGCCGAGAGTGCGAAGACCAAATACACCTCGCTCGCCGAACGGGCAGCGCGAGCCTATGCGCCGATCGTGCATATCCTGTCCTTCACCGCCTTCTGCGCCTGGGCGTGGATCACCGGCGGTGACTTCCGTCTGGCGGTTAATATCGCCGCTGCCGTGCTGATCATCACCTGCCCCTGTGCGCTGGGGCTCGCCGTGCCTGCGGTGGTGACCGCCGCATCGGGCAAGCTGTTCCGCAAGGGGCTGCTGATCAAGGACGGCACCGCGCTGGAGCGTTTGGCCGAGATCGACACGGTCGTCTTCGACAAGACCGGTACGCTGACCATGGGCGCGCCGCGTCCGCAGAACCTCTCCGATCTGTCGCCCGAGGCGCTCTCCGTCGCGATGGCGCTGGCCGAAGGGTCGAGCCACCCGCTCGCCCGCGCGCTGCACGAGGCCGCGGCAGGGCAGGGGGGCGTCCCCGCCACGCTCACCGATCTGCGCGAAGTTCCTGGCTACGGCGTCGAGGGCGTCTGGCAGGAGCAGCGCGTGCGCCTCGGCCGTGCGAACTGGATCGGTGCCGAGGACGGCACGACCACCGCGACCCATCTCAAGATCGGCGATGCGACCCCGATCTCGATCCGCTTCGCCGACACGCTGCGCACCGGCGCCGAAGAGGCCGTGGCCGGTCTGAAGGCGCAGGGCAAGCAGGTCTGGCTGGTCTCGGGCGATGTCGAAGGGGCGGTGAGCGATCTCGCCGCGCGCCTCGGGATCGAGGCCTACCGCGCCGGCGCCTTGCCTGCCGAGAAAGCGCAGCTGGTAAACGATCTCACCCAACAGGGCCACCGCGTGCTGATGGTGGGCGATGGGCTGAACGACACCGCCGCGCTGGCCGCGGCCCATGTCTCGGTCTCGCCTGCCTCCGCGCTCGACGCGGCGCGGACGGCTTCGGATATCGTGCTGCTGGGCAAGGACCTCGCGCCGGTTTCCGACGCCGCCTCGATCTCGGTGCGCGCGCGTCGCCGGATCAAGCAGAACTTCGGCATCTCCATCGTCTACAATATCTTCGCCGTGCCGCTCGCGCTGACCGGGCTTGCGACGCCGCTGATGGCGGCGCTCGCCATGTCGGCCAGTTCGATCACGGTGTCGCTCAACTCACTACGCCTGCGCTGAAAGGAGCCCCGCATGGAGGTTCTTCTCTATTCGATTCCGATTTCCCTACTGCTCGGCGGGATTGGCCTCGGGGCGTTTTTCTGGTCGCTCAAGACCAATCAGTATGACGACCCGAAAGGCGATGCCGAGCGCATCCTGTCGGACGAGTTCGACGACCGCCCGAAGCAGGATTGAGTGCCCGAAGGGCTCGGAGAAGGGCAGGGGCGATCCCGACAGACTTGCGCCCCCTTCGCCTTGGTTCAAATATCCCCGCCGGAGGCTCCCCCGTGGCGCTCCACGCGGCGGACCGCATGAGGCCCCGGATAAGAAAAAGCCGCGCTGACCAGGCGCGGCTTTCTCTCTTTGTCCCCGAGGGAGGAAGAATCTCAGGGACCGACCACTTTGCAGTCCATAGCGCGTGCTTCGAGCCTTGCACAGGCCAGTTGCGCCATGTCCTGGGTCATTCCCACGAAATTCGCCTCGTATCCGGTCTTGCGCGTCGCGACCTTGCGCAGCGCCTCGCCTAGCGTGTCGCTTTCCATCAGCGCGGTGGTCAGCATGTGACGCTCCGCCGCGAAGCGCGAACCGAACAGGCCGAGGCTGACGCCCCAGTTGCGCCCGCCCGAGCTGGACACGCGCGCTACCACGCGCGGTTTCTGCGCCGGGCCGGGGGCCGGCGGGGTGAGCGCGGCGAGGATGATCTCGCTCTTGCGCTTCTCGGGAGCTGCGGCCATCTGCGCGGTCTCGGGCTGCGGATCCGTCGACTGCACGAAGCTGGACGGGGCCTTGGCGCCGTTGGCCTTGCCGTTTCCGTCGAGGTCGAGCGTATGCGCCTCGGCCAGCTCGACCGTCTCGGGCTGCGGTTTGGTGGACTGAACGAATTTCGGACCGTCCGATGCGCCGGGATCGTAGGAGGCTAGCTGCACGTCGCTCGGCTTTTCGGTGCCGTCCTGGCCCGCCTTGTCTGCAGCGACAGCGGCGTCATGCGCCTGTGCCTGCGCCAGCGGCGTGGCCTTGGTCACTTCGGCGGGCAGCGACTTGGTCACGTCCGCGATCTGGATGTCGCGCGGGTTGCGCTGCGGGCGGGGGCTTGCGGTGATCTCCGCGCCGATCCCGAGCGTGCCGGCATCGGCGACGACCACGTCCTCCGCGCCTGCCGCGCCGTCCTGAGCGCCTTCGGCCACGTCCTCGGGGATATCGGTCACTTCGTCCACCTGATCGGCCTGCACCGCAGCGGCGAGCGCGGTCGAGATTGCATCGCTATCCGCATTGGGCACGGTCGGACGGATATCGGGACGCGGGCTCTTCTTCGGCGCGAGATTCACCATCAGCATCGGCGATTGCGCAGGGGCGATGTATTGCGGGATCGCAGGGCGGATCGTGCGCGCGTGGGCCGGCGCGCGCTTGAAGCCCATATCCAGCAGATCGGCCATTTTCGCGTTGCGCTGCGCGGTCGAAGTGCCGCCGAAGACGGTCGCGATGATGCGCTTGTCGCCACGCTTCGCGGAGGCGGTCAGGTTGAAGCCCGAGGCCGAGGTGTAGCCGGTCTTGATCCCGTCCGCGCCCTTGTAGGCAGCGAGGAACTTGCGGTTCGTCGAATAGACGGTGCGCACTTTCGCATCCGCCGAGCGGCGCGAGAAGATGTTGTAATATTGCGGGAAGTCGAAGAACAGGTGGCGGCCCATGATCGTCATGTCATGTGCCGAGGACAGGTGGCCCTTGCGGGTCAGGCCGTTGGCGTTGACGAAATGGGTGTTCTTCATGCCCAGCTGCCGGGCGGTGCGGTTCATCCGCGCGGCGAAGCCTTCCTCCGAGCCGCCGATGTAATCGCCGAGAGCTGCGGCGGCGTCATTGGCCGATTTGATTGCGGCAGCGCGGATCAGGTAGCGCACGGCGATCTTCTGGCCGGGGCGCAGGCCGAGTCGCGAGGGCGGCTGGCTGGCGGCGTGCTTGGTGACGGTAACGATCGAGTCGAGACTGAACTCGCCATGCTCGATAGCCTGGAAGGTGATGTAGAGCGTCATCATCTTCGTCAGAGAGGCCGGATGCAGTGGCGTATCGGCGTTTTTGGAGTAGAGAACTTCGCCCGATCGCATGTCCATGACCATCGCCGCGTAAGGGGCGGCCTGCGCAGCGATCGGCGCAATGAGTGTCAGAAGGATTACGAATAGCCCATCACGGACCCAGCGCATCAGCGTGGTCACGGCTTCACCTATTTCACTGCCTCAATTTGACCCCTTGTGGTGGTACCGATCTTCGGCCGGTTTCCGGGGTTTATATTAGCGAGAAGCGTAGCACGGCTCTATCAGGCTGAAAACTCCCTATTTTCAAGCACTTTCACTGCGACATTCATGCAATACCACAATATGTGGTGGGGTCTTCTCGGAAATTCGTCTATCTGTGGTGCTGGAGGCGCACGAAAGCGTGAGGTTAGCGGAGCGTGACGCCACGCAAAGCAGGGCTCAATTCGTGATTTTTGCGATCAGGTCCGGCAGCGCGCCGAGGTCCGGCAATTCCGCGAAGCGCGGATGCGCTGACGGAGCCTCCGCATGCTCGAAGGCCCATGTCAATTCATGGGGCACATGCACGCCCCAGCCGCCTGCCTCGATCATCGGGATCACGTCGGATTTCAGCGAATTCCCCGCCATCAGCCCGTGCTCCGCGCCTTCGGCGTGGCGCGCGAAAATCTCGGCATAGACCGGGGCCTTCTTGTCCGAGACGATTTCGACCGCGTCGAACAGATCGCCGAGGCCCGACTGCGCCAGCTTTCGCTCCTGGTCAATCAGGTCGCCCTTCGTCACCAGCAGGATGCGGTAGTCGTCCGACAGCGCCTCGATCGTCTCGCGCGCGTGCGGCAGCAACTCGATCGGATGCGAGAGCATCTCGCGCCCGGCGGCGAGGATCTCCGACAGGATCGTGGCGGGCACGCGACCCTCGCTCACCTCGATGGCGGTTTCGATCATCGACAGGGTGAAGCCTTTGACGCCAAAGCCATAATGCGTGATGTTGCGACGTTCCGCCGCGATCAGCCGCTCTGCCAGATGATCGGGTTCGGCGTGCTCGCGCAGCAATTCGGTGAAGCGCCCCTGCGTGAGTTTGAAGAAACGCTCGTTGTGCCAAAGCGTGTCATCCGCATCGAAGCCAATCGCCGTCAGCTGCATCGTCCCGCCTTTCTCGCTGGAGGTGTTGAGGGACTTTTCATATGTCACGAAGACCCTATATTCCGCCAGAGCCCCTCAACGAATCCTGATGCCGGAGCGCCCTTGACCGAGCCTCTTTACATGATGTCCGACGACGACCAGGACGACAGCGATAACGATGCGTCCCTCGCGACCAAGACGCGGCCGAAGACGCAGCGCCCGCCGATGTACAAGGTGATGCTGCTCAACGACGATTACACGCCGATGGAATTCGTCGTGCATATCCTCGAGCGGTTCTTTGGGCTGAACCACGCACAGGCGTTCGAGATCATGCTGACCGTGCACAAGAAGGGCCTCGCTGTGGTCGGCGTGTTCTCTTTCGAGGTGGCCGAGACGAAGGTGGCGCAGGTGATGGATTTCGCGCGCCGCCACCAGCACCCGCTGCAATGCACGATGGAGAAGGAATAAACGCCGCCAAAGCGGTTCCTTGCAAATTCAGTCGCGCCCGCCTATCTGGCGGGCTCGTTTCTTTCAGAGGGTTCCCTGCATGAGCCATCCGCGACTTTCGCTCGCTCTCGAGATGCCCGAGGCGCTTCCGCCCGAGGGAGACATTGCGCTGTTTTCGCCCGTGGGCACGCTGGATCTTGGCGGCCTGCCGGTTGATCGCCTCGTCGCGATCCAGCCCGAGAAACCCGATCACGACGTTCTCTCACAGCGCGGCCTCCGCGTCTCGCCGAGCGCCGAAGGCAGCTATGCCGCCGCGATCATCTTCGCGCCCCGCGCCAAGGCGGAGGCCCGCGCCCTGATCGCCGATGCGTGCCAGCGTGTGGCTCCTGGCGGGCCGATCTATGTCGACGGGGTGAAGACCGAAGGGATCGACTCGCTGCTCAAGGAATTGCGGGGACGGGTGGACCTGTCCGCGCCGATCGCGAAGGCCCATGGCAAGATCGCATGGTTCGCGGCAGACCCAGATCTGCTGAGCGACTGGGCGGCGCGGGATATCCATCCTGTCGAAGGTTTCGTGACCCGTCCGGGTGTGTTTTCCGCGGATGCGGTGGACGAGGGTTCAGCGCTTCTGGCCGAATGCCTGCCCGAGACGCTGCCCGCGAAGGTAGCCGATCTCGGCGCCGGCTGGGGCTGGCTCTCGGCGCAAATCCTTGCACGTAAGGGCGTCGAGCGTCTCGATCTGGTGGAATCGGATGCGGTCGCCCTGGACTGCGCGAAACGCAATATTTCCGATCCGCGCGCACGGTTCCTTTGGGCGGATGCCACGCGGCATGCGCCGGAAGAGCGCTACACTGCCGTCGTGATGAATCCGCCCTTCCACGGGGCTGCACGCGGCGCAGATCCGGCGCTGGGGCTGGCCTTCATTCAGGCTGCGCGTGGTATGCTGTCGCTGTCGGGCACGCTCTGGATGGTCGCGAACCGCCATTTGCCCTATGCCGACGCGCTCGCCACCGCGTTCCACGAGATCGAAGAGATCACGCCGCCCAGCGGCCCCTCCACCCGTTTTCGTATCATCCGCGCAGCCAAGCCGATCCCGGCCGGAAAGACCCCGGGGAAATCTGCGGGCATGCGCGCCACAGCCGAGCCGAAACGTACCCTTGCCCCTCGCAAGCGGCGCTAAGCTCGCCTAACCTGCCTCAACATCCACGAGGAGACACCCAATGTCCCTTTCTGTTTCCGGCAAGACCGTCATCGTCACGGGCGCAGCCCACGGTATCGGTCAGGCCATCGCGCGCCATTTCGTCGATCGCGGCGCGCAGGTGATGTTCGCCGATATCGATGAAGAAAAGCTTGCCGCCGAACTGGGCGACACCGCCAAGACCGAAGGGCCGGTGCGCTATTTCTCGGGCGACCTGTGCGAGAAGCTGGCGGTGAAAAACCTGCTCTCGGCCACGGTGGACGCGTTCGACCGGATCGACATCCTGGTGAATTGCGCACGCACCTTCGCGCCCTGCGACCCGCTCGAACCGTCGGTGGACGTACTCGACTCGATGCTGTCGCAGAACATGAAATCGGCTTTGCGGGTCAGTCAGATGACCGCGAAGCGGATGATCAAGCAGGCCGAGGAAGAGGGTCGCACCGAGGGTGAGATCGGCTCGATCATCAATGTCTCGACGCTGGCCTCGAACCGCACCCAGCCCGAGTTGATGGCCTATTCGATCGCCTGCGCTGCGCAAGATCAGGCGATCCGCTCGCTCGCCGTGGCGCTCGCGCCGAAGCGGATTAGGGTGAACGGTGTCAGCTTCGCCTCGGTGATGAGCCGTTCGCTGCAGGATGCTCTGAAGGAAAACGACGACTGGCGCGAGGCGATCTGCGAAGGCACGCCGCTGGGCCGGATCGCACCGCCGTCGGAACTGGCCGAGACGGTGCAGTATCTGGCGTCCTCGGGGGCGAGCTTCGTCACCGGGCAGATCATCAATGTCGACGGCGGACGCAGCCTTCTGGACCGCGTGCAGGTTCCGGCCTTCTAAGGGGTCAGGACCGCGCCGCGCGCCGGTCCATCGCCCAAAGCGCGCCCGCGCCAGCGACGCCCAGAAGCGCACCTGCCGCCGCGGCCAGCTCATAACCCGCAATAGCCGTGCCGATGGCAAAGATTGCCGCGGAGAATCCATCGCCTGCCAGCTTTTGCAGCGCCATCAGCGAGGCTCCTGCGCCGGGCCGGTTCGACAGCAGGTCCTGCAGATAGGCCATCGGTTGGGTCAGAACGACCGCGCCGCCGATCGCGCCGGGCAGGGCGAGAAACCAGACATAGGGCGTTGCAGCCAGCACCGGGATCAGTCCCAGATGGGTCGCGTAAAGCGCGGCTCCCGCCCAGATCATCGTCGTCCGCTCGATCCGTCCCAGAACAAGCGGCAGCGCCAGCATGAAGGGCACTTCCAGCCCCGCCATCAGGCCAGCATAGAGCGCGGTATCGGCGGCCCCACGGCCCGGCGTCGCCTCGAACACCAAGCCCATCACCACGAGATAGAGCATCACCGCCCCGTTGATCGTGCCAAGCGCCACGACGCGGGCAAGGATCGGCAGGTTCGCCATCTCGCGTAAGGATTGCCGGAAGCTCAGCCCGGATTTCGGGTCGGGCCAGCGCGTCGCCCCGTCACGCGGCCAGAAGAGGAAGGTCAGCGCGAGGATCGTGGCCCCGAGGGTCAGCGTCACCGGGTAGATCGAGGTCAGCTCCGCCCCCTGATCGAAGATCACCGACCAGATCGGCAGCACCACGACCCAAGGCAGCGCGAAAAGTGCCCGCAGGGTCGAGAGGATCGCGGGTCGGTCCTCTGCCGGATGGGTCGAGGCCGCCAGACGGGACAGAGCGAAAAGCTGCCCGAAGATCGACGCCGAGAGCGGCAGGATCAGCGCGTTGGCGATCACGAAGACCACCCAGTTGTCGCCCGCCAGCACCAGCCCAGAGCCCGCGATCAGCATCGCCGAGGTGCCAAGTGCGATGGCGCGGCGGTTCGCGCGCTGATCAGCGAGGATGCCAAGTCCGACCGAGGCCGAGACCGACAGCACCGAGGCGACCATCAGCACTCCCGAATAGGCGCGATCCGACAGGCCGAACACCTTGATCGCCAGCGCCGAGACATAGGGCCCCATCGTCGCCGCATGGGCGCCGAACAGCACGAGCAGCACGGCGGCGAGGCGCAGGGCGGGATCGGACAGGACAAGGCGGATCGGGCGCAGCATGGCGCCGCTTTGCGCTTTCGGGCGACCAAGTGCAAGAGGGAGGCGTCAAGCCTTCCTCGTGGACCTACAAAGACTTAGCGAAAAGCCCGGCGGAAAACCGCTCTCGGGAGGGAACGGCGGTGCCGCAAAGCTCGTTCAGAAGACAGGGCGGAGAGGTTGTATATGTAAAAGGAAGTGTCATGCTCTCGCGTCATATCGCACTGAAGTTCGATAATGTGATCCGCAATATCTTCGTCCGCGCGGAGGTGCCGCCATCGCAGGTGTCGACACCGCGCCTCGGGCGGCTGGAGGATGCCGAAACTGCCTTGGAACAGGATTGCGCCCGCGTCGTGCTGGCGATGCCACGGGACGAGCGCGATGTGCTCTGTCTGACCTATGGCCTTAGCGGTCACGCCCCGATCCCGCCGCACCGGGCTGCCGATGTGCTGGACTGGACTCTGATCCAGACGATGACCGTCGGCGAGGGGGCGATCCTGCGGCTCCGCAACGCCAAATCCGCCCGCATCGCTTTCGAACCGCTGCTCGAGAACCTGCATCCGCGTCTTCTGGCGGCGGCCGACGAGATCTATGAAATGCGTCTGGCCGAGGTGCCGCGCAAGCGCCGCGACAAGGTGCTGAAAAACCTCTGGTGCGATATTAGCCCGCTGGAACGCCTCGCCTTGCGCGGCTTCGGCGATGGCGAAATCCCCGAGATGGAGCGGGCGCTCGAGCGCCGCGCGGCGGGTCACCTTCTGTGCTAACCCGGTGCCGGGGCGCTCAGCGCCAGTCGAAGAAGCCTTCGCCCGCCTGAGACAGCAGATCGCGCGCGAGGTGTTCGCCCATAGCGGCGCCCTCGTCGATATTGCCCCAGCGCTCGCCCGCGAGCGCCTCGGAGCCGTCGGGACGTAGGATCTGACCGCGCAGCCAGAGCCGGTCGCCCTCGATCAGTGCGAGCCCGGCGATCGGTGTCTCGCAGGAGCCGTCCAGCGTCGCGAGGAAGGCGCGTTCCGCCAGCAGGCGCTGCTCGGTCACCAGATCATGGATCGGGGCCAGAAGCGCCTCGGCGCGAGCATCGGCCATCCGGCGCTCGATCCCGATCGCGCCCTGTGCGACAGCCGGCAGCATCTCTTCGGGGGCGATGGGCCCGCGCGCCGAGTCCTCCATCCCCAGACGCCGCAGCCCCGCATAGGCAAGGAAGCTCGCAGCCGCGACACCGTCCGCCAGCTTCTTCAGCCGGGTCTGCACATTGCCGCGAAACTCGACCAGTTTCAGATCGGGTCGCACGTGGGCAAGCTGCGCCCGGCGACGCAGGCTGGAGGTGCCGACCGTCGCCCCTTCGGGCAGGGCCATGATCGAGTCGTATTCCAAGCTGACGAAGGCATCGCGCACGTCTTCGCGCGGCAGATAGCAATCGAGCACCAGTCCCTCGGGCTGCTCGGTCGGCATGTCCTTCATCGAATGCACGGCGATATCGATGCGGCCATCGACCATCGCCTCTTCGATTTCCTTCGTGAACAGGCCCTTGTTGCCGATCTCCTTGAGCGGTTTGTCCGCCGCGATCATCGCCCGGTCGTCGCCCGTGGTCTTGATCACCACGACCTCGAAAGCGTCTTCGGGCAGGCCATGCGCGGCCATCAGCCGGTCACGGGTCTCATAGGCCTGTGCCAGCGCCAGCGGCGAGCCGCGGGTGCCGATCTTGAGCGGGGATTTCGCATCGGGCATCTGTGTCATGGCCCCGGAATATCCGCGACAGATGGACCTTGCAAGAAGCCCCGCGCTTGACATGACGCCACAGGTCGCGTCGAAGGGGGCAAAGAGGAGGCGCCAGAATGACCGACAAGACGATCCTGCGAGCTTTGAAAGGCGAAGTGCTGCCGACCCCTCCGGTCTGGATGATGCGGCAGGCGGGGCGCTACCTGCCGGAATATCGCGCGACGCGGGCGAAGGCGGGCGATTTCCTGTCGCTGTGCTACACCCCCGAACTGGCCGCCGAAGTGACGTTGCAGCCGATCCGCCGCTACGGCTTCGACGCGGCGATCCTGTTCGCCGACATCCTGCTCCTGCCGCAGGCTCTGGGCGCCGATCTGTGGTTCGTGACAGGCGAGGGCCCGCGCCTCTCGACGATCACCGGGGCCGACGATTTCGCCAAGCTCAAGACCAAGGACGACATCCACGAGACGCTGAATCCGGTCTATGAGACGGTCTCGATCCTCTCGGAAGAACTGCCGAAAGAGACCACTCTGATCGGTTTCGCCGGCGCACCGTGGACCGTCGCGACCTACATGATCGCGGGGCGTGGCACGAAGGATCAGGGTCCGGCGCATGCGCTGAAGGCCGAAGACCGCGAGACCTTCGTGAAAATCATCGACCTGCTGACCGTCTCGACCATCGAATACCTTTCGAAACAGGTCGAGGCCGGGGCCGAAGTCGTGAAGATCTTCGACAGCTGGGCGGGCTCGCTCAAGGGCCAGGATTTCGAGGACTTCGCCGTCGAACCGGCGCGCAAGATCATCGCCGAGATGAAAGCGCGTTTCCCGGGTCTGCCGGTCATCGCCTTCCCGCGCGAGGCGGGCGAGGGCTATATCGGCTTCCATCAGAAGACCGGCGCCGATTGCGTCGCTCTCGACAATTCGGTGACACCGGAATGGGGTGCAGAGCATGTCCAGGTGTCGGGCTGCGTACAGGGCAACCTCGCATCCTCGCATATGGTCACCGGAGGTCAGGCGCTGATCGACGAGACCCGCCACGTGGTGCAGGCCTTCAGCAAGGGGCCGCATATCTTCAATCTCGGTCACGGGATCACTCCCGATGCCGATCCGGAGAACGTGGCGCTGATGGTCGAGACGATCCGCAACGGCTGACACGCGATTTCGGCCGAGAGCGCGCGCGTCCGAGTATTCGGGCGCGCAACTATCTCTTCCTCTTGGCAAAAATATCCCGGGGTGAATTCGCGTAAGCGAAGAGGGGCAGCGCCCCTCTTTTCTTTCCGTTTACGTGCCTGCGCGCGGGTGGGGCAGCGCCCCTCCACCTCGCGCCCATGAGGCCATCAGCCCTTCAATACCACTTCGCGACGGGCGGCAGGCTCATCAGGACCGCATCCGCATTGTGGCCGGTTTCCAGCCCGAATTTCGTGCCCCGATCATAGACGAGGTTATATTCGGCATAGAGCCCGCGATGACGCAACTGGGCTTCGCGGTCCTCTTCGGACCAGTCCTGCACGCGGCGTTTCTCGATCAGCGGCTGGAAGGCGGGCAGGAAGGCCGCGCCCACCGATTGGGTGAAGGCGAAATCGTCCTCCCACTCATCGGTGTTCAGATCGTCGTAGAAGATACCGCCGACGCCACGCGCACGGCCGCGATGGGGGATGAAGAAATACTCGTCCGCCCAGGCTTTGAAATGGTCGTAATAGGTCTTGTCATGAGCGTCGCAGGCGGCCTGCATCTCGGCGTGGAAATGCGCGGTGTCCTCGTCATACTCAAGACACGGATTGAGGTCCGCGCCGCCGCCGAACCACCACGCGCCGGGCGTCCAGAACATCCGGGTATTCATGTGTACGGCGGGGCAATGCGGGTTCTGCATATGCGCGACCAGCGAAATGCCCGCGGCCCAGAAACGCGGGTCTTCCTCCATCCCCGGCACGCCGCGCGCGGCCATCGCCTTTTGCGCGCGGGGGGCCAGTTCGCCCCACACGGTGGAGATGTTCACGCCGACCTTTTCGAAGACGCGACCGCCGCGCATTACGCTCATTTTGCCGCCGCCGTGGTCCTCGCCCGCGGGGCCCTTGCGCTCGGTCGGGGTGACTTCGAAGCGACCCGGCGCCTGCTCGGACAGCGGACCTTCGGTATGACTGTCCTCCAGCCCCTCGAACGCCGCCACGATCCGGTCGCGCAGGTCCGAGAACCACTGGCTCGCGCGGGCCTTGCGGGCGTCGAAATCCTCAACCGTGTCTGTCATGCGTCGGGCCTCCCAAATCTCTGGCGTGATCCTTAGCAGGCGTGGGCGGGTGCGGGAAGGGCGCGATTGATCGCGGGCGGAAGCGGGCGTAGGCTGAACGCGAAGGAGACCGCCCATGCGCCACGCCCTGATGCTGATCCCGCTCGTCCTGCTCGCCGCCTGCGGCACCCCGCAGGAGCGCTGTATCCGGCAATCCACGACCGAACTGCGCCGCGTCACCGATCTGGTCAGCGAGGTGCAGGGAAATCTCGCGCGCGGCTATGCGTGGCAGAGCTACGAGACCACGTCGAGCCGGTGGGAAATCTGTGGCTACGACACGATCACCAAGGGCGACAAGGTGATCCAGAAGCCGCGCATGTGCCTCGAGGATTACACTGTGACGCGCCAGCGACCGATCCCGATAGATCCGGTAATCGAAAAGCGCAAGCTGGAGGCTCTGTTGAAGCGGCAGGCGGAACTGTCGAAGGCCGCCGAGGCGCAGATCGCAGCCTGCAAGGCGGCCTATCCCGAAGAGGAGAGCTGAGAGCTCAGCTCCCTGGCTTCACCTTCGCCAGAAGCTCCAGCACCTTCGGCCCCAGCGCCGCCACCACCTTTTTCACGCCGGCAGGCGAGGGGTGGATATTGTCGGGCTGCATCAGGTTGGTCTTCGCGCGCTCCTCGATCGAAGTCTCCGTGATCGGGGCGAGCAGGTTGGGCACCAGAACCGCATCGTATTTCTTCGCCAGGTCGGGATAGATCGCGTCGAAATCCTTCTGGTATTTCGGGCCGAAATTCCCCGGTGCGGGAAGGCCTGCCAGCAGTGCCGGAATGTCCTTCGCCTGCAGTTTCGCGAGGATGCCGTCGAGGTTCGCGCGCGCCTGTTCCGGGGGCAACCCCCGCAGCAGGTCGTTGCCGCCCAGAGCCACGATCACCGCATCGGGCTGCGGCGTCAGGAGCCAGTCGATCCGCGACAGCCCGCCCGCCGTCGTGTCGCCGGAGACGCCGCCATTGATGACGCTGACATCCTGCCCGTGATCGCGCAGCCAGCCTTGCAGCTGCGGGACCAGCCCGTCGGTCGGATTATCGAGCCCGTAGCCTTGGGTCAGCGAGTCCCCGAGCGCGAGGATCGACACCTCCGCCATCGCGGGCACAGCGCTCAGAGCCAGCCCTGCGGCGATAAAACCGGCCGCGATCCGCTTGCGTATCCCCATGCGCGGCCCATATCCCTTTGAAGCAAAAGAAAGACGGCGCATGAGTGAAACGATCCTTGAGTTGAAAGACGCGCGGCTCGCGCTCGACGGCAATACCGGCCCGGTCGAGATCCTCAACGGGATCGACCTCAGCATCGCGAAAGGGGAAAGCGTCGGGCTTACGGGGCCGTCTGGATCGGGCAAATCGTCGCTCCTCATGCTGATGGGTGGGCTGGAACGCGCCACCTCGGGGTCTGTCACCGCTTTGGGTCACGATCTCTCGAAGCTGTCCGAGGATGCGCTGGCGCGGTTTCGTCGGGGTAATATGGGGGTGGTTTTCCAAAGCTTCCACCTCATCCCGACGATGACGGCGCTGGAAAACGTCGCGATGCCGCTGGAAATCGCAGGCGTGGAGCGCCCGTTCGAGCGCGCCGCGGCAGAGCTGGAGGCCGTCGGGCTGGCGCATAGGCTCGACCATTATCCCAGCCATATGTCGGGCGGCGAGCAGCAGCGCGTGGCGCTGGCCCGCGCGGTCGCGCCGCGACCTGCGATCCTGCTGGCGGATGAACCCACCGGCAATCTCGACAGCGCCACGGGCGAGACGATCATCGAGCTGCTTTTCGGCCTGCAGGAGAAACACGGCGCGACGTTGGTGCTGGTGACCCACGCGCCTGAACTGGCCTCGCGCTGCGACCGGATCGTGGAGCTGCGTGATGGAGAAGTCGTGGGCGATCACATTGCAACGGGCACCCCCGCATGAGCCTCGCGCTCTCCATCGCCCGGCGCGAGCTGCGCGGCGGCATTCGCGGCTTCTGGGTGATGTTGCTCTGCCTCATGCTGGGCGTTGCGGCGATCGCCTCGGTCGGTCTGGTGCGCTCCGCGATCGAGCGTGCGCTGTCGGATCAGGGCGCGGTGCTCTTGGGGGGCGACGCGCAATACGAATTCACCTATCGCCGCGCCAAGCCCGAGGAGATGCAATGGATCACCGACCGCGCCACGGCGGTCTCGGAGGTGATCGACTTCCGCTCGATGCTGTCGACCGGCACCGATCCCGCCGACCGCGCTTTGACGCAGGTGAAAGCGGTGGACGGGGCCTATCCTCTGACCGGCAAGCTGCAGCTTGATCCGCCCGTCGCGCCTGAGGCGTTGACGGGGCAGGACGGCTTGCCGGGGATTTTCCTCGATCCGATCCTCGCTGACCGTCTGGGCCTGAGCCCCGGTGACCGGGTGCAGCTGGGCGGGCAGGATTTCGTGATGATGGCGCGGATCGTGCGCGAGCCGGATTCGACGGGCACGGGGATGGGCCTCGGTCCGCATTCCATCGTCTCTCTGTCGGCCATCGAGAACACGCCGCTCCTGTCGCCCGGCTCGCTCTTCGAGACGGAATACCGCGCGACGCTACCGCCAGACACCGACCTCGCCACCCTGAAACAGCAGGCCGAGACCCGGTTCGACGGTGCAGGAATGCGCTGGTCCGACCGCCGCCGGGCCGCGCCGGGGGCGGAGCGTTTCGTGCAGCGGCTGGGCTCTTTCCTCGTGCTGGTCGGGCTTGCCGGGCTGGCCGTAGGCGGGGTCGGCATCTCCGCCACGGTCGCTGCGTGGATCGAACGCAAAGCGCCCACCATCGCGACCCTGCGCGCGCTCGGCGCGACCGGAGGCACGATCCGCGCGGCGTTTCTGCTGCAGCTCGCAGCCCTCGGCCTCGCGGGCATTCTCGCCGGGCTCGTCCTTGGCGCCGGTCTCGTACTCGGCGCATCCGGGCTGATCGAACGCTCGCTGCCGCTGCCGGTCGAGATCGGCCTCGATCCCGGCCCGCTGGGCGAGGCCGCGCTCTACGGCGCATTGGTCGCGATGCTGTTTGCGCTCTGGCCGCTCTCGCGCATGTCGAAGATGCGCGCGGCGACGCTTTACCGCGATACCGGCGCAGGCCGCCGCCTGCCGGGCTGGCCCACACTTCTGCTGACGGCAGCGCTTCTGACGATCCTCGTCACCGTCTCGGCGTGGTTCTCGGGTCTCTGGACGCTGACGCTGGCGAGCCTCGGCGGCATCGCCGTGGCGCTTCTGATCCTGACGCTTTCCGCCAGCCTGATCCGCTGGCTCGCGCGTCGCGCCCAGCACCGTGCCCGGGGCCGCCCGGTGCTGCGCGCAGCCCTTGCCGCTATCGGCGGGCCGCGCTCCGAAGCGCGCTCGGTCATCCTCTCGCTCGGCCTCGGCCTCTCGGTTCTGGCCGCCGTGGGACAAGTCGACAGCGGCTTGCGCGGTGCGATCGACCGCGATCTGCCGAAGGTCGCGCCGGCCTATTTCGTGATCGATATCCAGCCCGACCAGATCCAGCCCTTCACCGATCTGCTGGCTGACATGCCAGAGGTGACCAAAGTCGAAAGCGTGCCGATGTTGCGCGGCGTGATCACCAAGATCAACGGCGAGGATGCGCGCAAGACGCATGGCGAGCATTGGGTGCTGCGCGGCGATCGCGGCGTGACCTATGCCGAGACCCCGCGTGAGAAGATCACCGCGGGCGAGTGGTGGCCGAAGAACTATAACGGGCCGCCGCTGGCCAGCTTCTCGGCCAAGGAGGCGCAGGAGATCGGCCTGAAGCTCGGCGATACGATCACGGTGAACATCCTCGGGCGCGACATCACCGCGAAGGTGACCTCGTTCCGCGATGTGGATTTCTCGACCGGCGGGATCGGTTTCGTCCTCACGCTCGATCCGGCGGCGCTGCGCGGTGCGCCCCATACCTGGCTCGCCACGATCTACGCGCCGCCAAGCGCCGAGGCGCAGGTGATGCGCGATCTGGCGGAACGCTTCCCCAATATCACCGCGATCCGCGTGCGCGACGCCCTGCAGCGCGTGACCGATGCGCTTTCGGCCATCGCGCGGGCGACCTCGCTGGCCGCGGGTGTGACGCTGCTCACCGGCTTCGTCGTCCTGATCGGGGCGGCAGCGGCGGGCGAGCGCGAGCGGGCCTGGGAGGCTGCGATGCTCAAGACGCTCGGCGCCACGCGCGGCGCGATCCTAGCGAGCTTCGCGCTGCGCTCTGCGCTGATGGGCGCGGCGGCGGGGCTGGTCGCGATCCTGTTTGGCGGGCTCGCGGGCTGGGCCGTGGTTCATCTGGTGATGGGCGCGGAGTTCCATTTCGCCCCGACGCCAGCGCTTCTGATCGTGGCGGGCGGTGTG
Organism: Thioclava sp. F34-6; assembly: GCF_002213235.1. Taxonomy (NCBI): domain Bacteria; kingdom Pseudomonadati; phylum Pseudomonadota; class Alphaproteobacteria; order Rhodobacterales; family Paracoccaceae; genus Thioclava; species Thioclava sp. F34-6. Next base: position 440,438 of record NZ_NBOA01000002.1, read on the forward strand.
ATCGCGACGCTGCTCGCGGGTCTGGTCTTCGCTTTGCGCCCGCTTGCGGCCCGGCCTGCCGGGGTGTTGCGCGCGCCTGAGTGAGGGCAGCTTTGCGTGGAAAGGCCGGATGCCTCCGGCGGGGATATTTCGGCCAAGCCGAAGAGAGAGCGTTTTGCTTCGCCTTGGCGCAAATATCCCCCGCGGAGCGTCCCTCAGTTTGAGGCCGCGCAGGTCGCGGGTCAGCGCAGTCCGGTTTCCCTGAGCAGGCCGCGCCGCTTGGCCTCGTAATAATAGCCGCGCGAATACCATTTGACCGCGCGATCTTCAGAGCCGTCCGAGACCAGCCATGCGCCGCGCAGGTATTTCACGGCGTATTTCAGGTTCGTCGAAGGGTCGAGCAGGTCATGCGGCTTGCCACGAAAGCCCATGCCGCGGGCGGTTTGCGGCAGGATCTGCATCAGCCCGTAATAGGGGCCGTTGCGGGCATCGGCGCGGTAACGGCTCTCGCGCTGGATGACTCGGTGGGTCAGGGTGCGCGGAACGCCGTAGTGGTCCGAGTAGCGGTTGATCAGGGCGCGGATTTCCGGCGTCTCGTTGCGGTGGAGCGGCAGCGCATAAGCGGGTTTCGCCATCGGGCGTGGTGAGCCGCCGCAGGCCGCGAGGGCGCTGAGCGAGAGCAGGAAGAGGCGACGAGTCAGCATGCGGGCGCTCCAATCGAGGTCTTCCGCAGCTAAGCGCCCTCCTTGCCGCTTGGGAAGGGTGGAGTTCCGGCCTCGGCGCGCTCTTGCCGATCCACGCCCGGATCACCGCAGGGCGCGGCGCAGGCGCAGCGCGTTGGTGACCACGAAGACCGAGGAGAAGGCCATCGCGCCCGCCGCCAGCATCGGGGACAGGCCGGGCCCGCCGAAGGGCACGAGGATGCCCATCGCGACCGGGATCAGCGCGACGTTATAGGCGAATGCCCAGAACAGGTTCTGCCGGATATTGCGCATCACCGCGCGCGACAGTTCCAGCGCCATCGCGACGCCGTTCGGATCGCCGCGCATCAGCACGACCTCGGCGGCCTCGATGGCGACATCGGTGCCGGTGCCGATCGCGAGGCCCACATCGGCGGCCGCCAGCGCAGGGGCGTCATTGATGCCGTCGCCCACGAAGGCGACCGGTCCGATCTGGCGCAGGCTCTCGACCGCATCGCGCTTGCCGTCGGGCAGCACCTCGGCCTCGATCCGGTCTATGCCAAGATCGTGGCCCACGGCTTCCGCGGTGACGCGCGTGTCGCCGGTGACCATTGCCACCTGTTTGCCCGCCTTGTGCAGAGCGTCGATCGCTTCGCGCGCCTCTGTCTTGATCGGGTCCGACAGCGCCATCAGCGCGACTGGCCGGTCGTCGAGCGACATCCACACCGGGGTGCGGCCTTTCGCGGCCAGTGCCTTCGCACGTTCGGCATAGGGCGTGATATCGGCTCCGGCCTCTGCCATCGCGCCGGCATTGCCGATCCAGAGCTTCGCGCCTTCGGCCTGCGCGCGCAGCCCCTTGCCGGACAGCGCCTTGACGCGTTTGACCGGTGCATGGGTAATGCCGCGCGCTTCGGCCTCGGCGAGGATCGCCCGGGCCAGCGGATGTTCCGAGCGCGCCTCGGCGCCTGCCGCGAGCGCGAGGATTTCCGCCTCGGCCAGGTCGGCGAGCGGCTCGAGATCGGTCAGGGCGGGGTGGCCTTCGGTCAGCGTCCCGGTCTTGTCGAAGCCCACGACCGCGACTTCCGAGAGGCGTTGCAGCGCGTCGCCACGGCGGAACAGCAGGCCCAGCTCGGCGCCGCGCCCGGTGCCCACGAGGATCGAGACCGGTGTCGCCAGCCCCATCGCGCAGGGGCAGGCGATGATCATCACCGAGATCGCCGCGACGAAGGCATGCGAAAAGCCCATGCCCGCGATCATCCAGATCGCGAAGGTCAGGAGCGACAGTGCCATCACCACGGGCACGAAGACGCGGGTGACTTTGTCGACCAGTGCCTGCACCGGCAGTTTCGCGCCCTGCGCAGCTTCGACCATCGCGATGATCCGCGACAGGACGGTGTCGCCGCCGGTTGCGGTGACGCGGTAGCTCAGCGCGGATTCGCCATTCACCGTTCCGCCGGTGATCGGATCGCCTTCGGATTTCGCGACGGGCACGGGCTCGCCCGTCAGCATGCTCTCGTCGATATGCCCCGCGCCTTCGGCGATTACCCCGTCGAGCGCGACTCGTTCGCCGGGGGCGAGCAGCAGAATGTCGCCGGGCACGAGTTCCTCGATCGGCCGTTCCTCCACCCCGTTTTCGGTCTGCACACGCGCGGTCTTGGGTTGCAGACCGATCAGCCGCGAGATCGCCTCGCTGGCCCGGCCCTTGGCGCGCGCCTCAAGCCAGCGACCCAGCAGGATCAGCGTGACGATGGTCGCCGCCGCCTCGAAATAGACGCCGCGCGCGGCCTCCGGCAGAAGGCCGGGGGCAAGCGTGACGTGGGCGGAATAGACAAACGCGGCGAGCGAGCCCATCGCGACGAGCGAATTCATCTCGGGCGCGCCGCGCAGCAGGGCGGGGACGCCGATGCGCAGGAAGACGCGGCCTGGGAAGGCCAGCACCAGCGCGGTAAGGATCATCTGCACCCACCAGCTTGCTTCGATCCCGATCGTGCTGGCGATCAGGTGATGCATGCCGGGGATCATATGCGCGCCCATCGCGAGCACGAAGACCGGGGCGGTCAGCGCGAGCGCGGTCAGGAACTGCCGCCGGAGCTGGCGCGCCTCCTGCAATTGGCGTTCGGCGGCGCTGGGGCCACTGGCCATCTCCTCTTTCAGACGGCCCGGATAGCCGGCCTGATCGAGCGCAGTTTTGAGGCTCTCGAGATCGGCGGGCCCGTCGAATTCGACATGGGCGCTGCGCGCCATCAGGTTGGCCGAGGCGTTTTGAACGCCGGGTTGTGCCATCAGCGCGCGTTCGACCCGACCGGTGCAGGCCCCGCAATGCATGGCGTCGATTATGAAAGTGGCTTCGCTCATGGGACGTTATCTGATCCCGCGCGGGGCTGCGGTCAAGCGTCGCGAGACATATGCAATCAATTGAATTTGTCTTGAGGAGATGCTATATTCTGCCTCAACGTAACCTTTTCGTGGAGTACCCTCGAATGAACCTCGACCGTGCGATTTTTGCCTTTGCTGGCGTGATGATCCTGATCTCGCTGCTGCTGGCCGTTTATGTCTCGATGTATTGGCTCTGGTTTACTGCCTTCATCGGCGCGAACCTGCTGCAATCGGCCTTCACCGGTTTCTGCCCGGCTGCAATGATCTTCGGCAAGTTCGGTGTCAAATCGGGCTGCGCTTTCGGTAAGTAATCGACAAAGCGGCAACGATTGGCGCTGGTCTTTTCCGGACCCGAGACCAAATCTTGAGAGGGTGGGGCGGCTTTGCTAGCCTCGCCCTTGGCTTTTCTTGAATGAAGCCACGGGATTTGCAGGAGTTTGAGATGGATCGCCGCGCCTTTCTTCTTTCGTTGGCCGCCTTGCCCTTCGCAAGCCTGCCCGCCTTTGCCGCAACCGAACCCGCGCAAAGCGTCGAGACCGGACCGGCCAAGCGCTGGCCGATCGGCTCGCAATATTACCCGACGAAAGTGGCGGTGAAGCCGGATCTGCCGGTGGGCTCGATCATCATCGTTTCCGACAAGTTCTTCCTCTATCACATCATCGCGCCGGGCGTTGCGATGCGATACGGCGTGGCGGTCGGCAAGGCGGAACTGACATTCCGCGGCAAGGCGACGGTAGCGCGCAAGGTCAAATGGCCGAGCTGGACCCCGACGCCAGAGATGATCGAGCGTAACCCGGCCTACAAGAAATACGCCGACGGCATGAAAGGTGGGCCGGAGAACCCGCTCGGCGCGCGGGCGATGTATCTCTATCAGAATGGGCATGACACGGCGATCCGCATCCACGGCACGACCGAGCCGCGGTCGATCGGGCATGCGGTCTCGAACGGCTGCATCCGGATGGTGAACGATCACGTCATCGAGCTGTTCAACAGCGTTCCCGTCGGCACGCAGGTTACTGTCTACTGATGAAACTTACCTCGATTGCCGAGGTCGCCGCGCTCGATTTCGACACGATCATCGATGTGCGCTCGCCTTCGGAATTCGCCGAGGATCGTATCCCCGGCGCCATCAACCTGCCCGTGCTCGACGATGAGGAGCGCGCCCGCGTCGGCACGATCTACAAACAGGTCGCGCCCTTCGACGCGCGCAAGATCGGTGCGGCGCTGGTGGCACAGAACGCAGCCAAACATTTGCAGGGTCCGCTGGCCGACAAGGAAGGCGGCTGGCGTCCGCTGGTCTATTGCTGGCGCGGCGGACAGCGCTCGGGCTCTTTCGCGACGATCCTGAAGCAGGTCGGCTGGCGCGTGGAGCTGGTCGAGGGCGGCTACAAGGCGTTCCGGTCGCTGGTGGTGGAGGCTGGAAAGGCGGCGATGCCCTGTCCGGTGGTCGTACTCGACGGCAATACCGGAACCGCGAAGACCGACATTCTGAAAGCGGCACGGGCACAGGGCGCGCAGGTGATCGATCTGGAGGGGCTGGCCAATCATCGCGGTTCTCTCTTCGGGGCGATGGAGGGCGGGCAATCGAGCCAGAAGGATTTCGAGACCCGGCTGATCATGGAGATCGCGGCGCTCGACCCGGCGCGACCGGTGCTGCTGGAGGCGGAAAGCTCAAAGATTGGCGATCTCCAGCTGCCGAGCGGGATCTGGGCTGCGATCAAGGACGCGCCGCGTGTGCGGGTCAGGGCGCCGCTGGCGGAGCGCGCGGAGTATCTGGCGCGGGCCTATGCGGATATCACGGCGGATCCAGATCGGCTGCTTGGGGTGCTCGATCAGTTGCGGCCCTTCCAGCCCGCCGAGCGGGTCGCGGCATGGCAGGCACAGGCGCAGGCCGGTGAATATGCGGCGCTGGCGGGCGAATTGATGCGCGACCATTATGATCCACGCTACGAGAAACACCGCGCGCGTCATGTGGAGCAGGAGCGGGTGATCGAGGCTGAGAGTCTCGCGCCGGAGGCGATCGAGGGGATAGCTGCGCAGGTGGTAAGAGAGGCGCAGGAGATGGCGGAGCGCTAAGGGGCGTGAGCCCTTGGCAAGGGGCGACCAGCCTGGGCCGCGCCCGACCCTCCCCCCGGGAGCGCACATTGGCAATGTCATCGCGAGTAGGAATGTCTTCCGGGCTTGCGAGATAAAGCGCCAAGCCATCTGCCGGTCAAAGCGCCCCCCCAAGGGTCGGGCGCGTCCCGTCTCTCACCGCACCCGCAGGAACGCCGGGCCGTCCGCAATCGACCCGATCCGCGCGGCGCGGTAGCCTGCCGCTTCCAGCTTTGCCAACACCTCCGCCGTCTGCGCCTCCGGCACGCTCGCCAGCAAGCCGCCCGAGGTCTGAGGATCGTGCAACAACTCCGTACGCGGCCCCGGCGGCGCGGTCATCCGGCCCGCGCAATTGGCGATGTTTTGCGGCAGGAGGGTCGAGTGTTCGCCCGCTTCCGCCAAAGCTTCGGCGCCCTCCAGCAGCGGGATCGCGTCAAGGTCCAGCTCTGCCGAGACAGCCGACGCCTCGCATAGTCCCAGCAGATGCCCTGCGAGACCAAACCCCGTTACATCCGTCATCGCAGAGGCCACGGGCGCGAGGATCGCGGAGGCGCCGGCGGAACTGCGGCCCATGCTCTCCAGCGCGCCTGCCACCACGTCGCCGGGAGCGTGCTTCGCCATCTCGGCGGCGAGGATCACGCCCGTTCCAAGCGCCTTGGTCAGGATCAGCGCCTCACCCGGACGCGCTCGGTCTTGGCCCAGCGGCCGCTCTGCCAGCCCGGTCACGGTGAAGCCGAGTGTCAGCTCCGCGCCCATCGAGGTATGCCCGCCGACGAGATCGCAGCCCGCTTGGCGGAACGCCTCCGACGCGGCACCCAGCATCTCGCGCAGGGCCCGCGCGCCCAGTTCCTCGGACTGGCGAGGCAGTGTGACCTGCGCCAAGGCCGCCTGCGGTGCCGCGCCCATCGCCCAGGCGTCGCTCATCGCATGCAGCGCGACGATCCGGCCCAGAAGCCAGGGATCTTCGGTGAAGGCGCGGACGTGATCGGTGGTGAAGACCTGTGCTTGCGAGCCGCAGGACAGAACGGCGGCATCGTCGCCCGGACCGCTCAGCACATCCGCGCGTGCAGGTGCGGGCAAGTCAGATAGCGCCTCGCGCAGCGCCTGACCGCCCAGCTTCGCGCCGCAGCCGCCGCACATCGGTTTGCTGCCCAGCACCTCCGCGATTCCCTGCGCGTGCTCGCGTGGCAGGGGGGGGGTCGGCATCGCGGGCAGATCGTGGACCTTCGTCATGAACTTGCGGTCAATCCGGTTCTTCCAGCGCCAGAGCCACGCGCCGTTCAACGGCAACCCCCATTTATCGGCCACCGCCAGCTTGCCGCCTGCGGAGATCAGTTTCAGATAATCGCGCTGCGGCTGGTAGGTCTTCATCTCTCCGCCCGAAGCGGCAGCGCGCAGGTTTGCGAACAGCGGCTTGGCCTCGCGCACCGCATAGACCCCTGCCTTGGGACGCGGCGCGTGGCTGAGATGGGCGATGTCGCCTGCTGCGAAGATCGCGGGGTCCGAGCTTTGCAGCGTCGGGCCGACCGTGACGAAACCGTCGGTCAGATCGAGTCCGGTTTCGGGTAGCCAGTCGGCGGGTTTCGTCGACCCCGTACCGATGATGAAATCGGCCTCGGCTGTGCGGTCGCCTTCCAGAAGGAGCCGCCCTTTTCCCGCCCCGATCAGCGCCGCGTCGGTCTCGATCTTCACGCCGAGCCGTGCGCAGTGTTTCAGCATCGCGTTCCGGGCGCCGGTGCCGAGCGCGCGCAACGCCTCGGGGGCGGCCTCATAGACCGTTACCTGGGCCTGTGGCAGACGGTGTGCACAGGCCATTGCAAGCTCCACCCCCGCCACGCCGCCGCCGACCACGGCGATCTTTGGCGACTCGGGCGGATTGGCGGCGAAGGCGTCCCAGGCATCGGCGAAAGCGTCGAGCGGTTTCGCAGGCACGACATGCTCGCGAAATCCCGGCAGCTGCGGCATCTCTGCCGTGATCCCGATATCGATCGAGGCCACGTCATAGGCGATCGGCGCACGCCCCGGCACTTCGATCAGCCGCCGGGCCCGATCGATTCCCGTCGCGCGCCCCAGAACCAGCCGCGCGCCAGCATGTCTTGCGAGCTTCACCAGATCGAGCTGCAACTCGTCGCGCGTGTAATGCCCTGCCACATGGCCCGGCAGCATCCCCGAATAGGCGGCGGAAGGCGCGGGGTTGATCACTGTCAGCCGCACGCCCGGAAGCGGCTTCATCCCCCACATCCGCAGCACCAGCGCGTGGGTATGACCACCCCCGATCAGAACGATATCGCGTGTGAGGGGCAGGGCAGGGGCGGCGTGCATGGTCTCTCCTTTTCTCCTCCTGCCTAGCCTTTGCGCGCGGCTTCGCCAATTCCCAATATGCCGCAGCGAAATGGGGGCAATTTTCCCGCAAAACGTCCTTGACTGGACGATCCGCTTTGCCTAGTTAGCCCCCCAGTGGCTAGGTAGCTCAGCTGGTTAGAGCACACGACTCATAATCGTGGGGTCGGGGGTTCAAGTCCCCCCCTCGCCACCACTACTCCCCTCTTTCGGGAGAGATGCGAAAAGGGCGCCCCGCGGGGCGCCCTTTGCTTTTGTCTCTGGCTCAACCTCAGTTCGAGGCGGTGCGCAGAAGATCGGTGATCCGGCGCACGACGGCACGGCGGTTGGCTTCCGAGGGGCCTTCGGTCTGCACTTTCAGGTCCTGTTCGCCATAGCCCTGCACCACGAGGTTCTCGGCGGGCACGTCGAAATACTCGCTCAGTGCCAGCGCGACCGATTCCGCGCGACGGTCCGAGAGCGCAAGGTTGTAGGCGGCGCTGCCGACGGCGTCGGTATGGCCTTCCACGAGGAACAACTCACGCGGGTTCTCGTCGATGCGCTGTTGGATCGCCTGTCCCAGAGCCGAGAGGGCCTGCGCTTGATCCGGCTGGATCGCTGCCGAACCAGTCTCGAAGTTGATGTTCTCGACCGTAATTGCGGGCGCGAGTTCGCGGACCGGGGTGATGTTGCGCACCTGCGAAAGCGTGAAGGTACGGTCGACGCCACTCTGGCGGGTCAGCGCTTCGCGCAGTGCCTGTTCGTTGCTGGAAGACACCGTCGCGACGGGCTTGGGCTTGGGGAGCGCCGAGACATCTACAGGGTCTGCGCCCTGCGCGTCATTGACCAGCAGGTATTGCGTCCCGTCGGGCTGGACCAGCGTCCGCTTGAGGATTCGGCGCTGCGCGTCATAGACGGTGACGATCTGGCTGCCGTCCGGCTTGGTCACGATCGTGCGCGACGAGCCGTCCGCGTAGTCCTGCGTGCGAATCTTCGACCCGGGCTGACGCAGAAGCGCGTTATCGTCCTTCACCAACTGATAGGATCCGTCGGGCTGCTGCACCACGACGCGGTCGCCCGAATTCACGGCTACTTTCGAACCGTTGTTCAGGATCGCTCCCACGGCGAGCGCACCGAGACCGGAGAGCGCTGCGGTTTCGAGCGTGCTCAGGCCGTCCTTTTTCTTCTTCGTCGAATCGGTCTGGGCCGTGGCCTGCGCCTGTGCGTCGGGCTTGGCGTCGACCGTGGTCGAGAAGTCTTCCGAGGCGCTGCGCGCAGTGTCCTCGGTCACCGTTTCTTCGGTGGCATTGGTGGTGTCGGTGCTGTCGGCCGGTGCGTTGAGCGCCTCGTTCTGCACAGCCTCGCCCTGGATCGCGGCCTTGGTGTCTGTCAGCGCGTTCTCGAGCAGCTTCGTCGCCTCGGCGGTCGAGCTGTCCTGCGTGTTCGCCTGTTGATCCGTTTGCGCCTCGGCACTCGCGTCAGCACTCGCCGCATCGGTGGTGTTCGCGTCGGCGTTCGTCGAATCTGCGGTCGTCGCCTCTTTCGGTTGGACCACCTTCGGCTCGACGTCGGAACCCGATCCGCCATTGCCCTCCTGCACGACCTGAGTGTCGGAGGTGGTATCGGTCGAGGTCTCGCCAGCGGGTTTCGCCTCGGGTTCAGCCGTCGCGGTGCTCTCCGGCTGAGCCGCCGAGTTCTGCATGGCGTTTTCGGTGGTGTCGGTCACCGGGGCAGGGGCGTCCTGCGAGGTGGTGTCGGGGCTCATGGTGTCCGTCGCCTCGGCATTCGTTTGGCCTTCTGCAGCAGTCGAACCGTCAGCGGTGGCGTCGGTCGAACCGTCAGCCGTCGCGCCGGTCGAGCCATCGGTCGCGGCGGTCGCGGACCCGTCGGTCTTCGCGGTCGTATCGGCTGAAGTCGTGCCCTCGCCGTTCGCGGTCGCGGCACTGTCGGTCTCGGCGGGTGCCGCGGCCTCGGGCTGCGCATCGGTCGATGCGGCGGCGTCGGGCTCGGCAGACGTATCTGCATTCGTGGCCGTATCGGTATCGCTCGTCGCGGCAGCGGCCGCGTCGGCGTTGGCATCGGTGCCCGTGGTCCCGGATTGAGTGGTCACATCCGCGCCGCCTTCGACTGCGGCTTTCGCGCTGGCGTCGGGGGTGTCACTGCTCGCGGCCGGGTCCTGTTCGGAGGGCGGGGCTGCGCCTTCGATCGCCGCTTTCGCAGCCTGATCGGCTTCGCTGTCGGACATCGGCGCATCTGCATTCGCCGGATCGGTGCCTGCGGCGGCTTCGGCGGAGCCGTCGGCATTCGCCGCATTGGCCTCGCAATCGGCTTTCGCCTGCTCCATCGGGGTGCCGTCTGCGACTGCTTTCGCAACGCATTCCGCAGCGGCGGTGTTACTGTCCTGGGCAAGCGCACTGAACGGCAGGATCGCCGGGCTCAGCGCGGCAAGGCCGGCAACGAGCGCAGTGGTCGTCTTCAACGTCTTCATGTCGTCTCCCTTTCATACGGCATCTGGCCGTGTATCGGGGGACCAAACGTTTCACGGAGGCGTGTGTTCCGGCGCGTCACCACCATCGGCGTGAATCAGCGCGGGGCGAGCCCGCAGGCCCGCCCCGTGAATTGAAAACAGATATGGTTGCCGGCCCGGCTCAGTGAGTCTTCTTCACCGCCTTCAACTTGTCGATGCCGAGCATCTTCATCGCGGTCTTCTCGTAGAACGGCTCCGAGGTGCCCTTGCGCAGCTTGCGCAGGAAATATTTCTCGAACCCGATCTTGGCGAGATGGACCCATTTGCCCTGGCTCGACCAGTTGACGTTTCGCGGCGGAAGCTGAGGCTGGGCCACGAAAGCGATGCCACTGTCGCCGAAATCGGCCAGACAGATCGCGTTCCAGGTGCCGGTCTCGTCGGGGTCTTTGCCGCGCACGATATTGCCTAGGTTATGCGCGGTGGCGGTGACCATCGACTCGATCATGAAGCCGGTTTTCGGCACGCCGCAGGGTACCGGGGTCGGCCCCATGGGCGGGATCGCGATGCCGACGCCGATGCCGAAGACGTTCGGATATTTCGGGTTGCGCTGGTGCTTGTCGACGATGACGAAGCCGCGCGGATTGACGAGACCGTCCAGCCCCATGACCGCCGGGATGCCACGGAAGGGTGGCAGCATCATCGCGTATTTGAACGGCAATTCGTGGGCGGCCTTGATCGAGCCGTCATCGGCGATTTCCTCGACATGCATCACGCCGTCCTCGACCTTCTTCACACGGCTCGAGACCATCCACTTCATGTGCTTGTTGCGCATTTCGGATTCGAGAAGGCCCTTGGTGTCGCCCACGCCATCAAGACCGAGATGGCCGACATAGGGCTCGGAGGTGACGAAGGTGATCGGCACCTGATCGCGGATCTTCGCGCGCCGCAGCGCAGTGTCGAGGATGAATGCGAATTCATAGGCCGGGCCGAAGCACGAGGCACCCTGCACCGCGCCCACGATGATCGGGCCGGGATTTTCGCAGAAGCGTTTTAAGGCGGTGCCAGCCTCCTCGGCGTGATCGATGTGACAGACCGAATGCGTGAAGCCGTCAGGGCCGAGCCCCTCGATCTCGTCGAAGGCCAGTTCCGGGCCGGTGGCGAGGACGATGTAATCGTAGGAAACCTCGCGGCCATCCTCCAGCTCGACCTTGTTGTCATCGGGATGCAGGCGCTTGGCCGCGACCGGGATGAACTTGATGTTCTTTTTCTTCATCGTCGGTTCGAGATCGACGGTGATGTCCTTGCGGTCGCGCCAACCGACGGCGACCCAGGGGTTCGAGGGCACGAAGTGATACTTCGGGTCCTTGGTGATGACGGTGATCTCGTCTTCCTTGCGGACCTGGTCACGCAATTCATAAGCCATGATGGCGCCGCCAAGACCCGCGCCAAGTACCACGATATGTGCCATTGCCTTCCTCCCACTCCCTAACGTCAACCGCTCTATCTACCGATAGATGCAAATTATTGAATGTGTCAAGTTGCTCGACTCTTCAAATTTTGAGCCTGAATCCTGGGGGCGGCAACGATGACGGTCAATGAGAAGGGGGGTAGAGGCGGCGCGAGCATGAAAAAAAAGGGCCGGCGCCTGGCCGACCCTTTCGTCTTTTCGTTCGTGCAATCGCTTACTTCGGCGGTTCCGCGGTAATGCCCTCGACATAGAAGGTCATCGAATGAAGCTGGTCGTCGGTCGCGACATCGCCTGCCTTGAGGAATTCGCTGCCGTCCTGCTTGTTGAGCGGACCCGCGAAGGGATGGACCTTGCCCGAGGCGATGTCGTCCTTGAGCTGCAGCGCCTCTTTCTTGACGTCGTCCGGCACCGCCGAGGATATCTCGCCGATCTTCACCATGCCGCTGTCGATGCCGCCCCAGGTGGCTTCCGATTTCCAGGTGCCGTCCATGACGGCGCCGACGCGCTCGATATAATAGGGCGCCCAGTTGTCGATGGTCGAGGAGACGCGCGGCATCGGCGCGAAGGACGACATGTCCGAGGCCTGACCGAAGGTGATGACGTTGCCCGCTTCCTGAGCTTTCGCCTGCGGCGCGGTCGAGTCGGTGTGCTGCAGCAGCACGTCCACCCCATCGGCGATCAGGGCTGCGGCCGCGTCGGCCTCTTTCGCCGGGTCGAACCACGAATAGGCCCAGACGACTTTCATTTCGACGTCCGGGTTCACCTTCTTCGCCGCGAGGTAGGCGGCGTTGATGCCCTGATAGACCTCCGGGATCGGGAAGGAGCCGATATAGCCGATCTTGTTGGTCTTGGTCATGCGACCGCCGATCGTGCCCTGAATGGCGCGACCTTGGTAGAACTTCGCGTCATAGGTCGCGAGGTTGTCGGCGAGCTTGTAGCCGGTGGCGTGCTCGAATTTCACGTCGGGGAATTTCTTGGCGACGTTCACGACCGCGTCCATGAAGCCGAAGGAGGTCGCGAAGATCAGCTTGTTGCCGTCCAGCGCAAGCTGGGTCAGCGCGCGCTCGGCATCGGGACCTTCCGGCACGTTCTCGATGAACGAGGTTTTCACCTTGTCGCCGTATTTCTCTTCGATCGCCTGACGACCCTGGTCGTGCTGGTAGGACCACCCCATGTCGCCGACGGGGCCGACATAGATGAAGCCGACTTTCAGCGGCTCGTCAGCGGCGAAAGCCGGGACGCCTGCGCCCGCGACAACGGCCGTGGCGGCGGTGGTTTTCAAAAAGGATCTGCGGTTCATCGCGTTACTCCAAGTTGGGTGGCGGGCCTCTTGATGGGGCCCTTCGAGATATGCCTCAGCTCGAGGCGTGGAAAGACTTGCCGAGGCTGGCAGGGGCGGCCTGCACGCCGTGGCGGTGAATGGCGGAGAGGATGACCAGCACCACGATGGTGATGACGTAGGGGGCCATCGACAGGATATGCACCGGGATCGCGTAGCCCGCGGCCTGCAGCTGCAATTGCAGCGCGGTGATGCCGCCGAAGAGATAGGCGCCCAGCAGCACGCGCCAAGGGCGCCAGCTTGCGAAGACGACGATGGCGAGCGCGATCCAGCCCGCGCCGGCGGTCATGCCTTCGGTCCATTGCGGCACGCGCACGAGGCTGAGATAGGCACCGCCCAGACCGGCCAGCGCCCCGCCGAAGGCCAACGCGGCAAAGCGGACGGCGACGACGCGGTATCCCAACGCGTGTGCTGCGTCATGACTTTCGCCCACCGCGCGCAGGATCAGCCCCATGCGGGTTGAGCGCAGCACGTACCAGACCACGGCGACGAGGATCAGCGAGAGATAAACGATCCAGTCATGCGAGAACAGGATGCGGCCCAGCACCGGAATATCCGAGAGCGGCCCGAAATCGATCTTCGGCGTCGCGGGCGGCCGCACGCCCTCATAGCCCTTTCCGATCAGCGCGCTCAGGCCAAGTCCGAACAGCGTCAGTGCAAGGCCGGTCGCGACCTGGTTCGACAGCAGCTTCTGCGTCAGAAAGGCGAAGAGCGTCGCCAGCAAAGCGCCGGCAATCGCCCCCATCAGGAAGCCCAGAACCGGGCTTCCGGTGGCGACGGCAGCAGCAAAGCCCGCGACCGCGCCCATGATCATCATCCCCTCGACGCCGAGGTTCAGCACGCCCGATTTCTCGGCCACCAATTCGCCGGTGGCCGCTAGCAAAACCGGGGTCGACGCGCCCATCAGAGTCGCCGTCAGGGTGATGATGTCGATGCCGCCCACGATCATAGCGTGCCTCCATGTCCCCAGAACAGAACCGGCCCCCAGGCCAGATAGCCCCCGACGAGGCCGATGACGAGCCCGGCCATCGAGGCGTAACGCTCGCGTCCGCGCAGGGTGGGGCGACGGGGCTCTTCGCTGTCAGGGCGCGCGCCGATGCGGTAGATCACCGCCCGCGACGCGCCAACCGCCAGTTCGAAAACTACCATCATAACCACGCCGATCACGACGAAGGCCCAGAATGCCTGCGCCACGGCGAGCAGATAGTACAGGCCTAGCCCCATCACGACGCCGCCGAGAAAGATGACCGCCAGCCGCAGCGAGGGGAGTTTGCCCGTCATGCCGCGACCCTCCCGAAACGGATGCGGAAGTTGGTCAGCACATCGAAGGCCAGCAGGAAGAACAGCAGCATCCCCTGAAATACCTGGATCGCCGCCGAGGGCAGGCCGAGCATCAACTGCGCCATGTCGCCGCCGATATAGGTCAGCGCCATCAGCAGACCCGCCAGCAGGATGCCGATCGGGTGCAGGCGACCCAAGAAGGCCACGATGATTGCGGTGAAGCCATAGCCCACGTTGAAGCTGTCGGTGATCTGGCCCGAGGGACCGGAGACTTCGAACATGCCCGCGAGGCCCGCAAAGGCGCCGCCCATGCCAAGCCCGAGGATCACCAGCCGCGCCGGCATCACGCCTGCGAAGCGAGCGGCGCGCGGGGCCTCGCCTGCGACGCGGATACGGAAACCGGTGATGTGGCGATGCATCAGCCCATAGGTAAAGATCACCGCGATCAGCGCCGCGACGACGCCCCAATGCATGCCTGTGCCCGCGATCAGCTCGTGGTTGAAGGCAGAGGGGTAGTCCTGCAGGTTGCGCGATCCGGGAAAGCCGAAGCCTTCGGGGTTCTTGAGCGGCCCGAAGGCCATGTAGGCCAGCAGGTTCTCGGCCACGTAGACCAGCATCAGCGAGACGAGAATTTCAGAGGTGCCGAACATCACTTTCAGCACCGCGGGGATCATTGCCCAGAGGAAGCCGCCAAGCGCGCCGAGCACGATCATCACCGGGAACAGCCAGTGGCTTTCGGCCGGGTACATCTTCAGCGCCAGCCACGCCGAGAACAGCGCGCCCATGATGTATTGCCCCTCCGCGCCGATGTTCCAGATGCCCGCGCGAAAGCCCACGGCGAGCCCGCAGGCGATCAGGATCAGCGGCCCAGCCTTGACCAGCAACTGGCCGCGGAAATAGGCCGCGTTGCCGCCGAAAAGCGGGTCCCAGAAGATTACGCGGATCGCCTCGACCGGGTGCTTTCCGAGCATCGCGAACAGGATGCCGCCCGCGATCATGGTGGCGATCACGGCGAGGATCGGTGTGGCGTAGGACCAGAAGCGAGACGGGGTGGGGCGCCGGACGAGAGTGATCATACCGCAGCCTCCTGCATCCCGTGCGCGCCACCGAGCATCATGCCGATCTCTTCGATCGTCAGCCCCTGCGTCGGGCGCGAGGCGCTCAGGCGGCCTTCGTTCAGTGCCGAGAAGCGGTCGGAGATTTCCATAAGCTCATCGAGGTCCTGGCTGATCGCGATCACCGCAGCCCCTTTCGCGGCCAGATCGAGCAGCGCTTGCCGAATCGACGCTGCGGCGGCGGCATCGACACCCCATGTCGGCTGGTTCACGACCAACACGGCGGGGTTTTGCAGCACTTCGCGGCCGATCACGTATTTCTGCAGGTTTCCGCCCGACAGCGCCCGGGCGGCCACATGCGCGCCGGGGGTGCGCACGTCGAAGGCTTGAATGATCTCGTCGGCGAAGGTCTTCGCCGCACCCTGATCTACGAAGCCGTTGCGGGTCAGCGGCTTGCGCATCGTCCCGGTGAGAATCGCATTCTCCGTCAGGCTCATCGCGGGAACGGCGGCATGGCCGAGCCTTTCCTCGGGGGCCGCCAGCATCCCCTTCGTGCGGCGTGGATTCGGCCCGAGGCCGGAGATATCTTCGCCCATCAGGCTGACGGTGCCGGGGGCGGAGGGCCGTTCTCCCGACAGGGTCGCCAGCAATTCCTCCTGACCGTTGCCTGCGACGCCGCCGATGCCAAGCACCTCGCCCGCGCGCAGCTCGAAGCTGAGATCCTTCAGCGACGGACCGAATTGCGACATCGGCGCCAGCGACAGCCCATCGACCTTCAGCACCACATCGCCCAGTTTGCGCTCGGCTCGGTCGGTCACTTTCAACTCCGCACCGACCATCAGCTCGGCCAGTTCGCGCGCGGTCTTTTCGCTCGGGTTGCAGCTTGCCACCACCTTGCCGCCGCGCAGGATGGTCGCGCCTTCGCAAAGCGTGCGGATTTCCTCGAGCTTGTGGCTGATATAGAGGATCGCGGTGCCCTCGGCGGAGAGCTTGCGCAGCGTGTGGAACAGGATTTCCACCTCCTGCGGCGTCAGAACCGAGGTCGGCTCGTCCATGATCAGAAGCTTCGGGTCCTGCAGCAGGCAGCGCACGATCTCGACGCGCTGACGCTCGCCCGCGGAGAGGTCTCCGACCAGACGGGCAGGGTCCAGCGGCAGGCCATAGGCGGTGGAAATCTCGCGGATACGCTTGGCGAGTTGGCGCATCGGCGGCGGGTTTTCCATGCCGAGCGCCACGTTCTCGGCGACGTTCAGCGCCTCGAAGAGCGAGAAATGCTGGAACACCATCGCGACGCCTGCGGCCCGCGCCGCGCGTGGATCGGCTGGCGCGAAGGGTTGGCCGGCGAAATGCATCGTGCCGGAATCGGGCTTCACGAGCCCGTAGATCATTTTCACCAGCGTCGATTTGCCGGCGCCGTTCTCGCCCAGCAGGGCGTGCACTTCGCCCGGACGCACCGAGAAGCCGACGCCATCGTTGGCCACGACCCCAGGATAGGCTTTCGTCAGCCCGTCGATCTTGAGCAGCTCCGTCACCCGGCGCGTTTCCCTTTCCCCGTCGCCACCTTCGCGGCGTTCAGCTCCTTCACTAGCCCGGTCGCGACCCCAAGAGCAATGGCTTGAGGATGCTTCCCCAAGGTCGGATCGCCTATCGGGCAGGCAATGCGTGAAATTTGTGCATCCGAATGACCCAGGGCGGCAAGACGTTTGCGGAAGCGGACCCATTTGCTGTCCGATCCGATCAGGCCGAGCCCGCCGACCCCGTGAGCGAGCAGCCGGTGGCAGAGTTCGAGGTCGAGCGCATGTGAATAGGTCAGCACGAAATGGCGCGCTTCGGTCGGGGCTAGAGAGACAAGATCAGCCGGGTTCTCTGCGATCAGTGGCGTGACGCCCTCGGGGAGTGTCTCGGGAAACCTCTCGGACCCGCTATCGGCCCAGAAAAGTGCGAGGCCGGGCAGGGGGGCGAGCGCACCGATCAGCGCGCGCCCGACATGGCCCGCGCCCCAGATCCAGACCGGGGTGGCGGGTGGTGCGACCCGCTCGATCAGCCAGGTCTCCACCAGCAGCGGCGGTGCCTCGCCGCGATCCCGGGCGCGCGCCAGCGCGCGGGTGACGGCGAGCGGCTCGGGCGCGCCCGGCGTCAGCGGGCGCGCGTGCCAATCGCCTGTAATCTGCGCGACGGTGTTCCGGTCCATCCGCTCGTAGCCCAGCACCACGGCCCCGCCGCAACACTGGTTCATGGCCGGGCCGAGCGGGATTTTCTCGACCCCCGTCAGCCCGTCCCGCGCCTTTGCGATGGCGGAAAATTCCAGCGCGCCGCCGCCGATCGTGCCCTCGACGTGATCCGCCCAGACCAGCATCTCCGCCCCGTCTTCGCGCGGGGTGGAGCCTTGGGCGCGCGCGACCACCACGCGGGTGAACGGTCCGCGTTCCGCCGCGCGGGCGAGGGCTGCGGGATCCAGGCTCATGCGTCGCCCCTTGCCCGGTGCACGGCAGCGAGAACCGCCTCGGGCGTCGCGGGCGCCTGCAGATCGGGCCAGTGCGGGCCGCAGGATTTGCACGCGTCCTGCAGCGCGAGGAAGGCCGAGATCGCCAGCATGAAGGGCGGCTCGCCGACCGCCTTGGAGCGATAGATCGTGTCCTCGCGGTTCGGTGCGTCCCAGAGCGCCACGTTGAACACACGCGGGCGGTCCGAGCAGGCGGGGATCTTGTAGGTCGAAGGCGCATGGGTGCGCAGTCGGCCTTTATCGTTCCAGACCAGTTCCTCGGTCGTCAGCCAGCCCGCGCCCTGAACGTAGCCGCCTTCGATCTGGCCGATGTCGATAGCCGGGTTCAGCGAAGCGCCCGCATCATGCAGGATGTCGGTGCGCAGGATGCGGTTCTCGCCGGTCAGCGTGTCGATCACGACCTCGGTCACCGCCGCGCCATAGGCGAAGTAGAAGAACGGGCGGCCCTGCCCCTTGATCCGGTCCCAGCTGATCTTCGGCGTGGCATAGAAGCCGGTCGAGGAGAGCGACACCCGCGCCTCATGGGCCAGCTTCACCAGCTTCGCGAAGGGCAGGGCATGATCGCCCGCGCGCACCTCGCCATTGGCGAAGCTCACGTCTTCGATGGCTGCGCCGGAGCTTTCGGCCATGAACGCGGCGAGCCGCGCCTTGATCGTCTCGCAGGCGGCCTTCACCGCCATGCCGTTCAGGTCGGCCCCCGAAGAGGCCGCCGTAGCGGAGGTATTGGGCACCTTGTCGGTGGCGGTCGCGGTGATGCGCACGTCCTCGTCCGTCACGCCAAAGACCGAGGCCGCGACCTGACAGACCTTGCGGTGCAGGCCCTGACCCATCTCGGTGCCGCCGTGGTTCAACTGTATCGAGCCGTCGGCATAGAGATGCACCAGCGCGCCCGCCTGGTTCAGCTGGGTCAGCGTGAAGGAGATGCCGAACTTCACCGGCGTCAGCGAGATGCCGCGCTTCAGCGTCGTGTTGGCGGCGTTCCATTCGGCCACGCGGGCTTTGCGGGCCGCGAACTCGGCGGATTGCTCCAAGCGCTCGGTGATTTCGGGCAGGATGAAATCCTCGACCGGCTGTCCGTAATGCGTGCTCTGCCCGCCCGCTGGGTCGTAGTAGTTGCGCTTGCGCAGATCGAGCGGGTCGATCCCCATCACATGCGCGAGGTGATCGAGCGCGGCTTCCGTTCCGATCATGCCCTGCGGGCCGCCGAAGCCCCGGAAGGCCGTCGCGCTTTGGGTGTTGGTGCGCAGCCGGTGGCTCTCGATCTTCACATTCGGCAGGTAATAGGAACTGTCCGTGTGCAGCATCGCGCGATCGCAGACCGGCAGGCTCAGGTCGGGCGACCAGCCGCAGCGGGCGAGATGGGTGAACTCGGCCGCGACGATCTTGCCCTCGGCATCCGCGCCAAGGCGATATTTGATCCGGAAATCATGGCGCTTGCCGGTGATGACCATGTCGTCGTCGCGGTCGTAGCGCATCTTGCAGGGCCGCCCGGTGGCCCGCGCGACGACGGCGCAGGCGATGGCGAGCGCGTTGCCCTGGCTCTCCTTGCCGCCGAAACCGCCGCCCATCCGGCGCATCTCCACGCGGACGTCATGCATCGCGCAGCCAAGCGCGTCGGCCACCTTGTGCTGGATTTCCGACGGGTGCTGCGAGGAACAGCGGATCACCATCCCCTGATCGTCGGGCAGCGCGAGGGCGGCCTGACCTTCGAGGTAGAAATGCTCCTGCCCGCCCATGTCGAAGCTGCCTTCGACGATATGTTCTGCCTGCGCGAAGCCCGCGCCGGTATCGCCGCGCGCCCAGGTGACCGGGCCGCCTTCGAAATGGCTGTTGGCCTCGAGCGCCTGTTCGACGGTCAGGATCGCCGGGCGCGGCTTGTAGTCGACATTCGCGAGCCGCGCTGCTTTGCGCGCGGCATGGTGGCTGGTCGCGGCGACCACGAAGATCGGCTGACCGACATAATGCACGACACCTTCGGCCAGAACCGGTTCGGGTTCGGGCGCGGGCGAGGCATTGTTGGCAAACGGCATGTCTTCGGCGGTGA
The DNA here is from genome assembly GCF_002213235.1 of Thioclava sp. F34-6. Taxonomy (NCBI): domain Bacteria; kingdom Pseudomonadati; phylum Pseudomonadota; class Alphaproteobacteria; order Rhodobacterales; family Paracoccaceae; genus Thioclava; species Thioclava sp. F34-6. Next base: position 460,043 of record NZ_NBOA01000002.1, read on the forward strand.
GCACCGCGACGACGCCCGGAGCGCTGCGCACCGCGCTCAGATCGAGCGAGGCGATCTCGGCATGGGCTTCGGTCGAGAGGCCGAAGGCGAGGTGCAGCGTGTTGCCGGGGCAGGGGATGTCATCGACGTAGCGCGCCGCTCCGGTGACGTGCAACTGCGCGGAATCGTGGGGTTTCTTCGTGCCGACGCTCATGGTTGCACCTCCAGAATGGAGAGGGCGCCTTGGGCGTTGCGCACATAGCGGATCAACATCGCCTTGGCGGCCTCCATCCGGTAGGCATCCGAGGCGCGCATGTCGGTGAGCGGCGTGAAGTCCTGCTCCAGCGCGGGCAGGGCGGCCGTGACCGCCTCCTCGGTGAAGGGCTGGCCCTCAAGCGCCGCTTCCAATTCCGTTGCGCGTTTCGGGATACCCGCCATGCCGCCAAAGGCGATGCGCGCGGACCGGATCGTGTCGCCCTCGCGCGAGATATTCAGCGCGCCGCAGACGGCGGAGATGTCCTGATCGAACCGCTTCGAGAGTTTGTAGCAGGCGAGATCGGGCACGGATTTCGGGAAGCTGACGCTTTCGACGAATTCGCCGGGCGCGCGGTCCTGTTTGCCGTAGTCGAGGAAGAAACTCTCCAGCGGGATCGTGCGGCGCGTGTCACCCTTGCGCAGCGTCAGCTCCGCGCCCATCGCGATCAGGACAGGCGGGCTGTCACCGATGGGCGAGCCGTTCGCGATATTGCCACCGATCGTCGCCGCCTGACGCACCTGTTCGGAGGCGAAACGGCGGAGCAATTCGGCAAAGCTCGGGAGCGTGTCGCGGATCGTCTCGCGCAACGTCGAGAGCGTGATGCCCGCGCCGACGATATAGCGGTCGTGGGTTTCCTCGATGTTCTGCAGGTCTTTGCAGTTGTTCAGGAAAGCGACTTCTTTCAGGTCTCGCAGCTGTTTGGTGACCCAGAGACCCACATCAGTCGCGCCCGCGATCAGCGTGGCGTCCAGATGAGCGAGATACCACTCCGCCAGCGCATCCGCGCTTGCGGGAAGGAAGACATGATCGGCCATAAGCGCGACGTCTGTCAGATCGGGCGGCGTGTCGTGCATCCACGCGGGCACGGGCGCGTCCTGAGCCGCCTCGGCGGCGCGGATGATCGGTGCGTAGCCGGTGCAGCGGCAAAGGTTGCCCGCCAGCAGATCGTCGTGATCGCGGCGTCCATTGAGATGACCCGCCGCCATCGAGGCGATGAAGCCCGGCGTGCAGAAACCGCATTGCGAGCCGTGATGGTCGACCATTGCCTGCTGAACTGGGTGCAATTCGCCCTTCGGCCCCGCGACGCCTTCGACGGTGCGCAGCGCGCGCCCGTGCAGATGGGGCATCATCATCAGGCAGGCATTGAGCGGTTTGGCCCCGTTGGCGTCGGTCACGATGACCGAACAGGCACCGCAATCGCCCTCGTTGCAGCCCTCCTTGGTGCCGGTCAGGCCTTCGGCGCGCAGCCAGTCGAGCACAGATTGCGTCGGATCGGTAATCGCCACCGTCCGGGTTTCTCCATTGAGAAGAAACGTGATCTCCATAAGAAAAATCCGCCGCCTTACCAGTCGTCCCTGCGGTCCCCCTCGATGCGGCGTAGAACGGGACCTGCCCAGCAAAGCCGATGCGGACGGGCTTTGGCAAGGGATTCTCGATCATGCGCTGCTCGAATCTTGATCCGACGATCAAGATTTGGGCGTCGAGCGACGCCGAACGGTCGAACGCGAAGCGTCTGGAGGACGCGGCGAGAGGCTGGCGCGGGGCGACACGACCAGCTAAATCTGGTGGCATGACCAGCCCCCGATTCATTCATCTGCGCGTCCATACCGAGTATTCCCTGCTCGAAGGCGCCGTGCCCGCAAAGAAACTCGTGAAGATGTGCGAGTCGGCGGGGATGCCCGCCGTCGCCGTGACCGACACGAACAACATGTTCGCGGCGCTCGAGTTTTCCGTGACCGCGACGGGGGCGGGGCTGCAGCCGATCGTCGGTTGTCAGGTATCGCTCGAATTCGATCCCGCCAAGCCGGGCGAGCGTCCGCGCCTGCCTGCACCGATCGTTCTGCTGGCCCAGACCGAGCGCGGCTACGAGAACCTGATGAAGCTGAACTCGTGCCTCTATCTCGACAAGCACGGGGCGCAGATTCAGGTCACTCTGGAGGAGCTGGAGCGCCATTCCGAGGGGCTGATCTGTCTCTCTGGCGGTCCCGACGGTCCGGTTGGACGGCTGATCCGGAACGGCGCGAAGGACCGCGCCAAGGCGCTTCTGCAACAGCTCGCCGGCATCTACCCGAACCGTCTCTATGTCGAATTACAGCGCCACCCGGGCGAGGGCGGCACGCTGACCGAGGCCGAGATCGCGACCGAGCGGCCGTTCGTCGAATGGGCCTACGAGCTGGGTCTGCCGCTGGTCGCGACCAACGACGTCTATTTCCCGAAGCCCGAGATTTACGAGGCCCATGACGCGATGATCTGTATCGCGGAGGGCGCCTATGTCGATCAGATCGAGCCGCGCCGCCGTCTGACCCCGCAGCATTATTTCAAGTCCGAAGGCGAGATGGTCGCGCTCTTCGCCGATCTGCCCGAAGCGGTGGAGAACACAGTCGAGATCGCGAAACGCTGCGCCTTCTCGACCTACAAGCGGGCACCGATCCTGCCGAAATTCGCCGATGACGAGGTCGAGGAACTGCGGCGTCAGGCGTGGGACGGGTTGCGCAACCGCCTCGACGTGATCCCGCATGCAGCGCCGGTCGAGGATTACGAGGCGCGGCTGAAATTCGAACTCGACATCATCGAGCAGATGGGCTTCCCGGGCTACTTCCTGATCGTTGCCGACTTCATCAAATGGGCCAAGGATCACGACATTCCGGTCGGGCCGGGGCGCGGCTCGGGTGCAGGTTCGCTGGTCGCCTACGCTCTTACCATCACCGACCTTGATCCGCTGCGCTATTCGCTGCTGTTCGAACGCTTCCTCAACCCGGAACGCGTTTCGATGCCGGACTTCGACATCGACTTCTGCATGGATCGCCGCGAGGAGGTGATCCAATACGTGCAGAAGAAATACGGGCGCGAGAAGGTGGGCCAGATCATCACCTTCGGTGCGCTGCTGTCGAAGGCCGCCGTGCGCGACGTGGGGCGCGTGTTGCAGATGTCCTACGGCCAGGTCGACAAGCTGTCGAAGCTGATCCCGGTCGAAGGCGTGAAGCCCGTCAGCATCGAGAAGGCGCTGGCCGATGAGCCGCGTCTGCGCGAGGCGGCCCGCAACGAAGAGGTCGTGGCGCGGCTTCTCGATTACGCGAAGGCGATCGAAGGCCTGCTGCGCAACGCCTCGACCCACGCGGCGGGCGTCGTGATCGGCGACCGTCCGATCGATGAGCTGGTGCCGCTCTATCAGGATCCGCGCTCGGACATGCCCGCGACCCAGTTCAACATGAAATGGGTCGAGCAGGCGGGTCTGGTGAAGTTCGACTTCCTCGGCCTGAAGACGCTGACGGTGATCCGCTCGGCGATGGAACTGATTTTCAAATCCGGCCGGCCGCTGCATGTCGATGCCGCCGGCAACCAGCTTTACGAGCCCGCCGAGGGCGCGGAAAACCACATCAACGCGATCCCGCTGGATGATCCGAAGACCTACAAGCTTTACGCGGACGCGAAGACGGTCGCGGTGTTCCAGGTGGAATCGGAGGGCATGAAATCGGCGCTGCGCCAGATGAAGCCCACCTGTATTGAGGACATCGTGGCGCTGGTGGCGCTCTATCGCCCGGGTCCGATGGAGAACATCCCGGTCTATTGCGAGGTGAAGAACGGTCTGCGCGAGATCACTTCGGTGCATCCGACCATCGACCATATCCTCGAAGAGACGCAGGGCATCATCGTCTATCAGGAGCAGGTGATGCAAATCGCGCAGGTCATGGCGGGTTACTCGCTTGGCGGCGCGGACCTTCTCCGTCGCGCGATGGGTAAGAAGATCAAGGAGGCGATGGACGCCGAGCGTCCGAAATTCGAGGCAGGCGCGGCCAAGAACGGGGTCGACAAGAAGAAGGCCTCCGAGGTGTTCGACCTTCTGGAGAAATTCGCCAACTACGGCTTCAACAAATCCCACGCAGCGGCTTATGCGGTGGTGTCCTATTACACCGGCTGGCTGAAGGCGAACCACGCGGTCGAGTTCATGGGCGGCGTGATGAACTGCGATATTCATCTGACCGACAAGCTCGCGATCTATGCCGACGAGGTGCAGAAGAAGCTCGGGATCGAGATCATTCCGCCTTGCGTGAACCGTTCGCTCTCGACCTTCGACGTGGTCGATCAGAAGCTGGTCTACGCGCTGGGCGCGCTGAAGAATGTGGGCGTGGACGCGATGCAGATGATCGTGACCGCGCGCGGCGACGAGCCGTTCAAGGATCTGTTCGATTTCGCGCGGCGTGTCGACATGAAGCGCGTCGGTAAGCGCCCGCTCGAGATGCTGGCGCGGGCCGGGGCTTTCGATCTGCTCGATCCGAACCGCAAGCGCGTCTTCGAGTCGCTGGAATCGCTGATGGCGTGGTCGGGCGCGGTGATCGAGGCGCGCGAGTCGGCGCAGGTGTCGCTCTTCGGCGAGGCGGGCGACGATCTGCCGCCGCCGCGTCTGGCCGATACCGACGACTGGCTGCCGGGCGAGCGTCTGGCCGAGGAACACAAAGCCATCGGCTTCTACCTCTCGGGCCACCCGATCGAGGATTACCTGCCCGCGCTCAAGCGCAAGAAGGTGCTGAGCTGGGAAGAGGTGCAGCAAAAGGCCGTGGGCGGTCCCTTCGTCACCAAGATCGCGGGCGAGGTCGCCTCGGTGCGCGAGAAGAAATCCGCCAAGGGCAACCGCTTCGCCTTCGTCGCGCTGTCGGATGCCTCGGGCCCCTACGAGGTGGCTTTCTGGTCGGAGGCGCTGGAAGCCTGCCGCGACGTGCTGGAAACCGGTAACCTTCTGGTGCTGACCGTGAAGGTCGAGGTGGATGGCGAGTCGGTGCGCATGGTCGCCAACGCGGCGCAGACCGTGGACAAGGCGACGGCGGATGCGGGCTCCTCCGGGCTGCTGGTGCATATCGACGACAATGATGCGGTCGCCTCGGTGGCGAGCCTCGTCGAGCGGGTCGCCCGCGAAGGGAAGGTCCATTCGCGCGGGCCGATCAGCTTCATGGTCTATGACAACGAGCGCGGCTGCCGCTACCAGATCACCGCGATGCCCGAGGCGCCGGTCAATGCGCAGGTGAAAGGAGCGCTGCGCAGCCTGCGCGGGGTCAGCGAGGTCGAAGAGGTCTGAGCCTCACAGGCTGCGCGCCACCCATGCCAGCCGCAGCGTGATCGCGGCGGCCAGGGCGGTGGCGAACTCGCCCCAGCGCAACAGTGCCACGCCGCGCAGCAGATCGGGCTCGTTGATCCCGTCGCGCACCGCACCGGAGATCATGCCCATCTCCAGCCACGCGGCCGCACCCAGCAGCCCTGTTGCGAGGAAACTCAACGAAACCAGAAACATCGTCTGCCGATGGGCGCGCGTCTGCCAGATCAGCGCGCTCATCAGCGGCACGGCGAAGAAGACCTGCATCGCGAGGATGCCGCTTCCCTGCCACAGCTCGAACCGATCGATCGTCGAACGGAGGTCGATGCCCGGGGGCCAGACCAGCAAAGCGGTGTAGATGAGCGCCTGCGCGCTCACGAAAACACCGTTTAGCCCCCAGAGCGCCGCGTCCATTACCAGTGCGGTGGTTTCTGATCGGCCAGAGGGATAGAGCCGCCGCTGTCATATTCGCGCTCGGCCTCGCGCTCCATCAGCAGGCCCAGATGCCGCTCAAGCCGTTCGATCTGACGGGCCTGCGCGACGATGACATCGGACAACTCGTCCACCGTTTGCGTCAGATAGGCGATCTGTTCTTCCGCCCGTTCGAGCCGTTCCTGCATCTGCCGTTCCTATTGCTTGCCGGGGCCTGCCCCTTGGGCTACACCCTCGCGCGAGATAAGATCAGGTGCAAGCCGATGGCGAAACAGAAAAAGCAGCCCCGTCCCAAGGCCGAGACCCCGAAGGGCTTCCGCGACTATTTCGGCACGGAGGTGACCGAGCGCGCCGATATGCTGGCGAAGATCGCAGAGGTCTATCGCACGCATGGCTTCGAGGCGCTGGAAACCTCGGCCATCGAGACGGTCGAGGCACTGGGCAAATACCTACCCGATGTGGACCGCCCGAACGCGGGTGTCTTCGCCTGGCAGGAGGAAGACGACGGCAAGTGGCTGGCGCTGCGCTACGACATGACGGCGCCGCTGGCCCGCGTCGCGGCGCAATACCGCAACGATCTGCCGACGCCCTATCGTCGCTTCACGATGGGCCCCGTCTGGCGCAACGAAAAACCCGGCCCGGGCCGGTTCCGCCAGTTCTATCAATGCGATGCCGATACCGTGGGCGCGCCCTCGGTGGCCGCCGACGCCGAGATTTGCGGGATGCTTTCGGACGCGCTGGAAGCCGTCGGCATTCCGCGCGGCGACTACGTGGTGCGCGTGAATAACCGCAAGGTTCTGAACGGTGTGATGGAAGTGGCGGGCGTTCTCGACCCCGCCGATCCGGCCAAGTTCGAGGAAGAGCGCGGCATCGTTCTGCGGGCCATCGACAAGTTCGACAAGTTCGGCGAGGAGGGCGTGCGCCTTCTGATGGGCGAGGGGCGTCTGGACGACTCCGGCGACTTCACCAAGGGCGCGGGGCTGTCCGAGGCACAGGCCGATACGGTCATGGGCTTCATGGAGGCCAAGCGCAAAGACAACGCCACCACCGTCGCGCGGCTGCGCGAGCTGGTCGAAGGCTCTGCGCTGGGTGCGGAAGGCGTGGATGAACTGGAGCAGATCGCGTCGCTTCTCGACGCGCAGGGCTACGGCCCCGACCGCATCGTGATCGATCCGTCGGTCGTGCGGGGGCTGGGCTATTATACCGGCCCGGTTTTCGAAGCCGAACTGACCTTCGAGATCACCGACGAAAAGGGCCGACCGCGGCAATTCGGCTCGGTCGCAGGTGGCGGGCGCTATGACGACCTCGTCAAGCGCTTCACCGGTCAGGTCGTTCCTGCCACCGGCGTCTCGATCGGCGTCGACCGCCTTCTGGCCGCGCTCCGCGCCAAGGGCCGCATCGGCGGCTCTGCTCAGGGCCCGGTCGTCGTGACCGTGATGGATCGCGACCGGATGGCAGAATACATGGCGCTGGCGTCGACGCTGCGCGGGGCAGGGCTGCGCGCCGAGGTCTATCTGGGCAACCCGAAGAACTTCGGCAACCAGTTGAAATATGCCGATAAACGCGAAAGCCCGGTGGCGATCATCCAAGGCTCGGACGAGGCCGAACGCGGCGTCGTCCAAATCAAGGATCTGATCCTCGGCGCGAAGATTGCGCAGGACGCGACGGTTGAAGAATGGAAATCCCAACCGGCGCAATTCGAGGTTCCGACCGCGGAAATGGTCGCAAAAGTGCAAGAAATCCTTGCGCGCTACGAGGCCGAGTGATGGCGGACAAGGCGCAAGCACGGGCACAGGCAGGCCGTCTGCTGGAGCAATTCCTCAAAGCCGGTGCGGTCGAGGTCACGCCCGATATCCTGCAGCCCGCCGAGGCGCTTCTCGACCTTTACGGCGAGGATATCCGCGCCCGCGCCTATGTCACCGCCGACCCGCTGCGCGGCGAGATGATGCTGCGCCCGGATTTCACCGTGCCGGTCGTGCAGGAGCACATGGCCAATGGCGCCGAGCCTGCGCGCTACGCCTATGCGGGCGAGGTGTTCCGCCGTCAGGATCATCGCGGCGCCGCGCGCGCGCATGAGTATTTTCAGGCCGGGTTCGAGATTTTCGACCGCGCCGACCCGGAAGCTGCCGATGCCGAGGTCTTCGTGCTGTTCTCGGGGCTTCTCGCCAAGCTGAACCTGTCCGCCACGATCGGGGATATGGGCCTGCTGCGCGCCGCCGTCGACGGGCTGGATACCATGCCCGAGCGCAAGGCCGCGCTCGCCCGCCATATCTGGCGGCCCAAGCGGTTCCAGCATCTGCTCGCGCGTTATTCGGGTCAGATCGAGGTGCCGAAAGCCCGCGCCGATCTGCTGAGCGGCCAACGCTCCGGCGCGCCGTGGATCGGGCTGCGCTCGCGCGAAGAGATGGAGGCGCGGATCGCCACGCTCGCCGCCGATGCCGCTGCTGCGCCGATCCCGACCGACGCGGTCGCCGCGATGGGCAAGCTCGCCGAGCTGCGCTGCGCCGCCGATCAGGCGCCTGCCGCGCTGCGCGCTCTCGGCATCCAAGCGATCGAACCCGCCATCGCGCGGCTCGAAAAGCGGCTCGACGCGCTTGCCACCCGCGACATCGACCTCGCTGCGATCAATTTCGACACGAGCCACGGTCGCTCGACCATGGAATACTACGACGGCTTTGTCTTTACCTTCACCGCCGCCGATCCGGCACTTCCGCCGGTCGCCTCCGGAGGACGCTACGACGCGCTGACCCGGCAATTGGGGCAGGGGCGCGAAATCCCCGCCGTGGGCGGCGTGATCCGTGCAGGGTTGATGGCCGATCTGGAGGCGCAAGCATGATCAAACTCGGCGTGCCCTCCAAAGGGCGTCTGATGGAGAAGACCTTCGATTGGTTCGCGGAGCGCGGCATCACGCTAAAGCGCACCGGGTCCGAGCGTGAATATGCCGGTGCGGTCGAAGGGGCGGACGGCGTGCAGCTCGTGCTCCTGTCGGCCGGAGAGATTCCGCGCGAACTGGCGGCGGGGCGTATCCATCTGGGCGTCACCGGCTCCGATCTCGTGCGCGAGAAGCTCGCCGATTGGGAAAGCCAGGTCGCCGATCTCGCGCCGATGGGCTTCGGCCATGCCGATCTGATCATTGCGGTGCCGGACTGCTGGTCGGACGTGGACAGCCTCGAAGACCTCGACGCCGCCGCCCACCGCTTTCGCGCCACCCACGGCTTCCGCCTGCGGATCGCCACCAAATATCACCGGCTGGTGCGTGAATTCCTGACCCGCGAAGGCGTAGCCGACTGGCAGCTTGTCGACAGCCAAGGCGCGACCGAGGGGACCATCGCGAACCTCACTGCCGAGGCCGTGGCCGACATCACCTCCAGCGGTGAGACGCTGCGCGCGAACCACCTGAAGATCCTCTCAGACGGGTTGATCCACCAGTCTCAGGCGACGCTGTTCGCATCGCGCGCCGCCGACTGGTCTGGCAAGGAAACCCGCCTCGCGGATCTCGCGAAGCAGATCGGTCTCGACGCGCCCACGCTCTGATCTTCTTCTTGGCGTAAATATGCCGGGGGATGAGGCGGGATCAGCAAGGACGCCCTGTCGAACGTCCGAAGCGCACGCGAAGGGCACGAGAGCGGTGCAGCGCCCCCTGCGCTCAATAGCCGCGCGAGCGATCCACGAGATAGAGGAACGGCTCGCCCGCCTCGCCCCTCTGGATATTTTCGGCAATCACCTCGGAGGCGGTCTCGGCCCGGCTCTCGGCGGCGATATGGGGCGTCACCGTCACCTGCGGATGCGCCCAATAGGGGTGCTCGGGGGGCAGAGGCTCGACGCGGAACACATCGAGCGTCGCGTGGCCGATCTGGCCGCGGTCCAGCGCCGCTAGCAGCGCGTCATCGTCGATCAGCGTCCCGCGGCCCGGATTGACGAGCCGTGCGCCTTTCGGCATCTGCGCCAGCGTGTCCGCGTTCAGAAGGTTGGTGGTTTCGGGCGTGTCGGGCAGGATCGAGACGAGAATCTCGGCGCGCGACAGCGCCTCCGCTAGCCCATCGTCGCCGCTCAGGCAGGTTATCCCGGGGATGTCCTTCCGCGTCCGACTCCAGCCCGTGACGGCAAAGCCCAGCCCCGCCAGCGCTTCGGCGCAGGCTTTGCCCAACGCTCCCAAACCCAGCATCACCACCGAGCGGTCGCGCGCCAAGGGCGGCACGCCGTCGTCATGACGCCAGACGCCGTCCTGCTGGGCCAGTGTCGCGTCAATTCCGAGGTGATAGCGCAGCACATGGCCGGTCACGTACTCGACCATGCCGCGCTCCAGCCCCGCATCCACCATCCGACACAGCGGCTGGGTCAGGGTGTCGTTGCCCACGACACGCTCCACCCCGGCCCAGAGATTCAGTACGGCTTTCGCGCCGGTATAGGCGGTGAAATCCTGCACCGGGCCTTGCGGTGAATAGACGACATAGTCGATCTGAGCCGGGTCGCTCTCGCCGGGCTGCACGATCTGCGCCTCGACGCCGGTCGCGGCGATCGCCTCGGTCAGCGGGGTTTCGTAACGGCCCCAGTTCTCGGGCTTGTCGGCGAAAAGGACGCGGATCATCTTTGCCTCGGTCTATGGATATGGGCGCTTTGCACCAACCCGAAGGCGGCAAGCAGGATCATCATCGCGGTGCCGCCGTAACTCACCAGTGGCAGGGGCACACCCACGACGGGCATCAGCCCCATCACCATCGCCATGTTGATCGCGAAGAAGAAGAAGAACGTCCCCGCGACCCCGAAACTGAGGAGTGAGGCGAAGCGGTCCTTCGTTGCCATCGCGGTATAGAGGGCGAAGCCGATGATCCCGGTGTAAAGCATCAGCAAGCCGAAGGCGCCGACGAAGCCGAACTCCTCGGCGAGCGTGGTGAAGATGAAGTCGGTGTGCTTCTCCGGCAGGAAGTTCAGCCGCGATTGCGTGCCCTGCATGAAGCCGCGCCCCGACCAGCCACCCGAGCCGAGCGCGATCTGCGCCTGCATGATGTTGTAGCCCGCGCCAAGCGGGTCCGAGCCCGGATCGAGGAAGGTGTCGATGCGCTTGTATTGGTAGTCGTGCAGTAGCTGGTATTCCGTGCCCCGGCTTTCCATCACGCCGAAGACCAACCCCACGACCAGCGCGATTACGGTGCCGAAATACCAAAACGACACCCCGGCCGCGAACATCACGAAAGCGCCGCCAAGCACCAGCATGACGGCGGTGCCGAGGTCGGGCTGGGCAAGCACAAGAAAGGTGGGAGCGAGAATGATCACCGCCGGGATGAAGACCCAGAGCGGGCGCGAGACCTTCTCGACAGGCAGCCAATCGTAATAGGCGGCGAGGAGCATCACGAGGGTGATCTTCATCAACTCGGAAGGCTGGATGCGCAGCGGGCCGATCTCCAGCCAGCGCTGTGCGCCCATACCGATTGCGCCGAAGAATTCCACCGCAACCAGCAACAGAAGCGCCACGAAATAGGCCAAGGCCGAGACGTTGCGCCAGAACCATACTGGAACGAAGGCCACGGTGAACATCGCGATCATGCCGAGCGCGAAACGCTTCATCTGCGGTTCGGCCCAAGTGTGGATATTGCCACCCGCAACTGAGTAGAGCATCAGGAAGCCGGCGCAGGCGACCGCCGTCAGCAGGATCACCAGCGGCCAGTTCAGGTAGAAGATCTTGCGCCAGCCGACCGGGACGGTCTTGAGGTTGCTCTCGAGATAACTCATGCGCGCGATCGCTCCTGCGGCTTCTGCACGGTGTCGGGATCGACGAGATCGAGCGTTTCGTTCAGCTCCTTGGCCTTCGCGCGGGCGAAGGACGGATAGGCATCGTCCGGGGGCAGGCCGCCCGCCAGCGCGAACAGCAACACGTCGCGCGCGATCGGGGCTGCTGCCGTCGAACCGCCCGAGCCGTGTTCCACCACGACCGAGACGGCGTAGCGCGGATTGTCGACGGGGGCGAAGGCCACGAAGAGTGCGTGGTCGCGACGGTTCCACGGCAGCTGGTCGTTACGGATCACGCCACGAGCGCGCTCGGCCTTGGTGATGTTGCGGACCTGGGAGGTGCCGGTCTTGCCCGCCATCTTCCATTCCTTCATCGCGATGCGCGACCCGCGCGCGGTGCCGCGCGAGGAGTTCACCACTGCGGTCATGCCTTTGCGCACGCTGTCGAGATAGGCTTTCTCAACGCCGAGATCGTCGGTAACGCGGATCGGTTGCTCCACCCCGTCACGGGCGCGGATCAGGCGCGGCTCTACCTTCCGACCCGAGGCGATGCGCGCCGCCATGATCGCGAGATGCATCGGCGAGGCCAGAACATAGCCCTGACCGATCGCCGCGTTCGCGGTGTCGCCGATCAGCCAGTCCTTGCCGTAGCGCTCCTGCTTCCATTCCTTGGTCGGGGCCACGCCCTCTTTCACCGCGGACATCGGCAGGTCGGGCCGGACGCCCACGCCCAGGCGCTTGGCCATGTCGCTCATCTTGTCGATGCCGACGCGCTGCGAAAGCTCGTAGTAATAGACGTCGCAGGACTGCTCCATGCTCTTGGTCATGTTCACATGGCCGTGGCCGGCGCCCTTCCAGCAGTGGAAGCGGCGGCCCGCGATCTCGACATAGCCGGGGCACCAGATGGTTTCCTCCGGCGTCACCAGCCCTGCCTCGAGCGCGGCAAGTGCGGTGACCATCTTGTAGGTCGAGCCCGGAGGGTAGAGACCCTGGACGGTCTTGTCGGCGAGCGGCCGATGGTCGTCCTGCGTGAGGCGCTGGTAATCTGCGACGGAGATGCCGCGCACGAAGAGGTTGGGATCGAAGCTGGGCGCGGAGGCGCAGGCCAGCACGTCGCCATTGGTCACATCCATCACCACGGTCGCGGCGGATTCGTTCTCCAACCGCTGCAGCGCGTAGTTCTGCAGTCGATAGTCGAGCGTCAGTTGCAGATTCTCGCCCGGCTTGCCGGGCTCGCGCGAGAGTTCACGCATCTCGCGCCCGGCGGAGTTCACCTCGACGCGGCGCTGGCCGGCCTGACCGCGCAGAACGCTTTCCTCTTTCGACTCGATGCCGGTCTTGCCGAGCTGGAATTTCGGGATCAGCAGCAGCGGATCGGGGTCTTCCATCTTGCTCAGATCGTAATCCGAGACCGGGCCGACATAGCCGATCACATGGCCAAAATCCTCGCGGCGCGGATAGAGGCGCGACAGGCCGACATCGGGGCTGACACCGGGCAGCGAGGGGCCGTTCACCGCGACGCGCGAGAACTCGTCCCATGTCAGGCGGTCGGCCACCGTGACCGGCGTCGTCGGCGGGCGGCGGCGGATATCGTGCAGGATGTCTTTCGTATCGCCATCGGTAATCGGGATCAGACGGCGCAGCGCAGCGAGCGTCGCATCGACGTCGTCTGTATCCTCTCGCGTGATCGTGACGCGGTAATTCTGCTCATTACCGGCCAGAAGCACACCGTTGCGGTCGAAGATCAGCCCGCGCGCGGGCGGGATCAGCCGGATTTTCACCGAGTTGCCCTCGGCCAGCAGCCGGTATTGCTTGGCGTCTTCGAGCTGCATCTTGCGCATCCGCGCCGCCAGCACGGCCACGACCGCCGCCTGCGCGCCGCCCAAGAGCAAGCCGCGTCGCGTGATGCGGCGGGTGCTGACTTCGGTCTCTTTCGGGGATCGTCTCATTCTGGGCCCCCTCACATTCGATGTCCGTAGGCGTCGACCTCGCCCGGCGCCGCGCGGCGCAGGCCGAAGGCCACCCGCGACACCAGCACCACCACCGGATAGGCGGCCAGCGTCACCAGCATCTGGAACAGCTCCAGCCCGAGGCTTGGCTGATCGACCATCGTGACAAGCAGGACGATGCGCTTCACCGCCACCATAGCGAGCAGCACGCCCGCGACCAACGCCCATTCCAGCGCGAAGGGCAGATCGCGCAGGCTTTGTTCGCGGCGGCGTAGGAATTCGGTCGCGCCGAGGACGATCAGCGCCCAAAGTCCGATGGGCCGCCAGAACATGATGTCTTCAAGCAGAAAAACCATAACGATCAGCAGGGCCGGGGCGTATTCGGGACGCCGCAGCACCCAGGCCAGCGTCAGCGCCAAGGTCAGGTCGGGGCCCGGCAGGCCGCCCGGCGAATGGTCGACCGGCATCAGGCGCACGAAGATCAGTACGAGGCCGATCACGACGAAAAGCGTGCGGTAGCTGACGCGGCGGCGGGTGATGGGGTCGATCATTGGCTGCTCCCGTTTCCGCCCTCCGACCCACCATCGGGTTCGAGTGCGCCCGCGGCGGCCTCGGCGCGCGCCTTCTCGGCCGCTTCCTGTTCGATGACTTTCGGGTCGGGCGCGATCAGCCCGCCCGCGTTCTCGATCCGCTCGGCCGGGTGCGAGCGCAACACGCGCAGGAAATCGAGCCGTTCGTAATCGGCGGCGAGGCGCACGCGCAGCCGCTTGTCGCGGCCCTGGAAGACCTGACCGACCAGCAGCCCCGCCGGGAAGACCCCGCCATCGCCCGAGGAGATCACGCGGTCGCCCGGGCGCACGCGGTCGGGATGTTCGAGGAAATCCACGAACGGGTAGGGGGAGTTGTCTCCGGCGAGGATCGCGTTCTGGCCTGAGGCCGGGATCGTGACCGGGATGCGGCTCGAGGCGTCGGTCAGCAGCAGCACCCGCGAGGTCGAGGAGCCCACGCCCGAGATTCGCCCCACGAGGCCCAGCCCATCCATCGTGGCCCAGCCATCAACAATGCCGTCGCGCTTGCCGACATTCAGCAGCACCGATTTCCGGAACGGCGAGCCGCTATCGGCCAGCACACGCCCCGACACAGAGGTGAGTTTCGGGTCGAGCCGCACCTTGTTCTGGGCAAGCAGCTTGGCGTTCTGCTGCTCCAGCTGAACGGCGGCTTCCTTCCACGCCTTCATCTGTTGCAGCTCGCGGCGCAACTCCTGGTTCTGCTCGTAGATGCGGGAATAGGACTGGAAGCCCTCGACCATGTCGGTGAGTTTGGTGACCGGGGCCATCACCCAATCGAAGCTGGGCACGAAGCGGTCTACGAGGGCAGAGCGGAACCGCTCCATCCGCGGGCTGTCGATGCGCCAGACCAGGAAGAGAGCCAGTAGCACGACGACAAGAACCGCAACGCCCAGTCGGCGCAGCGGTCCGATATAGTCCTGATCGTCGCGATTTCTGGCCAAATCCGTCTCCGGTCAGATCACTGGCCGGGCGTGGTGCAATCCCGGGCCCGGCTCAGCTGTCGTAGTCAATGACGTGGCGAAGCTGCTTTTCATATTCAAGCGCCTTGCCGGTGCCGAGCGCAACACAGTTGAGCGACTGGTCGGCGATCGAAATCGAAAGGCCGGTCTGCTCGCGCAGCGCCAGATCCAGTTCGCCCAGAAGCGCACCGCCCCCCGTCAGCATCACGCCACGGTCGACGATGTCGGCGGCGAGGTCCGGCGGGGTGGTTTCGAGCGCCTGCATCACCGCGTCGCAAATCGACTGGACCGGCTCGGACAGCGCCTCGGCGACCTGGGCCTGCGTGATCTCGGTTTCCTTCGGCACGCCGTTCAACAAGTCGCGGCCGCGCACGTGAAGGCTCATCCCGCGCCCGTCATCGGGCATCCGCGCGGTACCGATCGTGGTCTTGATCCGCTCGGCGGTGGATTCGCCCACAAGAAGGTTCTGGTTGCGGCGCAGGTAGGAGATGATCGCCTCGTCCATCCGGTCGCCGCCCACGCGCACCGAGCGCGCATAGACGATGTCGCCCAGCGAAAGGACCGCGACCTCGGTCGTGCCGCCGCCGATATCGACCACCATCGAACCCGTGGGGTCGGTGATCGGCATGCCCGCACCGATGGCGGCCGCGATCGGCTCTGCAATCAAGCCGGCGCGGCGCGCACCTGCCGAGAGAACCGACTGACGGATCGCGCGCTTCTCCACCGGGGTCGCACCATGCGGAACGCAGACGATGATCTTCGGCTTCGAGAAGGTCGAGCGCTTGTGCACCTTGCGGATGAAATGCTTGATCATTTCCTCGGCGCTGTCGAAATCCGCGATGACGCCGTCGCGCATCGGGCGGATCGCCTCGATAGAGCCGGGGGTCCGGCCGAGCATCAGCTTGGCGTCTTCACCGACCGCCAGCACCTGCTTCTTGCCGTCCTTGACGTGATAGGCGACCACCGAGGGCTCGTTCAGCACGATCCCTTTGCCTTTGACATAGACCAGCGTGTTCGCCGTCCCGAGGTCGATCGCCATGTCCGAGGAGAAGATCCCACCAACCATATTACGCCTGTCCCATCCCAAATTTCTTAGAAATACCGCGACTCGCGCCAAGCCACGGCCCGCGCCTCGTATAGTCAAAGCGGCCCTTACGGGGAAGCGGATTTGCGCCGTAGGCGAAGCCCCCTTGCGGTTATCCGCTGAGGCAAGGCCAAGCGATTGACCTTTTTCAACATTTCGGGCGGATTTCCCCGCGGAAATGCGCTTGAAATTGCAGATATGCGATGCGTCACGAAATCGTGCTGAAAACGGGAAAATCGCGCCGGGTCGACATGAAAACGGGCAGCCGTTCTCGGGCTGCCCGAAAGCTGTGCAACTGGCGGTGGGCTCAGAGCTTGTAGCTCACCGTTTTCACGTCCGCGTCGGGCGCGGTTTTCTGGCTGCGGAAGCGCAGGCGGTTGAGTGCGCCGACATAGGCCTTCACGCTCGCGAGGATCGTGTCGGTGTCCGACGCGGCCCCGGTGCCGATCCGCCCATCTTCCTCGAGGCGCACCGAAACGGTCGCCTGCGCGTCGGTGCCTTCGGTGACCGCGTGCACCTGATAGAGCTTCAGCTTGGCTTGCGTCGGATAGATTTCCTTGACGCAGTTGAAGACCGCGTCGACCGGGCCGTCGCCCTGGCACTTGCTGGATTTCTCCTCACCATCGACGAGCATCTTCAGCTCGGCTTCCTGACCGTCCGAGCCACAGACCACGCGCAGCCATTTGACCTGCAGGTAGTCGTCGGCGGTGTTCGCGGCGCTGTCGGTCATCAGCGCGATCAGGTCCTCGTCGTAGATTTCCTTCTTGCGGTCGGCCAGCGCCTTGAAGCGGACGAAGACGTCCTTGAGCTGGTTATCGCCCAGCTCGTAGCCGAGATCCTTGAGCTTGGCGCGCAGCGCGGCGCGGCCCGAATGCTTGCCCATCGCGATATTCGCCTCGTTGAGGCCGATATCGGCGGGCTTCATGATCTCGAAGGTTTCGACATTCTTCAGCACGCCATCCTGATGGATGCCGCTTTCGTGCAGGAAGGCGTTCTTGCCGACGATCGCCTTGTTGAACTGCACCGGGAAGCCCGACACCTGCGCCACGCGGCGCGAGATGTTCATGATCTTCGTCGTGTCTATATGGGTCTGGTAGGGCATGATGTCCTGACGGACCTTCATCGCCATCACCACCTCTTCGAGCGCGGTGTTGCCCGCGCGCTCACCCAGACCGTTTATCGTGCATTCGATCTGGCGCGCGCCTGCATCGACCGCGGCCAGCGCGTTCGCCGTCGCCATGCCCAGATCGTTGTGGCAGTGCGTCGCGAAGATGATCTCGTCGGCGCCCGGCACCCGCTCGAGCAGCATCCGGATCAGGTCGGCGGATTCGACCGGCGCGGTATAGCCCACCGTGTCGGGGATGTTGATCGTGGTGGCGCCCGCCTTGATCGCGATTTCGACGACGCGGCAGAGATAGTCATGCTCGGTCCGGGTGGCATCCATCGGCGACCACTGCACGTTGTCGCACAGGTTGCGCGCGTGGCTGACGGTCTCGTGGATAACGTCGGCCATCTCGTCCATCGTCAGGTTCGGGATCGCGCGGTGCAGCGGCGAGGTGCCGATGAAAGTGTGGATGCGCGGCGATTTCGCGTGCTGCACGGCTTCCCAGCAGCGGTCGATATCGGGCAGCTTGGCGCGGGCGAGCCCGCAAATCGTGGAGAACTTTGCGCGTTTCGCTATATCGCTGACGGCTTCGAAATCGCCCTCGGAGGCGATCGGGAAGCCGGCCTCGATGATATCCACGCCCATTTCGTCGAGCAGATCGGCGATCTCGAGCTTCTCGTCATGGGTCATCGTCGCACCCGGCGATTGCTCGCCGTCACGCAGGGTCGTGTCGAAAATCAGAACGCGGTTTTTGTCGATCATGGTCTGGGCCATCTGCTAGTCTCTTTCGTCTTGGCTCTTAGCGTTACTTGGGCCCGAAGGCCAGCATTGCGCGGTGGCTTTCGGGAGTTGTCCGGGCGCTGGCTACCCCTGAGCGTTCGCGCCCGAAGGCACGCTCAGAGGCTGCTAAGAAGAAGGAGACCACGGGGCATCGCGCCTTGGGCGAGCGCCCCGGCTGCGGTGAGTTGAATATGCTTAACCCGTGTCATGAGGGGCACTATAGGCGCCAAGTGATAAATGAAAAGCAAAAAAGGAACCGCTGGAGGCGGGGCCGCGTAGCCTTTGGGCGCATATAACGGAGGCGACAGTGGCAGGTCAGGCAATCGTGATCGGAGATACGGGTGGGATCGGCGCGGCGATCCGGGCGGAGCTGGAGGCGCGCGGCTTCGCGGTGACGGGGCTGTCGCGGTCGCGCGACGCGTTCGATGTCACGGATGAACGCGCGGTCGAGGCGGGGCTGCGCGGGATCGACGAGCCGGTCGATCTGATCTTCGTGGCCTCGGGCGCGCTCGGTACGCCGGAAAAGGCCTTGTCGCATCTGACCCCCGAGGAATTGCAGAGCCAGTTCGCCGTGAACGCGATGGGTCTGGCGCTGGTCTTGAAACATGCAGCCCGCCTTCTGCCCCGGGACAAGCCCGCACGGTTCGCGGCGCTTTCGGCGCGGGTCGGCTCGATCGGCGATAACGGTTTGGGCGGTTGGTATAGCTATCGGACCTCGAAAGCGGCCCTGAACCAGCTGCTGCATGGCGCGGCGATCGAGCTGGGGCGCTCTCACAAGCAGCTCGTGATCGCGGCGCTGCATCCGGGCACGGTAGACACCCCCTTTACCGCAGATTACCCGCGCGACAAGCTCGCCCCCGAAGACGCCGCGCGCCGGTTGCTGGATGTGTTGGGCGCGCTGACGCCCGCGCAATCGGGCGGCTTTTACGACTACGCAGGCAAGGAGATTCCATGGTAACCCGAAACGCCATCGTCACCGGCGCCGCGCGCGGCATCGGTCGCGCCATCACCGAGGCACTGCTGGATCGCGGCTGGCAGGTCGCGGCGCTCGATCTGGATATCGGCCCGCTGGAGGCGCGCGAAGGCTTGCAGGCGATCCGTTGCGATCTGGGGAGCGAAGACGATGTTCGGTCTGCGGTCGCCGAGGCCGGGTTCGAGACGCTCGATCTCCTGGTGAACAATGGTGGGCCGGCCGATCCCGAATGCGGACCGTTGGAGGAGCTGACGCTGGAGGCGTGGCACAAGTGGATCGACCCGCATCTGACCGGGACGTTCCTGATGGCGCGCGAGGCTTTGCCCGCCTTGCGCAAGGGTCGGGGGGCAGTGGTCAACATGGCCTCGACGCGCGCGCTGCAATCCGAGCCCGATACCTTCGCCTATGCGGCGGCGAAGGGCGGCGTTACATCACTGACCCATGCGATGGCGGTGAGCCTTGGGCCGGAGGTGCGGGTCAACGCGATCGCGCCCGGCTGGATCAATTCGAGCGGCGAGGCCTTGGGCGAAGCGGATCACGCGCAGCATCCCGTGGGCCGTGTGGGTGAGCCGAGTGACATTGCCGAGGCCGTGCTCTACCTCGCTGACGCGGGCTTCGTGACGGGGCAGGTGCTGGTCGTCGATGGCGGCATGACCCGGAAGATGATCTATGACTAAGCTGATCGCGGTGCTGGGCGATCAGCTGAGCCATGACGGCGCGGCTTTGCGCTGCGGCGACAAGAGCGCGGACGTGGTCGTGATGGCCGAGGTGCGCGAGGAAGCGACCTATACCGGCCATCACAAGCAGAAGCTGGCGCTGACCTTCGCCGCGATGCGCCGCTTCGCCGACGAGTTGGAGCGCGATGGCTGGCAGGTCCGCTACACCAAGCTGACCGATGACGACAACGCGGGCTCGTTGGTTGGCGAATTCGCGCGCCGCGCCGAAGAAGAGGGGGCCGACGAGGTCATCACACTCGCCCCCGGCGAATGGCGCTTGCGTCAGGCCTTCGAGAGCGCGCCGATCAAGATCCGGCAACTGCCCGACGATCGCTTTATCTGCTCTGAAAAGCGCTTCGCGGAGTGGGCCGAGGGGCGCAAGGAGCTCCGGATGGAGTGGTTCTACCGCGAGATGCGTCGCGAAACGGGGCTCTTGATGGAAGGTGACGACCCGGCGGGCGGCGAATGGAATTTTGACAAGGAGAACCGCAAGCCCGCCCAGCCCGACCGGTTCCGCGAGCCCGCGCCGACCTTCCGCAAGGATGCGCTCGTGCAGGAGGTGCTCGAGATGGTCGAGGCGGAATTTCCCGATAATTTCGGATCGCTCGACGAATTCAACTGGCCGGTCAGCCGCGCGCAGGCCGAACGCGCGCTGGAGCATTTCATCGCCCATAATCTGCACGATTTCGGGACCTATCAGGACGCGATGTTGGCCGGGGACCGGCTGCTGCATCACTCGATCCTGTCGTCGAGCATCAATCTCGGGCTGCTTTCGCCGCTGGAGGTCTGCAAGGCCGCGGAAGAGGCCTACAAGGCGGGGGACGCGCCGATCAATTCGGTGGAAGGGTTCATCCGGCAGATTCTCGGTTGGCGGGAATACATGCGCGGCATTTATTTCCTCGAAGGGCCGGATTACACCTCGCGCAACGCGCTCAACCACAAGCGCGATCTGCCGTGGTTCTACTGGTCGGGCGAGACGGAGATGGCCTGCATGAAGGCCGCGATCGGGCAGACCCGCGATCTGGCTTATGCGCATCATATCCAGCGGCTGATGGTCACGGGCAATTTCGCGCTGCTGGCAGGCATCGACCCGCGCCAAGTGCAGGACTGGTATCTCGCCGTCTATATCGACGCCTATGAATGGGTGGAGGCGCCGAACACGGCGGGGATGAGCCAGTTCGCCGATGGCGGAGTGGTGGCCTCGAAACCTTACATTTCCTCGGGCGCCTATATCGACAAGATGTCCGATTACTGCGGCGGCTGCGCCTATGACGTGAAGGCGAAGGACGGGGAAAAAGCTTGCCCGTTCAACAGCCTTTACTGGCATTTCCTCGACCGGCATCGCGACCGGTTCGAGGGCAATCCGCGCATGGGGCTGGTCTATCGCAACTGGGACAAGCAGAAGACAGAGACCCGTGAGGCCAAGCTGAAGACGGCGGAGGCGCTGATGGAGAAGCTCGACAGGGGCGAGGCCTTGTAGGGCGCTCGGCCCGGTCTCGTGTCCGGATCAGTTTGCAGACGGAGCGGATTGCGCGTCCGGTTCGTTCGCCGGGGCTGGTGGTGTCTCGGCACTGGCATCGGGCGTCGGCTGCGTCGCAGGCGCGCTGGTATCCTGGAGCTTGTCATTCGACCACTCGCCGCTCGCGACGTTCCCGGAGGCGTAGGTCATCGTGCCTTGCCCCTCGCGCTTGCCATTCGCGAAGCTGCCCTCGTAGGTGTCGCCATTGGCATAGGTTGCGCGGCCTTGCCCGTCGATCGCACCGTTGCGCCACTGGCCCTCATAAGTGAACCCGTCGGGCATGGTCAGCTTGCCGGTTCCGTCGCGCTGGCCGTTCTTGAAACCGCCCTCGTAGGTCGTGCCGTCGGCATAGCGCGCGACGCCCTGACCCTCGCGCTGCCCGTTCACCCAATCGCCCTCGTAGCTGTAGCCGTCCGGGTAGGTCATCTTGCCCTTCCCGTCATTGCGCGCGTTCTTGAACTCGCCCTCGTAGACGAGCCCGTTCGCGTAGCGCGCCGTGCCGGTGCCCTGTATGACGCCATGCGCCCAGCCGCCCTCGTAGCTGGAGCCGTCGGGATAGGTGATCTTGCCCTGACCGTCGGGCAGGTCGTTCTTGAAGCTGCCCTCGTAGACCGAGCCGTCAGGGTATTTCACCTTGCCCTGACCTTCGATTCGGCCTTCCTTCCACTGGCCCGTGTATACGTAGCCGTCCTTGCCGTGGAAGGTGCCGGTGCCGTGGCGCTTGTCGAGGAGGAACTCGCCTTCGTAAGTGTCGCCATTGGCATAGGTGACCTTGCCGGTCCCGTGACGCTTGCCGTTGACCATCTGGCCTTCATAGACGTCGCCATTGGGTTGGGTGAGCGTGCCGCGGCCGTTCATCTGGCCGGCCTTCCACTCGCCGACATAGGTCAGTCCGTCCGCCATTGTGAGCGTGCCGGTGCCGTCGCGCTGGCCATGCGCCATCTGGCCCTCGTAGGTAGAGCCGTCGGGATAGGTGATCTTGCCCATGCCTTGCTTGACGCCGCCTAGCCAGTCGCCCTCGTAGCGATAGCCGTTCGCGCTCTCGAGCGTGCCCTTGCCGTCATGCATCGCGTTGCGGAACTGGCCCTTATAGACCGAGCCGTTGGCGTAATGCGCGGTGCCGGTGCCGGTGATCTGACCGTTGAGCCAGTCGCCCTCGTAGGTGCCGCCATCGGCGAAGGTGATCTTGCCCTTGCCGTTGGGTTTGCCGTGGTCGAACTGGCCCTCGTAGACCGAGCCGTTGGGGAAGCGCGCGCGGCCCTCGCCCTTGATCTCGCCCATCACCCATTGGCCTTCGTATTCGTAGCCCGAGGGAAGCTTGTAGCTGCCGTAGCCGTCCTGCTTGCCATCGGTGAAGGTGCCCTTGTAGAGGCCGCCGTCGTCGTATTGCTTGGTGATGACCTCTTGCGCCGGCGCGATCTGCGCGGCGCATCCGATCAGAACTGCCAATGTCGCGATGCGAAGCTGCGCGCCTGCCATGGTGCCCCCTGATGGTGCTGCCTGTGCCCCGGTCTCGCGAGCGCGTGGATTCGCGCTCTGCCGGGCTTGGGGAAAGGTTAATTGCGCGGGGGTAGCCTGACAAGCGGGCAGGGCGGTCGTGTCGGGGCCGCGTAAGGGAAGGGGCGGCGAATGCAGGGCAGCCATCCCCTTTTCACCCCATCGTTTTCTGCTAAATGAGGGGGCGATAACAGCCCCGAGGACGCTTATGGCCGATCGTTTCCGCCTCACCATGGCCCAGCTCAACCCCACCGTGGGCGCGCTGGAGGCCAATGCCGAGAAGGCCTTCGCCGCATGGCAGGAGGGCAAGCGCGCAGGCGCCGACATGGTCGTGCTACCCGAGATGTTCCTGACCGGCTACCAGACGCAGGACCTGATCGCGAAGCCCGCCTTCGTGCGCGACGCGGTCGCCGCGATGGAGGCGCTGGGCGCGCGGATTTCCGATGGCCCAGCGCTGGGCATCGGCGGGCCCTACTGGACGGAGCAGGGGCAGTATAACGCCTACTGGGTCTGGAAAGACGGCGCGCTGGTCGCGCGGATGCTCAAGCACGATCTGCCGCATCACGGGATTTTCGACGAGTATCGCATCTACGATACCGGCCAGATCTCCGGGCCCTACGCGATCAACGGCGTGCGCATCGGGACGCCGATCTGCGAGGATGCGTGGCATCCGGATGTGGCCGAGACGCTGGCCGAGACCGGGGCCGAGATCCTGATCGTGCCGAACGGTTCGCCCTATCACCGCAACAAACTCGACGTACGGATGACCCACATGGTCGCGCGCGTGGTCGAGACCGGGCTGCCGCTCGCCTATCTCAACTCGGTCGGTGGGCAGGACGATCAGGTCTTCGACGGGGCGAGCTTCGTGCTGAACCGTCACGGCCAGCTGGCCGCGCAATTCGCGCCTTTCGACGAGATCATCGACCATGTCGATTTCGAGCGTGACGGTGAGGGCTGGGCTTGCGTTGCGGGCCGGGACGATCCGCAGCCCTCGGAATGGGAGCAGGACTACCGCGCCATGGTCGAAAGCCTCGGTGATTACCTGCGCAAGTCGGGCTTCTCCAAGGTCGTTCTCGGCCTGTCGGGCGGGATCGACTCAGCGCTGGTCGCGACAATCGCAGCGGACGCGCTGGGGCCGGAGGCCGTGCATTGCGTGATGCTGCCCTCGGAATACACCTCGCAGGGATCGCTCGATCACGCGGCCGATCTGGCGACGCGGCAGGGGATGCGCCTCGACACGGTGCGGATCGACGGGGCGCGCGATGCGGTCTCGGATGCGCTTGCCCATCTGATGGAGGGCACTCAGCCCGACGTGACCGAGGAAAACATCCAGTCACGCCTGCGCGGGGTCATGCTGATGGCACTGTCGAACAAGTTCGGCGAGATGCTTCTGACCACCGGCAACAAGTCCGAGATGGCCGTGGGCTATGCGACGATCTACGGCGACATGGCGGGCGGCTACAATCCAATCAAGGATCTCTACAAGACCCGCGTCTTCGAGACCTGCCGCTGGCGCAACGCCAATTACCGCGACTGGATGAAGGGCCCCGAGGGCGAGGTGATCCCGCGCGCGA
Source organism: Thioclava sp. F34-6 (assembly GCF_002213235.1). Lineage (NCBI taxonomy): Bacteria > Pseudomonadati > Pseudomonadota > Alphaproteobacteria > Rhodobacterales > Paracoccaceae > Thioclava > Thioclava sp. F34-6. The sequence continues at coordinate 484,248 of NZ_NBOA01000002.1, forward strand.
TCATCGACAAGCCGCCCTCCGCGGAACTGCGCCCCGACCAGAAGGACGAGGACAGCCTGCCGCCCTATCCGGTACTGGATGGTATTCTCGAAGGACTGGTGGAGGGCGACGCATCGGTCGCCGACCTCGTTGCCGAAGGCTACGATCGCGACACCGTCAAGAAGGTCGAGCATCTGCTCTATATCTCGGAATGGAAGCGTCACCAGTCCGCGCCGGGCACGCGTCTCTCGAGCAAGGCCTTCTGGCTGGATCGCCGCTACCCGATCGTCAATCGCTGGCGCGACCACCACTGAGGGCCACGGTCGCGCAGCGCCTCAGTGATCGTCAAGCCACGTCAGGCGGGCGACGCGCGGCCGGGTTACGATGAAATTGTCGAACGAGATCGCGTCGTGGAAGCCCACGAAATGCTTGCTCGGGTCTTTGCCGATCGATGCGAGATAGGCCTTGTAGGCCTCGGACAGCTTGAACGGCAGGTCGTAGGCGTAGGAGGTCTCCACGATCAACGCCTGATCGCCCGCGGCGAGGATCGGAATGCGATCCGCTTCCAGGTCGAGCGCCTCCTGCGTGTAGCTTTGCGCCAACCCGGTCGCGTAGGAATCTTCCAGCTGTACCTTCTTCGCGTCGCTGCCTTCGGCAGGATCGTTGCAGGTGTGGCCCAGATCCAGCGGATCGTCCCAGCATCTCACCAACGTCACGCGAATCCAGCTGCGCGACGGGTCATTATTGCCGGTCGTGAAGTCGAACACTTTCTTGATGCCCGCGACATATTTTGGGCCGATCGGATCGCGCTCGCGCGAGATCAGGTCCGAGACCGTCACATTGGCCCGGGTCGCGGCGCCGCGGATCTTGAATACGTCATAGATTTCGATCGACAGGATCAGCCAGCCCGACAGCATGATGAAGGCCAGAAGCCCCTCGATCGGGATGGAGCCGGCTTCGTCCTTGCGGAAACGGTGGAGCAGATTGCGCAACTTTGGCATCAGCATCGCTCAGGTTCCTCCACTGCCAGCGGTTGAAGCGACCGCCGGTTCGATCACGATCGCGGTCGTTGCAACCAGAGCGTAATCGCCATCCGCGCCGACCGGCGATGCCTTCAGGAAAGCCTGGGCGATGAAGTCTTCCAGCATCATCGGTTTCTCGCGCAAACAGACCCGCACGAGGATCAGCTGATCGGGAATGGCGGCCTCCAGCGTGCCGGCAGGTGGCGGCTTGGTCACGTCCGAGAAATCTTCGCAGCGCACCGGGTGGTTGGCGATGGAGGACGTCCAGTCGGTCTTGTCCACCTGAAACATCTCGACGGAAACCCGATTCATGCAGGTGCTGCCGAAGAAGCCTGCCTGTTTGCAGATTTCATGGCGCAGCGTCTTTTCGTCGATGCTGGAATAGTTGCCGATACGGACGATGCGGCTCGTGGCTTCTGTCGCGCGGGTCAGCAGGGTCTGCTTGATGAAGATCACGCCCAGCTCGATCCCGGCGAACATGAAGAAGATCAGGAACACGATCCAGAGCAGGGCGGGGATCGTCACCGCCCCCTCCTCCGCCCTCAGGAAAGCTCGCTTATGTCTCTGCCTCGATGCCATGCTCTGCGCCCTCCGGTCAGTTGGTCAGGCGCAGGGTCGAGATCTGCGTCGCGATCGAGGAAAACGCATCCGCGAGATTGGCGGAGTCGACGTCGTATTGGTAGCTCGGGCCGGAGCTGCAGTCGGCCAGTGCGGTCTTGCCGCTCTGGGGGGCATCAACGGCGACGGTAAAGACGATGATTTCCTTGTCTTTCGCGGCCTTGCAGACGTCGTGCAGGTTCCTGTCCTTCTCCGAGAACATCGAAGAGATAGCCATGTCATCGTAAATCGACGCCACGGATTCCTCCGGATCGAGGCGCTGGCGCGGCGGCAGGAGGAAGGTCTGAATCACGTATTGGAGCGACCATCCCTTGCTCCAGATCGTGCGCCAGTCGATCGCGTTCAGGTCGCGGTGAACGAACTGTTTTTCCTGGTACCAGCCATACGAGCAGGATTCGCGCCCCCAGTAGTCGGTGGTGCAATAGCGTCCATATACCCACTTCGTGGTCGTATCGCCGATCTCCTCGGGCGCATACCAGTTGCGGTCGGCGAAAGAGTAATAAGGCTTTTCGCCCAGATCCTGACGTTCCTGAGAGAACCAGTACATTTTCGACATGGTCGTGTAGTCATCGTTGAACGACGTCGAACTCACCGTCGAATAAAGGCCGGAATTGCCGGTCCGATACTGCATCCGTGTGGAGAAGGAGCGCGTGTTCTGACCATCGGTCATCAGAATCATCACCTTCATCGAGCGTTCGTCGACGCTCAGCCCGGTGGCGGGATAGGGCAGGGGGCGGTCGGCCACGTCAGACGAAATCGTTCCAGCCTCGACCAGCGCCGTGGCGGCCGGTTTCGCCGACGGGTCGAGCAGCGCAAAGCCCCAGCGGGCCCCGATGTCGATCGCGGTGTCGCCGCCTGCGCGCAGCGAAGAGATCTTGTTGAGAATATCGCTCTGGTTGTCCTCGAATGCCATGATGTCGCCGTAGCTGTGCTCGTAGCAGTTCTCGCCTGAATCGCTGATGCGCTTCTGGACATACATGTTCTGGCCGACGAAATCGTAGCTCCAGCCATACATGGTGCGCTGCAACCCGGAGGTCGGCAGGCTCACGCTGTTGAAGCCCTGAAGTTGCACGTCGGCGCAGGTGTTGTAGCTGTGATCGGTCGAAAGATTATAGGCCGAGGCCAGATCGGGGCCGAGAGAGACCTGCTGGTTGTAGGGCACGATCGAGATGGAAAGGCGTCCGGCGGGCGCCCCGGGCGGTTGCACGTTGTCAAACATCTTCTTCGTGAAATTCGTCGCGGCATCGCGCAGCGATGCGATTTTCGTCACGCCGTAATAGGAGCCGGAATCGGTCTGGCCCATCGAACCGGACACGTCGAGCACCATCGAAATCTCGACATTGCCGATCGATTCCTCGGCTTGCGCGTGGGTGTTCGAGCGGAAGGATTTGACGCCGAAGCCGATCAGGTCGCCGAAGATCGTCGGCATGTCATCCTGCGCGGTCATCGACACGCGGCGATATTCCTTCTGCGCGCCCTCTTCGACTTCGGGTTGGATGTTGAGATAGTCGAGGCCGCTCGTGGAAAGGTAATCCTTTGCCACGAGCGCAGGGTCGAGCGTCTGATCCAGATTGGCTGCCGCGAGAGCGGCCCGGTCGAGCGAACTTTGGATGAGCGTACGGCGTTCGTCCTGGCGCACGAAGTCGATCGCGATGCCGCCAATGACCATCAGCACGATCAGGACCTGCAGACTGAAGATGAAGACCGCTCCATCTTCATCCTGCGCGAACCGCCCCATTCGGGCGCGCGTGTTCTCGATACGGCGTGCCAAGCCGTTCTGTCCGTATTTGTCCCTCATCCAGACCTCCTTCTCCATGTCAGTTGGCCTCGCCGCCAGCGGAGAAAACTCGCAAAAAAAACACCGAACTAAGCTCCGTAATTCCTACGGCGAAATTAAGGCAAAACCTTGTCTAACTTCATGGAATTGTTGTGCTTTAACTGTGAAATGCGACTTCCGGGGCGCCACCGTTTCCCAAAAGTGGGCCAATCGCGCGGCCCTGAGAGGGCAAGCCCTGTCTTTGGAACCGAGTCGTTTAAACTAGGTTAACTTGTCTGAAATTATGCGGTCTGCGCCTTTCGCTGACGCAAAGTTCATGGCCGCGAGTGGCGCGAAAGCTGTGGGTAGCTCTGCGCCTCCTCTCGACTCTGCCGGGCTTGGGGCCAATATAGAGGCCATGAGTTTGCCGCCCGGATTTCTCGACGAATTGCGCAGCCGTTCCTCGATCGCTCAGGTCGTGGGGCGCAAGGTCATTTGGGATATGCGCAAGTCGAACCAGGCGAAGGGCGACATGTGGGCGCCATGCCCGTTCCACCAGGAAAAATCGGCCTCGTTCCATGTCGATGATCGCAAGGGCTATTACTACTGCTTCGGCTGCCACGCGAAGGGCGACGCGCTGAGCTTCGTGCGCGAGACCGAGAATGTCAGCTTCATGGAGGCGGTGGAAATTCTCGCCCGCGAGGCCGGGATGCAGATGCCCGCCCGCGATCCGATGGCGCAGGAGAAGGCCGATCTGCGTACTGAGCTGGCCAACGTGATGGAAGAGGCGGTGAAGTATTTCCGCGTTCACCTGAACACGCAGGCCGGAAACGCCGCGCGCGACTATCTGGCCGGTCGCAGCCTGAACAAACCCGCCATCGACCGTTTCGAGATCGGCTTCGCCCCGCCCGGTTGGCAGGGGCTGCGCGATGCGCTCAAGGCGAAGGGAATTTCCGACGACCTGATCAAGGGCGCCGGCCTCGCGAAGGAGAGCCAGAAGGGGCGCGAGCCCTTCGACGTATTCCGCAACCGTATCATCTTTCCGATCCGCGATCCGCGCGGGCGCTGCATCGCCTTCGGCGGGCGCGCGATGGATCCGAACGACCCGGCGAAATATCTCAATTCGCCCGAGACCGCGCTCTTCGACAAGGGGCGCTCGCTCTATAACCACGGTCCCGCGCGCGAAGCCTGCGGCAAGGGAGCGCCGCTTGTGGTCTGCGAAGGCTATATGGATGTGATCGCCATGGTCGAGGGCGGCTTCGGCGGGGCGGTCGCACCGCTGGGCACCGCGATCACCGAAGATCAGTTGCGCCTGATGTGGCGCATCCATGACGAGCCGATCATCGCGCTCGATGGCGATACGGCGGGCCTGCGCGCGGCGCTGCGGGTGATCGATCTCGCGCTGCCGTTGCTGGAGGCGGGGAAGGGCGTGCGCTTCGCGATCATGCCGCCGGGGCTCGACCCCGACGACGTGATCCGCAAGCAGGGCCGCGAGGCGATGGAGACGATCCTGTCCGAGGCAAAGCCGATGGTCTCGCTGCTGTGGCAGCGCGAGACCGAGGGCAAGGTCTTCGACAGTCCCGAACGCCGCGCTGCCTTGGACAAGAGCCTGCGCACCGCGATTTCGCGCATTCAGGATCCCTCGATCCGCGGCCATTACGGCGACGAAATAAAGCGCCTGCGTTGGGAGCTGTTTGGCACCGGTCCCCAAGGCGGTCCACAGGGGCATTCCCCGGGCGGGGCGCAGCCTTCGCGTGGCGGTTTTATTCCAGGCGGTTTCGGCTCTGGCGGCAAGCGCGGCAAAGGCCGTTTCGGTGCGCCGCCGCCTGCCTTGCCCGAGACGCGCTCCTCATTGCTCGCGACCGCGCCGAACGATGTGGCAGAGCATCTGCGCGAAGCGATGATCCTCGGCATCTGCGTCACGCATCCGGCCCTGATCGCGGAATTCGAAGCGGAACTCGAAGCCGTTCCACTGCGCGATGAGACACATGACCGGCTACGACACCGGATGCTTATGCATGTGGCCGCACCCGCCCCGGAAATCGCGAAAAACCTGTACGCGGAAATGGCGGCTGACCTTGAAAAGCTGTTGAACCTGCCCCATTTGCGCTCTGCCCCCCCGGTTCGCAACGCCGAGAACCTCGATTTGGCACGCATGTGCCTGACCGAGGAATTGGCCAAGCTGGACGCCGCTCGCGCCGTGCGCGAAGAGGTCGCCGACGCTATGGAGGATCTGGCGGGGCTTGCCGACGAAGGCGTGACATGGCGTCTGGCGCAAGCAGCATCGCTGCGCCATCGCGCCGAGAGATCGAAACTGGAGGACTCCTCCGATATGGGCGAAGATCAGGCGGCGCTGTCCGCGACGCTTCAGGCCATGATCGACGGGGAAATCTGGCGTAAGAAACAATGAGCCGGATGGCAGCGGGCCTTCGGATTATGGGAAAGCGAATTGTTGCGGACACATTCAGTATCAACTTTATGTCCACAGCCCCTCGCGCCCCTGTGATTCGCCGCTGCGATTCGATACACAGACGAGATATGATTCGCTTTCGTCATAGCTTGAGCACAACCAAGCCCTGACCGAGGAGCCCACATGGCCGCCAAAGACATCGACGACAATAAATCCGACACCCCGAGCGACGACGCGACGTCCTTCGACATGAGTCAGGCCGCCGTGAAGCGGATGATCGCCGAGGCGAAGGAACGTGGGTTCATCACCTATGACCAACTCAACAAGGTTATGCCGCAAGATCAGGTCTCCGGCGACCAGATCGAGGATGTGATGTCGATGCTCTCGGAGATGGGCATCAACGTCATCGAGGCGGAAGAAGCCGACGAGGAAGAGGGCAGCAGCCAGGGCGGCCAGGTCGCGACGACCGGGTCCGGCTCGCGCGAAGTCGCGGTGTCGACCACCACCTCGGAAACGCTCGATCGCACCGATGACCCGGTACGGATGTATTTGCGCGAGATGGGCTCGGTCGAGCTTCTCTCCCGCGAGGGCGAAATCGCCATCGCCAAGCGCATCGAGGCTGGCCGCAACACGATGATCGCGGGGCTTTGCGAAAGCCCGCTGACCTTCCAGGCAATCACGATCTGGCGCGATGAACTTCTCAACGAAGAAATTCTCCTGCGCGACGTGATCGACCTCGAGACCACTTTCGGCAATTCGCTCGAAGGAGTCGAAGGCGAAGAGGAAGAGATCGAAGGGCCCGCCGTCGAGGGCGAGCCGAAATCGGACGACGACAGCGGCAAGTCGGAGCCCGAGCTCGACGCCGACGGCAACCCGATCCAGTCCGACGATGACGACGAGGATGAAGGCGCGAACCTGTCGCTCGCCGCGATGGAAGCCGCGCTGAAGCCGCGCGTTCTCGAGACGCTCGAACTGATCGCTGGTGATTACGCGCTGCTTGCCGAGATGCAGGACCTGCGGATGTCGGCGACGCTGAACGAGGACGGCTCCTTCTCGGTCACCGAGGAAGCTGCGTATCAGAAACTGCGCTCCGAGATCGTCGAACTGGTGAACTCGCTTCACCTGCACAACAACCGGATCGAAGCGCTGATCGACCAGCTCTACGGTATCAACCGCAAGATCATGTCGATCGACAGCGGAATGGTGAAGCTCGCCGATCAGGCTCGCATCAACCGTCGCGAATTCATCGAAGAGTATCGCGGCTACGAGCTCGACCCGAGCTGGTCCGAGCGGATGCAGGCAAAGTCGGGCCGCGCCTGGCAGGCCCTGTTCGAGCGCTCCGCCGACAAGGTCGAAGAGCTGCGCGCCGAGATGGCTCAGGTCGGTCAGTATGTCGGTGTCGATATCTCCGAATTCCGCCGTATCGTGCAGCAGGTCCAGAAGGGCGAGAAAGAAGCCCGTCAGGCCAAGAAAGAGATGGTCGAGGCGAACCTTCGTCTCGTGATCTCGATCGCGAAGAAATACACCAACCGCGGCCTGCAATTCCTCGACCTGATCCAGGAAGGTAACATCGGCCTGATGAAGGCGGTGGACAAGTTCGAATACCGCCGCGGCTACAAGTTCTCGACCTATGCGACGTGGTGGATCCGTCAGGCGATCACCCGCTCGATCGCGGATCAGGCGCGCACCATCCGTATCCCGGTCCACATGATCGAGACGATCAACAAACTGGTCCGCACCGGTCGTCAGATGCTCCACGAGATCGGCCGCGAGCCGACGCCTGAGGAACTGGCCGACAAGCTGCAGATGCCGCTCGAGAAGGTCCGCAAGGTGATGAAGATCGCCAAGGAGCCGATCTCCCTCGAGACGCCGATCGGCGACGAGGAAGACAGCCAGCTTGGCGATTTCATCGAGGACAAGAACGCCGTTCTGCCGCTCGACAGTGCCATTCAGGAGAACCTGAAGGAAACGACGACGCGGGTTCTGGCCTCGCTCACCCCGCGCGAGGAGCGGGTTCTGCGGATGCGCTTCGGCATCGGCATGAACACCGACCACACGCTCGAAGAGGTGGGCCAGCAGTTCTCGGTCACTCGCGAACGTATCCGACAGATCGAGGCAAAGGCACTGCGCAAGCTCAAGCATCCGAGCCGCTCGCGCAAGCTGCGCTCGTTCCTCGACCAGTAAGCCTGACTATTTTGAAACGCCCCCGATTTTAGGGGGCGTTTTCATGTCATCCGGGGGAGGGGCGTATGAAAACCTTCATGACGTTTATCGTGACCGCGCTGCTGGCTGCCGGTTCCGCTCATGCGGCCGAGCGCGCGCAATTCTACATTCCGGACAAGCCCACGAAGCTGGTCTATCTCTTTACCTGCGAGGCGGATAGCCGAGACGAAATCGACGCGAATTGGGAAAAGGCCAAGGCGATCTTCGCCAGCGACCATCAGGCCGAGGCCGCGCGCCTCGAGACCGAGACCAAGGCGCAGCGCGAGTCCGGTCACGCCCCGAGCCAAGCGGCGATCGATGCTCATAACGTCGAATACAACACGCACAAGGCGGCAGTCGAAGCCGACCTCGCGCCGCTGGGCTGCACCATGAACGGTTTGATGCACATGCCTTGAGCTGACAGGGTCGGGTGATCGCCACTTTCGCGTCACGCAAGCAATTGCTAGGCTTGATGAAACTTCGACGGAGCCACCCATGAGCCGCCTTCTTCTGCTTACCCCTCTCGTTCTCGCCGCCTGTCAGGTCGGCACGATGCAACCGGGCGCGCCGCGCATGGATCAAGCGGGCACCTGTTTCCTCTACGTGCAGGAAGAGGGTGGCGGCACCTATTCGGTGGTGTCCGGGGTGGGGGATGGAACGCCGCAGCCCAAGGCCATGGTCAAGCGCGGCCTCAGTGCATCCGAGGCAGACGCCGTCTGGGCAAAGGAGCGCAAGATCATGAACATCAATCCCGAATGCCTCGCGATCGTCGCGACCGATCGGTCCGAGGCGCGTCCGGCGCCGAAAAGCTGATGCATCATCGGTTCGAGATCGCGACGACGGGCCCGGGTCTTTACGAGTTCACGCGCGACGTCGCGGCTTGGGTCGCGCGGGCCGATGCGGAGGAGGCGTTGCTCACGCTGTTCATCCGCCACACCTCGGCGAGCCTCGCGATCCAGGAGAATGCCGATCCGGAGGTCCGCACCGATCTGACCGAATTCTTTCATCGGTTGGTGCCGCCCTCGACCGACCCGAGCATGTCCTACCTCACCCATACCTATGAGGGCCCGGACGATATGCCGGCGCATATCAAGTCGGCGCTTCTACCCGTAAGCTTGCAGATTCCCGTCATTTCCGGGCGTATGACGCTCGGAACGTGGCAGGGAATTTACCTTTTCGAACATCGAAGCCGTGCGCACCGTCGCGAGGTCATGGCGCTCCTGCGCTGAGTCTCATTCGCCACAGCCTGCCGCCACATCTGGGGGCGGCAGATTTTTCCTACCCAAACGATCGACGCTAGGCTAAGGTCTTGTGGATAAGGGGGCATGCAGACCCTATCGTGAGGCGGGACAACGAACGGGGGAAAGCGAATGCGCTGCCCATTTTGCGGAAATGTCGATACTCAGGTGAAGGATAGCCGCCCGGCGGAAGATCACGTCGCGATCCGGCGACGTCGGTTCTGCCCGGCCTGCGGCGGTCGGTTTACCACCTACGAACGCGTTCAGCTGCGCGATCTCGTGGTGATCAAGACCTCTGGAAAGCGTGAGGATTTTGACCGCGACAAGCTCGAACGCTCGATCCGGATCGCGATGCAGAAGCGCCCCGTCGAACCCGAGCGGATCGACCAGATGATCTCCGGGATTGTGCGGCGTCTGGAAAGCATGGGCGAGACCGACATCTCCTCGAAGGTGATCGGCGAGATCGTGATGGAGACGCTCGCGCGGATCGACACGGTCGGCTACGTCCGGTTTGCCAGCGTTTACAAGAACTTCCAGGAAGCGGACGATTTCGACAAGTTCGTCTCCGAATTGCGTCCGCCGGGGGCGGGCGACCCGGAGTGACCCAGAACGACCGGCGGTTCATGTCCATGGCCCTGACGCTCGCGCGCCGGGGCCTTGGCAATGTCTGGCCGAACCCGGCCGTAGGCTGCGTGATCGTGAAGGATGGCCGCGTCATAGGGCGCGGCTGGACCCAACCGGGCGGGCGGCCCCATGCGGAGGTGCGTGCGCTCGCGCAAGCGGGGGAGGCGGCGCGCGGCGCGACTGCCTATGTCACGCTGGAACCTTGCGCCCATTACGGAAAGACGCCGCCCTGCGCGCTGGCTCTGTCAGAGGCCGGCGTGGCGCGGGTCGTCTCGGCGATGGAAGACCCCGATCCGCGGGTCTCGGGCGGCGGCCATACGATGCTGCGCGACGCCGGAGTCGCAGTGGAGACCGGGCTCATGGAGGCGGAGGCGCGTGAGCTGCAGGCCGGCTTCCTGTCACGCGTCACGCGCGCCCGACCGTGGCTCGCGCTCAAGCTCGCCAGCAGTTTTGACGGACGTATCGCCACCTCCACAGGTGAGAGCCAGTGGATCACCGGGCCAGAATCGCGTGCGCTCGTCCATGCCATGCGCGCAGAATTCGATGCGGTCATGGTGGGCGGCGGCACCGCGCGGGCCGATGATCCGCTGCTGACCGTGCGCAGCTTCACGCCCTTGCGCCAGCCGCTGCGGATCGTGGCGTCTGCAAGGCTCAATCTCCCGCGCAATCGGCTTGCTGGGTCACTGGACGCCGCGCCGCTCTGGCTGATCCACGGAGGGGCGGCGCCCAAGGAGGCGAAAGCCTTCTGGCGCGATGCGGGGGCGGAACTGATCGAAGTGGCCGAGACAGTTGGCGGCGGTCTCGATCCGCTGGCGCTGATGGAGGCTCTGGCCGGGTTCGGCCTGACCCGCGTGTTCTGCGAAGGCGGTGGGAAGTTCGCGGCCTCTTTGATCAATGCGGAACTGGTGGACGAGTTGGTCGGCTTCACGGCGGGCATGGTGCTGGGCGCGGATGGTCGCGCCGGGGTTGGCGATATGGGGGTGAGTGAGCTGGCTTGTGCACCGCGCTACCGGCTGGTCGAGAGCCGCCCGATTGGCGACGACCTGCTTCACCGCTGGCGGCGCCAGACCCACGCGTAGGACGCGAACACCCCCTGCAGCTTCGCGCCGATCCGGTTGAGCGGTCCACGGGGCAGGGCGCGGCCCTCGCTCAGGCGATCCAGAGCGACCTCGACCGGGCAGGGAAGGCCGCTCACCGGGTCGAGGTAGCGCGGATAGGCAATCAGCGCGGCATGGGCGAGGTGCAGCAGATCGGGGCGCGCCGTTCTGCGCGCGGGCACTGGCCCGAGATCGCGCGTCAACCCCCACCCGGCATAGAAGGGCGCACCGAGCGTCGTGACGGCTTTGCCGCGCAGCAACGCCTCGAAGCCGAGACCGGAGGTCATGGTCCAGACCTCGTCCACCGCTCCGATCAGCGCGGCGGTGTCGGCGTCGGGCAGGATCAGGTCGGCGTAGGTCTTGGCGACATCGTCGGGCACCGCGCCGGGGCGCAGACCGGCGGCGACATCGGGATGAGGTTTGAAAAGGATGACTGCCTCGGGGTTTTTGGCCCGAGTTCTTTCGAGAAGCATCGCATTTGTGCAAGTCTCCCCCGCGCCGAGCCGGATCGAGGCATCGTCTTCGACTTGCCCCGGCACCAAGATTTTGTGGCCTTCTGGCAGATTGGGAAGCGCGCCGCCGAGATTGTATTTCGTCAGCTTGTTCGCGGTGATCCGGTCGATGAGCTTGCGCGCGCGGGCCTCGCCGCCCGGGGGCAGGGGGCGGGCGATCAACGCTTCCAGATCACTGGGCCGGGTCGGGTCGTAATAGATGCCGGTCCGATCCGCGATCAACGATAGCGGCGGCACGAGTTCTGCACCGAGGCCCCGCGAGCGGAGGAAGCCGTCTTCAACACGGATCGGTGTGCTGTTTGCAGGTGCCTCACGCGAAGCCCAATACAGGAAGGGACGCGCAGGGTCGAGCGTCTCGCTAAAGCGCAGCGGTCCGTGGCGGCCGAAAATTTTGCGCAGATGCGGACGTTTCCAGATCGACATGCCGCCCGCGACATAGCCCCGCCGATCCTCGCGATAGGCCCGGGTTTCGGCCTCGAGCTGATCCACCGCTTCCTCAAAGCTGCACTGGCGCTTGCGACAAGGATCGAACCAGATCGGCGCGAGGATATGCGACACTGAGAAGATTTGCGCGCGGGTCAGGCTACGCGACCGGCGCGGCACGGGGGTTTCGTCCTGCGTGAGGCCCCAGCTTGCGTAGAATGGTTGCCCGAAGACGCGGGGCTTGTGGCCTGCGAGGATCGCCTCGTAGCCCATCAGCGACGAGACGGTATAGACCGCGATGGCGCCCTCGAGTAGCTGCCAAGGGGATACGGGCGCGTCGTAAATCTCGGAATTCGCGTCGCAATCCTCCGGGCTGTAGTGGCCCGGGCGAAGGCCGGCGCGGGTTTCGGGGTGGGTCTTGATCAAGATGCGCGCGCCGGGGTTTTCGATCCGAGCATAGGCCAGCATCTCCCGAAATGTCGCCGCTGTCGCCCTGCCATGGGCGATCGAAGCATCGTCCCGCGTCTGGTCGATAACCAGAACGTAGCCCGGATCGGGGACGGGAAGGTCCGGGTCGAAATTGTTGTATTTCGACAGGTCTGAGGCCTTCAGCCGGGCGATCCCGTCGCGGGCCCGCTGCAAGATGGCACTATCGTCGAGCGGCTCGGTCGCAAGGAGATATTCGAGCCGCGAGGGCTGGGCGCTGTCGAAATGCACGCCCATCGGATCGAGGATCAGGCCCGAAGGCGGCGCGCCGGTCCGGCCCGGCTGGATCGAGCGCAGGAACGCATCCTCCATCCGGATCAGCGGCACACCGCGTTTCGCGGCCACCGCCTCGCCGCGCGCCGCATAGGGCGACCGGCCCCAGACGATCACGCCGTCTTCGGGGCCGGGGACGCCAAGGCGCGGGGCGTGGCCCGCAGCCCGCAAGATCTGGCGCAGGCGCGGCTGTCGCAGCATGCCGCCATTGTAGAAAAAAAGCCGCCGGGGAATCGTCCCGGCGGCCTCGTGTTCGCTGTCGCGGTGCATCAGTTCCCGGCAAGTGTGTTGAGCGTGTTCACCGTTCCCAGCGGCTGGGTAAGGGCCGAGAGCGTCTTCTGCCACTGCACGAAGGGCGCCTCGGTGACGTAGACTGTGTCTCCGTCGCGGATCGCGAAATCGCGCGCCATGAACATGCCGTTGGGCTGGGTCAGGTCGAGCACGTAGATCATGCGCTGATCACCGACCAGATCGGAGCGCCCCAGAACCTTGTCCGCGATCTCGGCAGGCTCGTTGCGCAGGACGAAGACACCGGTCGGATCGGCGAGGTTCGACTGCAGCCCCCCCACGGTCGCGATCGCCTCGAGCGCCGAGAGGGTCTGGGTCTCGAAGGGGACGCGCGATTGCGTGCCTGTCGCGCCGAGCGCGGTGAAGGCGCGCTGGTCTTTCTCGACCAGAATCACGTCGCCATTGCGCAGTGCGATATCCATCTTCGGGTTCTCGTAGAGGTCCTTCAGCCAGACCGATTCCGAGCGGCTGCCCCGTTTGACGGTGACACGTGCGACTTCGGCGGGGATGCCGACACCACCGGCGCGCGCGATCATCGCCGAGAGCGTGCGCGTCGGCCGCTCGATCGGGTAGACGCCCTGACCGTTGATTGCGCCCATGACCGACACTGTCGCCCCGTCACCCGCCACGCGGGAAACCAGAACCTGCGGGTCCGGGGTCTGCGCATCAAGCTTGGTGGTGATGATGCGACGCAGCCCGTCGGGCGTGTTGCCCGCGGCTTTGATGCGGCCCGCATAGGGCACGAAGATGAAGCCCGCGCCGTCGACCTGCACCTGCTGCAGCTGGGTCGCGTTGGCGCCTTTGCTGGCCAGAAGCCCGTCATCGACGTTTTCCCAGATCGACAGCGAAAGCGTGTCGCCCGGGCGGATTGTGTCGGAGCCGATCTGGCCCGCGTTGACGAAATCGGAGGTGAAGCCGAGAGCCGGCTGCACGGCGGTTGCGCGGGTGACGAAATCGTTCACCTTGACGACGAACGCGTCGCCCTGGCGCATCACGGAGCCTGCGAAGAGTTCGCGCTTGTTGGGGCCGGAGCGCGGAAGGCTACAAGATGCAGTCAAAAGAGTGGCGGAAAGGCCCGTCAAAACGGCCCTGCGGGAAGGGGTAATGGTCACTGCTCGAGCTCCTCGTTCGGGATGCTGCTTATCATTTTGTGATCAAGCTACCGAAGCCCCGGGAAAAAAACGAGAAAAATTATCGCACCACCTGCAACTGTTGCCGTGGGGCCGCGTTGCCCGCGACCAGCGCATCATAGGGATCTTCGGCCGCCAGCATCATGTCGACCACCTGTCTCAGCAGGGCGCGGCGGCCTTTCGCAGAGTAGAACCCGCCCGGAACCTGGCTCGTTTCCAGCAGGTAGTGGCGGTAGTCGCGATAGGCGCGGCTGTCGGGGCGGGCCGGGCTTGCGAAGAAGGCTTCGAGCGGTTGGGCGGAAGTGAATTCCGGCTTGTCGAAGATCGCGCGGCCCAGCGATTTCAGCGGCAGTCCACGCCACAGCGCCTGTTGCGCCGCGGTGGAATTGACCGTGACCGCAGAGCGCGCTTGCGCCAGCAGCCCCGCCAGCTTGCCGCCGCGCACGAAATGCACGCGCGACGCCAGCCCATGCGCGCGGGCCGCCTTGCGGATCGTGTCGCGGATCGGCGCGCGTCCGTCTTCGAGCGGATGGGCCTTGAAGACGAGGTGGTGATGGGGCGGCGCGCCTTTCGCGAAATTCTCCATCACCAGATCGATGAACTCGGTCTGGCTCGCGAAGGGCGAATGCATCCGGAAGCTGGAATCGTGTTCGAGCTGCAGCAGTACGAGATGATAGGGGAAACCGCCATTCCGGATGCGCCGCGTCGCGCGTCTGCGCTCCAGCATATGCAGCGGCATCAGCAGCAGGCGGCGAAGCCAGAGCCGGAATTCCTGAAACACGGTGATGTCGCGATGCGGGCGGAAACGGCGATAGGGGCCGGGGCGCAGCATCACGAAGAAATGGTAGAGCGCGCCGTAGAACACGTGGTGGCGCATATCGCCCCAACGGGGCGGCGCGTCGGGAAACTCGATTTCGGACTGTGCGAGGGCGGTACGCATCTGCGCCACCGACATCTCCATCAGCCGGGAATGCCCGTTCGAGCCGCCGCGCTCGTAAGTGACCCAGTAGGGGCGGACGTAGCCCTCTTCGAAGACATGCACGCACAGGCCCATAGCCTTCGCGACCTCGACGGCCTGCGCATGGATCGGGCGGGTGTCGCCATAGAGCACGAGATCGGTGATGCCTTTCTCGGCGATCAGGGCGCGCAGGTAACCGACCCACTCCTCCGGCGGGGCGTCGAAGCGCAGATAGGAGGCGCTGTCGAACCAGAAAACTTCGTCCCCGCGATTAAACCCCACGCGCCAAACCGTCGCCCCCGCCTGCCGCAGCATCGCGCCAAGCTGATGAAAGAAGGGACCATGGGGCCCCTGCAGCATCAGGAAGTGGCGATTTTCGAAGCGGTTCATCCAGTCATGTGTCCTTGGCCTGCCTCCCTGATTGCGCAGGATCCGCGCGAAGTCACGGAGTTTGTGGGGTAATCCCTTAAATATTGGACAATTTTAGGGCAGGCGCTGTGCGGGGCTGCGCATAGCGTGACGGGACGGCGGGGCGCTCATCTCTTGCGAAGGCGCGCCCTGCGGGCTAGCTAAGGTCCGAAATCTGAGGGGATATGCCATGTTCACCGGGATCGTGACCGATATCGGAGAAATTCTCGAGCTGGAGCAGCGCGGCGATCTGCGCGCGCGGATCGGCACAAGCTATGACGTGGGCAGCATCGAGCTGGGCGCGTCGATCGCTTGCGACGGCTGCTGTCTGACCGTGATCGCCACCGGCACCGAGCCGAAAAACTGGTTCGACGTGGAGATCTCCGCCGAGAGCCAGGCCAAGACCAATATCGGCGGTCGCGGCAATGACGCCAGCGGCGGCTGGCAGGTCGGGCAGAAGATCAATCTCGAACGCGCGCTGAAAGTAGGCGACGAGCTGGGCGGTCATATCGTCTCGGGCCATGTCGATGGCGTGGCCGAGATCGTGGCGATGGTGGATGAGGGCGACAGTACGCGGTTTACCTTCCGCGCGCCTGACGCCCTCGCGAAATACATCGCGCCGAAAGGCTCGGTTGCGCTGAACGGTACCTCGCTCACCGTGAACGAGGTCGACGGCGCGACGTTCGGCGTGAACATCATCCCGCACACCAAACAGGTCACCAACTGGGGCCACGCCAAGGCAGGCGACCGGATCAATCTCGAGATCGACACGCTCGCGCGTTACGTCGCGCGGCTGCAGGAGTGGAACGCATGACCTCCGACGGAAAGCCCCTCACCCCGGTCGACAAGTCCGGCACCCATGACGTGCCCGGCGAGGTCGAGGAAAGCCTGCGCCACGCTATCTCGCCTGCCGAAGAGATCATCGCCGAGGCAATGGCCGGGCGCATGGTGATCCTCGTCGATCACGAGGATCGCGAGAACGAGGGCGACCTGTATATCCCCGCCGAGAAGTGCACCCCCGAAGCGGTGAACTTCATGGCGACATATGGGCGCGGGCTGATCTGCCTGCCGCTCACTGCAGAGCGCGTCGACCAACTGGGCCTTGCGCCGATGGTGCGTGCCAATTCGATGCGCCATGAGACCGCATTCACCGTTTCGATCGAGGCGCGCGAGAACATCACCACCGGGATTTCCGCCCATGACCGGGCGCAGACGATCAAGGTAGCGATCGATCCGAGCAAGGGGCCGCAGGATATCGCCTCGCCCGGCCACATCTTCCCGCTGCGCGCGCGCGACGGTGGTGTGCTGGTGCGCGCTGGCCATACCGAGGCTGCCGTGGACGTGGCCCGTCTGGCCGGGCTCAAGCCCGCTGGCGTGATCTGCGAGATCATGGGCGATGACGGCCACATGCTGCGCCTGCCAGGGCTGATCGCCTTCGGCAAGAAGCACGGGCTGAAGATCGGCACGATCAGTGACCTGATCGCCTATCGTCGCCGTCACGACAATCTCGTGCGCGAGGGCGTGCGCCAGATGGTAAGTTCCAGCCATGGCGGCGACTGGGAGATGCGCGTCTTCACGGATATGGCGGAAGGCGTCGATCACATCGTTCTGGTGAAGGGCGACATCTCGACGCCCGAGCCGGTTCTGGTGCGCACCCATTCGCTCAATATCCTCGATGATGTACTGGGCATCGGTCCCGGTCCTGCCGACGAGGTGCGCCGCGCGATGGAGATCGTGGCTGCCGAAGGTCGCGGACTGGTCTGCCTCTTCCGCGACCCTTCGAACCGCCTCCTGCGCGAAGAGGATCAGGGGCCGCGCACGATCAAGCAGATCGGTCTGGGCTCGCAGATCCTGTCCTCCATGGGGCTTCACGACCTGATCCTTCTCACCGACAATCCGCAGACGAAATATGTAGGCATCGACGCATACGGCCTGCGTATCGTCGGCACCCGACCCATCACGGAGTAAGACATGGCCGGAATTTCGCATTACACGCTCGAGCTGCCGAAATTCGACAGCGCGCCGCGCCTGCTGATCGTGGTCGCGCCCTATTACAAGGATATCGCGGACAACCTGATCGCGGGCGCGAAGGCCACCGCCGAAGAAGCTGGCGCCCATGTCGACGTGATCGAAGTGCCGGGAGCCTTGGAAATTCCGACCGCGATCGCGATGGCAGCGCGGATGGCCGATTACGACGGCTTCGTCGCGCTTGGCTGCGTAATCCGGGGTGAGACCACCCATTACGAGACCGTCTGCAACGACAGCTCGCGCGGGCTGACGCTGATGGGGCTCGAGGGGATTTGCATCGGCAACGGTATCCTGACGGTCGAGAATTACGAGCAGGCCGCCGTGCGCGCCGATCCCGCCGATCAAAACAAAGGTGGCGGCGCGGCTGCTGCGGCCTTGCATCTTGTCTCATTGTCGCGCAAATGGGCGCGCCGGACGAAGGGCATCGGCTTCAAGCCTGCCGAATCCTTCCGTATCGCCGGCGACACTGACGGATCGAATAACGCATGACCGACGACGCCTCCTCCGACGCGCCCCAAGACGCCCCGAAACCGCGCAAGCTCACTCAAGAGGAGAAGCGTCAGATGAAATCCGCCTCGCGTCTTTACGCGGTTCAGGCGCTGTTTCAGATGGAAGCGGCCGGGCAGGGCGCGGACAAGGTGCGCCGGGAGTTCGAGACCTATCGCTTCGGCGCTGTGGACGAGGACGGTACCGAGATGGCCGAGGGCAATCCCGACCTGTTCCGTCGCCTGATCGACGATGCGGTGACGTGGCAGGCGAAGATTGACCAGGCGACCGACCGCGCGCTCGTGGCGAAATGGCCGATCGACCGGATCGACCCGGTGCTGCGCGCCCTGTTCCGCGCCGCCGGGGCCGAGCTGATCACCCCCGCGACGCCGCCGCGCGTCGTCATCACTGAGTTCGTCGATGTGGCGCGCGCCTTCTTCCCCGAGGGCAAAGAGCCGAAATTCGTCAACGCGGTGCTCGATCACATGGCGCGCGCGCTGCAGCCCGACGCGTTCTGAGCGAACGCACCCCGCCCCTTCGCGACACCATGTCACGGGCAAACCCCCGCCGATCTCGCCGTCACGGCATGTTTCCCCGTTTGAAACTTGGGAATATGCACTAAATTGTGAGGTAAGCAGGAGGATTTTTCATGCCCGAACTGGTCCGGCTCTACATCAAGAACGTCGTCATCGGCTTCTTCATCGCGCTCGCCTTCGTTGGCCTGCTTCTCGGCTTCAATGTCGGCAATCTGCGTCACCTGATTTTCACCTCGGATGTCGGTTACATCGCGATGGCGCTGCTGATCGTCTTCAACACGGTCGTCTTCTCCGGTGTGCAATTCGCGATCGCCGTGATGCGCATGGCCGAGGATGAGGACAGTTCCGGCGGCGGTAAGCGCGACGGTATCCCCACCGATATGGCCGCCGAGCAACTGGCGATCCCGGTGCCCGTCGATACGCCCAAGTCGCGCCAGCAGATGCAGCTGCGTCGCTGAACGTGTCCACGTCCCAAGACGACAAAAGCCCCGACCGATCCGGCGGGGCTTTTTGCTGTCTGGCGGGAAGCGAAGTGACGGAAACCGCAGCAGACGTGTAGACGAGAGTTCCCGGAGACCTGAAAAGTCAGGTGGGCGCCAGATACCGAGGCCAGGACCCCGGCAGAGCCAGCTCCCTCAGGAATGGTATAGGCCACTGGAAAAGGGTCTTTCACGGAAAGAGCAGTAACCGTCAGAGCCCGAGATAGGGGCGAAAACGCGTTCCGACAAGGGGGTGAATTCAACGAGGTGAACGACGCATGGGGACGACTGCCTCGCATGGGCGGAATTGCCTGCAGGGTCAGGGCGCGCCGCAGCGGCGGCTGGACATTTGTTCATACTTCGTTCATGGTTTCCGCATGACACAAATTCCGCTTTCCGATCTGCAGCCGGGGCAGGTGCTTACGCGCGGGACGGCCCGTGCGCTGTCCGAGCTTGGCCTCGACAGCGTGCCGGAGATGGTGCTGCGCCCGCGGCTGCGCGCCGATCTGATGGCAATCGACCGGAAAGGAGAGATCTGGATCGTGGAGTGCAAGTCTAGTCGCGCCGATTTCACTTCGGACCGGAAATGGGACGGCTATCTCGAATGGTGCGACCGCTACTTCTGGGCAGTGGACCAGGATTTCCCGACCGATCTGCTGCCCGAGGGAACGGGACTGTTCATCGCGGATGGCTACGGTGCCGAGATGATCCGCGAGGCGCCACTCTCCAAGCTCGCGCCAGCGCGGCGCAAGGCGCTGACGCTCGATTTCGCGCGCGCGGCGGCGCGGCGGTTGCAGAGGCTGTACGATCCGGGAGCGAATCCGCCCGGAGTCTGACGCCCGGGCTCAGCGCTTCTTGCCTTTGCCCTTGCCGCCCTTGCTCATCTCGCGCGCGGCTTCGGCAGCGGCTTGCAGTTCTTCGGCGATTTCCATCGCCTCGTCGGGATCGAAATCGAGCGGCAGCTCTATGCCTTCGCCCTCGACATAGATCCGCACCATCCCGAGCGAGGTCGGGCCGATTTGCAGATTCGCGGAGATGTCGCTTTCCTTGTCGATGCTCATCGAAAACTCCTGAGAGGTTGGATGGAAAATGCACCTAACCCCCGCGACGTGCGCAGGCAAGACTTGGTGCGAATTTCTCGTCATCGGACACTTGCATTCCGCGCGAGAGGGGGCTAAATCCCGCGCCAGTGCCGCCTTAGCTCAGTTGGTTAGAGCGCTGGATTGTGGATCCAGAGGTCCCCCGTTCAAGCCGGGGAGGCGGTACCATCCTCCCCTGAAAACCGTTATAGGTGATATTTCGCCTCATGCGCTGGACTTTTCCGCGCAGTGATCAATCTTGTCTCCTCGAACAATCCGGAGGCTGAATGCCCGTCTATACTGAATACGAATTGCCGGACACGCTCGTCAGCTATTGCGACAAGTCGAATGTCGCGCTGACCATCGCCGCAGTCGATCGTGAGGACGTGCCGCTTGTCTACGTGAATCAGGCGTTTCTCAATCTGACCGGGTATTCCGCTGATGAGGTTTTGGGGCAGAACTGCCGCTTCCTGCAGGCAGGCGCCGCGACCGAAGAAGAACGCGCCGCGATGCGGGAGTTCATCGACGACGAGGAGATTTCCGCGGGTCGCTTTCGCGTCACCAACAGCCGCGCGAATGGCGAGACTTTCCAGAATTTCGTCTTCATGACGCGGTTGCGCAAACCCGATGGCGAAACGCGGTTGATCCTCGGGTCGCAGTTCGACCTGACCTCCGCCGCCGAACGTCAGAACGTGAAGGCTGATCTTGCGGCGAATGACTCGAGCCTGCTGCGCAATGCCGACGATCTCGCCGCGATCTCGCGCGGGTTTGGCCTGGCGATGATCGGCTCCGCCAAGGTCCTGTCGGAGAGTCTTTCAACCATGGCTACGATCATCTACCGTGAGGGCTGAGAATGGCTGCGGCCACGGTTATGTGTTCGACACTATGTCAAATGTTATTGCAGGGTTCTGAGACCAGTGACACCGATCTGCGGATGAACTGCAAAGATAACGATAGAGAAGGGCGCGCGGGCCGCGTCCTTTTGATCGCGCGCTGCGCGGATCGGCGGGCCATAAGGTGACCGACACCCCCGAGGATCTATATGTTGTCGGCATCGGCGCCTCCGCCGGTGGGCTTGAAGCGCTTCGCGATCTGCTGGAGCCTGCGCGTGCGGACGACCCGAGCGCCTATGTCGTCGTCCAACACCTCGATCCGAACCACGAATCCCTGCTGGCCGAGTTGCTCGGCCGGTCGACCTCGCTGGAAGTGCTACAGGCCGAAGATGGCGCCAAGCTGGAGGCTGGGCACGTCTACACGATCCCACCGGGCTATGGGCTGGAGGTAGAGAACGGCCATCTGAAGCTTTCGGAATTCGCCCAGCCGCGCGGTCTGCGCCGACCGATCGACGATTTCTTCGTGTCGCTGGGGCAGGATCTCGGGCGTCGGGCAGTCTGCGTGATCCTGTCGGGGACAGGCACGGATGGCTCGGTCGGGTTGCGCGCGGTCAAGGAACACGGCGGGTTCTGCATCGCGCAGGATGCCACGGCGCGCTACGACTCGATGCCCAATTCGGCTGTCGCGACCGGGATGGTCGACGTGGTCAGCGCGCCTGCCGACGTGATCGCGCGGATCACCGAATTCCGCAATGTCGATCCCGAGCAGGTCAATACCGCGCCGCCGGTTTCAGGCACGCTGGACGAGATCTGCTCTGCGCTGAATCGCCTGACGGGGCATGATTTCTCGCAGTATAAACGCTCGACGCTCGAGCGCAGGATCCAGCGCCGGATGCAGGTCGTGGGCATTCTTCATCCGCGCGAATATCTCGAACGGCTCGAACGAGAGGAAGACGAGCCCCTGGCGCTGCTCGGCGATCTTTTGATCAACGTCACCCGCTTCTTCCGCGACAGCGAGCATTTCGAGGCGCTCAACGAGGCAGCCATCAAGCCGATGGTCGAGAAGGCCGAGGATGGCGGCGCGCTGCGCATCTGGGTGCCCGGCTGTTCGAGCGGCGAAGAGGCCTACACGCTGGCGATGCTCATCGATCGCGCGATCCATGCGAGCGGCAAGGAAATCGATTTCCAGATCTTCGCTACCGATATCGACGAACGGATGCTCGCGATCGCACGCGAGGGACGTTATCCGGTCTCGGTTCTGCTCGATCTGCCGGAAATGTATCGCGACACCTATACGGTCGGACGCGATGGCAATTTCCAGATCACCGTCGCGCTGCGCGACCGGGTGCGCTTCTCGCCACATTCGCTGATCAAGGATCCGCCATTTTCGCGTCTCGACATGGTCTCCTGCCGCAACTTGCTGATCTATTTCGGTGACAAGCTGCAGGCGCGGGCGCTGCCGATCTTCCATTACGCGCTCAACCCGGGCGGCGTTCTCTTCCTCGGCCCATCCGAGACGATCGGGCGGCACGAGGAGCTGTTCGAGCCGATCGACGGGGCGATGCGCATCTTCCGGAGCATTGGACCACGGTCACCTTACCCGACCGAACTGCCTATGCGCTCCGACCCTCATACGCGGCTTGCTCCGCTTCGACCAAAAACGACTGATAGAAGACCCAGAGACTGGAACACGACCTTGGCCAGCAATCGTATCCTCGATCTTTATGCGCCCGCGACGCTGAATGTCGATCGCGATGGAGCGATCCTCGCCGCCACCGGGCGCCTGGGCAAGTATCTCGAGATCGATCCGTCCGAGACCGGGCAGGGCTATGCGCAATCGCTCGCACGGGCGGGGCTGCGCGAGGCGCTTTCCGCCGTCATCCACGAGTCGGCTGAACTCGGGACGCGCAAGATCGTCCGCGACGTCGAAGTGATCTCGGAAACCGGGCGGCAGCGCGTCGACGTGCTCGCCGATCCGCTCTCGGACGACACGCTGCTGATCGTGTTCCGCGACCGTGGCCCGTTCGAGGCGCTCGACGAATACGATTTCGACGAGATCGCGCCCTCCGAGAGCCATGTGCAGGTCTTGGAAGCGGAGCTGCGCGCCACCCGCAACCGCCTGCGCACCACCGTCGAAGAGTTGGAAACCGCAAACGAAGAGCTCAAATCCTCCAACGAGGAAATGATGTCGATGAACGAGGAGTTGCAATCGACCAACGAAGAGCTCGCGACGGTCAATGACGAGCTGAAGACCAAGGTCGAGGAGCTTTCGACCGCGAATGCCGACCTGCGCAATATCTTCGATTCCAAGCTTCATGCGCTGGTGACCGTCGATCGCAAGCTACGCCTGCGCAACTTCACCGACGGCGCGAGCGAGATGATCCGCCTGCGCGGCAGCGATCGTGGCCGACCGCTCGGCGACATCAAGAACATGCTCGACACGCCGGAAGTCATGATCGAGTTGATCGATGCGGTGCTCGAGGGCGAGCTGCCGCGGCCCTGTCGGGTCAAATCCACCGAGCTCGACAAGGTCTGGTCGCTTGCCGCCACGCCTTATCTGAATGCGCGCGGCAATGTTGAAGGCGCGACGCTCGTCTTCACCGACATCACCGAGGCGCTGCGTCTCGAGACCGAACTCACGCAGAAGGGCGAACGGCTCCAACTCGCGCTGGAAATCGCACAGATCGGCATCTGGTCGATCATCGAGCCTAGCGGCGAGGTGGAGGTCGACGAGGCTGTCGCCGCATTCTTCGAACTCGAGGCTGCGGGCACCTATCCGCTCGAGCGGTTCTTCGAACGCGTGGCCGAGCATGACCGGGATGCCGTAGAACATGCGGTGCGCGAAGCGCGCGAGAAGGGCGTCGATATGGAGGTCGACCACGAGCTCGACCTTCCCTCCGGGACGAAGCGCCACCTGCGCGCCACTGGCCGGATGATGGGCGAAGGCAAGGAAAGCCGTCTGTTGGGCCTCAGCGTCGATATCACCGCCGATGAAGAGGCCGCGCAGATGCGCGAATTGATGCTGCGCGAGATGAACCACCGGGTGAAGAACCTGTTCTCCATCGTTTCGGGCATGCTGCGCATCGCGGGACGTACCGCCTCGAGCCCGCGAGAGCTGGTCGATGACGTCGGTCAGCGGATCAACGCGCTCGCGCGCTCGCACGATCTGGCGCGCACCCGGACGAGCGGCGCGGCTATTCCGCTGCGCGAGGTTATCGAGACGACCCTCGCGCCGTATGACGATCCCTCGAAGTTCCTGATCGATGGGCCGGAGGTCGATGTTCCGACGCATCACCTGACCGCACTTGCATTGATTTTCCACGAATGGAGCACCAATGCCGCGAAATACGGGGTATTGGGGCCACGCGAGGGCGATCTCGAGATCACTTGGTCGAAGGAAAACGACGACACTGTGATACTTTCGTGGAACGAGCGCTACCGTGAGGCGTTGCAGCTCGACACGAACAAACAGGGCTTCGGCTCGACGTTGGTCGATATTTCCGCCAGCCAGATTTCGGCGCGGGTCGACACGCGTCAGACGCCGGAAAGCCGTTGCAACAGGATTATCTTCGCACATGAAATCGACGGCGACGCTGACTGAGAAAGCACCGAGCGAGGTGCTCCTTGTCGAAGATGAAGCCGTCGTCGCGCTTGATCTTCAATTCATGCTGGAAGATCTCGGGATGGAGGTCTGGGGACCCTGCGCCACGGTTCGCGCGGGTCTGGACTTGGTCCGCGAGCGTCTGCCCGGTGCCGCGATCCTCGACGTGATGCTGGCCGATGGCGAGGTCTACGAACTGGCCGACCGGCTCCACGAAGCGGGGGTGCCGCTCCTGTTCCATTCCGGACATGCGGAGGCCTCTCAGCTGCGCGAGCGCTACCCCGGTGCCGCGGTCTGCCCGAAGCCGGCTATGCCGTCCGAGATCGAAGCGAAGCTCGCGAAATGGTTCATTCCATCTGATTGAAGTCGTCCAACTGCGACTGATCGATCCGCGCCAGAAGATCGCCCGCGGCGTGGCTGACATGGTGGTCGCGGTGGCGTAGCGCGTAGAAGGGCCGCGGGGCGAGTTGCAGCTCCCAATCTCTGACCGTGCCAAGGCTCAGCGCCCGTGCGACGACATGGGCCGAGAGAATGGTGATCCCGGCCCCCGCCTCGACCGCGCTCAGCACCGCCTCGTTCGATGGCAAAACCAGCGCGGCCGAGAGCGCGCCGGGCGCGACGCCCAGGTCGGCGAGGGCGGCTTCGGCGGTGGAACGCGTGCCCGAGCCGGGTTCGCGCAGAACCCAGTTCGCTTCGCTCAACGCGCGCGCATCCAGTTTGCCGGGCGGCGGGGCCGCACTGACCAATATCAGCTGATCCGCGCCGATCTGAACGCGCTCCAGCTTCGCATCCTCGACATCGCCTTCCACCAGCGCGAGATCGTGCAGGCCCGCGCGCAGCCGGTCCGCGGCTTCCTGTGTATTGCCGATTTCCAGCGTCACCTCGATCCCCGGGCGCGTCTGCCGGAAGGCGGCAAGATATGGCGGCAGCCAATAGCCCGCGATGGTCTGACTGGCGACTAGACGGATATGCCCTCGTTCGAGCCCGCGGGTCTCGGCGAGCATCGCCTCCGCCTCGGCGAGCCGTGCCAGCACCGCGCGCGCCTCGGGCAGAAAGGCGCGACCTTCCTCGGTCAGAGAAATTCCCCGCCCAATCCGGTCGAACAGGGCGATCTGATGACGCGACTCCAGGGCCGCGATGGCGGCGGAGGCGGTGGATTGCGTCATGTTCAGCCGCGCCGCGGCGCGGGTCATGTGCTGCTCTTCCGCGACCGCGACAAATACGCGGAGCTGTTCAGGCGTCATTCCTGCGTCCCTTCAATTAATCGATTTAACCGATCATATCGACAAAAACATTTTGTTTGAAGAATGAATTGTGGCGGGCAAATACGGGGTACGTGCTGACCCCGAGGAGACCGTCTTGCCGCTTCATTCGATCCTGCCCTGCCGTTTCGCCCGTCCGCAGCTCGCGCTTCGCGCTTACGCTCCTGGGGTCGGGTTGAGCATCGGCGTCGCCGCGCTCGCGGCGTTGGGCGGTATGGCAGAGCACGCACTGTTCGGGGCGGAATGGCTGGAGCCGTTGGTGCTGGCGATCCTGATTGGGGCGGTGGTGCGCTCCCTCTGGGCCCCGCCTGCACGTTTCGAGGCCGGTATCCGCTTCTCGGCCAAGACGGTGCTGGAGATCGCGATCGTCCTGCTCGGCGCCTCGGTGAGCGCACAGACCCTGTTGTCGGTCGGTCCGGGCTTGCTGGCCGGGATTGTCGCCGTGGTCGCGCTCATGGTGCCCACCGCATATCTGCTGGGGCGGGCCTTGCGCCTGCCGGCCCGGATGGCATTGCTGATCGCCTGCGGCAACGGTATCTGCGGCAATTCCGCCATCGCCGCCGTCGCCCCGGTGATCGACGCAGACAGCGACGATGTCAGTGCCGCGATCGCGTTCACCGCCGTGCTCGGCGTGGCGGTGGTTCTGTTACTGCCGGTCGTCGGCCATGTGGCGGGAATGAGCGTCAACGGTTACGGGATCCTGTCGGGGATCACCGTCTATGCGGTGCCGCAAGTTCTGGCTGCAGCGGCGCCGATGGGGGCCGGGGCGATCCAGCTCGGCACGCTGGTGAAGCTGGTGCGGGTCCTGATGCTGGGGCCGATCACCGTGGTGCTGTCGTTCCTCGCGCCGCACCTGCCTGCGGATGGACGCACTGCCGCGCCGGAAGGGCGTGTGCGGCGTGGACTCATGCCGCCGCTTTTCATCCTCGGGTTTCTCGGGATGATCGTGCTGCGCTCTGCCGGGGCGCTGCCGGAAGTCGCGCTGGCGCCGATGGGGCAGGGGGCGTCGATCCTGACGGTGATCGCGATGGCAGCGCTGGGGCTTGGCGTCGATGCTCGGGCGGTGGCAGCCGCCGGGCCGCGCGTGATCGCGACGGTGATGCTGTCGCTGGTGATGCTCGTGGCGGCTGGTCTCGGCCTTGTGAGCTTGCTCGCCGCCTGAGCTCTCGCGCTGGATGTACGGCCAGATCGCTCCGTTTCGCAATTTCGCACGGCCCCCTGTGCAGGGGACCCATGTTGATCCTCGCGACACAGAAGATATGTGGGATGGGACAAAAACGTTAGCAGGCTAACTTTATTCCCGAGGCCCCCATGTCCGACCGTGCCGCAGAACTATCCGTGCCCAGCGAAGCCGCCCGCCGCGACCGTGCCGAGTTGACGCGCACAATGATGCTGACGGCGCGTTCGGTGCGCGCGATGTTCGACGCACAGGCGCGGGACATGGGGCTGACCTTCGCGCGGGCGCAGGCCATCCTTGCGATCTCGCGCGACGAGGGGATGAGCCAGCGGCAACTGGCGGAAACGCTGGTGATCGAGACGCCGACGCTGAACCGCACGCTCGACGGGCTGGAGAAGCTCGGCTTCGTGGAGCGGCGCGCCGATCCCAAGGACAAACGCGTCCGCCAGATTTTCCTGACCGATCACGCCCGTGCGAACGCCTCCGAGATCGAGACCTTCGTCGAGGCGCTGCGCGCGCAGCTCTACGAAGGACTCGACGCCGACGAGGTCGCCCGCGCCCGCAAGACGATGGAGCGGATGCAGGCCAATCTCGAAAGGATGCGCGGCCAATGAATTCCCAGATTCGCAATCTCAACGGCCCGGATGCGCGTCCGACGGCCGCCGAACCGGTATCGCCGGTCGAGCGGACGCTGCGCGAGCGCGCGCGGTCTGAAGAGGCGGAGACGCGACCCGCAACCGAGGCCGCCGCAGAGCGTGAAGTCAAGCAAGACGAAGCCACAGCGGCAGAGACCGCAGAGCCGGACGCCGCGCCGCAGCCCGCCGCTCCGCCAGAGCCCGACCATTCCGGTGCAAAGCGGGTCGTCTATGCCAGCGCAGCCGTTTTCGTGGCGCTGTCGCAATCGCTCGCGACCGGTTTCGTCTCGGCCAACCTGCCGCAGCTGGCGGGCGATCTTCACGCCACCACGAACAACACCTATTGGGTGATGGCGGCCTTCATGGCGCCGCGCGCCTCTATGCCGCTGATGCTGATCCGTATCCGCGACCAGTTCGGTCTGCGGCGCTTCGCCGAGGTGGGGATCGTCTGCTTCGTGCTGGCGATGGTGCTGAATCTCTGGGTCGACGACCTGCATTCCGCAGTGATCGTGGCGTTCCTGAGTGGCTGCGCCGCCGCGCCGCTGTCGAGCCTCGGCTTTCTCTACATGCTGGAGGCCATACCCGCTGCACAGCGTCTGAAGGTGGCTATCCCCGCCGTTCTGACGATGATCATGGTGGGCAGGCCTCTGGCGCGGGTGCTGCTGCCGGACCTCACCGCGAATGCCAGTTGGCACGCGGTGAGCCTTTTCCAGATGGGCATGGCGCTGGTGGCGCTGGCGCTGATTTTCGCGCTGCCGCTGACGCCGCGACCTCTGCAAAAGGTGCTCAAACCGCTCGATTTCG
This sequence comes from Thioclava sp. F34-6, assembly GCF_002213235.1. Taxonomy (NCBI): domain Bacteria; kingdom Pseudomonadati; phylum Pseudomonadota; class Alphaproteobacteria; order Rhodobacterales; family Paracoccaceae; genus Thioclava; species Thioclava sp. F34-6. The sequence continues at coordinate 512,592 of NZ_NBOA01000002.1, forward strand.
TCTCCTTCAGCCTGCTCGCGTTCGGGTTCGGGGCGTTCACCAGCGTCTTCATGTTTGGGGCGCTAGATTACTGGACGCAGACCGAATGGTTGGGCGTGGCGCTCGTGGCGGCCATCGGGATGGTCGCGGGCGCGGTGCTGATCGAGATGCAGCGCCCCAATCCGCTGATTGATTTCCACTGGCTGCTGAGCCCGCCAATCCTGCATTTGGCGGGAACGCTTCTAGTGTTCCGCATCGCGCTCGCCGAGCAGAGCGCGGGCGCGGTCGGCTTCCTGCGCACCATGGGGCTTCAGCCCGGGCAGGAGCAGTTGCTGTTTGGGATCATCGCGCTGTCGATGCTCGCCGCGACCGGCGTGCTGATGCTGACCAATAGCGGGGCGCGTGCGCCGCTGTTTCACGGCATCGCACTGGTTCTGATCGCGGCTGGGGCGTGGCTCGATTCGCAATCGACCGCGCTCACCGGGCCCGAGCAGATGTATCTCAGCCAGGCGATGGTCGGTTTCGCGGGCATCCTGTTTCTGCCGCCCGCGATGGCGAAAGGGCTGGGGGCGGCCTTCGCGAAGGGACCGCATTACCTGCTGAGCTTCGTCGTGCTGTTCCTGGCCACGCAATCCATCGGCGGGGTCATCGGCTCCGGCCTGTTCCGCTCGCTGGTGGTCGACCGCACCGCCTATCACATGGCGCAGCTTTCGCCGCAGATTTCGCCCGACAATCCGATGTTGAGCCAGACCCTCGCGCAGAGTGCTGCTTCGCTTGGTGGCCAGACCGCGGATGCGGGCGCACGGGCCGGGGGCGCGCTGTCCTCCGTCGCCTCCGCGGTGCAGCAGCAGGCCGCGATCCTCGCTTATGACGATGCGTTCCGCGCGGTCTTCTGGTTCGCGCTGGCGGCGCTCGCCGGGCTGATCGTCCATGTCGCATTGCACCGAAGCTGGCCGCTCCCGCGCCTTACGCCCTCCACCCCTGTTTCCACGAGTTGATCCGATGTCTCAGACCCGCCGCTATATTGCTTCTGCCCTGATCCTTTTGATCGCGCTCGCCGGTGTCGCGACCGTGCTCTATGCATGGCGCCTTCCGCCTTTCCGTTCCGACGTCGCATGGACCGACAATGCCTATCTGCAGGGCAAGGTCACGCCGATCTCCGCGCAGGTCGCGGCCGAAGTCACGGCGGTGCCGGTCAGCGATTTCGAGGAGGTCAAGAAGGGCGATGTGCTGGTGCGGCTGGACGATCGCGCGTTGAAAGCGGCGGTGGAACAGGCGCAGGCCGCGCTTGAGACGGCGAAGGCTGCGCAGTCGAACGGGGCGCAGGCGGTGAACTCGGCCAAGGCGACGCTGGAGGCGAAACAGGCCGCGCTGGCCTCGGCGAAAGCGGCGCAGGCCACCGCGCAGACCGCGCGCGACCGGGCCTCGAAGCTGACGAAGAAAAGCTATGTCTCGCAATCGGATGCCGATCAGGCGCAGCTTACGCTCGATCAGGCGAAGGCGGGCGTGCAAGAGGCGCAAAGCGCCATCGATGTGGCCCAACAAGCGGTTCAGACGGCGGAATTGAACAAACGCTCGCTCGCCGCGAAGACCGATGCCGCGCAGGCGTCGCTGGATGCGGCGCAGGTGGCGCTCGATCATGCGGTGATCCGTGCGCCCCAGGATGGGCGACTGGGTCAGGTTTCGGCTCGGGTCGGCAAGTTCGTCAGCGCCGGGAGCACGCTGGTTTCGCTCGTGCCCTCCGACCTCTGGCTGATCGCGAATTACAAGGAGACCCAGCTGGCAGGGCTGCGCATGGGTGAGCCGGTGACCTTCACCGTCGACGCTCTGGGGAAGACCGAGTTCAGAGGCCATATCGAACGGTTCTCGCCTGCCACGGCAGGGCAGTTCAGCCTGCTTTCGGGCTCCAATGCGACCGGCAACTTCACCAAGATCGCGCAGCGCGTGCCGGTGCGCATCTCGATTGACCCGGATCAGCCGCAGACTGCGAGACTGGCCCCGGGACTGTCCGCCGAGGTCAGCGCGCCGCAGCACGGATACTGACCTTGCGACAGCTATGCGGAAGATGCAGCGCGGCTATGTCGAATAAGCTATTTCTGCGGCGCAGCATCTGTGCGAAAACAATCTCAACGCAGCGAGCAATTCGCTGCACCAGTTCCTGAGGCTCTCTCCTCCTCCCTGAGCCTCGGAAATTGGCGGTGGCCTCTCTCCTCCTCCCTGAGGTCACCGCCTCCTCCTCCCCTCCGATGACTGACGTGGGCCGCTTAACCGCGGTATTTCCTGTGTGGGAAGCGCTTGACGGTGGCCTGTGTGATGCGGGCTGCGTCGCGGGCTTACTTGACCGCGACGAGACGCTCATAGCTCGAGGGCGCATTGGTGCTGTTGATCACCTCGATCACATGATCGCCCGACTGGAAAAGCTGACCGCGGTAATCCTTGCTCGTCGTCATGTCGCCCAAGAGAGGGCTCTTGTCAGGGTTGTAGAGTCGGTAGGTGAGGGGGGCTTCCTGCACCATCACCCGAACGTTCAGATCCTACCCGTCCCGCGCGTTGAGCAGGTAACGGCGCGATTTCCCGGGCTGGAGACCCCCCCGTGAAGTCGCGCATCCGAACTGCCTGAGGCGAAACGCACGCGTTCCTGACCTGAGCCTGTCACTATCTTCGGTTTCGGACTCGGGGCGGCCTCCGCTCGAGTCGGTGTCCCGGTGCCTTCGATCAAATACTCTCCCGCAGCCCAGCCCTCGAAGCCAGGATCGGCGAGCGTCGCAACTTGGCACCAACGGCGCCCCTCTGCCATGCGACACCCGAGATTGCGCAGATTCTGCCCATCCGCGAGGCGGGTGACGATGCTTGCCCCGGTCGACGGGGCCGAGCGCATGTTCAGGGTCGCGACGTCGTTGATCGGATCGGGTGAACCCACCCGTGATGATCGCCTCGTCCCCAAGCCCCTTGCCGGGCGCGCGAGAGGGGGCGTTCATGATGACAGGGTACCGGTTCGTGCTTAACCAGGATCGCGACCGTCGCGACGATTGGGCCGAGAAGCTCCTGTCCCTCTATCGCGACATCGACGGGTTCCTGCTCGAGCACAGCCCCGAAGGGCCGTACCTGTTCGACGAGTTCGGGCTTGCCGAAACCGTATTCACTCCGATGTTCAAGAGGTTCTGGTTCCTCGACTATTACGAAGGTTTTCAGTTGCCCGAGGGTGCCGGGTAGGACCGGGTCCGCGCGTGGCGGGAAGCCTGCATGGCCCACGAGGCGACGGAGCAGGTGAGCCGCGAAGAGATCGTCAAACTCTATTACGACTACGCGCACGGAGCAGGGAATGGGGCGCTCCTCGACGGGTGGTCGGTCTCGAGCTTCATCTTCACCCCGCCTTGGCAGGACCGGCCGTGGCCGCCGCGCGACAAGTATTCCGGCGCCGCAAGTGACGAGGCGCTCGGCCTCGTGGCCTGAACGCTTCGGAGGGACGGAGGGCACCGAAACTCCTTCGTTTCCTAGCTGTAGCCATGCCTTTTGGCACTCCTTGGGCCCCGCACTCGAAAAAGGCGTTTGACAAAAAATTGGAACGTTCCTATTAATTTTGGAACGTTCCTAAAATTGTTTTAGCGGATGTGCGGTTGAACAGGGAGAAGCGGACTATGGGCACGATTGTCAGTGCGTCGGAAGCGGTAGGGAAGATTGCGGATGGTGCTGTCATCACGGTTTCCTCGTCTTCGGCGTTGGGGTGTCCCGACTCCGTGCTCAAGGCGATCGGCGAGCGCTTCGATCGGGAGCAGCATCCGAAAAACATCACCACAATCCACCCGATCGCCGCGGGGGACATGTACGGGGTGAAGGGCATCGACCACATCGCGAAGGATGGTCTGCTCGATACCGTTCTGGCAGGTTCCTACCCGTCGGGTTCCTCGAACCTGCCGATGCCGGAAATCTGGAAGATGGTCGTTGAGGATCGGGTGGCAGCCTATAACGTGCCCTCCGGCATCCTGTTCGATATGCATCGCGAGGCGGCGGCGCGCCGTCCGGGCGTGATGACCAAGGTCGGCTTGAAGACCTTCGTCGACCCCGAGCGCGAGGGCTGTGCGATGAACGATCGCGCAGCAGGCGCGCCCATCGTGCGCCGGGTGGAGTTCGATGGTGACACCTGGCTCCATTTTCCGAATATTTACCCCGACGTCTGCATCCTGCGCGCCACCACCGCGGATGAGCGCGGCAATCTGACCTATGAGCACGAGGGGGCCTATCTCGGCGGGCTCGAGCAGGCGATTGCGGTCCGCAACAATGGCGGGCTGGTGATCGCGCAGGTGGAGCGCGTCACGGCTGCGGGCTCCCTGCGCCCCCACGATGTCCGGGTGCCGGGGCATCTTGTGGACTGCGTGGTCGTGGACGAGGATCAGAAACAAACCTGCGAGACGCCCTACGATCCGGCGATCTCGGGGCAAGTGATGCGTCCGTGGTCGAGCTTCGAATTGGCCGAACATGGCATCGAGAAGGTCATCGCACGGCGCGCAGCAATGGAGCTTCGCGGCGGCATGACCGCCAATCTCGGTTTCGGGATTTCGGCGATGGTGCCGCGCATCCTGCTCGAAGAGGGCCACCATGATGCGGTCACCTGGGCGATCGAACAGGGCGCGGTGGGCGGGATGCCCTTGACCGGATTTGCTTTCGGCTGTGCATCGAACGCCGATGGCTACGTGCCCTCGCCCCAGCAATTCATCTATTTCCAGGGCGCCGGGTTCGACATGTCCTTCCTGTCCTTCCTCGAGGTCGATGTGCAGGGGAATGTGAATGTCTCCAAGCTCGGCAAGAAACCTTACCTCACCGCAGGCTGCGGCGGCTTCGTCGATATCACCGCCCATGCGCGCAAGATCGTCTTCTCGGGCTGGTTCGAGGCAGGCGCGCAGATGGAGATGGACGAGGCTGGCATCCGCGTCCGCGCACCCGGCAAGTTCACCAAGATGGTCGACCGGGTCGAACATGTGACCTTCTCCGGGGAGCGTGCGCGAGAGCAGGGGCAGGAGGTGCTCTATATCACCGAGCGCTGCGTGATGCGGCTCGATGACAAGGGGCTCATCGCCACCGAAATCATGCCGGGGATCGATCCTGAGCGCGATATCGTTGGCGCTTCCGAGGGGCGGGTGCGCGTGGAGGAGAATGCCGTCACCATGTCCACGAAGTTGCTCGCCGACGCCCCGATGGGGTGGACGCCATGAGCGACATTCACCTGAACATCGACGGCGCGGTAGCAGAGTTGCGCCTCGACAACCCGGAGAAGATGAACGCTCTCACGGTCGAGATGCTGAGCGCGCTCGAGGCGCATCTCGATCGGATCGAAAGAGACGTCGAGATTCGCTGCGTGCTGGTGAGCGCCGAGGGCGACCGGGCCTTCTGCACCGGGGCGGATATCAACGGATGGGGCGATCTGAGCCCGGCCGAGTTCGCGCGGCATTGGGTCCGCGACGGACATCGGATTTTCGACCGGCTCGCGCGCCTCTCGAAGCCGACGATTGCGGTGCTGAACGGACACGCCTTCGGGGGCGGTCTCGAACTTGCCGCAGCCTGCGACCTTCGGGTCATGGCACCCGGCGCCAGCCTTGCCCTCCCGGAAGCTGGCGTCGGGATCGTTCCCGGCTGGTCGGGCACGCAGCGGCTGATGCGTCTGCTGCCCGAACCAATGGTGAAGGAGATGGCGCTTTTCGGTCACCGCGTGAAGGCCGACCGGGCGCTGGCGGTCGGCTTCGTGGCCGCGGTCTCCGAGGATCCGCGCGCGGCAGCGCAGGCCCTGATCGACCGTGCGCTCGGGCTGTCGCCCCGCGCCGTCGAAATCACGAAATCGATGATCCATGTCGCGGCGGGTGAAGATCGCGGTGCAATGGCTGAGGCGCTTGGAAGTGCCGCCATTTCGGCCAGCGAAGATCGCGCCGAAGGGGTCACGGCCTTCCGCGAGAAACGCAAACCTAATTTTTCGGGACTTTGAACATGACCGAGCTGAACCTGATCTCTGCCGTCGATGCGGCGCTCCCCGCAGAGCCCTTCATCTGTCGTCACCTGATCGCAGGCGAGTGGCGCGACAGTGCCTCCGGTGAGAGCTACGATCGGATGTCCCCGGCGCATGGCTGCCTCGTCAGCCGCGCGGCACTGGGCGCCGAAGTCGATGCGGAAGCCGCGATCGTCGCGGCGAGCGAGGCGTTCGACAGCGGCGTCTGGAGCCGGATCTCGGGCAAGGAGCGCGCGACCGTGCTGCTGCGCGTCGCCGATCTGATCGAGGGCAATGTCGAGCGGATGGCGCTGCTGGAGACGCTCGAGAGTGGCAAGCCGATCTCGCAATCGCGCGCCGAAGTGTCGGGCGCGGCCGATCTGTGGCGCTACGCGGCGTCGTTGGCGCGCACGATGCATGGCGATAGCCACAATACGCTGGGGCCCGACATCCTCGGTGTCGTCGTCAAAGACCCAATCGGTGTCGTGTCGATGATCACGCCGTGGAACTTCCCGTTCTGGATCCTGAGCCAAAAGCTGCCCTTCGCGCTCGCCGCCGGCTGCACCACGGTAATCAAACCGTCCGAGCTGACGCCGTCGACCACGGTGATGCTCGGGGAGCTGTTGGTCGAGGCAGGGATGCCGCCGGGCGTCGTGAATATCGTTCTGGGCTACGGGGCGTCCGTGGGCAGCTTGATGACGACGCATGAGGCGGTTGACATGGTAACATTCACCGGCTCGACCGCGGTCGGCAAGGCGATCTCGGCGGCCGCGTCGAGCACGTTGAAAAAGGTCGCACTGGAGCTGGGCGGGAAGAATCCGCAGGTCGTGTTCCCCGATGCCGATATCGAGAGCGCAGCCGACGCGATCACCTTCGGCGTCTATTTCAATACCGGGCAATGCTGCAATTCGAGCAGCCGGATCATCGTCCATGAAGATATCGTGGATGAGGTGGTCGAGCGCGTCGTGGAGCTGTCGAAGCGCGTGGCCTTCGGCGATCCGCTTGACCCGCGCACGCAGGTCGGGGCGATCATCTCCGTCCAGCATCAAGGCAAGATCGACGACTACGTCCGCGCCGCGGTCACCGAGGGGGCCGAGATCGCGCTGGGGGGCGGGCCGATGACCGTGCCGGGGCTCGAGGGGCAATTCTATCAGCCGACAGTCGTGCGCGGCGTTTCGCCGGAGATGGCGATCGCCCGAGAAGAGGTGTTCGGGCCGGTTCTCTCGGTGCTGACCTTCCGCACGATGGACGAAGCTGTAGCGCTAACGAACGACGCAAGCTACGGTCTGTCTGCGGGCGTTTGGAGCGAGAACGTCCACACCTGTCTCGAGTTCTCGACTCGGGCGCAGGCGGGGACCGTCTGGACGAATACTTGGATGGACGGCTTTCCGGAATTGAGCTTCGGCGGAGTCAAGCAATCCGGTCAGGGGAGAGAGATCGGACGCTATGGCCTGGAGGAGTTCTTCGAGATCAAGACGCTCGTGATGCGCATCGGTCGCACGCGGGAGCCTTGGGTGAGACCCGAATGACCTGAAGGGTCGCGCGGGAGGGATGTGTAACGACAACGCAACAGGGAGGAAAATCAATGCGTAGTTACATCGGACGGACACTGAAAATGGCGAGCGTTCTGGCGCTCGTCGCAGGGTCGGCGCAAGCGAAGGATGTGGAGGTCCTTCACTGGTGGACGTCGGGCGGCGAGGCGGCCGCTCTCAACGTTCTCAAGGACGATCTGCAGAAGGAGGGGATCGGCTGGAAGGACATGCCCGTCGCCGGTGGCGGCGGCCAGAGCGCGATGACGGTGCTGCGTGCGCGCGTCACCTCCGGTGATCCGCCGACCGCGGTCCAGATGCTCGGCTTCGACATCTCCGACTGGGCACAGCAGGGCGCTTTGGCCCAGCTCGACAAGGTGGCGGCCGATGGCAACTGGGATGCCGTCGTTCCCGAGGCGCTCCAGAAGTTCTCGAAATACGACGGTCACTGGGTCGCGGTTCCGGTGAACGTGCACTCGACCAACTGGGTCTGGTCGAACAAGAAGATGCTTGCCGATCTGGGGATCGAAGAGCCGAAGACCTGGGATGAGTTCATCGCTGCGATGCAGAAGGTGAAGGATTCCGGGAAGATCGCGCTCGCCGCTGGTGGCCAGCCCTGGCAGGAAGCGACGATGTTCGATGGCGTCGTGCTCTCGGTCGGTGGCCCCGACTTCTATAAGAAGGCCTTCATCGATCTCGATCCCGACGCGCTCGGCGGTCCGCAGATGGTCGAATCCTTCAAGCGCATGGAGCAGCTCCACAGCTTCGTCGACCCGAACTTCTCGGGCCGCGACTGGAACCTCGCGACCGCGATGGTCATCAATGGCGAGGCCGCCTTCCAGATGATGGGCGACTGGGCCAAGGGTGAATTCCTGCGGGCCGGCAAAGAGGCCGAGGTCGATTTCGGCTGCTTCCGGACCCCGGGCACCGCGGACGATGTGACCTTCAACGCCGACCAGTTCGCGATGTTCAAGGTGGGCGAGGACGCACAGGCCGCACAGGACGCAATGGCGAAAGCCGTGATGTCGCCCTCGTTCCAGATCGCCTTCAACACGGTGAAAGGCTCTGTTCCCTCGCGCACCGACGTGTCGGACGAAGAGTTCGACGCTTGCGGCAAGAAGGCGATGGCTCAGCTGAAATCGGCGAGCCAGAACGGCACGCTTCTGGGCTCTATGGCGCATGGCCATGCTGACCCGGCTTCGGTGAAGAACGCGATCTATGACGTGGTGACGGCGAATTTCAACGGCGACTATGACGCCGAGACCGCCGCCAAGGAACTCGTCAAGGCCGTGTCGCTGGCCCAGTAAAAGGCCCTCGGGCCGGTCTCTGAGACCGGCCCGTACGTCACCGATCCGTCTCATTTCCCTAAAGGAGAGAGCAATGGCCCGTCCGGTCCAGTCAGACTTGCGTACCCGGCTTCAGGAATGGATTCCCAAGATCGTTCTCGCGCCCTCTGTCGCGTCGATGCTGATCTTCGTCTACGGCTTCATCGTTTTCACCGGCTACCTGTCGTTCACGAACAGCCGAATTCTTCCAACGTTCGACCTTGTCGGGTGGCACAATTACTGGCGTCTCTTCCAATTGCCGACCTGGACGATCGCGGTGCAGAACCTCGCGATCTTCGCCTCTCTCTACATCGCGATCTGTATCGCGATCGGCCTTTCTCTCGCGATCTTTCTCGATCAGAAAATCCGCGGCGAGGGGCTTCTGCGCCCGATCTTCCTTTATCCGATGGCGCTCTCGTTCATCGTGACGGGGACGGCGTGGAAATGGCTTCTCGATCCGGGCATCGGGATCGAGCACACGCTGCATCTTTGGGGCTGGGAGAGCTTCCATTTCGGCTGGATCAAAAGCTCGTCCATGGCGATCTACACCGTGGTGATCGCCGCAGTCTGGCAAAGCTCGGGCTTCGTCATGGCAATGTTCCTCGCCGGGCTCCGCGGGATCGACAACGAGATCCTGAAAGCGGCGCAGATGGACGGCGCCTCCAACTGGAACCTCTATCGCCGCATCATCATTCCGCAGCTTCGGCCCGCGTTCCTGTCGGCATTCGTCATCCTCGCGCACCTCGCGGTCAAATCGTATGACCTCGTGATCGCGCTGACCGGTGGCGGCCCGGGCCGGGCCACCGAGTTGCCCGCGACCTTCATGTATTCCTACACTTTCACCCGCAACGAGATGGGCGTGGGCGCAGCGTCGGCGGTTATCATGCTGATGACCATCGCCGCGATCATGATCCCCTATCTCTATGCCGAACTGAAGGAGCCGAAGTAATGTCCGGCGCCGTCGATACCGGGGTCGCGATCCGCACAAATCGCGTAACCCGCACCTTCATCTATCTTTTCCTGCTGCTGTTCGCGCTGTTCTACCTGCTGCCGCTCGCGGTGATGCTGATCAACTCGGTCAAACCTCTGAGCGAGATCACCGGCGGCAACATGATGGCGCTGCCCGATGTCTGGACTTTCGATCCCTGGCGCGAAGCCTGGTCCTCGGCCCAGATCGGCGTGCAGCCGACCGGCCTGCGCCCCTACTTCATCAACTCGATCCTGATCGTGGTTCCGGCGGTGGCGATCTCGACCATCATGGGCGCGCTCAACGGATACGTGCTGACCAAGTGGCGGTTCCGCGGCGATACGATCCTCTTCGGGATGCTGCTGTTTTCCTGCTTCATCCCGTTCCAGATCGTGCTGATCCCGATGGCGCGGGTGCTGGGCATGATCGGGCTCGCAGGCTCGGTGCCGGGGCTGATCCTCGTCCACGTCGTCTACGGGCTTGGCTTCACGACGCTATATTTCCGCAACTACTACTCGGCCTTCCCGACCGAACTGGTGCGCGCGGCGCAGATCGACGGGGCCGGATTCTTCCGGATCTTCTACCGCATCCTTCTGCCGCTGTCGGGGCCTATCATCGTGGTCACGATCATCTGGCAGTTCACCAATATCTGGAACGACTTCCTGTTCGGGTCGTCCTTCGCCGGGCAGGCCAGCCAGCCGATGACCGTCGCCTTGAACAACCTCGTTCAAAGCTCGACCGGCGTGAAGGCCTACAACGTCCACTTCGCGGGTGCGATCCTTGCGGCGCTGCCCACTCTCATCGTCTACATCGTCTCGGGGCGCTTCTTCGTGCGCGGCCTGATGGCGGGCTCAGTCAAGGGGTAATGCCAATGGGTCTCCTCGATATTTCAAACGTCACCAAGTCCTACGGCGCGGTCGAAGTGCTGCACAGCGTCGACATCTCGGTCGATGAAGGTGAATTCCTCGTGCTGGTCGGTCCGTCCGGCTGCGGCAAGTCGACGCTTCTGAGCATGATCGCAGGGCTGGAAGGAATCACCTCCGGCGAGATTTCGATCAAGGGACGCACGATGAACGGTGTGCACCCGTCGAAGCGCAACATCGCGATGGTGTTCCAGTCCTACGCGCTCTACCCGAACATGACCGTCGGCCAGAACATCACCTTCGGCCTTGAGATGCACGGCACCCCCAAACCCGAACGCGAAGAGGCGATGAACCGGGTGGCGGAGATGCTGCAGATCGACAATCTGCTCGACCGCAAGCCGGGGCAGCTTTCGGGCGGTCAGCGCCAACGCGTCGCGATGGGACGTGCGCTGGTGCGTGACCCGGACGTGTTCCTCTTCGACGAACCGCTGTCGAACCTCGATGCGAAACTGCGCGTCGACATGCGCACCGAGATCAAGAAGCTGCACCAGAGCCTTGGCACCACGATCGTCTACGTGACCCACGACCAGATCGAGGCGATGACGCTCTCGACCCGGATCGCGGTGATGAACAAGGGCTATGTGCAGCAGCTCGGCACGCCGAAGGAAATCTACGACACGCCGTCGAATGTGTTCGTGGCGACCTTCATGGGCAGCCCCGCGATGAACGTGGTTCCGGCGCGGATCGTGGTGAAGGACGGTGCGCCCCACGCGGCCGTGACGGGCCATGACGGGGGGGAGCAACTGCTCCGCTTCCCGCAAGCCAATCTCGCCCAGTGGGACGGGCGCGAGATCCTTCTCGGCATCCGACCGGAGACGATTACGGATCCGGAGGGCGCGGATCGTAACGCCGCCCATATAGCGCCGCTGCGCAATCATATCGGCGTAACCGAACCTGCCGGGTCGGACACCTTCGTGACGATGACCCTGGGCGGTCGCGATGCCATCGCCCGGATGCGGGCCGATGTGACCGTGCGGGCGGGCGAGGTCTTCGATTTCGCCGTCAACATGGACAAGGCGGTGGCCTTCGATCCCAAGACGGAGGAGCGCATCCAGCCATGAGCGATGCCGACGTCATCATCATCGGTTCGGGTATGGGCGGTGCCACCACGGCGGCGGCGCTGGCCGAGACGGGACGGCGCGTGCTGGTGCTCGAGCGTGGCGAACGCCTGCCCGACACGCCGGATGCGCGCGATCCCGACGCGATCTTCGCGCGCGGTCATTACCGGCCCGAGGAAACCTGGCTCGATGGCGATGACGTGCCGTTCAGCCCCGGCAATTACTACAATGTCGGCGGCAATTCGAAGTTCTACGGCGCCGTTCTGATGCGCTATCGCAAGGCGGATTTCTCGCCAGTGGAGCATCAAGGCGGGACCACGCCGGGTTGGCCGATCGCCTATGACGAGATCGAGCCGTTCTACCAGAGGGCCGAGGCGCTCTATCAGGTGCGCGGTCAGCTTGGAGAGGATCCGACGGAGCCGCGCCATTCCGGCCTCTACGCACATCCTCCGGTCCCGGACGAGCCCGATATCGCGGCGCTCCGGCGGCGGCTGAAATCGGTCGGGCTGCACCCGTCCTCCCTGCCGCTCGGGGTCGAGATCGACCGTTGGCTCTCGCATGGGCAGACGCCTTGGGATGCGTTCCCCGATACCTGCGGCGGCAAGATGGATGCCGAAAGCGTCGGTCTGGCGACTGCGCTGAAATCCCAGAATGTCAAGCTGATGACGGGCGCGCGGGCGCGGCGTCTGATCGTCGATGCCGAGAACCGCATAAGCGGGGTCGAGATCGAGAAAGACGGGCAGGTCCGGACGCTCACGGCGTCGGTCGTGGTGCTCTCCGCCGGGGCGGTGCAAAGCGCGGCCCTTTTGCTGGCCTCTGCGACTGAGCGCCATCCGACCGGGCTGGCGAATGGTTCCGATCAGGTCGGGCGCAATTTCATGAACCACAATTGCTCGGCCGTGCTGGCGCTGCACCCGCTGCGCCGGAACCGCGCAATCTACCAGAAGACGCTGGCGATCAACGATTTCTACCTCTCGGGCGGGGCGAACGGCGCGCCGCTAGGCAATATCCAGCTGCTCGGCAAAATCTCCGGTCCGATCCTCGCCTCGGCCTCGCCGCTGCCGCGTCCGGTGGCAAGCTGGATCGCCAACCGCTCGGTCGATCTCTACGCGATGTCTGAAGACCTGCCCAATCCCGAGAGCCGCGTGACGCTGAAGGAGGGCAAGATCCGGCTCGATTGGAAGCGCTCGAACTGGGAGACCCATCTCGAACTCGTCGACATGCTGCGCCGAAAGCTGCGCGCTGCGGGCTATCCGATCGTGCTCGCGCGGCCCTTCGACCGGCAGACCCCGTCACATCAATGCGGGACGGCGCGGATGGGTAGCGATCCGGCGTCGAGCGTCGTCGACACGTTCTGCCGCAGCCATGATCACCCGAACCTGTTCATCGCCGATGCGTCCGTCCTGCCGACCTCGGCTGCCGTGAACCCCGCCCTTACCGTCGCGGCGCTCGCCCTGCGCGCGGCTGAGCATATCGCACAGACAGAGCTCGCCGCCTGAGCCACCGGGCTGCGGCGAGAGACTTGGCCAAGGAGGCCAGCATGAAGACGACTTACGATTTCATAATTATCGGCGGCGGTTCGGCGGGGTCGGTACTGGCCGGGCGTCTCTCCGAGAACCCGTCGGCGGACGTCCTGCTGCTCGAGGCGGGCGGCAGCGATCGCCACCCGTTCTTTCATCTGCCCGCGGGCTTCGCGAAGATGACCAAGGGCATCGGCAGCTGGGGCTGGGAAACGGTTCCGCAGCGGCACATGCAGAACAAGGTCTTTCGCTACACCCAGGCCAAGGTGATCGGCGGCGGCTCCGCGATCAATGCTCAGGTCTATACCCGCGGCAATGCGCTCGATTACGACGAATGGCGTCAGATGGGGTGTACCGGCTGGGGCTATGAAGATGTGCTGCCCTATTTCCGCAAGGCCGAGGATAACGCGAGCATCGAGAACCGCTATCACGGCAAGGGCGGCCCGCTCGGCGTGAGCGATCCGCGCGCGCCCCTGCCGGTCTGCGAGGCCTATTTCGAAGCGGCCGCCGAGCTCGGCATTCCGCGCAATTACGACGTGAACGGTGAGAAGCAGGACGGGGTCGCCTATTACCAGCTGACCCAGCGCAATGTGCGCCGCTCCTCGGCTGCGATGGCCTATGTCGCGCCGAACCGTCACCGCGAGAACCTCACGGTGAAGCTGGGTGCGCAGGTGCGCCGGATCGTGGTCGAGAATGGCCGCGCGACCGGGGTCGAGCTTGTCGATGGCACGCGCCTACGGGCAGAAAGTGAAGTGCTGCTATGTTCTGGGGCGATCGGCTCGCCGCGGCTGCTGCAGCTGTCGGGTATCGGACCGGCGGATGAGCTGGCCTCGCTCGGGATCGATGTCGTCTTCGACCAGCCGGAGGTGGGGTCCAATCTGCAGGATCACCTCGACCTCTACTGCATCAGCGAGCTTTCCGGCCCCTACAGTTATGACCGCTATGCGAAGCCGCATTGGGCGGCGTTGGCGGGGCTGCAATATCTGTTCGGACGGAAGGGGCCGGTTGCGTCGTCTTTGTTCGAAACTGGTGGCTTCTGGTATGCCGATCCCGAGGCACGGTCGCCGGATCTGCAGTTCCATCTCGGACTCGGGACCGGCATTGAACATGGCGTGGTTTCCATGCCGCAGGGCGGTATCACGCTCAATTCCTGTTACCTGCGCCCGCGCTCGCGCGGCAGCGTCCGCCTGCAAAGCGGCGATCCGGCGGTCGCGCCGTTGATCGATCCGAACTACCTGCAGGACCCGCTCGATCGCGAAATGTCGATCCGGGGGCTGAAGCTGACGCAGGAAATCCTGTCACAAGCCCCGATGCGCAAATATATCCTCGCCGAGCGCCTTCCCGGTCCCGACGTGCGGACCGACGAGGACTATTTTGATTTCATCTGCACCCATTCGAAAACCTCGCATCACTGCGCAGGGACATGTCGCATGGGCGCCGATGCGGGGGCTGTCGTAGACCCGACATTGCGGTTCAACGGGATCGAGGGGCTGCGCGTCGTCGACAACTCGATTATGCCGCGTGTGATTTCGTCCAACACCAACGCTGCGGCAATCATGATCGGCGAGAAAGCCGCCGATATGATCCGCGCGTCACATGGAGGCTGACATGACAGTGCGCCACATCGTTCTCGTCAAATTCAAACCCGGGCTGAGCGAGGAAGAGATCGCACCGCTCTGGGAGGAGCTGCGCGCGATTGAGGGCAAGGTCGACGGCCTCGGTGCAATCTGCGCGGGCCGCTCCGAGAGCCCCGAGAAGATCGAGCGCGGTTACATGCATGGCTTCACCGTCGATTTCCGCGACTGGGAGGCGCTCGCCGCCTACCAGGAACATCCCGATCACCGGGCGCTCGGGGCGAAGCTCGTGGCCAACGCTCAAGGCGGGATCGACGGCATTCTTGTCTTCGATTTCGAGATCGCAACTCCGTCGCAGGGGGCGTGACATGGCGCCGAGCGACCGCAGACCGACGATCATCGACGTGGCCCGAAAGGCCGGGGTGTCGAAATCGACAGTCAGCCTCGTGATCCAGAACAGCCCCTTGGTGAAGCAGAAAACACGCGAGCAGGTGCAGGCTGCGATGGCCGAGATCGGCTATGTCTATAACCGCGCGGCAGCCAATTTGCGCAGCGCCGGGGCAGGGCTTGTCGGTCTGGTGATCAACGACCTGCGCAACCCTTTCTTCACTGAGTTCGCGACGTCGTTGCAGATGGCGCTGTCGAGCCGCGGCTATGCGGCCGTCGTGGCCAATACTGACGAAGACCCGCAGCTTCAGGCGCAGGTGGTCGAGGCGATGATCGAGCACGGCGTCTCCGCGATGATCCTCTCGCCCGCCTATGGCGACGAGGCGCTGAGCTTCGAGGCGCTTCAGCGGGCGGGCATTCCGGCGATGCAGGTGCTGCGCAAAGTCGAGATGCGGACCGAGCTTTTCCCCTTCGCCGCGCCGGACTATCCGAACGGGACGCGTATCGCGACCGAGCATCTCCTCGAACAAGGCGCGAAGCGGATCGCCTTCGTCGGTGGTCTGGAGGGCCGGGCCGTCACGCAGGAGCGCATGGCAGGGTATCTGACTGCGATAGAGAGCGCCGGGCTCGAACCCCATGTCCTGACCGGCAGTGCGAGCCGCGCCTTCGGCAGGCAGGCGGCGCATGAGCTGGCGGACGACCATCCGGAGGTGGATGGCGCGGTCTGCTTCAACGATCAGGTCGCGCTCGGGATGATTTCGGGCTGCGCCGAGATCGGGCGCAATGTCGGCCGCGATCTGCGCATCGTGGGCTTCGATGACATCGAGGAGGCGGCCCATTCCTGGCCCCCGCTCAGCTCGGTGCGCTGCGACATTGACGGCTTCGGGAAGCTTGTCGCCGAAACGATCCTCGCCTGGCTCGAGAACGACAAGGTGCCGCCGCCGGAAATCCGCACGCCGGTCTCGCTGGCCATTCGTGGCTCGAGTGGCGAGACGCCTGCGGGCTGAGACGACAGGGAGACGGGAGGCCCGCCCGTTCGGACGAAACAGAGACGAGACCGCGCAGAGAGACACCGGCGCGGACAGGAGAGGAGTGTTCAAATGACAGAGATTCGTGTTGCCGTGCTCGGCGCTTCGGGGTGGATGGGCAAAGTCCACACGATGGCCTATCAGACCTTTCCGCATTTCTTCGGCACTGAAGGTGGCACGGCGCGCGTCGTCACCCTCGTCGATCGCAATCCCGCGCGAGCGCAGGAGCTTGCCGCGCGGGTGCCCGGTGCGCGGATCGTTCAGGACTGGCGCGAGGTGATCTCCGATCCCGAGGTCGATCTCGTGGATATCTGCCTGCCCGACAACCTGCATTACGAGGTTGCGAAAGCCGCGCTCGAAGCGGGCAAGCATGTCTTTTGCGAAAAGCCCCTTGCCGAGTCCGCCGAGGAGGCGCGCGAGCTTGCCGATATCGCGAAGGCGCGCGGCCTTATCACCCGCGTCGGTCACGGCTTCCCGCGCAACCCCGTCCATGATCTTGCGAAGGAGATCATCGATGCGGGCGAAATCGGCGAGATCACGATGTTCAAAGGGTGCCAGCATGTCGACATGTATGGCGACCCGATGGTGCCCTATATGTGGCGCGCCGATGGGTCGCTCGCGCCGACCGGGATCGTCGGGGATACCGGCAGCCATGTCTTCAGCTTCATGGAATTCCTCGTCGGTCGCGTCTCGTCGCTGATTGCCAACAACATCATCGTCACGCCGCGCCGTCCGAAGATCGAAGGTCTGGGGCTCGGTGAGACGGCAGAGCTGACCGGCAGCGAGGAATGGGCCGATATCACCAATCCCGACGCGAGCCAGATTCTGTGCACGTTCGAGAACGGCGCCAACGGGATCGTGGATTTCAGCCGTGTCGCGACCGGGCGCAAATTCATGCAGACCTACGAGATCTACGGCACGAAAGGCAGCCTCGCCTATACGTTCGACGAGGTGAACCGGCTGCGCTTCTACACCAATGCCGATCCGATCGGGCGCCGCGGCTACCGCGAGATCGATGTCGGGCCCGAGCATCCGACCTACGCGGCCTTCCTGCCGCTGCCGAATTTCGCACTCGGCTATAACGAGACCAAGATCATCGAAGCGGCGGAGGTCATCCGCTCCATCGTCTCCGGCAAGGCGATGTGGCCGACCTTCGAGACGGGCCATCACATCACCCAGATCGTCGACGCCTGCATGAGCTCGTCCCGGCAACGCGCCTGGGTCGATATTCCGCAAAGCTGACCGGACCGCAAACGGAGCCAAGACATGGACAGTGCAATCCCTCAGGAAATCCTCGACGCCCTGACCGATATCGAGATGCCGCGGCTGCGGGCCGACGAGGCGGTCCCGGAGATGCTCGAGATCGCGGGCCTCTCTCTTCCGGTCTATCGCACCGGCTGCCTCGTGGTCGGCAGCGGGGCCGCGGGTCTTCGCGCCGCCGTCGAACTCAAGCGACGCGGCGGCGAGGTGATCGTCGCGAGCCAGAGCGCGTGGGGCGGAACCTCCGCATGCTCGGGCTCCGACAAGCAGACACTGCACACCGCGAATACCGCCGATCACGGCGATGATTTCCAGGCGATGGCGCGGGCGATCCGGGCTGGCGGAGCGATGGACGAGGATACGGCCTATATCGAGGCGGTCGGCTCGCCGCGCATGATGGCCTCGTTGCAATATCTCGGCCTGCCGCTGCCGCAGGACCGGTTCGGCGCGACGCTGCGCTACAAGACCGACCATGACGAGACCGGGCGCGCGACAAGCTGCGGCCCCCGAACCTCGCGGCTGATGGTCAAGGTGCTGGCGGAAGAGGCGCTGCGGCTCGACGTGCCGATCTTCAACCACACGACGGTCGTGCAACTGCTCACCGAAGGGGAGGGGGATGGCCGCTGTGTCACCGGGGCGCTGGCCTTCCGCAAAGCCGACCGCAGCGACGGCAATCCCTACGGTCTCGTGCTGTTTGCCGCGCCGAATATCGTGCTCGCGGCGGGCGGGCCGGGCGAGCTCTATCGCGACAGCGTCTATCCCAATGGCTGTTTCGGAACGCTGGGTCTCGCGCTCGAAGCGGGGATCGAACTGGTGAACCTCACCGAGAGCCAGTTCGGCATCGGCACGCGCCGCGAGGGGTTCCCTTGGAACCTGTCGGGAACTTACGTGCAATCCCTGCCGCATATCTATTCGGTCGATGCCGACGGGCGCGAGCATCACTTCCTCGCGCAGTACTATCGCACCACGCAAGAACTGGCCTCCAACGTCTTCCGCAAGGGCTATCAGTGGCCGTTCCACGCGACGCGGATGCTGGATTTCGCGTCGAGCCTCGTCGATCTGGCGATTTGGCGCGAGAGCGCCGCGGGGCGGCGGGTCTTCATGGATTTCAACCGCAATCCGCTTCCGGTGCCCGGAGATCAGCCTTTCGATCTTACCCGCCTCGACGAAGACGTGCGGACTTATCTCGGCACCGCCGGGGCGGATCAGGAGCTACCGATCGACCGGCTGCGCCACATGAACCCGCTCGCGATCGAACTGTACCGCCGCTACAAGGTGGACATCGCCGCCGCGCCGCTCGAATTCGCGGTAAACAACCAGCATATGAACGGCGGGATCGCGGTCGATCCCTGGGGGCGCTCCAACCTGCGCGGTGTCTATGCCGCGGGCGAGGCGGCGGGCACGCATGGCGTGACGCGTCCGGGTGGATCGGCCCTCAATGCCGGTCAGGTCTTCGGCACCCGGGTGGGCGAGCATATCGGCGCGAGCCGCACGGCCCATGCGCCGGAGACTGTCGGATCGGAGGCCCTCATTTCGGCTGTGACGGATCTGCTTGCACGGTTGAACACGGACAGCGCACATTCCGTGAAGTCGGTCCGCGACGAAGTTCAGGCCCGGATGAGCGACCATGCCGGGATGATCTGCAATGGCGCGGACGTCGCCGATGCGCTTGCAGCGGCGCGCGAGTTGAACCGGAAGTTGCGCGCCGACGGCATCGCCCCGGACCGGTCGGGCGACGGCGCGCGCGCGATCCAGTGGCAGCAGATGGCACTCGCCTCCGAAGCCGTCCTTGCCGCGCTCGACCAGTATATCTCGCAAGGCGGTGGCAGCCGCGGCGCGCGCGCGATCTGCTCTGACGACGGGGAGGCGATCCCGATGGCGCGCGATACGGATCTGGCTGCGTTCCGTTTCAAGACAGAGCGGGAGATCGACAAGCAGACGCAAATCCTGGTCCGTCTGGAGGGGGAGGAGTTGAAGATCGCCACCCGCAAAAACCGAAGCTTCGACGAGAGTGCGCGTGCCTTCTTCGAGCGCGACTGGCCCGATTGGTTGACCGGCCGCATCTTTGACCTCGACGCGAAAGGCCTGCGCGAATGAGAGAGACTCCTAAGAAAATGCTCGCCATCGGGGAGGCGATGCTTGAGCTCGCTCCGGTCGAGGGCGGCACGTTTCGGCTCGGCTATGCGGGCGACACGTTCAACACCCTCTGGCATGCGGCGCAACTCCTTGGGCCGCGTGCCCGGGCGGGCTTTGTGACGCGGATCGGAGAGGACAGGCTGTCCGACCGTTTCCTCGCCGAGATGGCGGCCGACGGGCTGGATCTCGCCGCCGTCCAGCGCGACCCCGAGCGCGAGATGGGGCTCTACATGATTGAGCTCGAGGGGACGGAGCGAAGTTTCCACTACTGGCGTCAGCACTCGGCAGCCCGTCGTCTCGCGGATGATCCTGATCTGCTTGACCAGGCTCTGTCCAGTGCAAATTTCGTCCATGTGTCGGGGATCACCCTGGCCATCCTCTCGCCCGAAGCGCGGGACACCCTGTTCGATGCAGTCGCCAATGCGCGCGAGGCGGGCGCGCGTATCTCCTTCGATCCGAACTACCGACCGCGGCTCTGGGCCTCGCCGTCGGAGGCGCGGGATACGATCACGCGCATGCTCGCCCATACCGATATCGCGTTGCCCAGTTTTGACGACGAAGCAGCGCTCTGGGGTGATGCGAACCCGGAACTGACTTTGGAGCGTCTCCGCAGACATGGGCTCGCGGAGATCGCCGTGAAGGATGGCGCGCGTCCGGTCTGGCATTTGGCCGAAGGCCATACCGGTCGCTGCGACACCCCGGTTCTGACGGAGCTGCGCGACACGACCGGCGCGGGCGATGCTTTCAATGCGGGCTACCTCGCCGCCCGCCTCCTCGGGCATCCGGTCGAAGACGCGATCGGCTGGGGGCAGTCGGTCGGCGGAGCCGTTCTGGGCGAGCCGGGCGCGCGTTTGAGCAAGGCATCAGCGCGCACCCTCGCGGCATCACTCGCGGGCCTGTGACGGTTCGTCCGGTGGGCTCCGGTCAGGTGGATGATGTTGTTTCCGTCCGGCGGCCTATCCGCGAATCCGGCTGAATGGTCGGGAATAAATATCCCGGCTGCATGGTAGCTGCATCGCGCGCGAGGGTCACGGCGCGCACGGCCGCGAGTCCAGCCCCCTATTTCTGCGACCGACCCGAAGGCTGAGCACCTCGATGGCGCCGCTGCCTTGTGAGGCGGAGGCTGTCCCCCCGCGACGCAACGCTCGAGCTTTGGTCCTTCCGGGAGTATGCGTCACCTGCGGTCCAAGCGATCGTGCTCGGTGTCGAATTCTTCCTCGGCTATCTCGCCTCGGTTGACCGAAAATGCCCGGAACGATGAGCCACACCGCGGGCTTGCTTGAGTGGCTTCGATTTCCTGATCCCCGACGAGCTTGGCTACCTGCCATTCGCTCCGACCGGCGGACCGCTTTTATTTCACCGCATCAGCCAGCTCTACGAGTGAACGTAGATCATCGTGACGACGAACCTAAACTTCGGCCGAGATTGTCGCTCCTATCCCGCGCAAATTGCGAACAGGCCGGCGCGGGAGGAAATGCCCAGCTTGCCATAAGCGCGCTTGCGGTAGGTGATCACGCTGGAGGGGGCTATGCCGAGCTCTGCCGCGATGGCCTCTGATTTGCGGCCAGAGAGGATGCCGAGGCAGACAGCGCGCTCGCGGTCGCTGAGCACCGTGAGCGGGGCCGGGACACCGGTGTCGAGGGCGCGCTCGAAATGCAGCAGGGCGAGCCGCGCGGCCAGGCGGGCGAGGTCCGGATCGCAGACGTCGCCCTCCGCCTTGACCGCATAGAAGCTGACGAAGAGGCGCAATGTCTCGCCTACGGCGAGCACCGTCGTTTTCGCCGTGAGGCCCGGTGCGTCGAAGAACCGCTCGCGGTAGCCGTCGTCCATCACCGAGGCCACGCCCTCCAGACGGTGCAGCTGAACGCTCCCCGAAGCCGCTGTTTCCAGGGCGGGAAGCAGGGGATCGCGTCGGAACCCGCCCGCGATATAGGCCGCCGCCAGTTCTCCGGCGAGCGCCGCATTGGCGAAGTGACGCGACAGCAGGCACCGTGCCGCCCCTGTCTCGATCGCGAAGATCATCAGCTGATCGACACCCAGCGTCTCGACGAAATCCGCGAAAACCGGCGCGAACGCGTCGGCGCCGAGCGTCTCGAGGCAGGCATCGATCATGCGGGCGGTGGAGGGCATGGGCCTTCATAGCATGTCCCCCGACAAAGGGGACAGACAGCGTGCGTCGCGATTGACTATCACCGGGCCAAAGGGAGGACTGAAGCATGAGACCAGACGGGCGCGGCGAGACGGAGTCGCTCTATTTCGACTACCCGCATTTCGAACCGCCGAGCGATCGCGCTGGCCTCACGCGCCGGGCACGGGTCGCCATCGTCGGCGCGGGGCCGGTGGGGATGACGGCGGCGCTCGCCCTGGCAAAGGAGGGCATCGCCTCTGTGCTCTTCGACGCGAAGGCCAGCTTCAACGACGGCAGCCGTGCGATCTGCGTGGCACGGCAGAGTTTCTACATTCTCGACCGGATCGGTGCGGTTGCGCCGTTTCTCGAAAAGGCGCTCGGATGGACCACGGGGCGGAGCTTCTACCGTGGGCGGCAAATCCTCGAATTCGACATGCCCGACAGCCCGCGCGAGAAATATCGCCCGATGTACAATATCCAGCAGCAGTTCATCGAGCAGTATCTCTGGGAGACGATCGAGCGGGAGCCGCTGATCGAGGCACGCTGGCAAAGTGAAGTGACAGGGATCGAGGATACCTCGGACGGTGTCACCCTCACCGTGCGCGACCCTAAGGGGGGGTACGACATGGCCGCCGACTGGGTTCTCGCCGCCGATGGGGCGCGCAGCCCGACCCGCAAGATGCGCGGGCTGCGCCTGAAAGGCGAGAATTACGAGGGTCGCTATGTGATCGCCGACGTCCAGATGAACCATGACTATCCGACCATCCGGCGGGCGCTGTTCGACCCGGATTGTCGACGCGGCGGCACCGTGCTGGTCCACAAACAACCCGACAATATCTGGCGTATCGACTATCAACTGCGGGACGACGAAAGCACCGAGGCCGCCATGGCCGAGGGTGAGGTACGGCGCTCCGTCGCCGCCGTGCTCGCCGATCTCGGCCATGACGGCGCGTGGGAGCTGGAATGGTGGAGCGTCTATTCCGCCAACACGCTGGCCCTGGACGACTACCGCGACGGCCGGGTGTTCTTCATCGGGGACAGCGCGCATATCGTGCCGATCTTCGGCGTGCGCGGGCTCAATAACGGGCTGGCGGATGCGCAGAACATCGCCTGGAAGCTGGCGCGGGTGATCGCTGGGCGCGCGCCCGAGGGCCTGCTCGACAGCTACGCGCCCGAACGGCGCGGGGCGACGCTGGATGTCTTCGCCAATGCGTCGAAATCGGCCCGTTTCATGACGCCGCCGACCGAGGGTTGGCGGCTGATGCGTGACGCGGCGCTCAGCCTCGCGCTGACGCATCCCTTTGCCGGCGAGCTGGCAAATCCGCGGCAGATGACGCCCTACACCTATGCCGACAGTCCGATCGTGCTGCCCGACGAGAGCGGTTTCGAGGGTGGTCCCGTGCCCGGTGCGGCTTTGCCGGAAGCGCGGGTGGGTGACGGGTTCCTGTCCGACCTTCTGGGCCCGGGGTTCAACCTGTTGACCTTCAATCCGGAGCTCGAGGGTCTGGCGAAGGACGATCTTACCATCGTGGTCCTTCAGGCAAAGACCGAGGCGGAAAGCGCGCTTGGCACCGGTCCGGGCGTGACGTATCTCGTCCGCCCCGACGGCCACGTCGCTGCGCGCTGGCGCGACGCCTCGCCGGAGGCCCTTCGCGCGGCGCTGCACCGGTCCATCGGAGGAGATGAGCCATGACACCCGAACAGCTTGAAACCATCTACGAGGCGCTCGCGACACAGCTGGACGCGATACCCCAACCACAGCGCGAGCTGTTCCTGGCGAAGCTGGTCCTGTTGCAGGCGCACGAGGCAGCCGATCCCGACACGACGCTGCGCCACATCGCGGAAGCAGCAAGGGATCTCGACGACTGAGACGGGCCTATGCGGCGAGGATGGTTCGACCTACGCTTTGCGGAGGCCGAGGAGATCGCGCCGTCGCTCTCCGAATGGGCCGGTTGCTGCCGGGCCGATGTCGCTTAGCCCTTGATCACCCCGTCCTCGCGCCATGCGTCGAAGATCGCGAGCGCGGTTGCGGCGAACTCGGGGTCGTTGATATGCGCGTCCACCTCGTGCAGCGCGACGGTGTCGGGCGCACAGGCGCGGATTTCCTCGAAGAAGCCCGCAAGCCCCTCGGAGTCGTGCAGATCAAGACCGGGACGGTCCAGCTCGTGCACCCCGCCCAAGGGCAGCAGCAGCGCGGTCGGTCCCTTTGCCCCAGCCAATTTCTCGCAATGCGCACGCGCCACGGCCCTGCGCTCCGCATGATCGAGCACGACCGAGGTCAGCAGCCGGTTATGCGCATGGCTCGGATGTTCGGCCCATTTGTCGGGCAGGGGCTGCCAGCCGATCATGTCGACGAGGTCGTGACAGGCAGGGGCGACGATCTGCGGCGTGCCCGATGCGCCTGCGTTGGTCATCCGGTCGGCGCCTGCGCTGATCGCGGAGCCATGCAGATGGTTGCCGATTTCCTGCGTCGCGAAATCGAAGACGCAGGCGAAGGCGCCCTGTGCCGCGAGGCTCTCGAAGGCACGCCCGCCCATGCCGGTGGCGTGGAACACCGCGACCTCGTAGCCGCGCGCTTCCAGCTCGGGTTTCAGAGGCACCATGTATTTCAGGAAGGATTTCCCGAAGGATGTCATCCCGACCAGCGGTTTCGACCGGTCGGGCCGTTCCACCGCGCGGGCCGCGCCCAGAACCGCGCCCGCCGCCTGACTGAGCGAGGCTTTGCAGATCGAGTTCAGCCCGTAAAGCCCGCCCGCCCAGAGGATCATCTGCACATCCGCCGCGATCCGTTCGGGCGGCAGCAGCGGCGAGAAGGAGACCGTCGAGACGATGTATTTCGGCACCCCGATCGGCAGCGCCGCACATAGGTCGAGCGCCAGATCGGTGCCCATCGTTCCGCCCAGCACAACCATTCCGTCGAAGACGCCATCGGCGTGGAGTTGAGCGACCAGCGTCGCGCCCCCGCGCGCCATGATCTGCATCGCCCGGTTTTCGTCGCCGCTCGCAATTGCGGCCTCGATAGAGGAGCCGCCCGCTTCGGCCACCTGATGCTTGCTGTATTCGACCGGGGTCGAGGGGTCGCCCAGCACCGAGACATCCATGCGCAGGACACGCCCGCCCTGTGCCTCGATCACCTCGCGAAGATAGGTCAGTTCATCGTCCTTGGTGTCGTAAGTGCCGACAACGAGAATGGTACGATCGGTCATAGGCGCCCCCTCACAGTTTGATCCAAGCGGTTTTCAGATCGAGATATTTGTCGAACGCATGCAGAGACTTGTCATGCCCGTTGCCCGATTGCTTGACGCCGCCCAAGGGCACTGTCAGGTCGGATCCGCCATAGGTGTTCACATGCACGAGCCCCGCATGGATGCCCCGGATCATCCGGTGCGCGCGGCTCAGATCTGCGGTCCAGACGGCCGCGGCGAGCCCGTAATCGGTGCCGTTGGCGATTTGCAGGGCCTCTTCCTCGGTATCGAAGGGGATAACCGCCAGAACCGGGCCGAAGACTTCGCGCTGCGCGATCGGATCTTCGGGGGCGACCCCGGTGACTATCGTGGGCTCCATGAAGAAGCCGCCGGTTTCCTCGCGGATGCGCTTGCCGCCGAAGACCTGACGCCCCGCGGCCTCGGCCTCGCTGACGAAGCGCAGGTTCTGCTCCAACTGGCGGGCGGAGTTCACCGCCCCCGCCTGCGTCGCGGGATCAAGCGGGTCGCCCACCTGCATCGTCTCGGTAAAGGCGCGCAGCTTCTCGACGAACGCGCCATGGATCGACCGCTCGACCAGCAGTCGCGATCCGGCGATGCAGACTTGCCCCGAATTGCGGAAGATGCCGTTGGCGGCGACCTTCACCGCCGTGTCCAGATCGGGCGCGTCGGCAAAGACGATATTGGGGGACTTGCCGCCCAACTCCAGATAGACGCGCTTGAGGTTCGACTTCGCGGCATTTTCCAGCAGACGCCGACCGACCGGGGCGGAGCCGGTGAAAACCATCACGTCGATCTCCATCGACAGCGCCATCGCTTCGCCGACCACCGCGCCTTCGCCCAGTACGACGTTGAAGACGCCCGGGGGTATCCCGGCCTCGAGCGCCAGATCGGCGACCCGGCGCAGCGTGAGCGACGCGGTCTCGGCCGGTTTCAGCACGACCGTATTGCCCGCCGCCAGCGCCGGACCCAGTTTCCATGCGCCAATCATCAGCGGGAAATTCCACGGCACGATCGCGCCGACCACGCCGACGGGTTCGCGATGCACCAGCCCCAGCGCGTCGGGCGCGGTGGGGGCGATCTCGCCATAGATCTTGTCGATCGCCTCGGCATAGTAGCGGATCGTCGCGGCAGCCGAGAACGGTTCGGCCTTTAGCGCCATGCCGATCTCGGTGCCATTGTCGCGCACGCCCAGAACGGCGAGTTCGAGCGCGTTCGCCTCGATCAGGGCGGCCCATTTCAACATCACCGCCTTGCGCGCGCCCGGGGCGAGCCCCGACCAGCGCCCGTCGTCGAAAGCCGCCCGCGCACTGGCAATTGCCGCTTCGGCATCGGCAGCCGTGCCGCGCGCCAGCGTGGTGAGTTCCTTCCCGTCGAGCGGGGAGATCACCGGCAGGGTGCCACCGTCGGAGGCGGGCTGCGCCGCACCCTCGATCAGATGCAGAGCAGGGGGAACGTCGGCGCTGCGCAGCGCGGCGATCTTGTCGGTGTCGAGCATTGCTTACCTCGTGAAACTGTCGTGCATGTCGTGGTCGTGCGCGCCCTCTGGCTCGCGGTTCTGGCGCTCGCGGTAGAGGCTCGCGAAATGGACGATCAGAAGCCCGCAGATCGCCAGACCAAGGATCGCCGCGATCGGGCGGTCGAAGAAGTCGATCGGCACGTGCACGCGGGCCATCGACGACCGCAGCTTGGTCTCCATGATGCCGCCCAGAACCATGCCCAGAACTATTGGCACGATCGGCAGGTTTTGCCGTTTCAGGATCAGGCCGAGGACGCCAAACGCCGCAGCAATCGCGCAGTCCACGATCGAATTGCGCAACGAATAGACGCCCACGAAGCTGAGCACGAGGATCATCATGCCGAGGAAACGCGTCGGGATCTGGATGATCTTGAGCAGCCAGTTCGACGAGACGAGCATGAACAGCACCACGATGATGTTGAGCAGGATCATCGCGATATAGAGCGCGTAGACGAAATCGAGCTTGTTCTGGAACAGCTGCGGGCCGGGGATCACGTTATGGACGTAGAAGACCGACAGCATCATCGCGGTCAGGGCCTCACCGGGAATGCCAAGCGCCAGAAGCGGGATCATTGCCGCGGCAGGCACTGCGTTATTTGCGGCTTCCGAGGCGATCAGGCCTTCAGGGCTGCCCTTGCCGAATTCCTCGGGCGTCTTCGAGGTCTTCTGCGCGTAGGTGTAAGATAGAAACTGCGCGGTAAACTCGCCGACGCCGGGGATCATCCCCATCATCACGCCGCAACTCGCGGCAAACCCCGCCACCCGCTTGTGGCGCAGCACACCCATCATCGCGCGTCCCATCGAGCCTTCGATGCGTTGCGCATGCGGTGCGGATTCCGGCTCAATCAGCAGCAGGAACGCCTGGCTCAGCGCGAACAGTCCGAGGACCACCACGATCAGGTCGAAGCCCGAGTTGAGGAAGTCGAAACCAAAGGTGAAGCGCATCGTGTATTTGACGGGCTCCAGACCTACGGTCTGCAGAAATATCCCGAAGGCCGCCAGCACGCCGGCCGCGAAGGTCTGGCCGCGATGGGCGAGGATCACCAGGACGATGCCCAGCAGCGCGGCCAGGAAAATCTCGCGCGAGCCGAACATCGGCGCGATCTTCGCCAGCACCGGCGAGAGCAGGATCAGAGCGATGATCGAGGCGATGCCACCGAAGAACGAGGCTCCATAGGCGAGGCCGAGCGCGCGCAACGCTTCGCCCTTCTTCGTCACCGGGTGGCCGTCATAGGTGGTCAATGCGTTGACTGCCGTTCCGGGCGTGTTGATCAGGATCGCGGGAAGCGAGCCGCCGAACATCGACGAGCCGTAGATGCCCAGCAGCATGGTCAAGCCGACCAGCGGCGGCATTGCGAAGGTCGCGGGCAGCAGGATGGCGATCGCGACGGCAGGGCCGACACCGGGGATCGCACCGATGACCACCCCGCCGATCGAGCCGATCAAGAGAGCGACCATAACGTCGAGGCGCATCAGCATCTCTGCGCCGGAAAGCAGCATGTCCATGAGGGACGCTCCTTAGAAGTAGGTCATCAGAATTGCGCGGAAGGGCGCAGGCGCGGCCTCGTAGATCATTCCGGCAGGAATTTTTACTTGCAGGAAGCTTTTGAAAAGCACCACGACGACAACGGAAAACAGCACGGAGACCAGCATCCAGCGCCAGCCGCGATAGCCAAGGCGCAGCGTCATCATGCAACTGAACAGGATCGTGGCGAGCAGGTAGCCGATGAGCGGCACCAGCGCGACATAGACCATGAACCACACGGCATATTCGAGCGAGCGCAGCCATTGCGCGACTTCGCGCCAGCGCCCGGGAATGCGCTCCGAGACGAACGAGCCGAGCAGGTGAAACATGCTGAACACGACCATCGCGAAGATCGAGACCATCGGCCAGAATGCGGGCTGTGCGTAGGTCTTGGTGCGCTTGACCCATTCGGTCTGCCAGGGCAGGGCGATCAGCAATCCGATCGAGAGTGCGAAGAACAGCACGGCGAAGGCCATGTCTCCGGGACGGCGATAGCGTTTGAACAGATCTTCCAGGTTCTTGGTGCGGATCGCCCGGACCGAGCGGGCACCCGCGCGCGGTGGTTCCTTGCGCGCGGGACCCGAGGAGGACGGCTCATTCGCCATTGATGAGACCGTCGATCGTGCCGAGGGTTTCACTGTCATGCGCGATGCGCTGCTGCGCGGTCGCCGCATCCTGCCAGTAGACCAGCGCACCGGTCTGATCGGCCAGTTCCTTGGCCTTGTCCGAACTCATGACCTTTTCGGCGACGGCGGCGATCTTCTGGCGCACGTCTTCGGGGGTGCCTTTCTTGACGAAGAGGCCATCCCACAGCGCCAGGTCGAGATCCGGTTCCAGCTCGCCGACGGTCGGCGTGTCGGGCGTCAGCGGAATGCGCTTCTCTCCGATCGAGGCCATCACGTTCACATCGTCGAGGCAGGGCAGGATCAGTTGCAGCGTCGTGTTGATCACGTCCGCATCGCCCGAAGCCAGCGTGTTGCAGTCCAGCGCGTCGAACGCAGCCTCGGAGCCGAAATCGAAACCCTTCTTCTTTGCGAGCGCGAAGGTCACCTGCGTCGGGATCAGGAAGGAACCGAAATGCCCCAGGGCGACATCGTGGTCCTTGGCGTAGCTCGCGAGTTCATCGATCGTCGCGTAAGGCGCGTCCTTGGAGGCCGCGATGACGAACGGGTAGGTCAGGAAGATGCCCACCGGCTCAAACGGATCGGGGCTGAGCGCGGGGATGCCGACCGAAGGGCCGACCACCGGCACGTCGATCACGAAAGAACCGATCGTGTAGCCATCGGCGGGCGCCTGCGCGACTTCGGCCGCACCGGGGAAGGGGCCGCCGCCGCCGCCGGGCTTGTTCACCACGGCAGCGGGAACGCCATAGGTCTTCTGGAACTCGTCCGCGATCATCCGGGTCAGCACGTCTTCCAGATCGCCCGGCGGGAACGGAACGACGAATTCGACGGGTTTCTCTGGATACTCGGCCTGCGCGGGCAGGCCCGCGGCAAGCGGGAGGCCGAGGGCGAGCGCCCCTGCCAGCAGCTTGAAGGTCGACGTCATGAAGCTCTCCTGTTGAGTGGTTTATTATTTGAACCGTTGGTAGCAAAGATTCTTGCATCGGGTTTTCTTTTCTGTCAACGTTTCAGTTGCAACGAACGGAAATTTTACGGGAGGCTGCCAAAGGGCTCGATGGGAACGATCAAAAAGGCATTGGAATTGCTGGATTATATTTCCACTCAGCGTCCCGAGATCGGGCTCGGCGAGTATGTTCGCCTCACGCAGCGCGATAAGGCCACCGTGCACCGCCATCTCGTCGAACTGGCCGAATGCGGCTTTCTGGAACAGAACCCGGAGACGCGTCGCTATCGGCTGGGCCCCGCGATTCTGCGTCTCTATGGCGTGCGCGAAGCGAATATGCCGCTGCGGTCGGTATTGCGTCCTTTCATCGAAGAGATGGCGCAGGAGGTCGGCGAGCTGGTCCATGTCTCTCTGTTGCAAGGCCAGCAGCTGTCGCCGGTCGTGCATCACGATCCGCGCCTGCACGGGACGCAGGTCGCGTTCGACGAGTCGCAGCTTCTGCCCCTGCACGCGACCGCCTCTGGTTTGGTGATGCTCTGCTTCGGCGGAGACGATCTACGGGCGCGGGTTCTGGATGCGCCGCTCGAGAGCTTCACCGCCCAGACCGTCGTCGATCCCGATAGTCTGCGCGAAAAGCTGGCGGAATGCCGTGCCAATGGCAGCGTCTGGGTGGAGAAGGGCTTCGACGACGAGGTTTCCTCCCTCGCGGGGCCGATTTTCGGGCTCGGTGGCGCGGTGATCGGCGCGGTTTCGATCGCGGTCCCTTCGTCGCGCGCGGGTGCCGACAAACGCAAAGCCATGGTGGAGGCGCTGCGAAAATGGGTGCCCCGCCTGTCCGAACTCATGGGCGGTTCGCTTCCTGCGGATTATCAACAGCGCGAGGTATCGCATGGCTGAGCGCGCGCTCGTGCTCGACTTCGGTGGCGTGATCTCACGCACGCTTTTCGAAACGCATGATCTGACCGAGGCTGCGTTGGGGCTCGCTTCGGGAAGCTTGACCTGGCGCGGTCCGTTCGAGCCTCAGACCGACCCGCTCTGGCGCGCGATGCAGGCAGATGAAATCTCGGAGCGCGACTATTGGCGCCAGCGCACGCAGGAGGTGGCGGCTCTGGTCGGATGCGACTGGAGCGACATGTCCGACTTCGTGCGCGCGGCGCGCGGGGCGAGCCCTGCCGACGTGATCCGCCCGGAATTCCTCGCGGCGATCGACAAGGCCGAGGCTGCAGGGTGCCGCCTCGCTATCCTGTCCAACGAGCTCGACCTGTTCTACGGCGCCGACTTCCGCAAGAAGCTGCCCTTCCTGCGCCGCTTCGACGCCGTGATCGACGCGACCTACACCAAGATTCTGAAACCCGATCCGCGCGCCTATCAAGGTGCGCTCGACGCGCTCGGCCTTCCGGCCGAAGCCTGCGTTTTCGTCGATGACCAGCTGCGCAACATTCGCGGCGCCGAGGCTGTCGGCATGATCCCCGTTCACTTCGACGTGCAATCTCCCGCCCAGGGCTACGCCACCGCGCTGCGCCTGTTGGGCCTATGATGAGGACCGACATGAAAGACGAGAATTTCCTGAAAGAGCGTAACGCCCGTTCGATCTGGCACCCGATGGCGCACCCTGCGGATAGCCAGAAGAACCTGCCCGAGATCATCGTCGCCGGCGACGGTGTGACGATCACCGATGTCGATGGCCACAAGACGGTCGACGGCGTGGGCGGGCTGTGGAACGTCAATCTCGGGTTCTCGTGCCAGCCGGTGAAGGACGCCATTGCCGCGCAGCTCGACCGTCTGCCCTATTACTCGATCTTTCGCGGCACCACGAATGACGCGGTGATCGAACTGGGGGAGATGCTCGCCGAATTCTTCGCCCCCGACGGGCTGGAGCGCGCCTTCTACACTTCGGGCGGTTCGGATTCGGTCGAGATCGCGCTGCGTCTGGCGCGGCAATATCACAAGGTGCGCGGCGAGGCGGGGCGGGTGAAATACCTCTCGCTCAAGAAGGGCTATCACGGCACCCATACGTTGGGCGCGAGCGTCAACGGCAATGCCAATTTCCGAACCCAGTACGAACCGCTGATGCCGGGCTGCTACCACATCACGGCACCCTATACTTATCGCAACCCCTTCAACGAGACAGATCCCGAGAAGCTGGCCCAGCTTTGCCTCGCCGCGCTGGAAGACGAGATCAAGTTCCAGGGCGCGGAGACGATCGCCGCGATGATCATGGAGCCGATCCTGGGCGCAGGCGGTGTGATCGTTCCCCACGAAAGCTTCATGCCCGGCGTGCGCGCGATCTGTGACAAATACGGCATTCTACTGATCGCCGACGAGGTGATCACCGCCTTCGGTCGCACTGGCGCATGGTCGGGTTCGCGGCTCTGGGGCGTTCAGCCGGACATGATGACCACCGCCAAGGCGATCACCAACGGCTATTTCCCCTTCGGCGCCGTGATGATCTCGGGCCGCGTCGCGGAAGTCTTCGAATCCGACACCAGCGGCAAGGCGGCGATCGGATCGGGCTACACCTATTCGGGCCATCCGGTCGGCGCGGCGGCGGCTATCGCCTGCCTGAAGGAAACGCAGGCGCTCAACGTCAAGGACAACGCGGCAGCCCGTGGAACGCAGCTTCACGAAGGGCTCTTGGCGCTTCAGGAGAAACACGACATCGTGGGCGATGTGCGGGGTGGGCGTGGCTTGATGTGCGCGCTGGAGCTGGTTTCGGACCGCGCGACCAAGGCGCCGATCGACAAGGCCAGCATCGCCAAGGTCCACCGCGGTGCCTACGAAACGGGCGCAATGGTTCGGGTGTCGGGCAACAACGTGATCCTGTCGCCCTCGTTGATCGTGACCGAAGGCAATATTGCGACGATCCTCAACGCCCTCGATGCGGGTCTCGCGGCGGTCTGATCGCAGAACGCCCGGTCGGCTGCTTTGGGCCGGGCGATTTCAATTCATCGCATTCACCGCTTGACGCGGGGTTTCCTCGGGATGCGCCGCGGCACTGGAGGGCGGGATCGCGAAGCGCGCGCCAATCCGGGCTGTTTCACGCGCGCTCGTCATGTTCCAGCGCGGCGACGAAAGCTTCAAGCTCATCGAGAAGCCGGGTGATCCGCTCTG
The DNA here is from genome assembly GCF_002213235.1 of Thioclava sp. F34-6. Taxonomy (NCBI): domain Bacteria; kingdom Pseudomonadati; phylum Pseudomonadota; class Alphaproteobacteria; order Rhodobacterales; family Paracoccaceae; genus Thioclava; species Thioclava sp. F34-6. The sequence continues at coordinate 545,304 of NZ_NBOA01000002.1, forward strand.
CGCCGATTTCGGCCTCGAGCTTGGCATAGATCTCGGCGCTTTGCGGCGAGACGTCACGAAGGAAGGCGGTGCCGGCCTCGCTCAGGCCGACGCGGGCCCGTCTTCGGTCTTCGCCGTCGCGGCGGATTTCGATCAATCCACGAGTCTCGAGCGCGCGCAGCATCCGGGTCAGCGAAGGGGCCAGCACGCAGGCACGTTCGGCCAGCATCGTGGCGTCGAGCGGTCCGCTCTCGCGCAGCACCCGCAACACGCGCCATTGCTGCTCGGTCACGTCATGCGCGTTGAGCATCGGGCGGAACCGCTCCATCACCAATTCCCGCGCCCGCAGCAGGGCGATCGGCAAGGAGCGACGCGGGGCGTTCAACTCGAACCCGTCGGGCCGCTGTCGGGGGGCGCTGTCTTGGGGCATCGAAACCTCGTTCCTGTCAGGTGGCGCGCAAAATCGGTGGGTTTGGAGCAGTTGACAAGTCTGGATAAGCTTAACATGTTAATGAAAAGCACGGGAGGAGAATCGTGCCGCATCTCAAGATCGAATATTCCGCAGGGCTGGCGGAGCGCGTCGATATGTCGGGGGTCTGCCATGCGCTGCATGCCGCGATGGTCGAATGTGGTCTGTTCCCGGTGGCCGGAATCCGAGTGCGCGCCTTCCGCGCCGATCATGCGGTCGTGGCCGACGGATTGCCGGAGAATGACTTCGCCGCGCTGACACTTTCGGTGGGGGCAGGGCGGGACACGGCGACCTTGCGCGCGGGGGGCGATGCGATTTTTGCCGCCGCCCAGACCGCGCTTGCCGGTCCGCTGGCCACCGAACATTTCGCGCTCTCGCTCGAAATCCGGGTGATCGATCCGGAGCTGAGCTGGAAGCAGACACCGATCCACGCCCGCCTGTCGGGCCAAGTCAAGGGTAAGTGATGACCGATCTGACGGAAAACCTGCGCCGTGCCGAAGGCTATATCGCGCATTTCGCGCAAACCGGCGTGCGCAATCACATCGGAGGCGAAAGCGTCGCGGCCGCATCTGGTGCCACGTTCGACACGCTGTCGCCCGTCGATCTGAAGCCGCTGGCAAAGGTCGCGAAAGGCGGGGTCGAGGATATCGACCGCGCGGTCGCCGCTGCGAAAGAGGCGTTCAAGACCTGGAGCAAGATGCCCGGGACCGACCGCCGCAAGCTCCTGATCAAAGTCGCCGAGGCGATCGAGGCGAATGCCGAGCGCATCGCCTTTACCGAATGCCTCGACACCGGACAGGCGCTGCGCTTCATGTCGAAAGCGGCACTGCGTGGTGCGGCCAATTTCCGGTTCTTTGCGGACAAAGCACCGGCGGCCGAGGATGGTCAGGCTCTGCGCAACGCGACGCAGATGAACGTGACCTCGCGCCGCCCGATCGGCCCCGTGGGCGTCATCACCCCGTGGAACACGCCCTTCATGCTATCCACCTGGAAGATCGCCCCCGCGCTGGCGGCTGGCTGCACGGTGGTGCACAAGCCTGCCGAATTTTCGCCGATGACCGCCAAGCTGCTGGTCGAGATCGCCGAGGAGGCCGGGCTGCCGAGAGGGGTTCTGAACCTCGTTAACGGCTACGGCGAGGATGCGGGCAAGCGGCTTACCGAACATCCCGACATCAAGGCGATTGCCTTTGTGGGCGAAAGCCGCACCGGTTCGATGATCATGGCGCAGGGCGCGGCGACGCTGAAGCGCGTGCATTTCGAGCTCGGCGGGAAGAACCCCGTGATCGTGTTCGACGATGCTGACATCGACCGCGCCGTCGATGCTGCGAGCTTTATGATCTACTCGCTCAACGGCGAACGCTGCACCTCGTCCTCTCGGCTTCTGGTGCAGGAGAACATCTACGACGAGGTCTGCACGCGCGTCGCCAAGGTGGCGGCGAATATCAAGGTCGGCCATCCGCTCGACCCTGAAACGGTAGTCGGCCCGCTGATCCATCCCGAGCATGAGGCCAAGGTGCTGTCCTATTTCGAGACCGCGCGCAAGGAAGGCGCGACGATCGCGACCGGCGGCAAGAAAGTTGGAGATCAGGGCTGCTACGTCGCGCCCACGCTGTTCACGCAAGCCCGCAACGACATGACCATCGCGCAGGAGGAAATCTTCGGCCCGGTGCTGACCGCGATCCCCTTCGCCGACGAGGATGAGGCGCTCGCCTTGGCCAATGACGTCGATTACGGGTTGGCCGCCTATCTGTGGACTGCCGATCTGGATCGCGCGATGCGGATGACCGACGCGCTGGAGGCGGGCATGATCTGGGTGAATTCGGAAAACGTGCGCCATCTGCCCAGCCCCTTCGGCGGCGTGAAGGCCAGCGGGATCGGCCGCGATGGCGGCGACTGGTCCTTCGATTTCTACATGGAGACGGTCAACGTTTCCTTCCCGCGTCAGGCGCATCGCGTGCCGCGCCTCGGCTAACGACAGCGGGCGGTCGGAGGAGGCCGCCCCGATCTTTCCTCAAGGGAGCGAGACATGCCCATTCCGGCCCCGAACCTGTATCCGCCGTTCAACATCATCCGTCTCAGCCATGTCGTCTTCGGCGTGACCGATCTGGCCGCCAGCCGCGCCTTCTATGTCGATACGCTTGGGCTTCAGGTGACCGACGAGGACGATCGTCATATCTTCCTGCGTGCGATGGAAGAGCGCGGGCATCACTCGGTCGTGCTGGTCAAGACGCCCGAGGCCAATGTGCGCTCGCTCGCCTTCAAGCTGTTCGACGAGGGCGAGCTGGACAAGGCGCATGACTGGTTCGAGGCCGAGGGTCATTCGGTCGAATGGGTCGAGCGCCCTTATCAAGGCCGCACCCTGCGCACCCATGACTGTTTCGGAATGCCGATCGAGTTCTATTTCCGGATGGACCGGCTGGAGCCGATCCACCAGAAATACGCGCTCTATCACGGCGTCAAACCGCTCCGGATCGACCATTTCAACTGCTTTGCCAGCGATGTCGACAAGGCGGTAGAGTTTTACAATCGCATCGGTTTCCGCGTCACCGAATATACCGAGGACGAAGAGAGCGGGCGGCTTTGGGCGGCATGGACCCATCGCAAGGGCGGGGTGCATGACATCGCCTTCACGAATGGGCTTGGCCCGCGTTTGCATCACACCGCGTTCTGGGTGCCGACGCCGCTCAACATCATCGATCTGCTCGACCTGATGTCGACCACCGGCTATGTCGCCAATATCGAGCGCGGACCGGGCCGCCACGGCATTTCGAACGCGTTCTTCCTGTATATCCTCGATCCCGATGGTCACCGGATCGAGATCTACTGCTCGGATTATCAGACCGTCGATCCCGATCTCGAGGCGATCCGCTGGGATCTGAAGGACCCGCAGCGTCAGACGCTGTGGGGGGCGCCCGCTCCGCGCTCGTGGTTCGAGCATGGCTCGCGGTTTCAGGATGTCGAGCCGGTCGCCAGCGACATGAAGGCCACTCCGATCATCGCGCCGTGAGCGGGCCCCGTACACGAGACCCTTGCAGGAGAGACAGGATGGATGCTCAGGATTTCGAGACATGGTCGCGGCGGGCGGCGGAATGGGGCGTGAAATATCGCGAAACACTCGATGCCCGCGCGGTGCGCGCGCGCACGACGCCCGGCGATATCTACCGCGCGATCCCGCCCAGGCCGCCCGAGACCGGTTGCGAAATGGAGCGGATCTTTGACGAGTTCGAGAGCCTGATCGAGCCGGGCATGACCCATTGGCAACATCCGCGCTTCTTCGCTTACTTTCCCAGCAATGCAGCCCCCGTGTCGGTGGTGGCGGAATATCTGGTCACCGCTATGGCCGCGCAATGCATGCTGTGGCAGACCTCTCCGGCCGCGACCGAGCTGGAAACCCGGATGATGGAATGGCTGCGCGACGCGCTGGGGCTGCCCGAGTCGTTCTCCGGCGTCATTCAGGACAGCGCCTCGTCCGCAACGCTGGCGGCGGTCTTGATGATGCGCGAGCGTACGTTGGGCTGGCAGGGAAATCGCGCGGGGCTCAGTCAAGCGCTACGCCTGCGGATCTATTGCTCGGATCAGGTGCATTCCTCCATCGATCGGGCGATCTGGATCGCGGGGATCGGGCAGGACAACCTTGTGAAACTGCCCGCCGATCCGCGTAGTGGCGCGCTCCCGCCCGAAGCGCTGGAGGCGGCGATCCGCACGGATCTGGCGGCCGGGTATCAGCCCGCCGGGGTAATCGGCTGCGTCGGGGCGACCAGCACCGGGGCCTGCGACGATATTGGCGAGCTGGTTGCGGTCGCGCATGCCCATGATCTGTTGATCCATGTCGATGCGGCCTGGGCGGGTTCCGCAATGATCTGTCCCGAGTTCCGCACGCTTTGGGCCGGGATCGAGGGTGCGGATTCCGTCGTCTTCAATCCTCATAAATGGCTGGGCGCGTCTTTCGACTGCTCGGCGCATTTCATTCGCGACCCCGAGATGCTGGTGCGCACGCTGGCGATCCAGCCCGAGTATCTCAAGACCCATGGTCGCGATGGGGTCGTCAACTATTCCGAATGGTCCGTCCCCCTGGGGCGCCGTTTCCGCGCGCTCAAGCTGTGGTTCCTGCTGCGCTTTCACGGGCTTGAGGGGCTGCGCGCGATGATCCGCGATCACGTTCGCTGGGCGGGGTTGCTGCATGACCGGCTGGCTGCAACCCCGGGCGTTGAGATCGTGACCGCCCCGGTGCTGTCGCTGTTCTCGTTTCGCCGCGCGGGCGCATCGGACGACGATACGATCTCGCATCTGAGCGCGATCAACGATGACGGGCGCATCTACCTTACCCAAACGCGGGTCGACAGCCAGCTTGCGATCCGCTTCCAGGCCGGGTCCTTCGCGATGCGCGAAGCCGATATCGACATCGCCTACAGCGCCATTCTCGATGGCCTGGGACTTTCACAGGAGGGAATGTCATGACGCTGACACTGCCGCGCATCGCGGCGTTTCGCACCGGTGGCAGGGATCGCTACGGCGTGGTGCAGGATGGCGGCATCGTCGATCTGACGCCGGAGTTCGGCGCGCGGTTCGCGACCCTGCAGCAGGTCGTCGAGGCCGGCGCGCTGGAAGAGGTGATCGCGGCGGCGGAGGGCCGCGCGCCTGATTACCGCGCCGACGAGGTCGAGTTCCTGATCCCGATGGCCGCGCCTGAAAAGCTGATCTGCATCGGGGTGAACTTTCCCGACCGCAACGCGGAATACAAGGACGGGCAGGCCGCGCCGCCTTATCCCTCGATGTTCATCCGCTTCCCGCGCAGCTTCACCGGGCATGGCCAGCCGCTGATCCGTCCGCCGGAAAGCCCGCAGCTAGATTACGAGGGCGAGGTGGCGATCGTGATCGGCAAGGCGGGTCGCCGGATCGCGAAGAAAGACGCCTACGATCACATCGCCGCGCTGACCCTGTGCAACGAGGGCACGATCCGCGACTGGGTGCGCCATGCGAAATTCAACGTGACCCAGGGCAAGAACTGGGACCGCTCCGGCGCGATGGGCCCGTGGCTGGTGCCGTTCCGCGAGGCCGCGCAACTGGACGACATCGAGCTGACCACCCGCGTCAATGGCGAGATCAGGCAAAAAGACCGCACAGGCCGGATGATCTTCGATTTCCGCTATATCGTGAATTACGTGTCCACCTTCACGACGCTGGCGCCAGGCGACGTGATCGTGTGTGGCACGCCGACCGGGGCGGGAGCGCGGTTCGATCCGCCGATCTGGCTGCAACCGGGCGACGTGATCGAGGTCGAGGCCGAAGGCATCGGCTTGCTGCGCAACTCCGTCGCGGATGAGCCAACATGCTGAGCCCCGATCAGATCGCGCAGGCCGCCGACGAGTTGCTGTCCGCCGAAGAGGCGCGCAGACAGATCGGGCTGCTGAGCCTGCGCCATCCGGAGATGACGCTTGACGACGCCTATGCGATCCAGTCGGCGCAGATGGCGCGCAAGCTGGCGGCGGGGCGGTCGATCCTTGGCTGGAAGATCGGTTTGACCTCAAAGGTGATGCAAGCCGCGCTGAAGATCGAGACGCCGGATTCGGGCGTGCTCTATGATGATATGCTGTTCGCCAATGGCGCAACCGTGCCCGCGGGCCGTTTCATCCAGCCGCGGATCGAGGCCGAGATCGCCTTCGTGATGAAAGCGCCGCTCGATGCCACGGCGGATCGCGCTGCGGTGCTGGCGGCGACCGATTACGTGGCCCCGTCGCTGGAGATCCTCGACACCCGCATTCTGCGCGCCGATCCCGCGACCGGGCAGGCGCGTGTGATTGTCGATACCGTGTCGGACAACGCGGCGAATGCGGGGATCGTGCTAGGCGAGGCGCGCCACGATCCGGCCAAGGTCGACCTGCGCTGGACCGGTGCGATCCTTCGCAAGGATGGCGAGGTCGAAACTACCGGGCTAGGCGCGGCGGTGCTGGACGATCCGGTGCAGGGGCTGGTCTGGCTCGCGCGGCGAATGGGCCAATACGGCCAGCGGATCGAGGCGGGGCAGGTGATCTTGTCGGGCTCGTTCATCGCGCCGATCGAGTGCCCGCCCGGGACCCGGATCGAGGCCGATTTCGGCACCTTCGGGAACGTCGCTATTGCCTTCGACTGAGACGGCACGTCATCCAAATCCGGCGGATCGCTGTTTGCGAAGTGCGACCCGCGTCTGTTTCGAATAAGCTCCGAACCAACCTTTTCAAGACGGCCCCGGGCATCCCTCCCGCGCGTGCCGAGGTCAACAAGAGAGAAAGTCACGATGGTCGATCTGCCAAGGAATTCGTTCAAAGCCGCGCTGAAAGCCTTCGAGGTCCAGCGGGGCTGTTGGTGCACGATGAGCGATCCGCTCGCCACCGAGCTGATCGCCGGCTGCGGTTACGACTGGATGATGTTCGACACCGAGCATTCGGCGCTCGACCCGCGCAGTGTTTTGCCGCTGCTGCAGGCGGTGGCCCCGTATCCTCTCTCGCCGATCGTGCGGCCCGGCTCTCTCGACGCGGCGGAGATCAAGAAAATCCTCGACCTCGGCGCGCAGACGATCCTCGTACCGATGGTGCACGACGCAGAGATGGCGCGCGCTGCGGTGGCGGCGGTCGAATATCCGCCGCGGGGCATGCGTGGGGTCTCCGGCATGAACCGCGCCACGCGCTTCGCGACGGTCCCGGGCTATCACAAGGTCGCACGTGAAGAGATCTGTCTTGTCGTACAGATCGAGAGCGTCGAGGGCCTCTCCAATCTCGAAGAGATCGCGGCCGTGCCCGGGGTTGACGGAATCTTCGTCGGACCTGCGGATCTCGCCGCCTCGCTTGGGCACCCGGGCGAGCCTTCGCACCCCGAGACTACTGCGGCGGTGCTAGATGCGATCACGCGCATCCGCGCCGCGGGCCTGCCGCCGGGCATCCTGACCACCGACGACGAGGTCTATCAGCGTGCGCTCGAGGCCGGCGCCGTTTTCGTCTCCCGTGACATTGACCTGATCGCACTGCGCAAGGGGCTCACCCTTGGGTAAGGGCACCTTCGGACGCGAAAGAGGTTACGTCTGATGCCATGACGTTACAGAGCTTGGTCAGCGCTGAGATCGGCGACGGCACGTTCTTTTGGAGCTGTTGCATGCCGAGCTGGCTCTGTACCCACGCGACGCGCGCAGCGGTAGAGGAGGATGTCGCCGGCTTTGGTCGTTTCAAAGAGACATCTTACGTGGCGGTGAAACATGGGTAGGTACGCAAATATCGGTTACCGTGTTTCGAGATGCCGATCAGCTTGGCCTTGCCACCTGTCGTGACCTGCCGCGGCACCAGACCAAGCCATGCGGCAAGATCACGACCTTTGCCAAAAGAGCTGCCGGTGCCGACAGCTGCTACGAGCGCTGTCGCAATCGTCGGACCGATGCCGGGGATCTCCATCAAGCGCTGCATATCGGCATCTGTCCTGGCCAGCGCCTTGATTTCGGTATCGATCGCCGCGACCCGCTCATTGATCACGCCCAGTTCTGACGCCATGTCAGTCACCAGCAGGCGCATTCGCGGGGAAAGATCGGAAGCGCCCTCTGCAGCCAATCTGGCAAGTTCCTTTTGGAAGACGTGGCGCCCAGTGCCAACCCGAATGCCGCGTTCCATCAAGAAGCCTCGACCCTGGTTGATCAAGCGCGTCCTGTCCGACACGAGGCGCTCCCGCGCACGGTGCAAAGCCTGAAGGTCGAGCTGTTCTTCTGATTTGATCGCAACGAATGACATCGTCGGGCGCGTCGCGGCTTCGGCAATCGCCTCCGCATCACGGTCGTCATTCTTGTGAACCTTCACATAGGGCCGGACATAGAGCGGCGACATCAACCGAGGCTCATGTCCCTTCTCAAGACAAAAGCGCCCGATGTGATGCGCCCCGCCGCAGGCTTCCATCGCAACCACGCAAGGCGGGAGCGTAGTAAGAAAGTCCAACAGCCGATGCCGCTGGAGCCGTTTGCGAAACACAACCGCTCCCGCTTCATCCAGCCCCGCAAGACTGCAAACGGTCTTGCCCAGATCAATGCCCAGAACCTCGATGTCCATCAGATGCTCCTCTCTCCACCTCTGCCCGCAATGATAGCAACGTTTGGTGGGAAGGCAGTTCATCCCATTAGGTCAGTCACCATGATCCCGCGAGCGCGCGCAATGTCATCGCGGCGCATCTCGGTCACCGGTCTCGCGAGAGCGGCGAGGAATACCGGGCACTCGCGGAAAGTGATGCCGCGGCACGCGCCTGGCTCGACATTCGAGAGCAGATTCGGTCTGGCGCGCCCTGATGGTCAGCGAGCCTTCCTTATGAAGCTCGCCGACCACCAGGTCACACCCTCAACTCAATCCCGCGGCGGGAGAAAAGGAGAAAAACGCCGATCTTGAAGCCCGGCGGTGATCGCCGAGGCATGACAGGAGGCTGTCATGAAACATTTTACGCCCATCAAACCCCAATTGATCGCGATGGCGTCGTTCCTCGTTGAACACGCAGAGCCGCTGATGAACGCTGCTGGCGTGCTCGGCGGCAAGCGAGCCGTCCAGCAGGTCGCGGAGCTAATCCGGGACCTTCCGGAACAGAAAACGCTCTCCCGTCGTCTGGCGCGCAAACTCGAGGGCTTTCGTGATCTGCTGACCCTCGAGCATGTCGATGACTGCGAGGCGATCGAGGCGGAACATTTTGCCCTGATCGATCCCGAGGATCCGATCGTAGCCGAGATCTGCTGGTTGACCGATCAGTTCGCTGACTACCTCGACGCCCTTCGCGATGCGGACCCCGTCCGGCGGCATCTGAAGCGGAGCATTCCCGACCTTGCGCAGAAGTTCGCTCGCGCATTCCCGGCGATCGCGAGCATCAAGGACATTACCTTTGTGATACTCGAAAAGCGGTTGCCTGCTCTTCGTATCGAAGATCTGGAGCGTCTCGGCTTCCGAATTTTCGTCCAGCGTGACTTCGACCCGGAGCGCGTCCTGTTTTTTCAGGTTACAACCGTGGATGATCGGAAAGCCATGCTTCGGACTATACCGAATTTCGAGCTGGAAATCGGCCTTGTCCAAACGCCCGTGCTCCTTTCTGTCGCGATCGCGAGGACATTCGAGCTTTGGCCTTCCAAAGCCATGAAGGGAAATACGCAAGCCATCGCAAACCTCGCGATGGAATTCTTCGGCGATGCGCCGGTGTCGACGATCACGCGCGAACGGCAGAAAGCATTCTTTGAATGGATGGCGCGCCTGCCCAAAATCAACGGAAAGGGTCACGGCAAAAACCGATTCAGCTCCAAGGGGAAGACCTTGAGCAAGGCGTTCGAGATTTCCAAAGCAGATGCGGAGGATGCCAAGATCACTGAAGAGATCCGGAGCCGCAACGATATCTCTGTCGCTGAGAAACGTGCCCTCCTCGCAGAGCAGCTTACACCGCGCCTGACGCGAGCGACGATCGAACGTAACCAAGGCGGCCTGAAGCGCATTTTTTCTTCGGCGCGACCTCGGCGCCGAGACGCCAGAAGTGCTTTCGCGTAAGGACATCTGGAGGCACCTCGAGGAGAATATGCCTAAAGACGACCTCTACGTGCGTGTCACCAAGCCCAAAACCCGGAAGCCCTGGTCCGCGGAACGATTGGCTCCGTTCTTCCTTTCCCCGATCTACACCGGGGCTTTTTCCGCAAGCAGGCGCGCGCGGCGTGGTCAGATCATCGTTCGGGATGCAACCTATTCAGCAAGCACTTGCGTCGCATTCTGTCGAATCTCGAAATCGATGATTTCCACGAGGATATCTATGCGGCGCGAATGACGTTCACGAGCATGCTCAACGCGGCCGGTGTGTCTGAAACGCAGAGACAAGCAATCGCCGGGCACAGCCATGGCACGGTTTTGAACTGCCACTACACCGCCCACAATGTCGGGGACCTCAAGCTGGCCATGAACGAACGCATCGAGATCATCGATCCCGTTGTCGTTCAGGAGCGGCTTGGCGCATTGGCGCAGATCGTCGCCTTCGAGGACCTCGACTTCGATTTCGGTCAGGCGCCGCTTCAGGCTGATGGCCTGGCGGCCAAGATCAGGATCAAGCGGCTCAGGGGCGGAAATGCCGATCAGCTTCGTTGCTGCATCGAGCAGATTGCGGACACCGTCCCAATTCCCCTGGCGCGCTGCCCTCTTGAGCGCTTTATTTTCGGCCTCGAGTTCTTCAACGCGCGCGTCGAGTTCCGCATCGCTCGTTTTCGTCATCTCGCATTGTGTATGGAGAAGTCGTGCGAGCTCGGCGCGCAGAACCTCCGTCAGCAGAGCTTTTGCGTCTTCTTTCGTCAGGGTGTCGTTCAGAATTGCGTCCACGATCTGGTCTTCCTTTTGCTCGTAGACCGCGAGCAGCGCAGCGGCGCGCTTCACGGCATCGGCTGGGAGATCGGTGCGCAAGGAGAGACACAAAAAAGAGTTTGATTCCCGATTTTCTCCGGCGAGCGGGAGGCGCTTTCGGAAATAGAAGATCCGGCCGCGCCGCATCATATAGGGGCCGGCCGAGAAGGGGTGCTTTCGGGAGATGGCAAGGCGAGGTCGGCTCCGCCTGTGTGTCACACTGTGTGTTACAGTTATGGAGGGGTGTAACACACCGGGTGTGACACAAGGGTTGATATCCCTTGTTTTATTGGTGCTGTCGGAAAAAGTGGCTGGGGCGGTAGGATTCGAACCTACGGTGCGCGGTACCAAAAACCGGTGCCTTACCACTTGGCTACGCCCCAACTTGGGGGCTATCTAGCCAAGCTCGCGCGGGGCTTCAAGAGGAAAATCCGACAAATTTCGATTGCGCGTCATGCGCCGCTACGGCAAGCGAGGCGGCATGGAAAAATGCGATGTTGTGATACTCGGCGCGGGCGCTGCCGGGCTGATGGCCGGGATCGAGGCGGCGCGGCGCGGGCGGTCGGTGCGCGTGCTCGACCACGCACGGCGCCCGGGCGAGAAGATTCGAATCTCCGGCGGCGGGCGGTGCAACTTCACCAACCGGCTACTGACCCGGCAGAATGCGACCGAACGCTTCCTGTCGCGCAATCCCCGCTTCGCTCTCTCGGCGCTGTCGCGCTATACGCCTGCGGATTTCATCGCGCGGTTGGATGCGGCAGGGATCGCGTGGCACGAGAAACATCTCGGCCAGCTGTTCTGCGACGGGAAGGCTACGCAGATCATCGACCTGCTGCTGCGCGATCTGCGTGCGGCAGGGGGCGAGCTGTCGCTCGAGACCTCGATCGACCGGGTGGAGCGCGAGGGCGAAGGTTTCCTGGTGACGACCTCGCAAGGCCCGATCCGCGCGGCTTCGGTGATTGTGGCGACGGGCGGCAAGTCGATCCCGAAGATGGGGGCGTCGAGCCTCGGCTACGAGATCGCGCAGCGCTTCGGCCTCGAGATCGTCGAGACGCGCCCCGCTCTGGTGCCCCTGACCTTCGCCGAGCAGGATCTGGCGCGCACCGCGCCGCTGTCCGGCCTCGCGCGGCCCGTCGATCTGCGGCTCGGCAAGACGCATTTCGCCGAGGATCTGCTGTTCACCCATCGCGGGCTGTCCGGCCCTGCAATCCTGCAGATATCCAGCTATTGGCGCGAGGGCGACACGCTCAGGGTCGATCTCGCGCCAGGCGATGACATCGCGGCGGCGCTGGCTGAGCAGCGCGACGCGGCGGGCCGGCAGGCGCTGCACAATGCGCTTGCGCGGCATCTGCCGGAGAAGCTCGCGCAATTTGTGGTGGCGGAGGCAAAGCTCAAGGGGCGGCTGGCCGAGCAATCGAACAAGGATCTGGCCAAGCTCGACGATCAGATTCATCGCTGGCAGGTGCGGCCCGTGGGATCGGAAGGCTATCGCACGGCGGAGGTCACGCTGGGCGGCGTGTCCACCGATGCGCTCGACGCGAAGACGATGGAAGCCAAGCAGGTGCGAGGGCTCTATTTCATCGGCGAGGTGGTCGATGTCACCGGCTGGCTCGGTGGCTACAACTTCCAGTGGGCCTGGGCGTCCGGCTGGGCGGCGGGGCAGGTGGCCTAGGCGGCCTTCCCTTCCTCTTGGGAAAAATATCCCGGGGCCGAAGGGCGGGGGCAGAGCCCCCTCCCCGGGGCCGATCCCGGCGCGGCCGCTTCCTTACCGCCCGACCGCAACGTAATCCGCGAAGCCCGCCTTCCTGACGTCCTTCTCGGAGTAGATGTTGCGCAGGTCGGCCATGCGCGCGGTCTCCATCGTCGTCGCGATCTTCTGCAGGTCGAGCGCGCGGAACTCGTTCCACTCGGTCAGGATCACCACGCAATCGGCCTTCTCTGCCGCCGCATAGGCATCATCCATCCAGGACACGCCCGGCAGCAGCGCTTCGCCCTCGCGCTTGCCCTGCGGGTCGACCACACGAACCTTCGCCCCGCCGCCCACCAGTGCGGGCACGATGGTGAGGGCAGGGGCCTCGCGCATGTCGTCGGTGTTCGGCTTGAAGGTCACGCCATAGACCGCGATCGTCTTGCCATTGACCGAGCCGCCGCAGAGATCGACGACCTTCTCTATCATCCGCCGCTTGATGTCGTCATTCACCTTGATGACGGTTTCGACGATCTCCATCGGGCAGGAATAGTCCTGACCGATCCGCGCGAGCGCCGCCGTGTCCTTCGGGAAACACGAGCCGCCATAGCCCGGCCCCGCATGGAGGAACTTGTTGCCGATCCGGCCGTCGAGACCCATGCCGCGCGAGACCTGCTTGATATCGGCGCCGGTCTTCTCGCAGAGCCGCGCGATCTCGTTGATGAAGGTGATCTTCGTCGCGAGAAACGCGTTGGCCGCGTATTTGATCATCTCGGCGGTTTCCAGGTCGGTATAGAGGATCGGGAATTCGCGCAGGAAGAGCGGGCGGTAGATCTCACCCATCACCGCCTCGGCCTTCTCGGAGGTGGTGCCGACGACGACCCGGTCGGGACGCATGAAATCGTCTATCGCCGCGCCTTCGCGCAGGAATTCGGGGTTCGAGGCGACGTCGAACTCGATGTCGGGACGGGTCTTGCGCACGACCTCCGCGACCTGACGGTTGGTGCCCACCGGCACGGTCGATTTCGTCACGATCACCGCATAGCCGGTCATCGCATTGGCGATCTCCTCGGCGGCGGCCATCACATAGGTCAGGTCCGCATGGCCATCGCCGCGCCGCGTCGGCGTGCCCACCGCGATGAAGACCGCATCGGCGCCTGCAACGGCTTTCTTCAGGTCGGTGGTGAAGGAAAGACGCCCGCCTTCGACGTTCTTCACCATCAAATCGTCGAGGCCCGGCTCGTAGATCGGCACGCGGCCGCCCTCGAGCATTTCGATCTTCGCGGGGTTCTTGTCGACGCAAACGACCTCATGGCCGAAATCCGAGAAACACACCCCCGAAACCAGGCCAACATAGCCCGTGCCGATCATCGCGATTTTCATATTCTCGTCCTTGCCTGTGCTATGTCGATGCCTTGATTCCCGGGCGGCGAAGATGCAAGCCATTTCCCGGCAAGTTCTGGTAATTCTTCTCAGAATCCGCGCCGCTCAAGAAGCGCAGAATGGTGCCATGTGCCGCGTTAGACACGAATTGTGGGCATTTCATGCAATAAACGTGCCAAAGTGCAACAGTCTTCGCCTCTGCGTGAATGGGCCGTGTAATTCACTCTTTGCAATCCCGGGAAGCTGTGTAAGTCTCGCCGGGAAGCTGCCAGAAAACCCGGCGGCTCCCTACGGTAATGACGGAGATTACTATGAAAAAGATCGCTACCATCGCCCTGGCCCTCGGCCTCACCGGTTCGACCGCTTTCGCCGGTGGCTACACCGCTCCGGTCGTCGAGCCCGAGCCCGTCGTGGTTGAGCAGTCGTCGTCCTCGAACGCCGGCATCATCATCCCGGTTCTGCTGCTGCTCGGCGTTGCTGTCGCAGCCTCGAACAACTAATTTCGGTTAACACCGAATTGGAAGAGGCCGGACGTTAGCGTTCCGGCCTCTTTCATTTCCGGAGATACGGGGTAGGGCCTGACGCTCCGGGGACAGGAAAAGCCCGCGCTTGGCGCGGGTTTTTCTTTTGCGGAAAGAGGAGGGATCCGCCCGAGCGGGGCACCGGATCGCGCGCCGCATGACAGATCCCGTCCTCTCGGGAAAAGCAAAACTGGACGTCGGGGCATCCGCCGGGTAAATCCGCTCTGGACTGCGTGAGAGGGAGCCCCGCATGAGCCAGAGATTCACCCGCCGTGAGAGTTTCGCCCTTGCCGCAGGCGCCGCCGCCCTGGCCGCGCCGCCCGTGTTGGCCGACGAGCCGGAAGTCACTCTGCGACTCCACCAGTTCCTGCCGCTGACCAGCTTCGTGCCCGCCCATATCCTCACACCGTGGATCAAGGCGGTCGAGGAGGCGACGCAGGGCCGGGTTCGCATCCAGCACTACCCCTCGATGCAGTTGGGCGGGAAACCGACCGATCTCGTCGATCAGGTCACCGATGGGGTGGTCGACATCGTCTGGACACTGCCGGGCTACACGCCGGGACGGTTCCCGCGCACCGAGGTGATGGAGCTGCCCTTCATGGTCGCCGAGGCCGAGGCGGCCTCCGCAGCGCTGTGGGAATTGGCGCAAGCGAAGATGATCGACACGGATTTTCGCGACTTCCATCTTCTGGGCACCTGGGTGCACGGGCCGGGCGTGATCCACGCGAACAAGGCGGTGCGGAACATTCCCGATTTCGAGGGGCTGAAACTGCGCGGGCCTTCGCGGGTGACGACGAAGCTGCTGGAGCATTTCGGCGCGACGGCAGTCGGGATGCCGGTGCCTTCTGTGCCCGAGGCGCTTTCCCGCGGGACGATCGATGGGGCGCTTTTGCCCTGGGAGGTGTCCGCCTCGCTGCATATCGGCGAGCTGGTCCACCATCACACGCAATTCGCCGGGCCGTCGATCTACACCGCGAGCTTCATCCTCGCGATGAACAAGGAGCGCTACGCCGCGCTCGATCCCGAATTGCAAGCCGCGATCGACAGCGTCTCCGGCGCCGACTTCTCGGCGCAGGCGGGCCGTTTGCAGCAGGCCGAGGATATCCCCTCGCGTCAGGCCGCGATGGATCTGGGCAACGAGATCATCACGATCCCGGCCGAGGATACACCTATGTGGAGAGACGCCTCGCAGCCCGTGATCGACGCATGGGTCGCCGAGATGAAAGAGAACGGCGTGCCGGGCGATGAGCTACTGGAAACCGCGCGCGCCCTGATCGAGAAACACTTGTTCTGAGCATGGCTCGCGGCGCGATCGAGAGGGCGGCGCAGGGGCTCGCGCTGCTCGGCGGGCTGGTGCTATTGGCGCTGGTCGTGATGGCCTGTCTCTCCAGCCTCGGCGCGCTCGGCTTGAAGGGCGCGCAAGGCGGCTGGCTCCCCGGGGGCGTTGGGATAGGCCCGTTCAAGGCAGGTTTCGAGATCGTCGAACTGAGCCTGCCTGCCATCGTCTACGCTATGATCCCCTTGGTGCAACTGCGCCACGCCCATGCGCGGGTCGAGATCCTGCGTGGCCGTTCGGCGCGCTGGCTTGACCTGTTCTGGCAGTTGGTGGCGGCGGTGTTGTTCGCTGTGATCGCGTGGCGGATCGGATTGGGTATGGGGGCGAAGATGCGCTCGGGCACCACGACCTTCCTGCTGGGGCTGCCGCTCTGGTGGGGCTATGCGGCCTGCTTGCCCGGCGCATGGGGCTCAGCCGTGGTGGCCGCGTGGAACGGCTGGCGGCTTGCGGCTGGCGGGGGATACGATGAGTGATTTCGCCCTCGCATTGACCTCTTTTCCGCTATTGCTGCTGATGATCGCCCTGCGCGCGCCGATCGGGCTGGCCATGCTGATCTTGGGCGCAGGCGGGCTCTGGGCGCTGACCGGAAGCCCGCAGATCTGGCTCGCCAAGATGAAGAACGAGGGGTTTTCGACCTTCGCCCATTACGAGCTGTCTGTGATCCCGATGTTCCTGCTGATGGGGCAATTCGCGACCCAGGGGGGGATGAGCCGGGCGCTGTTTCGCGCCGCGGACGCGCTGATCGGGCACCGGCGGGGCGGGCTGGCGATGTCAGCGATCGCAGCCTGCGCGGGCTTTGGTGCGATCTGCGGCTCCTCGCTCGCGACGGCGGCGACGATGGGGCGTGTGGCACTGCCCGAGATGCGGGCGGCGGGCTATTCGAGCGCGCTCGCCACCGCGACGCTCGCGGCGGGCGGCACGCTCGGCATCCTGATCCCGCCCTCGATCGTACTGGTGATCTTCGCGATCCTCACCGAGCAGAACATCGCGACGCTCTTCGCCGCCGCCGTGCTGCCGGGGCTGCTGGCGGTTCTGGGCTACGTGATCGCGACGCGCGCCTACCTGATCCGGCATCCTGACGCCGCCGGCGCTCCGCGCGCTGCGCTCAATTTGACCCAACGTGTGCGGGCGCTGATTGGAATCTGGCCAGTGGTCGCGATCTTCGCGCTCGTCGTAGGTGGCATCTATGGCGGCATCGTCTCGCCCACCGAAGGTGCGGCCATCGGCGCGGCGCTGACCGGGATCGCCGCCTGGGCCTCGGGGGGCTTGCGCGGAGGCGGGCTGGTGCGCGCCCTTTTGGAGACCGCGCAGACGACCGGGATGGTGTTCTTCATCATCCTTGGCGCGGCGGTCTATAACGGGTTCCTCGGCTTCGCGCGCTTCCCGCAGGAACTCGCGCAGATGATCACCGGCGCGGGGGTGTCTCCGTGGGCTGTGCTGATCGCGATGCTGGTTCTTTATCTCGTCCTCGGTTGCTTCATGGACAGCCTCTCGATGATCCTGCTGACTGTGCCGACCTTCTGGCCGATCGTCGCGGGGCTCGATTTCGGCCTCGACCCGCAGGCACTCGCGATCTGGTTCGGGGTGCTGGTGCTGATCGTGGTCGAGGTCGGGCTGATCACGCCGCCCGTGGGCATGAACCTCTTCGTCATTTCCGCCATCGAAGGGCAGGGGCCGGGCCGCGCGAGCTGGGGCGCGGTCAGCTGGTTCGTCTGCGCCGATCTGATCCGGATCGCGCTGATCGTAGCGATCCCGGCGCTGGCGCTTCTGCCGCTCTGATACGGGAGAACAAAAGAGCGGTGATTTCTGCGCGCTTCTGTGCGAGCATGACCCGGAGGAGGACCGCCCATGACCGAGATTACCAGCGATTTCAAAGGGCAGACCGTGATCTGCACCTTCGAGATGACGCCCGCCACAGCCGACGAATTGATGGAGAAGCTGCAAGCCGCCTATGCCGAGGTGATCTCGAAAGCGCCCGGTTTCATCGGCGCGGGGCTGCATATGAACGACGCGCGCACGCGGATCGCGACCTATTCCAAATGGCACGAGCGCGGCGACTATCAGGCGATGCTGCGCAGCCCCGAGATGATCGAGCGCAACCGGGTCATCTACACGCTCTGCCGCAATTTCGAGCCGGTGATGTACGAAGTTTCCGCCGATTTCTGACTGGCACGCACGGGGCGCTGCGCTGCCGAAATAGGCGCGCGAAGAGGGAACTTCAGAGCGCGCCTCGCGTTGATGTGAAAAGACATATCGGAGTGAAATCATGGAAAGCGTTCTGCAAGCAATCGGCACGGTCGGCCTGATCCTTCTCGTGCTCGCTGGTCTTCTGGCGGGCTGGATCGCGAGCGTCGTCTCGGGCGGACGTCACAAAGCCGCCTATCTGGCGATCGGCGTCGTCGGCGCCCTCATCACCCCGTTCATCGTGGCCCTTCTGGGCGGGGCGGTGCTTGCGGCGGGCGGCCTGCTTGCGATAATCGCCATCGCGCTTGTCGGGGCGGTGATCGTGCTGATCATCGGCAAGATGATCCTCGACTGACGCATGCGGCGCGGGTCAGGGCAAGGGCCCGCCCCGCGCTATCCACCATCCCAGCTTCAGGTAGGCGAAGCCTTCGCGGGCGCGGGCCTTCGCGCTTGCGCGGTGCGTGGGGCAATCCGCGCGTGCCCGCAGCCCCATCCGGCGCGCGATCATCACCGCGCGCGGTGCGTGGTAGGGATCGGTCACGATGGTTACCTCGTCGCCATCCAGATGCGCCTGCGCGAAGCCGATATTCTCGTAAGTGCTGGTCGAGCGATCTTCGAGAAGGATCGCCTCAGAATCCACACCTTCCGCGCGCAATATCCGGGCCATCACTTCCGCCTCGCTCGGTGGATACCGCCCGACACCCCCGCAGCAGATCACCCGCTCCGCCGCGCCCGCGTGCCATAGCGCAGCCGCGTGCCGCGTGCGCCGTAGCAAGGTGGGGGACGGGGCGCCCTCCGCCCAGACCGCCGCACCGAGGATCAAAATCGCTCTCATTTCGTTGAGCTAAAGATCCGCACGTCCGGCGACAAGGCCGGGATTTATGTTAAGATCACGAAAAAGGGAGGTTATCATGCGTTTCATGTTTCTTGCCGCGCTGCTTGTTGCCGCGCCTGTTCTGACCGCGCCCGCTTTCGCCGAGCCGGTGAATATTCGCCCGGACGTTATGTCCGTGACCGTGGAGACTGCCAAGGGGCCGGTCGAGATCAAGCGGATTCAGGATAACGAGAACAAGCTGGAAGGCGAGTGGGCCAAGACCTCGCGCCCCTGTCCGAATTTCTGCATCCAGCCGATGATCCCGGCGCCGGGTGTGACCCCGGTGGGTGAACTGGAGATGATGGAGTTTCTCAAGGATCCCAACGTGGTGGTCGTCGACGGGCGGGTGACCCGCGATTTTGAGGGCGGTGCAATCCCCGGTGCGATCAATATTCCCTATATGGAAGCCCCCGACCGTCTGGGCGAGCTTGGTTGTCAGCCCGATTTCGAGGGCTTCATCTGCGATGGTCCGGACGTGAAATCGGTCGCGCTTTACTGCAACGGTCCGTGGTGCGGCCAGTCGCCGACAGCCGCGCGCCGGATGATCGAAGCCGGTTTCCCGGCGGAAAAGATCTATTACTACCGCGGCGGGATGCAGCAATGGCGGCTGCTGGGCTTGACGGTCAGCGGCGGCTGAGCCTCATCCTCCGGATTCTGCGCAAGGGTAGGCTTCGCCATCGGGAAGCCGACAAAGCGCGTTGAAGAAGCCGCTGGAAAGTCGATCATAGCTGAGCATTCTGTGGTCCCGGTCGCGGGACTCGAGATAATCGCTGCACGACGCGAGGTAGTACAGCTCGCGTCGTTCGTCTTTCGCGTACCATTGGGTGAACGCGGCGCTGGCCGCGCTGATGAGATCGCCCGAGCGGCCCATTTCCGCCTCGAACGCGGTCGCGATATCGGCCTGCATTGGCCAGGTCGCCAGCGCGTTCCAGGTGTCGGGCATCCCGGCTTTGCGCAAATCCCAGGCGACAGCGAGACTGTAGGTGGTGGCATCGGCCTCCATCGCGAAGATCGCGCGGGCGTTTTCCTTCATCGACAGGTTCGGCTCGGGGCAGGAGCCGTGGAATTTCTGCTCCAGATGACGCAATTCGTGAATCAGAACTGCCTTTTGCAAGGCGGGTGCCATATCGGTGGCGATCACGAGCCGGGAGGAGCGCGGCTCGAAATATCCCCGCGCATCGTGCAGCGTGTCGGCAACACACAGCTCTCTAGCGTCTCGAAAGAGCGCAACATGCAGGCTCGGCCAGCGGTCGAGAGCGGGACGCAGCTGATCGACGATGGTTGCGACCTCGGGGGGATCGTCGAATGGCGGTGCGGCGCAGGTTAGTATCTGGGCCTGCGCGGGCACGGCGAGCGCACCGAGCCAGAGGCTCAGCAAGAGGCGCCGGACAAGCCTCACCGACCCTTCCGCCGCTTCACACCCCCGCGCTGGCCCGGGCGACCCGCAGTGGACCGGCCCGTCGCCTTGACCGCAGCCTCGCTTGCCGCTTCCACTGCGGACTGTCGTGCGAGCGGGTCGTCGTGGACGGCGAGGTCCACCGCTTCGAGACGTTTCACCTCGTCGCGCAGGCGGGCGGCTTCCTCGAATTCCAGATCTTCGGCGGCCTTGCGCATCTTCGCACGCATGTCATCCAGATGGGCCTGAAGGTTGGCCCCCGGCTTCACCGCATCGACCTTGGCGGTCACGCGCGACATGTCGGTGTCGCCCTGATAGAGGCCCGCCAGAACGTCATCGACATTCTTCTTGATCGTCTCGGGCGTGATGCCGTGTTCCTCGTTATAGGCGATCTGCTTGGCGCGGCGGCGGTCGGTTTCGTCCATCGCGCGCTGCATCGAGCCGGTGATCCTGTCGGCATACATGATGACGCGGCCCTCGGAGTTCCGTGCGGCGCGGCCGATGGTCTGGATCAGCGAGGTTTCCGAACGCAGGAAGCCCTCCTTGTCGGCATCGAGGATCGCGACCAGCCCGCATTCGGGAATGTCCAGACCCTCGCGCAGCAGGTTGATCCCGATCAGCACGTCGAACGCGCCCAGGCGCAGGTCGCGCAAGATCTCGATCCGCTCGATCGTGTCGATGTCGGAGTGCATGTAGCGCACGCGAACGCCCTGCTCGTGCAGGTATTCGGTCAGATCCTCGGCCATGCGTTTGGTCAGCGTGGTGACCAGCGTGCGATAGCCGCGCGCCGCGACGGTGCGGATTTCATCAAGCACGTCGTCTACCTGCGTCTCGACCGGGCGGATCTCCACGACCGGGTCGAGGAGGCCCGTGGGGCGAATGACCTGTTCGGTGAAGACGCCACCGGTCTGTTCCAGCTCCCATGCGGCGGGCGTCGCCGAGACGAAAACCGACTGCGGCCGCATCGCATCCCATTCTTCGAACTTGAGGGGGCGGTTATCCATGCAAGACGGCAGGCGGAAGCCGTGTTCTGCCAGCGTGAACTTGCGCCGATAGTCCCCGCGATACATGCCGCCGATCTGGGGCACGGTGACGTGGCTCTCGTCGGCGAAGACGATCGCGTTGTCGGGGATGAATTCGAAGAGGGTGGGCGGCGGCTCACCCGGTGCGCGGCCGGTGAGATAGCGCGAGTAGTTCTCGATCCCGTTGCAGACGCCGGTCGCCTCCAGCATCTCCAGATCGAAATTCGTGCGTTGTTCGAGGCGCTGCGCCTCCAGCAGCTTGCCTTCCTCTTCCAGTTGCTTCAGCCGGAGCGCCAGCTCCTTGCGGATGCCCTTGGCCGCTTGCTGCAGGGTCGGGCGTGGTGTGACGTAGTGGCTGTTCGCGTAGATGCGGATCTGGTCGAAACTGTCGGTCTTCGCGCCCGTCAGCGGGTCGAACTCCGTGATCGCCTCCAGCTCTTCGCCGAAGAAGGAGAACCGCCAGGCGCGGTCCTCCAAGTGGGCGGGCCACAGATCGACCGTGTCGCCCTTCACCCGGAACGCGCCGCGCTGGAAGGCCGCGTCGAGGCGTTTGTACTGTTGCGCCACCAGCTCGTTGATGAACTTGCGCTGCTCGATCAGGTCGCCGGTCTTGAGATCCTGCGTCATCGCCGAATAGGTCTCGACCGAGCCGATGCCGTAGATGCACGAGACCGAGGCCACGATGATCACGTCGTCACGTTCCAGAAGCGCCCGGGTGGCCGAGTGGCGCATCCGGTCGATCTGCTCGTTGATCTGTGATTCCTTCTCGATATAGGTGTCCGAGCGCGGCACGTAGGCTTCGGGCTGGTAGTAGTCGTAATATGAGACGAAATATTCCACCGAGTTTTCGGGGAAGAAGCTCTTGAACTCGCCGTAGAGCTGCGCGGCCAGGGTCTTGTTGGGCGCGAGGATGATCGCGGGGCGCTGAGTTTCCTCGATCACCTTTGCCATGGTGAAGGTCTTGCCGGTCCCGGTCGCCCCGAGCAGCACCTGATCGCGCTCCATCGCCTCGACCCCGGAAGACAGCTCTGCAATCGCGGTGGGCTGGTCGCCGGCCGGAGCGTACTGAGTGTGCATCACGAACCGCTTGCCGCCTTCCAGCTTGGGGCGGGTAAGCACATCGGGGCGTTCGGTGGGCAGATTGGTATTGTTGTGGGGCATCGGGCAGACCTTTTGCTTGCTCCCCAGATTTGTCCTCTTTTCGTTCGCATTCAAGGGTTTGCGAGGGAGGTTGCGGGAAGCTTAATGCTTGCTGTCGGATTGTCCATATTTAACAGAGGCTTGTGGCGGAGTTCGACCAAGGGGCGCGACGGTCCGGGAGAGCATCTTTTGCCTCTTGGGGCGTATCCGACCGCCGAGCGGCGCGTCACTCTGAGCTTGCCCTCCCGTCGGTTCGCAGGTCCGCTAATTTATTTGTGCAAAGCGGATGCCCGGGCAACAGCGGCGGGCGATCTTCCTTCCTTCCCGCTGCACCCTGCATAATCGCCGCGCATCCGTCGCCATTGCGCTCCGGGGCTTGCGATTTGTTGCAGATGCACTAAGAAAAGCCAGAGGTATCGCAGAGGAGTTTGCCCATGCGCGCGCGCATCTACCAACCCGCCCGCAACGCCATGCAATCGGGCAACGCGAAGACGCGGTTCTGGTATCTCGACTACGTCGCTGCCGACGCTCGCGAAATCGACCCGCTGATGGGCTGGACCAGCTCGAACGACACGCAGGCGCAGGTACGGCTGCGCTTCGAGACACGCGAAGCGGCGGAAGCCTATGCCAAGGAAAAGGGCATCGATTACGTCGTGACCGAGCCGCATAAGCGCGCGCCGAATGTCCGCGCTCGCGGCTACGGCGAGAACTTCGCCACCGACCGCCGCGCGAACTGGACGCATTGAGGGGCCAGGTCATCACCAACGAATGACGAGAACGGCGTTGCGGTGGCAGCGCCGTTTTGCGTTTCAGGGGCCACCCGGCCACCGCCTCTACTGGTAATGAAGCGCATCGATCGAGTCGAGCCGTGCCGCGCGTCGCGCCGGGAAGTAGCCGAAGACCATTCCCACTACCGCCGAGAAGCCGAAGGCGAGAAGAATGATATCCGGGCGTGGCGAGAAGGGGATCGCCATGATCCGCGACGCGACATAGGCGAGGCCGAGGCCGAAGAGGATGCCGATGATCCCGCCCAGAACCGAGAGCACCACCGCCTCCACCAGAAACTGCATCAGCACCTGATGCGCCTGCGCGCCGACCGAGAGGCGGATGCCGATCTCGCGGGTACGCTCGGTCACCGAGACGAGCATGATGTTCATGATGCCGATGCCGCCCACCAGCAGGCTGACCGCCGCGACGGAGGAGAGCAGGCCGGTGAGCACCGAGTTGACGGAATTGAGCATCGAACTCAGCTCGGCCATGTCGAAGACCGAGAAATCGTCCTCTTCGCCGATGGCGATGCGACGCCGCTCGCGCATCAGGGTCTCAATGTCGGAGGTCGCCCGGGCCGTCGACACGTTCGGCGCGACCTGAACCGAGATCGTGGAAACGTCCTGACTGCCCATCAGCCGTCTTTGCACCGTTCGGATGGGCATGATGACGAGATCGTCCTGATCCTGCCCGAACGAGCCTGCGCCTTTCGCTTTCAGCAAGCCGATCACCTCGCAGGAAATCGCCTTGATGCGGACCTTCTCGCCGGTCGGATCGGTCGCGCCGAACAGGGTCGTCCGCACGGTCTCGCCGATGATGCAAAGATTGGCGCCGCTGCGATCCTCGGCCGGGGTGAAGCTGCGCCCGAGTGCGAGAGACCAGCCACCGATATCGAGATAGGCGGAGGTCGTCCCGGTGATCGAAGTCATGCGGTTATTATTGCCGAACACGGCCGTGGCCGCGGTCGAGACGACCGGCGCGACGGCGGAGAGGCTGCTCAGGTCTTTCAGCGCCTCGGCGTCCGACAGCTTGAAGGGCGGGGCGGCCTCGCGCGATCCGGGCCCCATCATCCGCGCACCGGATCGCAGGACGAGAACATTCGTGCCGAGCGCGGCGACATTCGCCGAGACCTGTTCCGAGGAGCCTTGGCCGACGGTCATCATCGCGATGACGGCCGCCACCCCGATCACGACGCCCAGCACGGTGAGAAAGGAGCGAAGCGCGTTTCGGATGATCGCGGTGAGTGCGAGCCGGATGGTTTCCCAGAGCATCACAGGGCCCCCTCGCGCATCTTCTCGTCACGCACGACCCGGCCGTCGGTGAAGACGACGAGGCGCGAAGCGTAGGCGGCCATATCCTCCTCATGCGTGACCATGACGATGGTCAGGCCGGACTCGCGGTTGAGATCCTGCATCAGGTCCATGATCTCGACGCTGCGTTTGGTGTCGAGATTGCCCGTGGGCTCGTCGGCGAGCATAACCATCGGTTCTCCCGCAAGCGCCCGCGCGATCGCGACCCGTTGCTGCTGACCGCCCGAGAGCTGCGACGGCGTGTGATCCTCGCGCCCCTCAAGCCCGACGCGTGCCAGAGCCAGCTGGGCGCGCGCCACGCGTTCGGCCTTCCGCATCCCTTTGTAGATCAGCGGAAGCTCGACGTTCTCCAGCGCGGTGGTGCGGGGCAGAAGGTTGTAGCCCTGAAAGACGAAGCCGAGGTAATGCCTGCGCAGCAGGGCCCGTTGATCGCGGTTCAGGGTCGCGACCTCGACGCCGTTGAACAGGTAATTCCCCGCGGTCGGCCGGTCGAGGCAGCCGATGATATTCATTGCGGTCGACTTTCCCGACCCCGAGGGGCCCATGATCGCAAGGAATTCCCCCGGTTCGACGCGAAGATCCACGCCGTCGAGTGCACGCACGAGGGTCTCCCCGTGGCCGTAGTGGCGCTCGATTCCGCGCAGCTCGAGGAGCGGCTCACTCATCGCGACGTGTCCCGCTGATCGGTGATGACCTGATCGCCGACGACCAGGTCGCCTTCGGTGACGATCGTGAACTTGCCATTCGTCGCCCCCGGCGTGACCGCAACCTCGACAGGGGTGCCGTCGCGAAGAACCCAGACGGATTTCCCGCTCGCGGTACCGCTCTCCGAACCCGGTCGGCTCGGTATCACGAGGCCGATGAGCCCGCTCGCGCCATTGCCTGCGTCTTCGACCTGTTGCGGGGGCGCATAGCGCAGCGCCGCATTCGGGATCAGGAGCGCGTCCTTGGCCTCGTCCACGGTGATCGTCGCCGTCGCGGTCATGCCGGGGCGCAACAGCAGGTCGGCATTGTCGACCGCCAGCACACCCTTGTAGGTCACGACATCGTCGGTTGTCTCGGGGGCGTAGCGCACCTGCGTGATCGTCGCCGGGAAAGAGCGACCGGAATAGGCGTCGACGGTGAATGTCGCGTCATTGCCGACCGCGACCTGACCGATATCCGCCTCGTCGATATCGACGAGCAACTGCATGCGGCGCAGGTCTTCGGCGAGCGTGAACAAGGTGGGCGCGGATAGCGAGGCGGCCACGATCTGACCGGCCGAGACATTGCGGTCCAGAACGACGCCGTTGATCGGGGACCGGATGACCGATTTCTGCAGATCGTCCTTCTCCAAAGCAAGGTTCGCCTCGGCCAAAGTCAGCGACGCTTTCGCGGCCTGAACGGCCGCCACCGCGCGATCGCGCTGCGCGATATAGGTGACGAAGGTGCTATGGGTCGAGACGCCACGCCGGTCCAGTTCCGCCTGTGTCTCGTAGAGTGCCGTCGCTTCCTTCTGGGTGGCTTCGGCCTGTGCGAGCTGCGCCTTGGCGGCCGCGAGCGCGGCTTCGGCATTGGCGACCTGCGCCTTGAATTTCGTATCGTCGAGCCGCGCGAGGACCTGACCCACTTTGACCTCGTCGTTATAGTCGACGTCGATGCTTGCCAGCGTACCCGACAGCTCCGAGGAGACCTCGACTTCCGTCGTGGGCTGCACCGTGCCGGTCGCGGTGACCGTGACGGTCAAATCGCCCCGGGTGACGGCCTGCGTGATGTAGCTTGTGCCGGTGCTGTCGCGGGACGGCGCCAACCAGACCCAAGCGCCGACCGCGATCACGAGGGCCCCCGCGCCGAGGGCCCAGAGCCGCCAAGGTCGGCGGCTTTTCGCGCTGGACAATACGTGTTCGATCTCGTCGCGGCTCTGACTCGGCATGATGAATCCGTTCCGGTTTCTCGTCCCGCAGGGAGGGCAGGTGTGATACGTCGCAAAGGATGAACCCCGTCGCCCGCTATGGCTTTGCTCTAGAACAAGAAGGGTAGAAGAAACGCGCGTGGGGTCGGCGAGTTGATCAATTCGCGATCTGTCGTCGGCCGCTGCGGGCAATGCTTGCACATCACCGCATCAAAGGACCGTGCGCGTGAGGGTCTTGATCGCCATCTGCGAATATCCGTCCTCCTCCACGGTGCTCAGCTCCAGATCGAAGCGGCTGCGGCTCCCGTCGGGGGCGAGGACCGTGAGATCGTCGATATCCGAGGAGCGCTCCATCTGGTGGCGCCCATATTTCGCGCCGCGCAGGTTCGGCGGAAGCTTCGCGTTGATGAGCCCCGCGATCTCGTCCGCGCCGGTTAGCACGCCGAAGGGAGAGGCAGTCGACCAGATCCCGTCGGGATGAAACAGCTTTGCAGCCGCTGCACCGTCGCGCCGGTCCACGCAATCCAGAAAGCGCATCAGCAGCGAGCGCTTGGAATGTCTGGCGGCGTAATGGGTGTGGAGCAGATGGTGCGCGGTCGGGGAGTTCGGCGCGCCCAGTTCCGAGGCATAGAGCGCCTGCACATCCGCATTCTCATAGGAACGGCGGCGCGGTGCCTTTGCATCGACGCTGTAGATCGCCTTGGCGCGTTTTTGCAGAATTTGCGGGTCCATGGATTTCGGCTCGCCGCCGCCGCCGAGGCAGCCACCGACGCAGGCCATGACCTCGATCGCGACATAGTCCTCGCGCCACGTCTCATCCTCTAGCATGCGCTGGGCGGACGCGATCCCGTTGCACACGGCCACCGTGCCGACGCCGGGAATGGTCGCGGTCTTCACGCCCTCGCGCACACCGCGCAATGCCTCCCATTCCAGCGGCAGATCGTGCTCGACCCCTTTGAAATGCGCAGCCGTGCGGACCATCGCCTCCATGACGCCGCCCGAGGCGCCGAATATCTGTGCGGCCCCGGTGCTCTCGCCCAGCGGACTGTCGAATTGCCCGTCCTCGGAGAGCGCCCCGAACGGGATCCCGCGCGACCGGATCATCCGCGCCAGCTCTCGGGTGGTGAGCACATGATCCACGTCGCCCGAGACGCCGGGCCGCTGAGCCTCGTCCTTCTTGGCGGTGCAGGGCATCACGCTCACCACGTAGGGTTCGGCCTTGCCGTCTGCGAAATCAGGGCCCAGAGACCGCGCGAAGCGGCCCCGTTTGGCGATCGCGCCATGCATCTGCTGTGGCGATTTGGTCGTGCTCAGATGCGGCAGAAGATCGGGGCGGTTCAACTCGACCCAATTCACCCAGCCCGGACAGCAGGAGGTGTACAGCGGCAGCTCCGTCCCGGCCTCGAGGCGCGACAGCAATTCAGTGCCTTCCTCCATGATCGTGAGATCGGCAGCGAAATTCGTGTCGAACACATAATCGAACCCCAGGAGCCGCAGCGCATTGATCAGGCGCCCTGTGCTGACAGTTCCCGACTCCAGACCGAATTCCTCGCTGATGGCGATGCGGGTCGCCGGGGCGACCTGAACCACGGAGACGCGCCGATGGGCATCGAGCGTGCGCAGCACCTCGTGCCAATGCGGGGCCTCGATCAGCGCGCCAACCGGGCAGACAAGCGTGCACTGGCCGCAGGAAATGCAGTTGGTCTGCGACAGCGGCACGTCGAAGACGGTGACGGGGCGCCGGTCGAAGCCCCGATTGGCGAAGCCGATCACGTTCTGGTTCTGCACGCTGTCGCCGCAGACCTCCGCGCAAAGCCCGCATTCGATACATTTCGACAAGTCCCGCCAGATGCTGGGGGAGGTGTGATCGCAGGAGAGTTCTTCCGACGCGGTGACGGCCCCGGCCGGCGTCTTCGGCCAACGCTCTTCCCACTGGTTCTCATGGACGAGACGCTGGAGCTGGCACGCCCCGTTCACTTCGCAGCGCATGCAGTCGTTCGGATGCCGCGCGAGCAGCCATTCCGCATCGGCTTTCCGAAAGGCAGTCAGCGCTTCGCTGTCCGTCGTCACCACGTCCCCATCCTTCGCCAGAGTGCGACAGGCCGGTTGCGGGTTCTGCGTGCCCTCGATCTCCACGAGGCACATGCGGCACACGGCATGGGCGGGCAGGCCGGGATAATGGCACAGGGTCGGGATGTGGATGCCGGCTGTCTTCGCCGCCTCCAGCAAGCTGGTGCCGTCCTCGACGTCGATATGTCGCCCATTGATCGTCAGCGTGATCATGCGAAGAAACCTCCCTATCCGATAAGTATAACAGAGGCTCCCGTCGTCGCAGAAGGTCCACCTTAGGTCTGCCTCGCAGCCCGGTCGGAAAGGCGGATTCCCGGTTTTCGGCTCGGTCGTGCTACACTGACACTTGATAGTGCTCGAAAGGATGGCGTGAATGGCCCGAGCCACCCGGACATCGCAACCAGCCCCGCTCTGGGGCATCGGCGCATATTGGCGCGGCGCGTACCCGCCGTGGATCGCGCTTATAGTCGTGCTGATCGGCGGGCGGTTCGCCGTGGCTCGGCTTTGGCAGGTCGTGTCGCCGCCGGTGCCAATGCCACTCTTCTCAATGCTCATCCTCGCGGACATCGCGCTGGCGGTATGGCAGGTGGTGGGGGCGTGGCGCAGCGTCTCGCATTGGGTCGATGCGCGGGCACGGGGCGATGTGCTGTTCGCCGCGCGTGTGGCGATCGGGGCCGTCGCGGTGGTGAGCGCGACGCATGCGCTCGACCAATCGGCGCGGCAAACGATGGCCTTGGCGCCGATCGCTCATGCCGGGCCGATGCCGCTGGAGGTGCGAAACGGAATCGCCTATCTCACCGGCGATATCAGCTACGATCTTCTGGCTCGGTTCGAGGCGACCCCGACGCAGGGCGTCTCGGCGATCGATCTCGACAGCGCCGGTGGGCACGTCTTTGCCGCCCGCGCGCTGGCGCAGCGCGTGATGAGGCGGGGGCTGAAGACGCGGGTGACGAAGCGATGCTACTCGGCCTGCACGCTGATTTTCATGGCAGGCGCGCATCGCGATCTTGGCCCCGAAGGGGAGCTGGGTTTTCACGGCTACAGCCTGGAAGCTTACCCGTTGCCGATCGACATCGGAAAAGAGGAGGAGATCGACCGCGCTTTCCTGCGCGAGCGTGGCGTGACGGCGCGCTTCGCCGCGCGGGCCTTCGCGACACCGCATGCCGATATCTGGCGGCCTGACCGCCACGCGCTGACCGCCGCCGGGGTGCTGCGCAACTAGGGCTGCGCGACCCCTGCTTGACGCCAGCCCATTCGTCCATGCAGCCGCACGATGTCTGGTGACTTCGTCCTTGAACTCGCGCTGGCCCCACGCCGGGAATCCCGGTAATTTTCCGCAATGCGAGCCGTCCTTTCCGCCCTGATCCTCTGTGCCCTCGCGGGGGCGCCGAACGCGCAACCGGCGCGGGCGATGATCGGTCCGCCCGCGCCCGATCTGCGCTGCACCGCGGACGGGCGGCGATGTATCGGACTGACGGATTATTTCGCCGACACCTGCAGGCTCATTCAAAGCGCGGCCGACGAAGCTGGGCTCGATCCGGGCTATTTCGCGCGGCTTTTGTGGCGCGAAAGCCGGTTCGATCCGGCGGCGATCAGCCCGGCGGGCGCGCAGGGTATCGCGCAATTCATGCCGGGCACGGCGCGGCTGCGCGCGCTTGCCGACCCGTTCAACCCGGCGCAAGCGATCGAGGCCTCGGCGCGTTACCTCGGCGAGATGGCCAGACGCTTCGGCAATCCCGGCCTCGCAGCGATCGGCTATAACGGCGGCGAGGATCGCGCGGCGGGCTTCATTGCGAAGACCGGCGGCCTCGCGGGAGAAACCCGGGCCTATGTCCGCGCGATCACCGGCCACTCGGCAGAAGACTGGCGCGACACGCCGCCAGATAGGGTGGATTACAGGCTCGATGGCGATACGCCTTTCCTCGTCGCCTGCACCACATTGGCGGAGGGTCAGGCGATCCGCGACTTCCGCGATCCGGTCCCGCCCTGGGGCGTCATCGTGGCCGCCGGGCGCACCCAGAGATCGGCCGAGACTTTTGGGAAAAAGGCTGCCGCGCGCCACTCCGGGGTTATCGGCGACACGAAGCTGCGCTTCGTACGTGCGGTCATGCCGGCCTTCGGACGACGCGCGCAATACACCGCGCAGGTTCCGGCGGGTTCGCGCAAGGAGGCGCTGGCGACCTGCGAGAAAATCCGCGATGGGGGCGGCTTCTGCAAAGTCATTCGCAACTGATGCGTTTTCGCGCTGGAGGCCGGCGCGCGCCATGCCTAATCTGCCGCCGACACGAATGAGGATGCCCAATGCAAGACACGATCGAAATCGCGCGCGAGACCCCGCTGGGGGGCGATCTCGCCGAGCTTCACGCCCGCCACGCGGCGGCGATGCACGCCGATACGCCGCCGGAATCGATCCATATGCTGCCGCCCGATGCGCTCGCCGCTCCCGGCATCTCGTTTTTCGTTATGCGGCAGGCGGGACGCCCGGTCGGCATGGGGGCGCTGAAGCGCATCGCGCCCGATGAGGGCGAGATCAAGTCGATGCACATCCTTTCCGAAATGCGCGGGCAGGGGCTGGCGCAGCGGATGCTCGAGCAGTTGGTCGAAGCCGCCCGCGCCGAGGGCATGGCGCGCCTCTATCTCGAGACCGGATCGCAGGATTCCTTCGCTCCGGCGCGCCAGCTTTACCTGCGCGCGGGATTTACGGAATGCGGGCCCTATGTCGGCTATCAACCCGATCCGAATTCCGTCTTCCTGATGCGCGCGATCTGAACTTGCGCCGCGCGCCCCGATCGCGCATTTAGGGGCCACGCGGTCCCTTAGCTCAACTGGATAGAGCAGCTGACTTCTAATCAGCAGGTTGAGGGTTCGAGTCCTTCAGGGATCGCCAAGAAACTTTCTCCCCTCCATGCAGCCTCCGCCTGCGACTTCTTCGCGCGTATTGTCCGAAAACAAGGAAACGCTCTCTGAGTCGCGGCAAGCTCTTCCTACGCCCCGATGTCGACGACATGCGGCGGAGCTACCATGGAGGTTTAAATGCGTTTCTTTCTTCTTGTCCTGCCGGCGGCGCTGAGCGTCGCTGCGTGCAATCCGACGCCCGGTCCCTATGCGACCGGGCCCTATAACGGCCCGGCCCCCGGCACGCGCACCACCTACAATTACGAAAGTGTGGAATACGGCCGCATCGTCGCGGTGCAGCCGGTCACGATGCGCCGGACCAGTGACGGCGACCAGATCGTCGGCGCGGTCACGGGCGGTCTCGTCGGTGCCGTGATTGGCCATCAGCTCGGCTCAGGGAAAGGCAAGGACGTGATGACCGGCGTCGGCGCGATCGCGGGCACGATCGTCGGCAGCAACATCGCCAGCCAGGGCGGCACCTACACCTCCTATGCGTGGACCGTGCGGCTCGACAATGGCGGCTCGATCACCGTGATCCAGATGTCGAACCAGTTCCGCGTCGGCGACAGGGTGAGCGTCGTGCGCAGCGGCAACCAGGTCTACCTGCGATAGCATCGTTCGGCGCAGGGCCGGGTGAGGGCGCGCGATTGCGATGCGGTCTCACTCGGGCCTGATCCGGAGGGCGCGCAAGGCGTTGAGGATGACGGCGACGTCGATCACCTCCTGCAAAATCGCCCCCTCGACCGGGGTCAGGTAGCCGTAGGCGGCCGCGATCATACCGAGCACGGAGAGCCCGATCCCGGCGGCGACGCTCTCGAAGGCGATCCGCCGCGAGGACGCGGCGATTTCGATGCCCGCGCGCAGTTGATCGATCCGGTCGACGAGAAGCACCACATCCGCCGCTTCGGCCGAGGCGGCGGCCCCGCGTGCGCCCATGGCGACGCCGACATCTGCCGCGGCGAGGGCGGGCGCGTCGTTCACGCCGTCGCCCACCATCATGACCGGCCCGTTCTTGCGCTCGGAGAGCACGAGGAGAACTTTCTGGTCCGGTGTGAGGCCCGCGCGCAACCCGTCGAGGCCGAGGCCCTCGGTCACACGCTCGGCGACGTCCGTCCGGTCGCCGGTGGCGAGCAGGATGCGGGCGATCCCCTCCTGACGCAGCCCGTCGAGCATCGCGCCCGCACCTTCGCGCAGCGGATCGGCCATCACCAGATGCCCGGCCATCCTGCCATCCACTGCGACGGCGACGAGAACCGCCCCGGCGGCCATCGCTGGGTGATCGCCCGGTTTGCGCCCGACCCGCGCCGCTACGAAATCGTCGCCGCCGACGAAGACCTTGCGCCCCTCGACATGACCGACGACTCCCTCGCCGGCGATTTCAGCCACATCCGACGGGACGGGCAGGGTAAAGCCGCGCTCTTTCGCCTCAGCGACGATCGCCTGTGCTACGGGGTGTTTCGACGCCTGATCGAGCGCTGCGGCGAGGCGCAGGATCTCGTCCTCCTCCATCCCGTCATGGCTGTCGATGGACACGATCTGCGGGCGGCCGTCGGTCAGAGTCCCGGTCTTGTCGAGGATCAGCGTGCGTATACGCGCCATCGTCTCAAGCGGGCCCGCACCCTTGATGAGCACGCCGTAATGCGCCGCGCGCGAGAGGCCCGCGACCAGCGCGACCGGTACGGCGAGGATGAGCGGGCAGGGCGTCGCGACCACCAGAACGGCAACGGCCCGGATCGGGTCTCCGGTGAACCACCACGCGGCGAAGGCGATGGCGACGGTGACCACGAGAAAGCCCAGAGACCAGCGATCCGCCAGCCGCGACATCGGCGCCTTCGAGGCCTGCGCTTCTTCGACCAGCCGGACGATCCCGGCATAGGTGCTGTCCTTCGCGGGCCGCACCGCGATAAGGTCGAAGGCTTCGCCCGCGTTGGTCGAGCCGCTCATGATGTCGCCCCCGTGCGCAATACGCACAGGCAAGGACTCCCCGGTCAGCGCCGATGTGTCCAGAAAAGCCGTCTCGGACGCCAAGGTCCCGTCCACGGGCACCACGTTGCCCTGATGGATCAGCAAGCGGTCCCCGGGGGCGATCTCGTCGAGGGAGATATCTTCCAGCTCGCCGTCGCGGTGACGCGTCGCGGTCCGAGGGACGCGGGAAAGCAGGTCGTGCATCTCCCGCCGGGCGCGGCCTTCGGCGAAGCTTTCGAGGAACGTGCCGCCGGAATACATCACCGCCACGACTGCCGCCGCGAGTGTTTCGTCAAAGACAAGCGCGGCGGTCATCGAGAGCGCGGCCACGATATCAAGGCCGACTTCGCCGCGCCGCAGGCTGCGCGAGATTTCGTAAACCAGCGCGGCGAGGGTGGGCACGACGCCGACGACCCAGCTCGCTTTTGCCATGGCCTCGGCGCCCGCGAACCAGAAGGCGAGCCCCACGATCAGGGCCGCTGCGGCGAGCGCGAGAAGAGCGAGCTTGAAACGGTCGGTTCCGCGCTGTTCCATCCGGTCTGCGTTCCTTCTGCACGGTTCACGGTCGATCGCGCGTCAGTCCGCAGAGGATCGCGCCGATACCGTGATAGCGCATCCCGGCGATCGGTCCAGCCTTCAATCGGGTTTCACCAGGCGATCCGTTCAGCGCAAGGGCGCGCGGCTGCGATCCGGGGTGAAGACGAGTGCGACCACAGCGATCAAGCCCGCCACGAGCATGTAGAGCGCGGGGGCGGTGACGAGGTCCGTCGCGGCGATGAGGCTCGTTGCGATCATCGGGGTGAGACCTCCGAAGATGCCGAGGCCGATGTTGAAGGCCACGGAATAGCCCGAGAGCCGGTCCCGCTCGGGGAACATCTCCGCGAACAGGGCGGGCCCCGATCCCAGCGGTACGGCCAAGAGCAGGAAGCTCACCGCATGCGCCACCACCACGGGCAGAATCGCGCCGCCTGACGTGAGCATCCATTCGTGCAAGGGCCACGCGGCCAGCGCCAACGACCCGATCGCCAGAGCGATCCAGACCCTGCGCGGCAGCCACCGGTCGCCCACGATCGCCGCCAGTGGCATCGCGGGGATCACGAGGACCGTCATCGCGGTGTTGATCAGAAGCGCCGTGTCTCGCGCCATCAAGCCCTGGCCGGACAGCCATTCCGGAAGATAGACGAAGGCGATGTAGTAGCAGGTGCCGTAACTGGCCGCGAAGGCCACCGCCAGAAGCGTCTCTTTACGGTTCGTCGTGAAGGCTTCGAGAAGGGGAGACGTCTCGTCGCGATCCTCCAGATGCTGCCGGAAATGCTCGGACATGTGCAGGTTGCGGCGGATCAGGATCGCCACCGTCCCGAGGAGTGCGCCCCCAAGGAAGGGCAGGCGCCACGCCCAATCGGCGAGCGTCTGCGCGTCGAACAGGTTCGTCACCAGCGCCGCCGCCCCGACCCCGAGAAGTGATCCCGACATGGAGCCGATATTGGCCCAGCTCCCCGTCAGGCCGCGTTTCTTCAGGGGCGCGGTTTCGACAAGATAGGTCGCCGAGGACGAGAACTCCCCACCGACCGACAGGCCCTGCAGCAGCCGCACCAGAACCAGAAGTGCCGGCGCCAGCACGCCGACCTGCGCATAGGTTGGTAATATGCCCAGAAACAGCGTCGGCATCGCCATCATCACGACCGAGATCTGCATCGTTCGGGCGCGCCCGTAGCGGTCGCCGAACCACCCGAACACCGCCGCGCCTAGAGGACGCATCAGGAACCCGGCCGCGAAAATCCCGTAGGTTGCAATCAGGCCCGCGGTCGGGTCGTTCGAGGGGAAGAAGACCGGGGCGATGACGCCCGCCAGATAGCCATAGAGCGCGAAGTCATACCATTCGACCACGTTGCCGATGAAGCCGGCCATGATCCGGTGCCGAAGCTCTGCCGGTTTGGATGCGCTGTCGTCCCGCGTCATTGCCGAGCCTCGTGATTTTGACGCCATCTTTGGGGTATACGTAGCCCTTACTCCGGCCCGGACGCAAATCGGCAGGCCAGACCTTCAGGTCGCAGGCATCTCGATGCCGGTCGCTCTCACGACATTTCCGATACGGCGGCCAGATCGAGGTCCAAGGTCGCGACCAGACCCTCTGGCGTGAATTCGCGCGAGAAGCTACCTCCGAGCGAGGTTGATACGGTCAGCCGGCACAGGGACGTGCCAAACCCCTTGCTTTCTGCTTGGCCCGACCCCGCTTCGGTGATGCCGGGTTCTTTCCACGTGAGCCCGAAGCGCCCGTCTTCTATCTCGGCGTTTATCTCGAGGCCGTGGCCGTCCCGCGAAAGGCCACCGTACTTCACCGAGTTCGTCGCGAGTTCGAACAGAACGAGCGTCAGGGGCGTGATCGCGGCGGGTCGCACCTGAATATCGGGAAGCGAGGTCTGGACCGTCGCCCCTTCGCTGAAAGGTTTCAGGATGGTGCTCACGAGATAGGAGAGCGGCATGCCTTCCGCTTCGTCGCCGGATGGGTCGTTCACCGTCATCGAGTTGAGCGACGCGATGGCGTGGAGACGGCAGCGCATTTCGGAACTGAGCTGCTCGACGCTTTCCGCCTGTCGCGCGGCCACGGCAATCAGGGAGGCCGCGACGGCGAAGGCGTTCCCGACCCTGTGGCGCATCTCTGACAGAAGCAGCCGCTGCTGCTCTGCCAGTTGATGCTGCAAGGTGATGTCGCGCGCGATCTTAGATGCGCCGACGACATGTCCCTCGGCATCGCGCACGGGCGAGACGGTCAGCGACACCGGGACAGAGCTTCCATCTTTGCGTTGACGGACCGTTTCGTAATTCGCGATCCGCTCGCCGCGCCTCAGGCGGGCGATGAAGTCGACCTCCTCGTCCATCCGGTCGTCGGGAAAGATGATCGTGATCGGCCGGCCGATGGCTTCTTCCGCAGTGTAGCCAAACAGGTTCTCCGCGCCGCGGTTCCAGCTCAGGATGATGCTGTTGAGGTCCTTGGTGACGATCGCATCTTCCGAGCTTTCCACGATAGCGGCCAAATGCTGTTGGATGCTCTCTGGTGAGTCCATGACAGGTCTGGTCTCCATGCTTTTCCGGCAACAGATACTAAAAGATGCATATGAAGTATACCCTTTAGCCCGGCGGCGTAAGGCTGCCCGAGGGCATTGTCCGGCCACCCGTTGTCGCCGAGACGGCGCGACGCCGCATGCCGCATGGCAGCAAGGACGCGGCGCACGGCTCAAGTCTCGCGCTGAGGGCGTCGAACTATACTGGTCGCCGCGGGCTCACGGGCGTTGCAGCACGAAGTCCGGACAGATGCCGCAGGTCGCGATTGCCGCTTGCGCGTCCTCGCCGCCGAAGAACCCGTGTCCCGCGATCAGGGCAGAGCGAATACCGGCGGCCTGCGCGCCGAGAATGTCGGTGTGCAGGCTGTCGCCGACCATCAGCACGCGCGCGGGGTCGACCGGGCCGAGACGCGCGAAGGTGAGATCGTAGATATTGGTGAAGGGCTTGCCGAAGAACTCCGGCGCGATGCCCGTCGCATCGGCGAGCCGGTGGGCAAAGTGCCCCGGTTCCTGCGTGAAACCGATCTCGCGCGGGGCGACGATGTCGGGATTGCCGACCCAGACCGGGCGCGGGTTGTCGCGCAGAGAGGCTTCGAGCAGGGCGTGCCGCTCCTCGGTCCATTCCGCCGCGCCGATCAGAAGGAAGCCCTCGACCGCGTCGTAGGCGGCACGGTCTTCGGCGAGCCATGTGACATCGAACGCGTCCAACTCGCCGATCCCGGCCGCGCGGCTCGCCATCAGACCCCAGGCGCGCGGAGGGGCGGTGCGCAGGGCGGAGACGAGGGCGGCACGGCTGGTGACGACATCCTCGGGCGCGAAGCTGTAGCCGAGCCTTGTGTATTTTTGCATCAGGGTGTCGTGCGGGAAGCCCGCCGCGTTCGACACGACCATTACCCGCTTGCCCGCCGCTTGCAGCGCCGCGACGCGCTCGGGCGTGCCCTCGATGGCGGTCTCGCCGATATTGAGCACGCCGAAAGCATCGAGCAGAAAGACGTCGAACAGATCGGCAAGCTCCGAGAGGTCGCGGGCCATCCGGCTCGTCTTGGCCAGCCCGGGGGAGGGCAGTCTGTGGCGCGCGCGCTCATAGGCCACAAGCGCTTCCTGCGCTGTCATTGTCATCAGAAGGTCGTCCCTAAGCACTTTCGTTGATGGCCATGCGCTTATCACCACTGCGGTCGCGATCACCAGCCGGTTCGGGCGCGCCTGTGACCTTGCCTTCACTTCGCGAGCAGCACGTCCACGCCGTTCTTTCGCAGCGCCTCTTCCAGATCGGCGGGCGGTGCGCGGTCCACCACCACCGAGGCCAGCGCCCCGAGCGTCGCGGCGCGCGTGAAACCGTGAATGCCGAATTTCGAGCCGAGGATCAGCAGCATCCCCGCCTGCGCCTGCGCGAGCATCGCGCGTTTGACCGCAGCGAAGCCCGGAATGGACTCGGACACGCCCTCGAGCGAAAGCGCCGTGGCGCCGATCACCGCCCGGTCGACGTGATGGCGTGACAGGAAATCGAGCGTCTCTTCGCCCACGACCGCCGACTCCGTGGGCAGGTAATTCCCCGGCGCGAGGATCACGTCCGCCCCCTCGCTACCGCCGAGAAGCATGGCGATGGGCAGGGAATTGGTGATCACACGACAGGGCGTTCCTGCCATGGCGAGAAATCTGGCCATCTGCTGCGTGGTCGAGCCGGAGTCGATCATCAGCGTCTCGCCAGCGACGACCTGCGCGGCGGCCATGCGGCCGATCCGCTCGCGCTCCTGAAACTGGTCGCGTTCGCGCTCGTCCAGCGTGGGATAGTGGCCAGGATGGGGCCGCGATGCGCCGCCATGCGCGCGGTCGATCAGCCCCTTTTCTTCGAGCGCATCGAAATCTCGCCGGATCGTCTCTGTCGAGACCCCGAACCGCGCCGCGAGTTCCGAGATGCGCAAGTGCGGGCGCAGCTTCAACTCGAACAGGATCTGTTCCCGCCGGTCGCGTTTGCGGAGCCGCGTTCCCTCTTGTTTCGCGCTCGCGTCCATTGCCTCTCCCGAAAGGTGATCCTTTCACCGCGTTCCTAAAAATTGATGTGGGCTATGCCTCGTAATTTCAAGAAAAATGTTGCTAATGCCACATTTTGATGCAGTTTATCCTGAAAAGGTCCGCGCGCCGTCGGAGGTAACCCGGGCGGCGTGCGGGATTTGGGAGAGCGCATGATCTATTTCCTGATCGATCTGGCGGGCGCGGTGGCGCTGCTTCTCTGGGCGGTTCGGCTGATCCGCACCGGGGTCGAGCGCGCTTTCATGGCGTCGCTGCGACAGTTCCTGCGCCGCACGGCCGGGACGCGGATCAGCGCGATGGCGGCGGGGACGGGGGCGGCGATGCTGCTGCAAAGTTCGACCGCCGTCGCGATCCTGACTGCAGGTTTTGCCGCGAGCGGAACATTGGCGGCGATCTCTGGCGTGGCGCTCGTGCTGGGCGCCGATCTGGGCTCGTCGATCGTGGCCCAGATCCTGCTCTCGCCGATCCATGTGCTGGTGCCCGCGCTGCTGGTGATCGGGGTGACGCTGTTTCTCAAATCGAAAGCCCGGCGGCCGCGGCAGGCGGGGCGTATCTTCGTGGGGCTGGCGCTGGTGCTGCTCTCGCTCGGTCTGATCGGCGAGGCGACGGCGCCCCTGCGCGAAAGCGCGCTCGTCAATGCGGTGCTGACGCGGTTGGGCAGCGATCTGGTCTCGGCCTTCGTCCTCGGAGCCCTGCTGACCTGGGCGATGCATTCCTCGATTGCGGCGGTGCTGATGTTCGTGACCTTCGCCGGGCAAGGCCTGCTGCCGGGGCCGGGCGCTGCGGCGATGGTGCTCGGCGCCAATCTCGGCGGGGCGATCATCCCGGTGATGCTGACCCTCTCGGCCGATCCGATCCCGCGCCGGATCATGGTGTCGAATTTCGTCCTGCGCGGGGGCGGGGCCATGCTTGTGCTGCTCGGCCTGATTTTCTATCCGCAAGCGCTCGACTTCTTGGGTGGCACGATGGCGCGGCGGGTGATCAATCTGCACCTCGTCTTCAACCTCGGCGTCGCAATCCTCTCGCTTCCGCTGATCCCGTCGGTGCTGCGCCTTGCCGGAGCGGTCGTGGCGGACCGCAAGGAGATGTCGCCCACTCGGATCAGCGCCCTCGATCAAAAGGGGCTCGGCGATCCGGGGCATGCGCTCGGCAATGCGGCACGCGAGCTGTTGCGCATGGGCGAGTCGGTCTTCGAGATGCTGCAACCCGCCTTGGGGCTCTTCGTGCATTGGGATCCGGAAATCGCCGCCCGCATCAAGCGCACCGAGAACGAAGTCGACCGGATGCATTACGAGATCAAGCTCTATGTCGCGCGGCTCAACGAGACACGGCTGAGCACCGAGCAATCCCGGCGCGCGATGGAGATCGCGATGGTCGCGAACCATCTCGAGGATGCGGGCGACCAGATCTCGACCAATCTCGTGGATCTCGCGCAGCGTATCCACGAACGCGGCCTGACCTTCTCCGAAGAGGGGCTGCGTGAGCTGACCGATTTCCACGACCGAGTCGCGTCGAATGCGCGGGTTGCGCTGAACGTCCTGATGTCGGGCGAGATCGACGACGCGCGACAGCTCGTGGAGGAGAAAGACCGCACCCGCGCCGCCGAGGCCGAATTGCAGGCCGCACACCTCGCCCGGCTGCGTGCGAATAACAGCGCCTCCATCGAGACCACGAATATCCATCAGGAAACCGTGCGCGCGCTGAAGCAGATCAACACGGACATGACCTATGTCGCCTACCCGATCCTCGAACAGGCGGGCGATCTGCGGGCGACGCGGCTGACCGGGTGAGCCTAGCGCAGCCTGGAGACCCGTCGCGCCTTGCGGAGGGTCGATTGCCGGAACAAGTCCTGGACCCTCTTGCCCGAGGACTTGCAGGAGTGAGAGGGTTCCGCAAATTGCGGGAGGAAATAGATGAGCGTGTTTGACGACAGGGTTTGCGAACTGGGCGAGGGGCCGTTCTGGCATCCCGAGCGTAGCCAGTTCTTCTGGTTCGACATCCTGAACCGCCGGCTGCTGACGCGCGATGCCAACGGGCCGAGCGAATGGCAGTTCGAGGGTATGGCCTCGGCGGCGGGCTGGGTGGACCGCGAGCGGATGATCCTCGCGACCGAGATCGGGCTGTCTCTGTTCAACATTGCCGAGGGGACGCTCGAGCCGCTCATCGAGGTGGAAGGCGACGATCCCGGCACCCGCTCGAATGACGGGCGCGCGGATCGGCAGGGCGGCTTCTGGTTCGGCACGATGGGCAAAAAGGCCGAGCGACGGCGCGGTGCGATCTACCGCTATTACCGCGGCGAGCTACGTCGTCTGGTCACGGAGATTTCGATCCCCAACGCGATCTGCTTCACGCCGGATGGCCGGACTGCCTATTTCGCGGATACGCCCAGCCACAAGGTCTGGCGTCAGCCGCTGGATGCGGATGGCTGGCCCGAGGGGGAGCGGAGACCTTTTCTCGACCTCTCGGCCGAGGGCCTCTATCCCGACGGCGCGGTGGTCGATGCCGAGGGTGGCCTCTGGTGTGCGCTGTGGAGTTCCGGGCGCGTGGCCCGCTTCGATGCGGAAGGTCGTATGACCCACCATCTCGATCTGCCCGGGAAGAACAGCACCTGTCCGGCCTTCGGCGGCGCGGATATGCGCGACCTGCTGGTTACGAGCGCGCTGGAGGGCATGACCGACCCGGATGCGGCGCAAGGGTTGACCTATCTTCTGCGCGCGCCGTTCGTGGGCATTCCCGAGCCGTGCGTGATCTTGTGAGCGGCCCGGCGGCCCGGCAGGTCGCGTAGTTGGCCTGCGGAGGCCGGGCATGGCGATTCAGCCGGTCGCCGCAGGGCTGTGGCGCCGCGACTCGGGGTCGCCGGAGATGAACAATCCGGCCCTCACGGACGCTGCTTGAGAGAGAAACCGTCACAAAAAACGCCTGCCACCTGTCATTTTCTCGGGGAAATTTACACGAGGGGTGGCCCAAAACGCGCGTGCCTCGCGACCTTGCGATTTTTTCGTGATCGCCAGCAGCACGCGAAAGCGTCTTGCAGGTCGTCATTTTCGGGGCGTCCGTGCGCCGCGCCTCGTGATCCCGAAGTCCGCGAAAACGTCCGGATATCACGGCCCTTCACGCAGTCGCGACTGTTACATAGCTGTCAAGAAGCCCCGTCATTAGTCCCCCCAGCGGACGGGACGAGTTTCGTTACCGCGTTCACAGTATCCGAATTCTGACAGCGAGGACTGTTCAATGTTCATCACCCGCCTCACCCTCTCCGCCGCGATCGCCGGTGCGACGCTGGCTTCGGCCGCCGCCGTTCAGGCCGCCGATATCTCCGGCGCCGGCGCGACCTTCCCCTACCCGATCTACTCGGACTGGGCGAAAACCTACAAAGAGAAGACCGGCACCGGTCTCAACTACCAGGCCATCGGCTCGGGCGGCGGCATCAAGCAGATCGAGTCCCGCACCGTGACCTTCGGCGCGTCCGACAAGCCGCTGGGCGGCGACGAGCTGGAGAAGAACACGCTGGTTCAGTTCCCGACCGTCATGGGCGGCATCGTTCCGGTCGTGAACGTCGAAGGCATCAAGCCGGGCGAGCTGGTTCTCGACGGCGAGACGCTGGCGAAAATCTACGAAGGCAAGATCACCAAGTGGAACGATCCGGCCATCGCGAAGCTCAATGACGGCGTGAAGCTCCCCGACGCGGCGATCGCCGTTGTCCACCGTTCGGACGGCTCGGGCACCACCTTCAACTACACCTATTACCTCGCCTCGGTCGACGAGACCTGGAAGAACGATATCGGCGTCTCGACCTCGGTCGAATGGCCGGTGGGTCTTGGCGCCAAGGGTAACCAGGGCGTGGCCGCGAATGTCGATCAGACGAAGAACTCGATCGGCTATGTCGAATATGCCTACGCGCTGCAGAACAACATGACCTACACGGACATGATCAACAAAGCAGGCAAGAAAGTCGCGCCGAAGGCCGAAGCCTTCGCCGCTGCCGCCGCCAATGCCGACTGGTCGAGCCAGCCGGGCTTCGGCGTGATCCTCGCCAACCAGCCGGGCGACAAGACCTGGCCGATGACCGCGGCGACCTTCATCCTGATGCACAAGGATGCCAAGGACGGCGCAGCGTCGAAAGAGGCGCTGAAGTTCTTCGACTGGGCCTACGCCAACGGCGACGACGCCGCGGCGAAGCTGGACTACATCCCGATGCCCGACAATGTCGTGGCCCAGATCAAGAAGGAATGGGGCCAGATCAAGGGCAAGGACGGCAACCCCGTCTGGGCCATGAACAACTGATCCTTCCTTCATAAACACCTTCGGGGGAGGGCCGTGACTGCGGCCCTCCCTTTCTGCGATTTTGAGTGGAGTGCGCGATGACGGCGACAAGCGATTACGAGAG
Organism: Thioclava sp. F34-6; assembly: GCF_002213235.1. NCBI lineage: Bacteria > Pseudomonadati > Pseudomonadota > Alphaproteobacteria > Rhodobacterales > Paracoccaceae > Thioclava > Thioclava sp. F34-6. The sequence continues at coordinate 588,029 of NZ_NBOA01000002.1, forward strand.
AGGCGTGAAGAGCGCGCGCCCGGTAGCCCAGTCCGATCGGATTTTCGGAACCTTGACGCTGGCCGCCGCGGTGGTGGTGCTGCTGGTCCTTCTGGGCGTGTTCGTCTCGCTCATAATGGGGGCGTGGCCTGCACTCAAGGAATACGGGCTGCCGTTCCTGTGGACCGAGAAATGGAACCCGGTGACCGAAAAGTTCGGCGCGCTGGCACCGCTCTACGGCACGGTCGTCACCTCGATCATCGCGATGGTCATAGCGGTGCCGGTCGGGCTTGGCATCGCGATCTTCCTGACGGAGACCTGCCCGCGCATGTTGCGTCGCCCGTTGGGGATCGCGATCGAGCTGCTCGCGGGCATCCCCTCTATCATTTACGGCATCTGGGGCCTCTTCGTCTTTGCGCCCTTCATGCAGAGCTATATCCAGCCCTTCCTGATCGACACGCTGGGCAATGTCCCGGTGATCGGTGGCCTCTTCGCAGGCCCGCCCTACGGGATCGGGATGCTGACGGCGGGGCTGATCCTCGCGATGATGATCCTGCCCTTCATCGCCTCGCTCGCGCGCGACATCTTCCAGACGGTGCCGCCGATGCTGCGTGAAAGCGCCTATGGCATGGGCATGACCCGTTGGGAGGTGAACCGCCACATCGTGATCCCGCATGTGCGCACCGCGCTGGTGGGCGGTATCATGCTGTCGCTCGGCCGCGCGCTGGGCGAGACGATGGCCGTGACCTTCGTGATCGGCAACGCGCATCGCATCTCGGGCTCGATCCTCGCGCCGGGCACGACAATCTCGGCGGCCATCGCCAACGAATTCACCGAGGCCACGACGCCGATCTACACCTCGTCGCTTATCGCGCTGGGCCTCGTTCTGTTCATCCTCACCTTCATCGTGCTCGCCGCTGCCCAGTGGATGCTCAAGCGCATGAAGCAAAAGTCGGGAGCGTAACGCATGGCTTCGATGACCCGCAGAAAGACCGTCAACGCGGTGATGATGACGCTGTCCACGGGGGCGGCGGCGCTCGGCCTCTTCGTGCTGGCCGTGATCCTGCTCTACCTGCTCTACAAGGGAGCGAGCGCGCTGAACCTAGCCGTCTTCACGCAAGACACGCCCTCGCCGATGGAGCCGGGCGGCTTGCGCAACGCGATCCTCGGCTCGGTGATCATGTCGGTGATCGCGGTGGCGATCGGGACGCCGATTGGCATCCTAGCCGGAACCTACATGGCGGAATACGGGCGCTATGCGAAGCTGTCCAAAGTGATCCGTTTCGTGAACGACATCCTGCTGTCGGCGCCCTCGATCATCGTCGGCCTCTTCGTCTATCAGGTGCTCGTCGTCAGCCTTGGGCATTTCTCCGCGCTTGCGGGCTCGGTCGCGCTGGCGATCCTCGTGATCCCGATCGTCGTGCGCACCACAGAGGACATGCTGCGCCTCGTGCCCGATCAGCTGCGCGAAGCGGGGCTTGCGATGGGCTGGCCGCGCTGGATCGTGATCCGCACGGTCGCTTACAAGGCGGCGATGGCGGGGATCGTGACCGGCGTGCTGCTGGCCATCGCCCGGATTTCGGGCGAGACAGCGCCGCTTCTGTTCACGGCGCTCAGCAACAATTTCTTCAGCCTCGATCTGACGCAGCCGATGGCCTCGCTACCGATCACCATCTTCCAATTCGCGCTCTCGCCCTACGATAACTGGCAGGCCCTTGCCTGGGCAGGCGCGCTTCTCATCACCGTCGCGGTGCTGGCGCTGTCGATTGTCGCCCGCCTCGTCACCTCCAAGAAGGAGAAACACTGATGGATACCCTCACCCGAGAACGCTCGCCGATGACCTTCGACGGGGTCGATCCCGCGCCGAAACCGCGCATCTCGATCAAGAATCTCGATTTCTTCTACGGTGATTTCAAAGCCCTGAAGTCGATCAATCTGGACCTGCCCGAGAACCGCGTGACGGCCTTCATCGGCCCGTCGGGTTGCGGCAAGTCCACGCTCCTGCGCGTGCTCAACCGGATGTATGACCTCTATCCGAAGCAGACCGCGACGGGGGAAGTGCTGCTCGATGGCGAGAATATCCTCGGCAAGAAGGTTGATCTGAACCGGCTGCGCGCGAAGGTGGGCATGGTGTTCCAGAAACCCACGCCCTTCCCGATGACGATCCACGAGAATATCGCTTTCGGCCTGCGCCTCGCGAATTACGCGAAATCCGAGATCGACGACCGGGTGCAGGCGGCGCTGAAAGGCGCGGCGCTCTGGGACGAGGTGAAGGACAAGCTGCAAAGCTCGGGCCAGTCGCTCTCGGGTGGTCAGCAGCAGCGCCTGTGCGTCGCGCGTACCATCGCGGTGGAACCGGAGGTGATCCTGCTCGACGAACCGGCTTCCGCGCTCGACCCGATCTCGACCGGCAAGCTGGAGGAGACGATCCACCAGCTCAAGGAGCAGTTCACCATCGCCATCGTCACCCACAACATGCAGCAGGCGAGCCGCGTCAGCGACCGTACCGCCTTCATGTATCTGGGCGAGCTGATCGAAGAGGGCGAGACCGCTCAGATTTTCACCCGCCCGCGGGTCGAACGCACGTCGGATTACATCACTGGCCGTTTCGGCTGAGCGCACGGATGCCTTGTTCTTGCAGGGACGCGGGCGTAGAACGCGGCCAGAATTCAGCGGAGTGGTGACATGGCTTTGAACAGACGGCGTCTTCTGCAACTCGGCGCGGCTTCGGTGGCGCTGGCGGCCAGCCCGCGCGGCGCGATGGCGGCGTTCGATCCCAAGCCCACGGGCTGGCGCAACTTCGGGCTGGTCACCAAAGTCAGCCTGCCCGGCGGCGGCGAGACGGCGCAGCTCTGGGTGCCGGTACCCTCCGTGCATGGCGACGGCTGGATGAAGCCCGGCGCGGTGAACTGGGAAAGCGATGCGGACGAGGTGCAGATCGTGAACGCGCCCGATAGCGGCACTCCGATGGTGCACGCGGTCTGGGGCGCTTCCGAGGGCCCGCGCAAGCTGACCGTGACCGCACAGGCCCAGACGCAGGACTTCGTGGTCGATCTGAGCAAGCCGGGCGATGTCGAGCCGCTGGACGAGGTCGAGCGTGCGCGTTTCACCGCCGCGACCAAGCTGCTGCCGACCGACGGGATCGTGAAGCAGACCGCCGACTCGATCACCCGTGGAAAGACCGGCGATCTGGAGAAAGCCCGCGCGATCTACGAGTGGATCGTCGAGAACACCGTGCGCAACCCGAAGACGCCGGGCTGCGGCTTGGGCGATATCGCCTTCATGCTGACCTCGGGCGATCTGTCGGGCAAATGCGCCGACCTCAACGCGCTCTTCGTGGGTCTGGCGCGTGCCGCCGGGCTCCCTGCGCGCGATGTCTATGGCATCCGCGTCGCGCCCTCGCGTTTCGGCTATAAGAGCCTCGGTCTGAAATCCGACGACGCCACCGGCGCGCAGCATTGCCGCTCGGAGGTTTGGCTGAGCGGCTTCGGCTGGGTGCCTGCCGACGCCGCCGATGTGCGCAAGGTGATGCTGCAGGAAGGCAAGGGGCATCTGGGCCTCAAAGACCCCAAAGTGGTCGATGTGCGTGCGAAGCTCTTCGGCGCATGGGAAGGCAACTGGGTCGCCTATAACTATGCGCATGACGTGGATCTGCCGGGTTCGGACGGGCCGGAGCTGCCCTATCTTATGTATCCGCAGGCCGAGATCGACGGCAAACGCCGCGACTATCTCGACGCCAAGGACTTCACCTACCAGATCACCGCGCGCGAATTGTCCGCCTGAGGCGGTCTCTGCCGTATCGGTGACAATCGCGCGCTTTCCCTTGGCGCCTTGCGGCGCTAAGGGCGGTTGCAGGAGGTGCGCCAGATGCGTGTTTTCATAAACGGGTTCGGACGGATCGGTCGCTCGGTGCTGCGCGCCTGGGCGGAGGCGCCTGCGCGCTGGCCGGGGCTGGAGATCGTGGGCGTGAACGATATCGAAGCGCCCGAGATGCTGGCTTACCTCTTCGAATATGACAGCGTCTTCGGCCCGTGGCGCGGCACGGTCGCGCTGGAAGAGGGCGCGCTGGTGATCAACGGCACCCGGATCGCGCTGCACCGCGCGGATGATATCTCCACGCTCGATCTGTCGGATGTCGATCTGGTGATGGAATGCACCGGTCGGGCCGACAGCCCGCAGATTGCGGGGCAGGGGATCGCGGGCGGCGCGTCTCGCGTGCTGATCTCGGGACCTGCGAAAGCGGCGGAGATCACGGTGGTTCTGGGCGCGAATGACGCGGCGCTGAACGGGCAGAAGATCGTCTCCAACGCCAGTTGCACGACGAATGCGCTGGCGCCGCTTGCGCGGCTGATCGATGTGGAATTCGGGATCGTCACCGGCTCGATGACGACGGTGCATTGCTATACCGGCTCGCAGCCCACGGTCGACAAGCCGCGCGGCCCGATGGAACGCTCGCGCGCGGCGGCGTTGTCGATGGTGCCGACGACGACCTCTGCGGGCAAGCTGATGGAAGAGGTGCTGCCCGATCTCGCCGGTCGCCTGATCGCGCAGGCGGTGCGGGTGCCCACGGCCTCCGTCTCGGCGGTTGATCTGGCGGTGACGGTGAAAAATCCCGCCACGGTCGAACAGGTCAACGCGATGCTGCGGGACGCAGGCGGGGTGATCGGCACGACCGGGAAGCCGCTCGTCTCCACCGATCTGCGCGCGCGCCCCGAGAGCGTCGTCATGGCGCTGCCCGAGACGCGGGCGACCGCGCACGGGCTGATCCGGGTCTTCGGCTGGTATGACAATGAGTGGGGCTTCTCCAACCGGATGCTGGATATGGCGCTACGGATGGGCTGACATGAAAAAGCCCCGCCGGAAGGGCGGGGCTTTCGAATGTCTCGTGAGCGTGCCGATTACTGGCGGTTGCCCATGAATTGCAGCAGGAACATGAACAGGTTCAGGAAGTCCAGGTAGAGCTGCAGCGCGCCGATGATGGCGGCCTTGCCCATGAACTCCGAGTCGCTGGCAGCGAGCTGCAGGTAGGTGTTCTTGATGTTCTGCGTGTCGTAAGCCGTGAGGCCCGCGAAGATCAGAACGCCGATCACCGAGATCGCGAAGGCCATCGCCGAGGAGGCGAGGAAGATGTTCACGATCGAGGCGACGATCAGGCCGATCAGACCCATCATCAGGAACGAGCCCATCGCGGAAAGGTTACGCTTCGTGGTGTAGCCGTAAAGCGAGAGACCCGCGAAGGAGATCGCCGTCACGAGGAAGGTCTGCGCGATCGAGATGCCGGTATAGGCGGCGAAGATGAAGCTGATCGACAGGCCCATCAGCGCGGCATAGACGAAGAACACGATCTGCGCCGTGCTGGTCGACATCTTGTTGATCATCGCGCCGAAGGCGAAGACGATCGCCAGCGGGGCCAGCATGACAACCCATTTGAGGCCCGAGCCGAAGATCGCGGCAACGAGCGCCGGGTTCGTACCCACACCAAACGCCACGGCCCCGGTCACCAGCATCGCCAGCGACATAAGCCCGTAGACCTTGTTCATATGTGCGCGAAGACCCTCGTCAATCGCAGCCTGACGCGTGCCCGCGCGAGGGGTCCGCATCGTTTCGAAATCAGCCATCAGCACCTCCAACTATGTCGTCCGGTCGTCCCTCGGACCGGTTTCCCGACCGATATTGGCAGAGCAGCCCCGGAATTCAAGATTTGGGGCTGCCGGAAAATGCGTCGTTTCACATGGTTTTCACAGGTTGTGCCTCAGCGACCCGCGCGCCAGTGGTCGGGGGCGTCCCAAATCCGGCGCCGGACTTCGAACGCGGCTTCGGACTCGGTCAGCCCGATATCCTCAAGAAGCCTTGCATCGAGCCGCGCCAACGCCCGGCGCGAGCGGTAATGGGTGACAATCGCGGCGAGCGTGGCAAGGACGCTCCGCCGGGCGGGGCGGGCAGGGGCGCAGCAGGCGGCGTTGCGCTGGGTCAGGAAGGTCATCGTCTTATCCTCCGTGGGTGATCGTTTCTGCCCGGAAGGATGACGCAAGTTTTTTAATGATGAAAACGAATGATTGTGCTAATGAGTATCACGAAACGTGATGGATAGGCCGACATGGCACAAAACCTCGATATCGCAGCGCTGCGTGCGCTTCTGACCGTTTCGGAAACCGGCTCGGTGACGCAGGCGGCGCGGCTTCTGAACCTGACCCAATCGGCAGTCTCGATGCAGATCCGCCGCTTGGAGGAGGCGCTTGACAAGGTGCTCTTCGATCGGGCGAACCGGAAGATGGCGCTGACCCGTGCGGGGCGCTCTCTTCTGGACCATGCGCGCCGGATCTGCGCCGAGAATGACGCGGCTCTGGCGCGGCTGCGCGCGGCGGATGCCGAGGTGACCGTGCGGTTCGGTCTGCCGCATGATCTGGTCAGCCCGCAGATGCCGCATCTGTTGCGCGCGCTCTCAGAGCAATGGCCGATGGTCCGGCTGCAACTCGCCTCGCGCCGCTCGCAGACCCTGCGGCGAATGCTGGATGCGGGCGAGCTGGACATGATCCTGACAACGGAGGAGACGCCCGGTCCGGAGGCCGAGGTGCTCTCTGCCGATCAACTGGTTTGGATCGGCGCGCAGCTCGGGCGCGCCTTTTGCGCGCGCCCTCTGATGCTGTCGATCGAGGAAGGATGCGCGTTCTACGGCGCGGCCTTGGCGGCGCTCGAGGCGGTCGAGATCGAGTCCAAACCGGCTTTCGACGGGCAATCAGACGAGATGGCGAGCGCGGCGGTGGCCGCCGATATGGGCGTCGCGGTGCGGCTGTCGCGTGACATCCCGCCGGGCTGCGTGGCGCTAGGACCGGAAAGCGGTCTGCCGCCGCTCGGCCGCTCGCGGATCTGCTTCTACGACACAGGCCGGCTGACCGGCGATCCGGTCGAGGGGCTGCGTGCGCTGATCCGGGAGGCCTATGCCTGAGCGTCGATCTCGATGACCAGCTTGCCGGTGGAGCGGCGCGCGCGCAGATCTTCCAGCGCGTCCGGGATCTGCTCCATCGGATAGGTCGCGCCGATATGGGGGCTAAGGCCGCCCTGCGCGAACCAGTCGAAGAGCCGCGCCATCGACCCGGTCAGAACCTGCGGATCGAGCTTGAGATAGCCACCCCAGTAAAGCCCGTGGATCGCGATATTCTTCACCAACGCGTGGTTGAGGGGCAACTTCGGCTGGCTGCCGCTGGCGAACCCGATCATCAGATAGCGCCCGCCGGGTTTCAGGGCGCGGAAGGCGGCTTCGCCTGCGGGGCCGCCGATCGCGTCGTAAACTACGTCGCAACCGCCAAGGGCCTTGATCGCGCTTTTCAGATCGTCGCTCTCGCTATCGAGCGTCTCATCGGCCCCGGCGGCGCGCGCGATCTGCTGCTTCGCCTCGCCGCGCGCACAGGCAATCACCCGCGCGCCCATCTTCTTGCCGATCTCGACCGCCGTGAGGCCGACTCCACCGGCCGCGCCCAGAACCACCAGCGTCTCGCCCTCGGCGAGGCCTGCACGCGTCCCCAAGGCCACATGGCTGGTGCCATAGGCGATCTGGAAGGCCGCCGCCTGCGCGTAGCTCATCGCGTCCGGCATCGGCGTGCAGCGGCTTTCGGGGAAATTGCCCGCCTCGGCCAGCCCGCCTTGACCTGAGAAGACGGCGACGCGGGTGCCCGTGGCGAGGGTGCAGCCCTCGCCTGCTGCGATGACCTCTCCCGCGAGCTCCATGCCGAGGGTGAAGGGCGGGGTGGGGGTGTCCTGATATTTCCCCTCGATCATCAGCAGGTCGGCAAAGTTCAGACCGCAGGCTCGGATGGCCACCTGCACCTCGCCCGCTGCCGGGGCGGGAAGGGGGATTTCGGTCAGCTCGGGGTTTTGCCCGGGGGCGGCTTGAACATAGGCGCGCATCGAATGCTCCGGCAAGTTGTGTCGCGGGGTTGGTTGGCCAGCAAAGCGGACCCTACGTCGCCCGTGATAGACCGCGCAGCCGATCAGGGCCAGCCCGCCTGCCAGAGCCCGGAGCGGGACGTCGCGGCAGGGTCGCCGCCGGGCATTGACCGGCGAATCAATCCTCCGTGAGAGGGCGGTTGGCACCATAGGTTTCCGTAGCGGAACCCAATTCTTCGAGTTGCAAATCGCAAAACACGCGGAAGGCGAATAGGGGGGCACCTATCCTTTAGGTTAGGTGTGCTGCGGAAAGCCGCAATTTCCCTGTCTTTTTAGACAGGTTTGCGATTTTACCCGCGCGGGCCACACTCAGCGCACGGTAGTTTGTGGGTGAAATTGGCTTGAAGGGGAAAGAGTATGAAGCATCCGGTTGATGTCCATGTAGGCAAGCGGATCCGGCATCGCCGCTGGATGATTGGGATGACCCAACAACAGCTCGCGGACAAAGTTGGGATCAAATTCCAGCAGATCCAGAAATACGAAACCGGGATGAACCGGGTTTCGGCATCTCGACTCTGGGATATCGCGGATGCGCTCGAAGTTCCGATCTCCTTCTTCTTCGAAGGGCTCGCGGAAGATAGCGGGATGCAACCGGAAGTGGCGGGAGATATTCTGTCCGACAAGGAGGCGCTCGCGCTCGTGCGCTCCTATTACTCGATCCCGGAGGCGCAGCGCCGCCGGCTGTTCGAACTGGCCAAGGTGCTCTCCGACGCGGCCTGAGCGCTACGCGGACGCCTTTAGGCGCAACTGGCGACCGAATGTGGGGCGGTCGGCAGCTTGACCCGGAGAAGGGGGGCGGTTACCGCTCCCCTTATCTCATTTCTGGGGGTCGGTTGCGGTGACGGCGCGGCCCGGGGAGGACACTGATGCTTGATCTCGACACCGATACCCGCGCGGAGCTTTCGGCCTTGGCCGCTGAGCTTGCCGATTGCGCGCGGCGGGAGACCTTGGCGCAGTTCCGTCCCGTGGGCGGGATCGGCGCGGATAACAAGCTCGAAGGTGGGTTCGATCCGGTGACCGAGGCCGACCGTGCCGCCGAGGCCGCGATGCGTGCCCTGATCATGGAGCGTCGTCCGCAAGACGGCATCTACGGCGAAGAGCATGGCGTCACCCGCGGGCAAAGCGGACTGACCTGGGTACTCGACCCGATCGACGGCACCCGCGGCTACCTGTCGGGAACGCCGACCTGGGGCGTGCTAATCGCCTTGTGCGCCGAGGAACCGGACGGCCCCGGCGCGCCGCTCATGGGCGTGATCGACCAACCTTATATCGGCGAACGTTTTACCGGCGGCTTCGGACGCGCGACGCTCGACGGTCCGCATGGCGCGCGCCAGCTTGGCGTGCGGACCGGGCGCGGGATCGACAGCGCGACGCTTTTCACCACCTTCCCCGAAGTCGGCACGGCGGAAGAGGGCGCGGCCTTCGCTCGGCTGTCGAAGCAGGTGCGGCTGACGCGTTACGGCATGGATTGCTACGCCTATGCGCTGCTTGCCGCCGGCCAGATCGATCTGGTGGTCGAAGCCGGCCTGCAGCCCTATGACGTGGCGGCTCCGATCGCGGTGATCGAAGCGGCGGGAGGCCTTGTCACCAACTGGCAGGGTGGTCCGGCGCATCGCGGCGGGCAGGTGCTCGCCGCCGCCTCGCCGGAGATTCATGCCGCCGCGCTCGAAGCGCTGAACGGCTAATCTCTTCCTCTTTCTGAAAAGATCCCGCCGGATGAGGCGAGAACAGCGGCCTTTCAGTGGAAGGACGCCCCGCCGAACGCCCGAAGCGCAAGCGGAGGGCAGAAAAGAGCGGGGGCCGCGCCCCCTCGTGCTTCAATCCTTGCGCTTGCGGAACAGTTTCTCGCGCCCGATCCGATCGAGAAGATCGCGCGTCGCCTCGGTGCCGAAATGCTGGCGGTGGGCGAGGTCGGGCAAACGCTCGGATATCTCGCGGCCCAATTCTTCGGGTAGAAGTGACAGCGTCGCCTCGGACACCATCAGGCTCTCGACCGGAACGCCTTCGGCATAGATGATCTCATGCCGGTCGAAGACCAGCGCGAAGTAATCGACGAACCCGCCCTCGCGCTGCCAGACATTCTCGCCATCGACGAGATGCTTCGCCTGCACGAGGATTTCCGACGTGTCGCCCAACTTCTGCGCGCCGCGGCGATAGAGGAACACGCGGTGATGGGGCGAGATCACCAGGTCGCCTTCATTGCCCAGTACGCCCGCCGAAATCACGACCGGCGCGAAAGACCCCAGCGCGCGCATCGTCGCCTTCGCCACCAGCTTCACCGGCTGCGGGCCATTGTCGCGGGTCAGCACCCGCGCGCCGGGCGTCAGCTGCTCGATCGGCATCTGCGCGCCGCCGGCCAGCGTGATCATCGTGCCGGTGGTGAAGGCCACGCAGACGAGGTCCGACAGCCGCACCTCGCCGGGATCGTCGCGCGCCTCCAGCAACGTGTAGTCGAAGCGCGCTGCCATCGGTGAGAGCGGCAACGCGTAATGCGCGCCCGTGGCCTCGTGGCAGATCATCAGGATGTCGACCGTGTCGCCCTCGGGCGTGATCAGCAGGTGCCGCGCGATCAGCTCGAGCGCATCCCCCGGCGCGCCGATCTCGGAGCCTTCAGCAACGGTCGGCGCGGCGCCTTGCTGGGCCAGCACGAGGCGGCGCGGTTTGGCGGCGCGATGGAGCTGATAAATGTCGCCGGGTTCGCAATCTTCGGCAAGGCCGAGCGCGTCGCCCTGATTGGCCCCGGAAGTGACCCAGATATCCTCTGCCTCGAAGACGTGAACGATCTGGCTCGGGTTTGACACGCGCTCTCCCTAGCCCTGTCGGGCCGTCTGAAACTGCTGGATCGCATCGGCTTACCGCGGGCCGCTCGTGATGGTCAAGCGGCCACAGCGCGCTTGTCCTCCCATTCGGGCAAGCTACTGTGCGAGGCGTAGCTGGCAGGGCCGCGCGCGATGTTTCGCGCGATGGGCTCGCCGGATCACGCCGGAGAATGAAAGCAAAGGAGAGGGCGCGATGGATCTTGGTATCAGGGGCCGCAAGGCGATCGTATGTGCGGGCTCGAAAGGGCTTGGACGGGGCTGCGCGATGGCGCTCGCGCAGGCAGGTGTCAACATCGTGCTGAATGCGCGCGGCGCCGACACGCTGGCCGCGACGGCGAACGAGATCATGGCCGCGACCGGGGTCACCGTGACGCCCGTGGCCGCCGACATCACCACGCCCGAGGGACGCGCGGCGGTGCTGGGCGAAGCGGGCGAGGTCGACATTCTGGTGACCAATGCGGGCGGGCCGCCTCCGGGCAACTGGCGCGACTGGTCGCGCGACGATTTCATCGCGGCGCTCGATGCGAACATGCTGGCCCCGATCGCGATGATGCAGGCGGTGCTGCCGGCCATGATCGAGCAGCGCTGGGGGCGGGTGGTCAATATCACCTCGCAATCCGTGCGCGCGCCGATCGCGCAGCTCGGCCTGTCGAACTCTGCACGTTCCGGCCTGACCGGCTTCGTCGCCGGCACTTCGCGGCAGGTCGCGGAATATGGCGTGAACATTAACAACCTGTTGCCGGGCCTGCATGCGACCGACCGCGCGGTGTCGCTCGATACGGCGGCGGCGAAGGCGAAGGGCATCTCGGTAGAGGAAGCCAAAGCGCAGCGCGAGGCATCGATCCCGGTGCGTCGCTACGGCACGCCCGAGGAGTTCGGTGCGACCTGTGCCTTCATGTGTTCGGTTCACGCCGGGTTCATGGTCGGGCAGAACGTGATGCTCGACGGCGGGCTGAACAACATCTCGATCTGAGCCGGATCTGCCGGACGACCTACCGGGCTTGCTTGGGGGGCGGGGGGCTGTTATCTCCCGCCCTGCATTGCCTGACACTTTCGGTCGAGATTTCGCTGCATGAGCGCACAATTACCCCCTCCGCGCCTCGAAGTTCGCGCGCTTGGCCGCGTGTTCGACGGGTTGGCCGTGGTCGACGACGTGTCCTTTGCGATCCCAGCGGGGCAGGTGACCTGTCTGCTGGGCCCCTCGGGCTGCGGCAAATCGACGACGCTCCGGCTGATCGCGGGAGTCGATACGCAGGATGCGGGCGAGATCTACGTCGACGGAGCCGCGATCAGCGACGGCTCCGTTCACGTCCCGCCCGAGCAACGCGCGATCGGGCTGATGTTTCAGGATTTTGCGCTGTTTCCGCATCTGACGGTTGCCGAAAATATCGCCTTCGGCCTCAAGGGCGATGCGGCGGCAAAGCGCGCCCGCGTGACGGAATTGCTCGAGAAGGTCCGCCTGCTGCGCCATCGCGACAGCTATCCGCACGGGCTTTCGGGCGGCGAGCAGCAGCGCGTGGCGCTGGCACGTGCGCTTGCACCCCGACCGCGTATCCTCTTGATGGACGAGCCTTTCTCGGGACTGGACGAACGCCTGCGCGACGATATCCGCGACGAGACTCTGGCGCTTCTGAAAGAGGAAAACACCGCCGTTCTGCTGGTCACGCATGAGCCGCATGAGGCGATGCGGATGGCCGATGAGATCCTGCTGATGCGCGGCGGGAAGATCGTGCAGCGCGGCGCGCCCTATAACCTCTATAACGCGCCTGTGGACCGGGCGGCGGCGGCGTTCTTCTCGGATGTGAATGTGCTCAAGGGCCGTGTGAAGGACGCGCTGACCGAGACTGCGTTCGGCGATTTCCTGACGCCGGGCCATGCGGACGGGACCGAGATCGACATCGTGATCCGCCCGCAGCATCTGAAGATCGATTTCGACCGGGCAGGGCTCGGCCCGTCCCCGACGCCGCAGGACGGCACGCCCGCGCGGGGCGTCGTCGAACGCGCACGCTTCTTGGGCCGCGAGAGCCTCGTCGAGTTCCGGATGGATTTCGACGGCACGATCCTGCGCGCCAGCGTCCCGAACGTATTCCTGCCGAAGCCCGGCACGCCGATGTGGCTGATGATCCGGCGCGATCGCTGCTTTGTCTTCCCGGCGAAAGGGGGCGGCGCTTAAGCGCTCAGCGGTCCTGTCGCCCCGCACGTCCGCCCCGGCGCTTGCGCAGTTGCGGCGCTCGCTCGGGCAGCTCCGCCATCACCTCGCGGCGCGCCTCGGGCGTCATCCGAGACCACGCGCCGATTTCTTCCATCGTGCGGTAGCAGCCGATGCAGATCCGCGCCTCGGGGTGAATCTGGCAGAGCTTGACGCAGGGGCTCTCGATCTCGGCGCGTTTCCAGATGTCGTCGGTGTTTTGCGGATCGTTCATGCCGCCCCCAGATAGCGCAGCCGATCCAGCGCGCCTTGCAGAATGAAGCTTGCCGCGACGTGGTCGATCGCCTCTGCGCGTTTGGCGCGCGACATATCGGCCTCCAGCATCGCGCGTTCGGCGGCGACCGTGCTCAGCCGCTCGTCCCAGTAGCTGATCGGCAGATCGGTGAGGCGGCTGAGGTTGCGAGCGAAGGCGCGGGTTGATTGGCAGCGCGCTCCTTCGGTCCCGTCCATGTTCTTCGGCAGGCCGAGGATCAGCCCCTTCAAATCACGCTCCGCCACGATCTTCAGAAGCGCCTCGGCATCTAGGCCGAACTTCCTGCGCTTGATCGTCGATAGCGGCGTCGCGACCGAGCGCAGCCCGTCGGACACCGCGACGCCGATGGTCTTGGTGCCCAGATCGAGCCCTGCGACGCCGCCCATGCGCGGGATCGCATCGGCGAATTCTTCGATCGTCTCGCAGATCATTGCGCCACACCTGCCGATTTCGCCGCCGCCTCGACCTGAGCCAGCGCATCCGGTTTGTCGGCCAACGCCTTCTGCGCCTCGCCCCAGGCTTCCTTGGCGCGGTCGGTTTGGCCCAACGTGGCGAGGGACGAGATCACCCGCGCCCATTCCTGCGGCGTGCCACCCTCGGTGGTCAGGCGGTCAAAGAGACCATCGACCATGCCCTGGATCATCTGCTGGCGCTCCTCGGGCGTCATCGAGGCCGCGTCCTTCATCTGCTGCGCGCTCGGACCGGGCAGGGCGGGGGCCGCCTGCGGGGCGCTTTGCCCCGCCTGCGCGCCACCCATGTCCTGCAGCGCCTGACCGGCCGGGGCCTGATGGGCCGCGTCGATCTTCGCCATGTCGTCCGGGCGCGAGCCGAATTTGCCCTTCGCTTCGCCATAGACCGCATCTGCGCGGTCGACCTCACCGATCATGCGCAGCGACGAAATCAGGCGTGCCCAGTCATCTGCGCTGCCGCCTTCCTGCGCCAGCCGGTCGTTCAGGCGCTCCACCATCGAGCGGATCATCTGCTGACGCGCCTCGGGCGACATGTCCGCCGCCGCCGCGACATCTGCCTGCGACGGGCCGGGCGCGCCGCGCGGTCTCGGCGGGGTGTAATCCTTCTCGCCCGCGAGCCATGCCAGCTCCTCGATGTTCTGCTGCACCAGCGGCACCCACGGATCGCTGCTTTCCGAGTTGCGCAGCAGGTTGTCCCAGAGGCGGAACGCCCGGTCGCCGCGCCCGTTCTGCGCCATCATCAGGCCAACGTAATAGAGCGCGAGCCCGTTATTCTGGTCCATCTTCAGCGCGGTCGCGAAGACTTTCTCCGCCTCGGGCGTGATCAGCCCGCCAGCGGCCACGGCCATCATCTCACCCAGCTCGGCGTAATCCTGAGCGGTGGCGGCATCGCCCTTTGTCGCGACGAGCCGCTGCTGCGCTTTCCATGCGGCGTCGAAATTGCCCAGCGCCGCCTCGTTGCGTGCAAGCAGTTCGAGGCCCTTCGGATCGTCGGGCTTCTTCGCCACCGCTTCGCGCAGCTTCTTCATCAGTTCGAGGAATTTCGGGTCCGGATTGGCCGGGGGGGTCGCACGGGCCTTCTGCATCTTCTCGGCCTCGGCCTGCGAGGGGCGGCTGTCATAGAGCTTGTCGGCATCCGCGAAACGCTGCGCGATCGGCTGGTCCTGATAGCCCTCCGCGCCCATCCGGGTATAGAGCCAGAACGCCGCGCCGAAGATCACGACGCCACCGATCACCAGCGCGATGGTCGGCCCTTTCGGTGCCCGGCCCAGATCGGAGCCTGCCTGCGCCTTGCGGTCCGCCTCGAGCATCCGGCGCGAAATTTCCAGCTTTGCCCGGTCGGCTTCCTCGCGCGATGTGACTCCACGCTCGACGTCGCGTTCCAGATCGCGCAGCTGGTCGCGATAGACCTGCACGTCATACGAGGCCGCCGGTGCCATCTCGTCTTCCCCACGTCCGCGCAACAGGGCAAGCGCAAACAGAAGCGCAATGACCGCAACGAGCGCGGCGGCGATAATCCAGAACAGCATGGCGTCTCCTCATCCTTCGCCTCCCATTTAGGCGAGATGACGCCGCGCCGAAAGGGTCTAGCGCGTGAATGGAACCCGATGTCGCAGGCCCATGTCGCTTTTTTCCCTGCGATGCCGCAACAGGGGGGCTTTCGCCCGCCGCCCCGGTCCATCACAAAGGCGAAAGAGTCGAGACTGCTCGGAGGCGCGCTCATGAAACGCTATTCGATGTTTGCCGTTGCGCGTGAGGCGATGCGCTTCCATCGCGGTTGGGAGCGGGCCTGGCGCTCGCCCGAGCCGAAGAAACGCTACAAGGTCATTGTCGTGGGGGCAGGGGGGCATGGCCTCGCCACCGCCTATTACCTTGGCAAGGTGCATGGGATCACCGATGTCGCGGTGATCGAGAAGGGCTGGCTGGGCGGCGGCAATACCGGCCGCAACACCACGATCATCCGCTCGAACTACCTGCAGGATCCGTCGGCGGCGATCTACGAGAAAGCCCGCGCGCTGTACGAGGATCTGAGCCAGGATCTGAACTACAACGTGATGTTCTCGCCGCGCGGTCTTTTGATGCTGGGCCAGACCGAGCACGAGGTGCGCGGCTACAAGCGCACGGTGCACGCCAACCGCCTGCAGGGCATCGACACCGAATGGATCGGACCGGAGCAGGTCAAGGAGCTGGTGCCGATCATCAATATCGACGGGCCGCGTTACCCGGTGTTGGGCGCTCTGCTGCAAAAGCGCGGCGGCACGGCGCGGCACGACGCGGTAGCCTGGGGCTATGCGCGGGCGTGCTCGGACATGGGCATGGACATCATCCAGAAATGCGAAGTGACCGGTGTGCGCACCGAAGGCGGCAAGGTGCAGGGCATCTCGACCACCAAGGGCGAGATCGACTGCGAACAGCTCGCCATCATCGTCGCGGGGCATTCCTCGGTCCTGGCCGAAATGGCGGGCTTCCGTCTGCCGATCGAGAGCGTGGCGCTGCAGGCGTGGGTGTCCGAGCCGATCAAACCCTGCATGGATGTGGTCGTGATGGCCAACACCGTGCACGGCTACATGTCGCAATCCGACAAGGGCGAGATGGTGATCGGCGGCGGCACGGACGGGTTCAATAACTACACCCAACGCGGCTCGTGGCACCATGTCGAGGAAACCACCCGCGCGCTGGTCGAGACCTTCCCGATCATCTCGCGCCTCAAGATGTTGCGCCAATGGGGCGGCATCGTGGACATGACCGGCGACCGCTCGCCCATCCTGTCGAAAACGCCGGTCGAGGGCATCTTCGTCAATTGCGGCTGGGGCACGGGCGGGTTCAAGGCGATCCCGGGCTCGGGCTATGGCATGGCCGAGCTGATCGCACGCGGCCACTCGCCGCTGACCGACCAATTCGGGCTCGACCGTTTCAAGGAAGGCCGCTTCATCGACGAAAGCGTCGCCGCAGGGGTGGCGCACTGATGAAGACGACCTCCCTTTCGACCTGCTTCAAATCCCTCCCGGCGCTCTCCAGTAAAGAGGTGCATCCGACATGCTGACCCTCACCTGTCCCTGCTGCGGCGTCACCGCCGAGGAAACCGAATTCGCCCCGGGCGGAGAGGCGCATCTCAAGCGCTTCGGGCCGGGCTCGTCGGATGACGAGTTCGAGGGATACCTGTTCGCCCGCAAGAACCCGAAAGGTGTCCATTTCGAGCGCTGGCGCCATGCCTATGGCTGCGGCAAGTGGTTCCTGGCGGCGCGAGACACGGGCACGCTCGAGGTATTTGCGACCTACAAGGCGCAGACCACCGAGCCCCCCGCCGATGTGATCGCGAAGATCAAAGCGAAACGCCCCGACTGGGAGGGCTATAAATGAGCACGCGTCTTTCCAAGGGTGGTCGTCTGATCGACCGCGCGAAACCGCTCGCCTTCACCTTCAACGGCAAGCCGATGCGTGGCTTTGCGGGCGATACGCTGGCCTCGGCACTGCTGGGCGGCGGTCAGGTCATGGTGGGCCGGTCGTTCAAATATCACCGCCCGCGCGGCATCGTGGCCTCGGGCGCGGAAGAGCCGAACGCGCTCGTCGGTCTGGGCCGCAACGCGCGGTTCGAGCCCGATCAGCGGACCACCACAACCGAGCTGTTCGAGGGGGCCGAGACCACCAGCCAGAACCACTGGCCGTCGCTCGACTTCGACATCGGCGAGATCAACAACACCTTCTACAAATTCCTGCCTGCGGGTTTCTACTACAAGACCTTCATGGCACCGCGGGCTGCGTGGAAGCACCTGTTCGAGCCGATCATCCGCAAATCGGCGGGCTTGGGCGGCGTGCCGAAAGAGGCCGACCCGGATCGCTACGAGCAGGTCTACGCCCATTGCGACGTGCTCGTCGTGGGCGGCGGTGTGGCGGGTCTTGCCGCGGCGCTCAAGGAAGGCCGCGCCGGTAAACGCGTCTGGCTGATCGAGCAGACCCCCAACTGGGGCGGGCGCACGCCGGTCGATGGCGGTCAAATCGACGGTCACGACGCGCAGAATTGGATCGACAGCGCGCTGGTCGAACTGTCCTCGATGGAGAATGTCACGATGCGGACCCGCCTGATGGCGGCGGGCCTGCACGATCATGGCTATGTCATCGGCTACGAGAACCTCGCCGACACCACTCCCGGCGATGGCCGTCCGCGCCACCGGCTCTGGCGCATCCGTGCAGGCCACACGATCACCGCGACCGGCGCGATCGAACGCCCGCTTGCTTTCGCGGGCAACGACGTGCCCGGCGTGATGCTGGCCTCGGCGGTGCGCGATTACATCGTGAACTGGGCGGTCTCGCCCGGCGATCGCACGGTGATCGTGACCAACAACGACGACGCCTATCGCACGGCGCTCGCGATCCTCGATGCGGGGCTGACGATCTCGGCCGTCGTCGATGCGCGTGAGGAAACCCATGGCGCGCTGCCCGAAGCCGTGAAGGCGCGCGGTGTGCGTGTGCTTGAAGGCCGCGGCATCGCGAAAGTGCTCGGTCGCAAACGCGTCTCCGGCGTCGAGATCTGCGCACAGGCAGGCGAGGGCGGGGCGGTCGAGACGATCGACTGCGATTGCGTCGCGATGTCGGGCGGCTGGTCGCCGGTCGTGCACCTGTGGTCGCATTGCGGCGGCAAGCTGACCTGGGACGATGCGCGTGCGATGTTCCGCCCCGATCCGAACCGTCCGCCGACCGGCGCGGATGGGACCGGCATGGCGACGGTCGTGGGGGCCGCCAATGGCGATCTGACGCTCTCCGAGGCGATGGGCGGTCTGGGCATCGGCGCGGCTTCCGAGGAGGAAGCGCCGCTCGCCCCCGTCTGGATGATGCCCGCGGGCGCGCCCGATGCGCTGCGCTTCAAGAGCTTCCTCGACTACCAGAACGACGTGAAGGTCTCCGATGTGCAGCTGGCCGCCCGCGAGGGCTACGAGTCGGTCGAACATACCAAGCGCTACACCACGCTCGGTATGGCGACCGATCAGGGAAAGCTGAGCAATATCAACGGACTCGCTATTCTCTCGAATGCGCTTGGCCAACCGATCCCGGCCACTGGCACGACCACCTTCCGCCCGCCCTACACGCCGATTTCGCTCGGCGCCGTGACGGCGGAAGCCAAGGGCGAGCTGTTCCAGCCGCTGCGCCGCACCCCGATCCAGTCCTGGCACGAAGCCAAGGGCGCGCATTGGGAGCCGGTCGGCCATTGGCGTCGTCCCTATTGCTACCCGAAATCGGGCGAGAGCCACCGCGAGGCGGTCAATCGCGAGATCACCAATACCCGCAAGAATGTGGGCATGCTCGACGCCTCGACGCTGGGCAAGATCGTGGTGAAAGGGCCGGATGCGGGGAAATTCCTCGACATGCTCTACACCAACATGATGTCGACGCTGAAAGTCGGCAAATGCCGCTACGGGCTGATGTGCAACGAGAACGGCTTCCTGATGGATGACGGGGTCGTGGCGCGCCTGTCCGAAGATACGTGGCTGTGCCACACGACCTCGGGCGGGGCGGATCACATCCATGGCTGGATGGAAGACTGGCTGCAATGCGAGTGGTGGGACTGGAAGGTCTACACCGCCAACCTGACCGAGCAATATGCCCAGATCGCCGTCGTCGGCCCGAAGTCGCGCGAACTGCTGGAGCGACTGGGTGGCATGGATGTCAGCAAGGAGACGCTGCCCTTCATGCAATGGGCGGACGGCACGCTGGGCGGTTTCGACGCGCGCATCTTCCGCATCTCCTTCTCGGGCGAGCTGAGCTACGAGATCGCGGTTCCCGCGTCGCAGGGCCTCGCGCTGTGGGAGAAACTGATGACCGAGGGCGAAGCGCTTGGCGTGATGCCCTACGGCACCGAGGCGCTGCACGTGATGCGCGCCGAGAAGGGCTTCATCATGATCGGCGACGAGACCGACGGCACCGTGATCCCGCAGGATCTGGGCCTCAACTGGGCGATCTCGAAGAAGAAGACCGACTATCTGGGCAAGCGCGCGCAGGAGCGGTCCCACATGACCGACCCGAACCGCTGGAAGCTCGTCGGCCTCGAGACGCTCGACGGATCGGTGATCCCCGATGGCAGCCACGCGCCCGCGGACGGGTTCAACGCCAACGGTCAGCGCAACACGCAAGGCCGCGTCACCTCGACCTATTACTCGCCGACGATCGGCAAAGGCATCGCAATGGGGCTGGTGCTGAACGGGCCCGACCGGATGGGCGAGGTGATCGAGTTCACCGGTGAGGGCGAGGACATGGTCAAGGCGCGGATCGTCGATCCGGTCTTCTACGACAAAGACGGGGAGAAGCAGAATGTCTGAGGCCGTCAGCGCCCTTTCCGGGCAGAGCCACGAAGGTTTCGTCACCGTGTCCGAGGCCGGACTGGTGGGCATGATCTCCATCCGCTGCGATCTGGGCGCGAAGGCGCTGGCTAAGGCGCTCAAGGCCGAGGGGCTGCCCGTCCCCGGTCCGCGCCGGATCGAGACCGTCGACGGGCGCTCCATCGCGTGGATGAGCCCGGATGAGCTGTTGCTGATCTGCGCCCATGACGAGGCGCCCGCGCTTACCGACCGGCTGGCCGAGGCGCTTGCCGCAGAGCATGCGCTGGTCGTCAACGTCTCTGACGCCCGCGCGATGTTCACCATCCGCGGCGAGAAGGCCGACCAAGTGGTGATGAAGCTTTCCCCCGCCGATGTCGCGACTCTACCCAAAGGCGAAATCCGCCGCTCCCGTGCGGCACAAGTGGCGGCGGCGTTCTGGCGATCGGGGGAAGACGAGATCTCGCTGGTCTCCTTCCGCTCCGTCGCGGGCTACGTGATGGGTCTTCTGGAGGTCTCCTCGCGCCCCGGGTCGGAATTGTTCTGAGGTGCGGGGACTGGCGCCCGCCGTCCCTCAGTCCAGGCTATTCAGTGTTCGGGGTCGTGTCGTTTGAAACGACGAATTCTCACTCCGTCTCACGCCCCAGGGGAATATCAAGCAATTGGAAGGCCGAAATAATTACTAAACCTCGGTCCGTCTATGCTGCCGCTGCGGTGCAGGCGGGATGCCGATTGCCGCGCAGTGCGAGACGCCCGGCTTTCCCTCCCCTCTGAGGCTAGAGCCGGGCGTTTTTCGCTTCCAATGAACCTAAATATCCCGTGCGGGCGCGGGGCAGTCCCCTCGAACTCCACGGTCGGTCCGAAAATGAAACCGCGCGCCGGGGCGGGGCCTTGGCGCGCGGTTCGGTCTCGATCAGGATCGGTTTACTCCAGCTCGATCAGCAAATCCTTCGCGTCGATCTGGGCGCCCGGCGAAACGTGGATCGCTTTCACGGTGGCGTCGCGCTCGGAGTGGATGCCGGTTTCCATCTTCATCGCCTCGATGGTCAGGAGCATATCGCCCGGCTTCACCTTCTGGCCGACATTGACCGCGATCGAGGCGATCGAACCCGGCATAGGCGCACCGATATGATCCGGGTTACCCGCCTCGGCCTTCGGTTTCGCCGCGGTCGTCGCCTTCACCGCGCGGTTCGGAACGCGCACGGCGCGGGGCTGGCCGTTGAGCTCGAAATAGACTTTCACCTCGCCCAGCTCGTCGGTGTCGCCGGTGGTGAGATAGCGGATCTCCAGCGTTTTGCCGGGGTCGATCTCGGCGGAAATCTCGTCCTGCGGCTCCATCCCGTAGAAGAAGACCGGGGTCGGCAGGGTGCGCACCGGGCCATAGGCTTCGTGGCGACTTGCGTAATCGGTGAAGACCTTGGGATACATCAGGTAACCCGCCAGATCCTCGTTATCGATCTCGCGCCCGTCGAGCTGTTCGGAGGCCTCCTTGCGGGCGGCTTCCAGATCCACCGGGGGCAGGTTTTTACCGGGACGCTCGGTCGAAGGCGTTTCGCCCTTGAGCACCTTCGCCACGATCCCCTCGGGCCAGCCGCCGGGCGGTTGGCCGAGATTGCCGCGCATCATGTCGATGACCGAATCCGGGAAGGAGACGTCCTTGGCCGGATCGAGCACGTCTTCCTTGGACAGGCCCTGCGCGACCATCATCAGCGCCATGTCGCCTACGACTTTCGAGGACGGCGTGACCTTTACGATATCGCCGAAGATCTGGTTGGCATCGGCATAGGCCTGCGCCACCTCGTGCCAACGCTCTTCCAGCCCCAGCGAGCGCGCCTGCGCCTTGAGGTTGGTGAACTGGCCGCCGGGCATTTCGTGCAGGTAGACCTCGGAGGCGGGAGCCTCGA
The DNA here is from genome assembly GCF_002213235.1 of Thioclava sp. F34-6. Lineage (NCBI taxonomy): Bacteria > Pseudomonadati > Pseudomonadota > Alphaproteobacteria > Rhodobacterales > Paracoccaceae > Thioclava > Thioclava sp. F34-6. Next base: position 609,915 of record NZ_NBOA01000002.1, read on the forward strand.
GACCGCTCTCGAAGGCCGCGTATTGGTGGCGCACGGCCTCCCAGTAGTTCGAGATCATCCGGATCGCGTGAATATCGAGGCCGGTATCGCGCTCGGTATGGGCCAGCGCCTCCACGATGGAGCCGAGGCAGGGCTGCGAAGTGCCGCCCGAGAACGCGTCCATCGCCGCGTCCACCGCATCGACGCCCGCATCGGCGGCAGCAAGGATCGTCGCGCCTGCGATGCCAGAGGTGTCATGGGTGTGGAAGTGGATCGGGATATCGACCTCTTCCTTGAGCGCCGAGATCAGCTGACGCGCGGCGGCCGGTTTCAGAAGGCCCGCCATGTCCTTGAGGCCGAGGATATGGGCGCCCGCCGCTTCCAGCTCTTTCGCCATGCCGATATAGTATTT
>NZ_NBOA01000020.1:0-9242 GCF_002213235.1 Thioclava sp. F34-6
TGTTGATTTCCACCCAGAACTGACCCGGGTTTTCCATCGAGAAGTGACCCACCTTGGATTATGCTGAGCGGGTCATGATTGGGTCAAGACATGGCTTCCCTCCCTCTTTTTCCGGGTGGCCGCGGCCGCGCTGTCCTTGAAGCGGAAGCTGTCGTTTCCGGTCTCGAGGATGTGGCAACGATGGGTCAGCCGATCGAGAAGCGCGGTGGTCATCTTGGCGTCACCGAACACTGTGGCCCACTCGCTGAAGCTGAGGTTCGTGGTGATGATCACGCTGGTGCGCTCGTAGAGCTTGCTCAGCAGATGGAAGAGCAAGGCGCCTCCTGACGCGCTGAACGGCAAGTACCCGAGCTCATCCAGGATCACCAGGTCGAGGCGGGTGAGGGTCTCCGCGATGTGTCCGGCTTTTCCCTTGGCCTTCTCCTGCTCAAGAGCGTTAACGAGTTCGATGGTCGAGAAGAAGCGCACTCTCCGGCGATGATGCTCGATGGCATGGATGCCAAGCGCGGTTGCGATATGAGTCTTCCCAGTGCCGGGGCCGCCGATGAGAACGACGTTCTGCGCTCCTTCCATGAACTCGCCGCGATGCAACTGGCGCACCGTGGCCTCGTTCATCTCGCTGGACGAGAAGTCGAAGTTGGGCAGATCCTTGTAGGCAGGGAAGCGTGCCACCTTCATGTGGTAGGCGATCGAGCGCACCTCGCGCTCCGCGACCTCAGCCTTCAGGAGCTGCGTCAGGATCGGCACGGCGGCTTCGAACGCCGGCGCACCCTGGTCGATCAGGTCGGTCACGGCTTGAGCCATCCCGTGCATCTTGAGGCTGCGCAGCATGATCACGATGGCACCGCTGGCTGGGTCATGACGCATGGCGGCCACCAGCATCGCGAGGCCGCAGTTCGTCATAGCGTTCCACATTGGCCCGGGGCTCTCGCTTTAGGGCCAAGGCGCCCGGCGGGTCGATGGAGGGAGCGTCGGTCGACTTTCCGTCGATCAGGCGGTGCAGAAGATTCAGGACGTGGGTCTTGGTCGCGACGCCCTCGGAGAGCGCCAGCTCGACCGCGTTCAGCACCACTTGCTCGTCGTGATGCAAGACCAAGGCAAGGATATCGACCATCTCCCGGTCTCCCCCGGGGCGTCGCAGCAATTGGCTCTGCAATTGCCGGAAGGCGGGCGGCATATCCACGAAGGGGGCGCCATTGCGCAGGGCTCCGGGCTTTCGCTGGATGACGGCCAGGTAGTGGCGCCAGTCGTAGATCGTTCTGCCGTGCAGATGGTGAGATCGCTGGATCAGCCGCTCGTGCTCGCACAGGATTTGCCCTTCCGCAGCGACCACGAGACGATCGGGGTAAATCCGGAGGCTGACTGGTCTATTGGCGAAGGAGGCGGGGACGCTGTAGCGATTGCGCTCGAAGCTGCTCAAGCAGGTCGGTGACACGCGCTTGCTCTGCTCGACAAAGCCGTCGAAGGCGGGTGGCAACTGCATGAGCGCCGCTCGCTCCCAGCCCCAGACATCCGCGATGCTACCCGCGAGGGTGCCATGGGGTGTCTCGCGCCAGAACTCCATGCAGCGCCGCTCCAGCCATGCGTTCAGCGAAGCAAGGTCGGGGAAGGTCGGCATGGGGTTCCATAAGCGCGGGCGGGCGTCCTGGACGTTCTTTTCGACCTGACCCTTTTCCCAACCCGCCGCCGGATTGCAGAACTCTGGCTCGAACACGTAGTGGTTTGCCATGGCCAGGAAGCGCATGTTCACCTGACGCTCTTTGCCACGGCCAACCCGGTCCACCGCCGTCTTCATGTTGTCGTAGATCCCACGCTCCGGAACGCCGCCAAAGACGCGGAAGCCGTGCCAGTGGGCATCGAACAGCCTCTCGTGGGTCTGCAGCATATAGGCTCGGACGAGGAAGGCGCGGCTGTGAGACAGCTTGATATGCGCGACCTGCAGCTTCGTGCGCTCTCCGCCAAGCACCGCGTGGTCTTCGCTCCAGTCGAACTGGAAGGCCTCCCCGGGCCGGAACGACAAGGGGACGAAGATGCCGCGCCCGGTGGTCTGCTGCTCGCGCTGGCGTTCTACCCGCCATTTTCGGGCGAAGGCCGCAACCCGGTTGTAGGACCCCGTGTAGCCGAGCGCCACGAGGTCGCCATGCAACTGCTTCAGGGTTCGGCGCTGCTTGCGTGACTTCGCAGCCTCCGTCTTCAGCCACGCGGCAAGCTTGTCGGCGTAGGGATCAAGCTTGCTCGACCGGGCCGGAATGCTGAACTTCGGCTCGATCGTGCCTGCTCTCAGATATTTCTTGATGGTGTTCCGCGACAGGCCGGTTCGGCGCGCGATCTCTCGGATCGGTAGCTTTTCCCGCAAAGCCATGCGGCGGATGACGTTCAAAAGTCCCATGTGGATCACTCCGGAATCCCCCGCTGCAAGCTGCGTCGCGGGGAGGGTCACATGGGTCAATTCTCAATGGAAATTACGCGCTCTCCCGGGTCAGTTCTGGGTGGAAATCAACAGAGAGGCGGCAATGAGGACGGGAGGTCGAGATCATTTCCCGGCTGTCTGCCAGCATCGGTCAGCTGGCGCGACAGTGAGCGGGAGCGCTCTCGACCTCCCGATGGACGGAGCCTGCGGACACCCGACGATGGCCCCGTGTCCAAGGGAGCGGAGAAGCGTCTCATGCGCCAGGTGCGGCAAGCCCATGAGCCAACAAAGGTCCCCCCGGAAACCCCACCGTTTCAAAGAAAAAGGGCGGCCCACGAAGGAGCCGCCCTCATAGAACAAATCAGGCTGCGCGGCTTACCAGGAGGTCAGCACGGTGCCGTGGTACTTCTCTTCGATGAACGCCTTGATCTCGGGGCTGTGGTAGGCGTCGATCAGCGGCTGCACCCAGTCCTGCTCCTCGTCGCCCTCACGCACCACGATGATGTTCACGTAAGGGTTGTCGGCGCTTTCCATGGCGATGGAATCTTCCTTCGGGTTCAGGCCCGAGGCGATCGCGTAGTTGGTGTTGATCAGCGCCGCGTCGAGGTCGGCCAGCGAGCGCGGGAGCTGCGCGGCGTCGAGCTCGCGGAAGCGCATGTCCTTGGGGTTCTCGACCACGTCGAGGACCGTGGGGACGAGGCCGGTGCCCTCGGCCAGCTTGATCAGTCCCAGTTGCTGCAGCACCAGCAGCGCGCGGCCGCCGTTGGTGGGGTCGTTCGGGATGCCCATGGAGCCGCCCTCGGGGAAGTCGTCCATCGCGGTGATCTTGTCGGAATAGACGCCCATCGGGGTGGTGATCGTGGTCGCAATCGGCACCAGCGCGAAGCCGCGGTCCTTGATCTGGTTGTCGAGATAGGGCTCGTGCTGGAACGAGTTGGCTTCGATGTCGCCATCGGCCAGCGCCTGGTTCGGCACCACGTAATCCGAGAATTCGACCACGTCGATGTTCAGGCCCATGGGCTCGGCGATCTTGGCCACCTCTTCCATGATCTCGGCATGCTCGCCGGGCGAGACACCGACCTTGATGTCGGCGGCGGTCGCGGCACCGGCCATCAGGGCCAGCGCGGAGACGAGGGGGATCATACGCTTCATGGGATTTCTCCTTCCATCTGCGTTCTTATGGTTGGTTCAGCGGCCGCGGTTGCGCGGCGCGCGCTTGTCGACCAGCCGTGCCAGCCCCTCACCCAGGGACTGCACCAGCTGGACCAGCACGATGAGGATGACCACGACCGCCAGCATGACCTCGGGCATGAAGCGCTGGTAGCCGTAACGGATGCCGAGATCGCCAAGGCCCTCGCCGCCCACGGCGCCCACCATGGCCGAGTAGCCGATCAGGCTGACCACGGCGAGCGTGAGCCCCAGCGCGATGCCGGGCAGGGCCTCGGGGATCAGCACCTTGCGGATGATCTGCAGCGGCGTGGCGCCCATGGCGCGGGCGGCCTCGATGAGCCCGCTGTCGACCTCGCGGATGGCGTTCTCGACCAGCCGCGCGATGAAGGGCACGGCGGCGATGGTCAGCGGCACGATGGCGGCGGTGGTGCCGATGGACGTGCCCGCGACGAGCCGGGTGAAGGGGATGATCGCCACCACGAGGATGATGAAGGGCACCGAGCGCGTGGCGTTGACCACCAGCCCCAGAACCTTGTTCACCGCCGGCGAGGACAAGAGCTCGCCCCGCTGCGACACCGCGAGATAGGTCCCCAGCGGCAGGCCCAGCAGGGTGCCGAGCGCGCCGGAGACGGCGACCATGTAGAGCGTCTGCAGGGTCGCTTCGAGAAGCATGTTGATGAGGTTAGCCGACATAGCCGAGGACCTCCGTGAGTAGTTGGTGGCGTTCCAGGTAGGCGCGGGCCTCGGCGGCGCGCTCGGCCTCGACCGAGACCAACAGGTTGCCGAACGGATGCGCGCCGATCTCCTCGATGGCACCGGCCAGAATGTTGACGGCGATCCCCAGTTCCGAGGTCAGTTTGGCCAGCATCGGGTCGGTGGCATGGCGCCCGGCGAAGGTGATGCGGATCACCTCCTGCGACGGCCCCTGCGGCCGCTCGGCCTGAAGCCGGCCCGCGATGAAACTCGGCAGGGTGATGCCGGTGATCCCCGACAGGAACGACCGCGTGGTGGGGTGCTTCGGATCGGCGAAGACGTCGTAGGTCGGCCCCGCCTCGACGATGCGCCCGCCGTCGATCACCGCCACATGGCTGGCGATTTCGCGCACGACCGCCATCTCGTGGGTGATCAGCAGGATCGTGAGGCCCAAGTCGCGGTTGATGTCGGCAAGCAGCTTCAGCACCGTCTGGGTGGTCTCGGGGTCGAGCGCCGAGGTGGCCTCGTCCGACAACAGCACCTTGGGCTGGGTGGCCAGCGCCCGGGCGATGCCCACGCGCTGCTTCTGCCCGCCCGAGAGCTCTGCCGGGTAGCGGCGGCTCAGGTCCTGCAAGCCGACGCGCGCGATCAGGTCGTCGACGCGGCGCTTGATCTCGGCCGAGGGCACGCCCGCGATCTCGAGCGGCAGGGCCACGTTGCCGTAGACCGTGCGCGAGCTCAGCAGGTTGAAATGCTGGAAGATCATGCCGACGTCGCGCCGGATCCGGCGCAGCTCGGCAGCGCCCGCGCGGCCGACGTCATGGCCGGCGACGGTCACCGTGCCGGAGGTCGGCTGCTCGAGCCCGTTGATCATGCGCAGGAGCGTCGACTTGCCCGCGCCCGAGCGCCCGATGATCCCGGTGATCGTGCCCGCCGGCACGTCGAGAGTGACGCCCTCGAGCGCCATGACCTGGCCGGAGCCCTTCTTGTCGAAGGACTTTCCCAAGTTCTGGAAGGTGATCGCGGCACCTGATGTCTGTCTGTCGGCCATCCAAGCCTCTCGTCTGCACCCATGTCCTCCGTCCGGCGCGATAGAGCGGATATGCGTCTGGAGCGCAAGACCAGGGACCGCACAATCGCTGTGCCCTCAGAGCGGGTCTGCCCAATCGGCCCCACAGGCCCGAGCGTGCATATTTGGACATCTTGAAGAACGTTTATAGAACGGATCAGGCGTCTGGTGCGCGCAGGTACATGGCGACGTTTTCGGCAGAGAACTTGTAGCTTCTTCCATCGGCGAGACGCTCTGCGCTGACGGGGTATTTGGGCCGGTTCGGGTTGATGGCGGTGATACGGAAGGCCTCGCCCTGGGTTCTGAAGGTCCGGCCATAGTCGGCGGGCTGCAACCCGAGGCTGCTGGCGAGGGCTTCGAACAGGGCCTTGTCGGGAGAGAAGATCGCACCATCGGCCATTGGGATGCCGACGCGGAACGCGATGCCGAATCCATGGCGCAGGTCGATGTCGCTGAGCTCACCGCCCTCGACGGTCAGCCCGTGGGTTTCGGCCACGCCCTGGCAGGCGGCGAGCAGATCGCGGCGCAAGCGATCGCAGAGTGTCGGGGTCAGGTTGCGCGGCGGCGGCACCTTGGTGGTGTCTGCCTGCGCTGGTGGCCTGGCCGCTGCGGGTGGTTTTTTCCTGCTGCTCTTTCTCACATCGAAGCCTTTGCCTTGTAGACGGTGCCGCGCGAGATGCCCATGTCGCGGGCGATCTCCGTGGGGGACTGGCCGGCGGCCAGTCTGGCCTGAACAGCGGCCATATCGATTTTGGCCGGCCGGCCACGATAGACGCCCCGGCGTTTGGCGGCGGTAATGCCTTCAGCCTGCCGCTCCTGGCGCAGGTTGGTCTCGAACTCGGCAAAGACACCGAGCATGTCGAAGAAGGCCTTGCCCGCGGCGGTGGACGTGTCCACCGGTTGCTCGGTGGCAGCGAGATGTGCGCCCTTTTCCTTCAGCCGTGCGACGATGACCTGCAGATCGCGCATGGAGCGCGCCAGGCGGTCGATGCGGGTGACCACCAGTGTCTCTCCGGGGTGGATGAAGTCGAGGATGGTCTTCAATTCGGAGCGGTCTTCCAGACTGGCACCACTCTTCTGTTCCCGGCGCACCATGCCGCAGCCCGCGGCTGTCAGCGCGGCGATCTGGGCGTCGAGGTTCTGATCCACCGTCGAGGTTCGGGCATAACCGATTTTGGCGCCGGAGCTGTTCATTTTGGGTGTGCCTGTGACATGGGGTGTTCAATAACGTGGTTAAGACCCAAAATAAACACCAAAGTGACCGTGTGCAGTGTTCATGCCGCACGTCATCATGGGTATACCCATAATGAGCGTCAAGCCGCCATGCGTTCGTAGTCAATCCGAGTGGACAGGTCGATGTCGTAGCGGCCATAGGGAGTGATGTGCGCGTAGATCAGCGGGGTCAGGCCGCGATAATCCTCAGGCGACAGCCGGTCCTGCCAGTTCGGGTCCGACAGGACCGACTGGACCATGCGCGTGTTCACATAGACCATAGACGCTTGGACCAGTTGCAGCGCCAGGGCGGAGATCTCCTGGTCGGCGATGCGGTTCGAGGCGATCTCACCGCCCTTGCCGAAGAACACGAACCCGTTCGAGCTGTTCCAATTCTCGACGACGTTCAGGCCTTCGTGGATTTCCCGGCGAAGGGCTTCCGACCGCAGATAGCGGCACAGGAAGATCGTCTTGATGGCACGACCCAGTTCGGCCAGCGCTTTGTAGGTCGGGTGCATCACGTCAGTCCGGGCGAACCGGCGCAGGATCGCCTCGGGGTCGGCGGTGCCATGTTGCATGGCGGCGGCGTATTTGACCATCTCGTCATATTGCTGCTCGATCTCGGCCCAATCGACCACGTTCGACAAGATCGGCGCCAGGTTCGGCAGGCGCGCCCGCATGCCCGCGGCGGGAAGAACCAGCTTCTGGCGGGCAATTGCTTTCAGACGTGGTGCCAATTCGAATCCAAGCAGATGGCAGAAGGCGAACCCGACAGCGGTCTGACCATGGGTGTCGACGTATTGACGCTGGATTTCCATGTCGGTGCAGTGACGGAGCACGCCCTCGATCATCGCCGCAACCTCGGAGGACGAACACCTCTTGAGCTGTGAATAGATGCAGGTCGCCTGGCGCTCGACATGCCAGTAGATCATCACCCCGCGCCCGCCATAGCGCGCATGCCATTCCGTCATCAGGTTGCGGTCCCAGGCGCCGAACTTGGTGGAATCCGATCCACAAGCCGTGCCTGCCTCGCCCCAGATCGCCGGATTGCGTACCGCCAGTGTCGCATCGGCCACGCGTGCCGCGGCGGCACGCAGCGCGTTCGGGTCGACATAGCGGCGGTGGATATGGAGCAGTTCGTCATAGCTGATGTCACCGACACCGGCGGCAACGCGTTTGATCCCGGCATTGGTTCCCGCGGCATAGAGCGCCAGCAGCAACCGCCGGTCCCGGTCTGCACGCGGCACGGCTTCGCGGCTGGCGGAGGTCTCGAAGCAGTCCAGAAATCCCGTGTCCAGGGCCGTTTCCTTGAGGACATCGAGAAGGCCGGTCATCGGCCAGACGCGTTCGACTTCGCGCTTGAGAGCACCCAGCCCCAGCGGCTCAGGTGCGGGTGCGAAGGGCGTGATCCTGATCCGGTTCTCTCCGGATGTTCGCAGCCGGACATGGCCATTTTCCGGCAGGGTCCGGTTCAGAAGGTGTAGTTCGCGCGTCAGATCATCGCGCACCTGCGCGACAAACGCACCGGCGTCCAGGGAGAGGCCAAGACCCTGATAATATATGTCCCTCTGCACCTCGAAATCGGCAGGCAGGTCATCATCGGGGTTGCGGTAGCGGTCGGCGCCATCGACCCAGATTTCCTTCGCGCGCACTCGCTCACGCAACTGCGCCAGGACACAGAGCTCGAAGGAGATCACATTCAGACGGCCGGCCGCATCGATGACGCCCTCGCGCCATTTGGCGGGAACTGACCCCTCAGGGGCCAGATCGGCAGGCACAACCCGCCGTCCACCCTGTTGCCATCGCTGAATCAAGTCGAGCGCGTCCAGGATCGGGCGCCAGCTTGCATTGTTCGATCGGAATTGCAGCACAGCCAGAAGCGGTGGCACCATCCGGCGGTAGTGGCTGGCATAGGAGCCACGCATCACCGTCTGAATGCGGCCGTCAAGCGTGCCCTTGGCCCGATCTTCCTCGATCACCGCCTTCAGCCTGGCCACGCTCGCGACAGGATAAATGACCTCGAGCACCCGACCCTCGGGGTCGTCCACCGCAGCAATGGCCATGTCGACAAGCAGGCGCTCCTTGCCATGGACCCGCTCGATATCCCGCGCAATTGACCCCACCACCCGGCGCCGCGACCGCGTCTGCATCCGGTGAATGATTTCAAGCAGAAGGTCGATCAGCGCGTCTATCATCTGGGCGCGACGGTGCATGAGATGGAGCGCGAAGAGCCCCAGCCGCCGCGTGTCGCCGTGGCGGCGCATCTCGGCCGCGGTCTCACCATCGACCCGGCGGGACAGGCGCTGAATCAGGGCAGGATCGACATTGGTGATGGTGTCGAACGGCAGACCGAGCGTGTTCACGAATGCCAATCGCGTTGCCGCCGCCAGGATGCTCTCAAGCGTGGCGGCACCCGCATCCGCTTTCAAGCTCAGAAACCCCGTGGCGCATTTGGGATCGGCCAGGCTGGCCTCCAGTTTCCCGCGTGTCTCACCGGGCAGGCTATCGGCAATCCTCGCAAGAAGGTTTTCAACGGCATCGTGCCGAGCCCCGCGCACCAACCGCTCCATGATCTTGTCCGACGGCACGAAATATCCCCGCGCGCGGCTCTTGCGATACCCGAGTTCGACCTGGTTCTCGATCTTCCAGAAAGCCCCCTGAAACATCTCGGCCAGTTCGCCCCGCAAC
>NZ_NBOA01000021.1:0-8402 GCF_002213235.1 Thioclava sp. F34-6
CGCGGGATGGAGCAGCCCGGTAGCTCGTCAGGCTCATAACCTGAAGGTCGTAGGTTCAAATCCTACTCCCGCAACCAAATCTTCTAAAGCATATCCATACGCTCACAGCCGCCTTCGGGCGGTGTCTTGCCTTGTGCTAAGCCCCCCAGAAGCAATGGGGAAGCAGGCGGAGTAGAATTCGACACCCCGCCCACACCAAGGCGGGGTTTGTCATTTGTGCCATCCCTCAATCCCAGGATCGCACCCAACTCGCCATAACGCTCAATCACATGGCCGCCGGGTGCGTCCGCGCCCGGGTGCAGAAAGATGCCCTCTATCGGGCCGCGCAGGATCGCCGTTGCCTCGCTGCGACTATCCTTGTCATTGAGCGCAGCTGTCAGATCTTCCGCCTTGCTGCGGTAGACCTCGGCAAGCGCCGGGTGGATGATGACGGGATCGGGCGTTGGTATCGTGGCGAGCGTGTTCCGGAGCTCGGACTTACGGGGCTTACCTCGTCTCGGAGGCCAATCGTTGACCTGCACGGACGCATAGCATCACCAACCGGGCTTCGCTCGTGGCGAGGCGAAAGACCCGTGACAGTGATATTAAGGGGCATCAGGCCACGGAGGCTTCTGTCGCGTTCTCACAGTCTAAGGCGGTAAGGAGGCGCTGACCCGGGCGCTTCGGATCTGGTACGAAAAAGGCCCGCATCGCTGCGGGCCTTTTGTAGAATCACATCGTCACTTGCGCGGCTTTTTCGGGCCGCCGGGCTTGGGCTTTCCGCTTTTTCCCGGATGCGTCCCTTTGCCGGGGCCCGCGTATTTCGCGCGAGGTTTTTTCGGTTTCGCGCCTGCGCCGCCCTCGGGCTTGCGCTTTTTCGACGGGATATCCGCTAGGGCGGCAAAGACCGCCTCGTCATCCGGGCTCCAGCCGCTCGTCTTGGTATTGTCTGCCGGAGCGCCTTCAGCGCGTGCGCCCTTGGGCGAGCCTTTGCGATGGGGCGCCTTGCCCGGGTGTTCCCCACGCTCGCCACGATGGGGCTTGCCCTGCGGTTTGTCGGCGCGACGCTTTTTCGGCGGGGGGCCGAAATCGGGTTCACCGTTGAGGGCGCGGGCCGTGATCTCGTCGGAGAGCTCGCCATCGGGACCAAGCGAGGCCGCGAACTTTGCGACGCTCTTCTCGGCAATCTCGACGAAGGTTTCGTCGTCGCGCACGCGGATCGCGCCGATGGCGGATTTCTCCAGATCGGCATGGCGGCGCAGGAGCGGCAGCAGCCAACGCGGCTCGGCTCGGTCATTGCGCCCGACCGACAGGGTGAACCAGCGGCTCGGGCCGAATTCCTGGCGCTCGGACTGGCCCTTGGTGTCGGGCGGCAGAAGGTCTTCGGGCGGTGCGTTGCGCGCTTGCTGCAGGCGCAGGAAGGCGGCGGCGACAGCCTCGGCCCCGTGCCTGTCGAGCAGCTTGCGCGCGAACGCCGCCTGATCCTCGGTGATCGGCTCGCGCCAATCGGGATCGGTCAGCAGGCGCTCTTCGTCGCGCGCGATGATCGACTCGGCAGAGGGCGGCACCGTCCATTCCGCGTTGATCTTGGCGAATTTCAGCAGGCGCTCGGCGCGTTTGACCATGCGCGGCGGCACGATCAGCGCGGACATCCCCTTGCGCCCGGCGCGGCCTGTGCGGCCCGAACGGTGCAGCAGGCTTTCGGGGTTTTGCGGCAGATCGGCATGGATCACTAGGCTCAGGTTCGGCAGGTCGATACCGCGTGCGGCGACGTCGGTCGCCACGCAGACCCGCGCCCGCCCGTCGCGCATCGCCTGCAGCGCGTGGCTGCGTTCGGCCTGTGACAGCTCGCCCGAGAGCGTCACGACCGAGAGGCCGCGATTGCCGAGACGGGCGCTGAGATGGTTCACCGCCGCGCGGGTGTTGGCGAAGACGATGGCGCTTTCGTCATGATGAAAACGCAGCAGGTTGAAGATCGCATGATCGCTGTCCGAGGCCGCGACCTTCAGCGCCTTATAGGCGATGTCGGAGTGCTGCTGCGCGGTGTTGATCGTCGAGATGCGCTGCGCGTCGTTCTGGAACTGCTCGGCCAGTTTCGCGATCATAGGCGACACGGTGGCCGAGAACAGCAGCGTGCGGCGCTCTTCCGTAGCGGAGCCGAGGATGAATTCGAGGTCTTCGCGGAAACCCAGATCGAGCATCTCGTCGGCTTCGTCGAGCACGACCGCGCGGATGTCGCCCAGGTCGAGCGCGCCGCGGCGGATATGATCGCTCAGACGGCCGGGGGTGCCGACCACGATATGGGTGCCGCGCTCGAGGGCGCGCCGTTCCTGCCGCGGATCCATGCCGCCGACGCAGGAGCTGACGATGGCGCCGGTCTTGCCATAGAGCCAGCGCAATTCCTGCATGACCTGGAAAGCGAGTTCCCGCGTGGGGGCCACGACGAGTGCGAGCGGCGTGCCGGCCGGGCCGAAGCTTTCGGCCTCGCCCAGAAGGGTCGGCGCGATCGCGAGACCGAAGCCGACCGTTTTGCCCGAGCCGGTCTGGGCAGAGACCAGCAGGTCCTTGCCCGCCAGCGCGGGATCGGTCACCGCGTCCTGCACGGGAGTGAGAGTGTCGTAGCCGCGCTCGGCGAGCGCTGCGGAAAGGGAGGGGATCATCGGAAAGTCGTCCAAGCAATGACGTAAGGGACGGGCCGCTCTGCTTCTGGCAGCCCGTGCGGAAGGCGCCTGCATAACGGTCCTTGCGGCAAATGTATATTGCCTATTTCGCGAATCCGGCCCTGAGAGGCAAGAATCCTTGGTCAGGCGAGGACTTGCAGCACCACTGCCGAGGCGTAGATTGCGACCAGAAGCAGGCTCTCGATCCCGATCCGGGCCGGCCCGTCCTTCTGCCGCAGGATCAATCCGCCGAGCAACACGCCCGTCATCATCAGTCCCGTCGCCAGCCAGTACAGATCCGGCATCGAGACCGCGTGGTAGAGCGAACCCTCGCGATACGCCCCGTCCGAGAAGACTAGGAACAGCGTGTCGAAGGTGTTGCCGCCGATAATGCCGCCGATTGCCAGTTGCAGTGCGCCGCGGCGGACCGCCGTCAGCGTCGTCACCAGTTCCGGCAGCGATGTTACCACCGCCGTCAGCAATGCGCCTACCAGCGAGGAGCTGAGGTCGAAACGTGTGACGAATTCCCGCCCCGCTTGCGAAATGACCCAGCCGCTGAGGCCCATGACGACGACGAGGCCGACGAAGACGAGGATCGGCCCGCGTGGTGAACGGTTCCTCTCTTCTTCGTCCTCGGGCTCGTCATGGCGCGTTTCGCGGGTCTCGACCGGTTTCCACATCGGCGATTCCGAGACCTGGGCCGCGAGTTTCGTGCCGCCGAGATAGGCGAGAAACAGGATCACCGAAGCCGGGCTGATGCCCCAGATCGCGTAATCGGGCGCGGCCGTCGCGGCGAGCGGGATCGACAGCAGCACGATCAGCATCACTGCCTGAAAGAGGTTGGCAGGCTCCGCCGCCGAATGTTCGAGATTGGCCCGCCGGTGCAGCATGTCGGCCAGCGCCAGAAAGAAGGTCTGCGCGGCGATCCCGCCTACGGCGTTTGAGAAGGCGAAACTCGCGTCCCCTTGTGCGGCTACCGAGACGGAGACGACGATCCCCGACAGCGAAGTCGCGGCGCCCAGAACGATCCCGCCCGCCAGCGCCTCGCCGATGCGGGTGCGATCCGCGATCACGTCGGCCAGCCCGGTCGCCTTGATCGAGGAGATGACGACGATCAACCCCGCAAGGGTGAAAGCGCCAAGCAGAAGAGGGGTCGAGAGAGAGGCGATCATCCAGGCTCCGGGGTCACTGTTCGAAAGGCAACCGCGCAATGCGCTCACGGTTCCGTTATGCGGTGCGACGGACAGGCACATTCGTGTGGGGTCGAGGAGTCGACATGCCCGCCAGAGACGTTAGGGTCGGCGCGAGACGAGCAGCGCGCGCGGGAGGACAAGCATGTTTATCGGATTGGATCTGGGCACCTCGGGGCTGAAGGGCCTCTTGATAGACGATGCGCAGCGCGTGGTGGCCGAGGCGACGCATCCCCTCACCGTTTCGCGCGCCCATGAAGGATGGTCGGAACAGAATCCCGCCGAATGGGTCGCGGCGATGGAGGCGGTGCTGGGCACGCTCGCGCAGCATGACCTCTCGGCGGTGCGCGGTATCGGGCTTTCCGGGCATATGCATGGCGCGACGTTGCTGGATGCGCAGGACGCGGTGCTGCGGCCCTGCATCCTGTGGAACGACACCCGCGCCCACCGCGAGGCGGCGTCCCTCGACGCCGACCCGCAGTTCCGCGAAATCAGCGGTAATATCGTCTTCCCCGGCTTCACCGCACCGAAGCTGGTCTGGCTTGCGAAGCAAGAGCCTGAAATCTTCGCGAAGGTGGCGAAGGTACTGTTGCCGAAGGATTACCTGCGGCTCTGGCTGACCGGGGAACATGCCTCGGAGATGTCCGATTCCGCCGGAACCAGCTGGCTCGATACCGGTGCGCGTGACTGGTCGGACGCGCTTCTGTCGGCGACCGGGATGCGGCGCGAACAGATGCCGCGTCTCGTCGAAGGCTCGGACGTGTCGGGCACGCTGCGCCCGCAGATCGCGGCGCGCTTCGGTCTGCCGGACGGTGTCGTCGTGGCCGGTGGCGGTGGCGACAACGCGGCTTCGGGCGTTGGCGTCGGCGTCGTGGCGGCCGGACAGGCCTTTGTCTCGCTCGGCACTTCGGGGGTGCTTTTCGCCGCGGACGACGGCTATCGGCCCGATGCGGCGAGCGCCGTGCACAGCTTCTGTCACGCCCTGCCTCAGACATGGCACCAGATGGGCGTGGTGCTGGCCGCGACCGACGCGCTGAACTGGTATGCGCGGCTTCTGGAGAGCGACGCCAAGCAACTGACCGAGGGCCTCGGCCCGTTGCGGGCGCCGGGCAAGGCGCGCTTCCTGCCCTATCTCGGCGGCGAGCGCACGCCGCTGAACGACGCGGCGATCCGTGGGGCCTTCATCGGGCTTGAGCATGCGACCGATCGGGCGGCGACGACGCGGGCCGTGCTGGAAGGCGTGAGTTTCGCGCTTCGCGATTGTCGCGACGCGCTGGCTGGGACCGGGACGCGGATCGAGACGCTGCTTGGTGTCGGCGGCGGGACGCGTTCGCGTTATTGGTGTGAGGCAATCGCGACGGCGCTCGATACGCCGGTGGCCCTGCCGGTGGCGGGCGACTACGGCGGCGCCTTCGGGGCGGCACGGCTCGGCATGATGGCGGCGACCGGCGGCGGGTTGGAACTCGCACGCCCGCCCGAGATTGCCGCGACGATCGAGCCGGTGCCTGCGTTGCGCGCGGCGTTCGACGAGGGCTATGAGCGCTATCGTCAAGCCGGTGCCGCGCTGAGCGGTTTGACCTGACCCTGCGCGCCGCGCCTTTTCCGCTGGCGTGGCTTTCGCGGGCTCAGCCCGAGAACTGCAGGCGAATTCGGTTCACGTATTCCTTGCCGGGCTGCAGGATCGCGGACGGGTATTCGGGGTGATTGGGCGCATCGGGCCACGCCTGCGGCTCCAGGCAGATCGCGTTGAAGCTGTCGCCCGATGGCGAAGTGTAGACCTGCAAGCCGGGCTGGTTGCTCAGCATCGTCATGCTGCGCCCCGAGGCCGGATCGTTCAGTGCCGCAATCTCGCGCATTGCGCCGGGACGCAGACAGAAGTTGTGATCGAAGCCTGCGCCATCCGGTCCCGGCACCGGGGCCGAATCGCGAAAGTCGAACCGGGTGCCTGCGACATCGCGCGGGGCGCCGACAGGCAATGTTTCGGAATCGATCTCCAGCACCTGATCGGCGTTGATCTTCAGCCGGTGATCGGCGATCGAGCCACCGCCGGCGAGGTTGAAATACCCGTGCGAGGTCAGCGAGACCGGGCAGGCCCGATCACAGCGCGCGCGATAGGTGATCGTCAGAGTGGCAGGGTCCGATAGCGCAAAGCTCGCCTCCGCCACGAGATTGCCGGGAAAGCCCTGATCGCCGTCGCGGCTTTCGAGCCGCAGCGCCACCGCGTTGATCCAATGCGCCACGACCGTCCAGTCGCGCTGGTCGAAGCCCTGACCGCCGCCGTGAAGGCAGTTTCCGTTCTCGTTCGTATCAAGCTGGAACTGCTCGCCATCAAGCGTGAAGCGGCCGCCGGCGATGCGGTTGGAGTAGCGCCCGATTGTTGCGCCGTGGAAGCTGCGTGCGGTCTCTCCGGGATCGGGGCCGATAAGAATCTCGACCGGGCCGTCGGCGCCTGGCAGGACCAAGCTTGTCAGTCGTGCGCCTTTCGGGTCGATGCGGACCCGCATCCCCGAAGCAAGCCCGATCTCCAGTTCTGTTTCATGATCGAACATGCTCTTGTCCCGTCCGGTTCCCGATACGGCTTACCTTACGTAAGCCTATTCGCACGTCACGACTTTAACCTCGATCAATCTCTTAGGCGAGTTAGCTACATCGTCAGTCGGCTGCCCGCCAAACGCGCTGAACGCCCCGAATCTCACCATACAGCAACGCTGGCGTTCCTTAAAAGTTTCGTGATCGGTGTGGAGAATTTGGGGGCGAGGCGTTTTCACGCTCGATTATGCGCGAAAAGTGTCTATAATTATCAATAACGAAAAATATCGCGCCTAATGGTGTAGAAGCGATGGGCGTTAGGAGTGCGCAGAATGTCACAGGCAGTAGACCTCTTCGTGATCGGCGGCGGCGTGAACGGCTGCGGGATCGCGCGCGACGCGGCAGGGCGTGGCCTCAGGGTGCGTCTGGCCGAGATGGGCGACCTCGCGCAGGCGACCTCCTCGGCCTCCACCAAGTTATTCCATGGCGGGCTGCGCTATCTCGAGTATCTCGAGATCAAACTGGTGCGCGAGGCACTGTCGGAGCGCGAGGTGCTGATCCGCGCGATGCCGCATATCTCCTGGCCGATGCGCTTCGTGCTGCCCTACAGCGCCGACATGCGTTTCGAGAGCGATACGCCGGTCTCGAAGATGCTCTCGACCGTGATGCCGTGGATGAGGGGCAAGCGCCCGTCCTGGATGATCCGCTCGGGGCTGTTCCTCTACGATCATCTGGGAGGGCAGGGGCTCTTGCCGGGTACGAAGCGACTCGATCTGCGCAACACGCCCGAAGGCGCGCCGCTGAAGGATCAATTCGCTCATGCCTTCGAATATTCCGACGGCTGGGTGCAGGACGCCCGGCTCGTCGTGCTCAATGCGCGCGACGCCGAGGCGCATGGCGCCGACATTCGTGTGCAGACGAGGGTCGTCGAGGCGCATCGCGACGGCGGTCATTGGGTGATCACCACCGAGGGTCCGAACGGGCGCGAGGAGCATTTGGCCCGCGCCGTGGTCAATGCGGGCGGCCCGTGGGTCGAGCAGATCCTGAAAGGTACGATGGGCAGCGCCAGCCGCGAGCATATCCGCCTCGTGCGCGGCAGCCATATCGTGACCCGCAAGCTCTACGATCACGATAAATGCTACTTCTTCCAAGGCACCGACGGGCGGATCATCTTCGCGATCCCCTACGAGCAGGAGTTCACCCTGATCGGCACGACCGAGGCCGCGCATGAGGATTCGCCGCTCGCCGCCGAATGTACCGAGGCCGAGCGCGATTACCTGTGCGAATTTGCCTCCGAGTATTTCAAGCAGGAAGTTACGCCCGACGATGTCGTCTGGACCTATTCCGGCGTGCGCCCACTCTATGAGGACGGCGCGAGTTCTGCGACCGCGGCGACGCGCGAATACGTGCTCTCGCTCGATGCCCCGACGGGCCAGCCGGCGGCGCTGCATGTATTCGGGGGCAAGATCACCACCTATCGTCGTCTGGCCGAGGATGCGCTGGCCAAGCTGCGCCCGCATCTGCCCGGGATGGGCGGGCCGTGGACGAAAGACGCGCGTCTCCCGGGCGGCGATTTCGCCCCCGAAGAGGTCGAGGCCAAGATCGCCAAGCTCTCGCAGGACTACCCCTTCGTGGATCGCAAATGGGCCGAGCGGATGATCCGTCATTATGGCACCGAGGCGTGGGACATCTTCGGCGATGCCAAGGCGCTGGCCGATCTGGGCCGCGATTTCGGCGGTACGCTTACCGAGGCCGAGCTGCGCTGGCTCGTCGAGAAGGAATGGGCCCGCAAGGTCGAGGACGTGATCTGGCGGCGTACCAAGCTGGGCTTGCGGCTCGATGCCGATCAGGTCAACTCTGTCGCCGCGTGGCTGGAGGAGCACGCGGCCTGAGGCGCGAAACGGGAGGACTTCATGACCCATATTCTGGCAATCGACCAAGGCACCACGTCGTCGCGGGCGATCGTTTTTGACGGCGCGCTGCGCCCGGTGGCGAGCGCGCAGCAGGAATTCACGCAGCATTTCCCGCGTTCGGGCTGGGTGGA
>NZ_NBOA01000022.1:0-7070 GCF_002213235.1 Thioclava sp. F34-6
CTTGGTGAGGATATCGAAGACAGCCTTCCCCTCTTCGTTCAGACCTTCACGGATCGTCTGCTGCTCCTCTTCAGTGAGGTCTTCGGCCAGTTTCACCAGTGCCAGGAAGAACGCTTCGGCATTCTGGCTTTCGTTGTTGTAGCTGTTGATCAGCTTCTGGAAACGGTCACGGAAAACGGCTTTCGCGCTAGATGGTTCGAACCAGCTAACTCATTGCGCCAAGCTTACATAGGCTCTACTGATACTTGTAGCCCAACAAGAGCAAGCGTTACGGATGCCGAACCTATACCTAGAGCAACGATAGCGGCTAGTGATGAAAGATCTCATGAACTCTCAAGAACCAAAGATAAGGCAAACAGAACAAACGGCTTCGAGTTCGTTTGATTTTCCAATACTTTCATTTTTTACGGGAGCCGGCTTCTTAGACATGGGCTTCAAGAAAGCCGGATTTTCGGGAATCTGGCACAACGAGTATTCAAAAGACTTCGTGAGAGGCTTTGAGTTTGGAATGAACTCAATGGGTGCCACGGGATCTGATGCCGTGATCCAGTCAACAAATTCAATTGTCGATGTTGGCCCGAATGAAGTCATGAGATCAGCCTTTGGTGTTGGAGGAAGACCTTCATGTTTTGGTATGATAGGAGGCCCGCCGTGTCCTGATTTTTCTGTCGGTGGAAAGAACCGTGGTTCTAGTGGCGAAAACGGAAGGCTAACTGAAGTATACGCAAGGCGAATTGTAGAAATTGAGCCAACATTTTTCTTGCTGGAGAATGTTCCTGGCTTGCTTAGAACCAGGAAGCATAGAGAATTCCTGACAACAGTGGTTGAGAGATTGTCCGAGACATACCTGTTGGACATGAGAATTCTCAACTCATTGCAGTTTTCTGTCCCGCAAGATCGTGAGCGAGTTTTTTTGATTGGGCTGCAAAAAAAATGGCTTGCCAGAAATGGTTTTGAGGACCTGCGGGCGAGATGTGCGGACGATTTGATATCAAATGCGAGGATCGCCGGATACTCAAAGTCGCGTGGAGCAACCAATCATTGGTTTCCTTGGGAAAGGTTGCAGACCCATCGCAACCCAAAGGAAGACTTCTCGTGGCCAGCGACAGATGACTTTGGTTCTTACCCAGTCAAACCCGCTGCGCCAGAGGAGCTCATGGTTGGCCCGGCATTGACCAACGGCCCAGACGTTTTGTCGTTACCAAATGGAAACGAGTTCTTTGTTCCCTACTCCGATAAGTTCAAAGCGATTAAGGAGGGGGATGTTTCGCGAAAAAGTTTCAAGCGCCTACACCGATGGCGTTACAGCCCAGCTGCTGCGTACGGAAACAATGAAGTACATCTGCACCCGTGGGAGCCGAGGCGACTATCGGTAAGGGAGGCGATGCGAATTCAATCCGTCCCCGACGAGTATTCGTTGCCGAAGGAAATGACGCTTTCCGCGAAATTCAAAACCATTGGCAATGGTGTGCCAGTCAAACTTGCCCATGCTGTAGCCACGACGATGAAGATTACCCTAGAAGAAGTGCAAAATGGCCGTTTTCGACCTTACTCCTGATCCAAAAGTACTCGTCGCATTAACACACACGCCAATGACACCGCTCGATGCGTTGTGTGAGCTTGTAGACAATGCGCTGGACTCTTTTCGATCAAGTAACATTCGGGGTGAAGAGATTGCCTCACCTCTGGTTTTGATTAGCCTTCCGAAACTGGCTGAAGTTGACAGGGGAGACGGCGTTCTTCGGGTCAGGGACAATGGTCCTGGCATGGCCATAGAACATGCAGAGCGGGCCCTTAGAGCGGGGTTTTCCGGCAACAATTCATATGACAGCCTCGGTCTTTTCGGTATGGGGTTCAACATATCGACTGGCAAGCTTGGACGTCGCACAAGGTTTCTTACTGCTCAGAAGGGAGATGCAAAGGCCCTAGAAGTTATCGTCGACCTCGATAAGATCATCGCCGCTAAAAGCTATGAAGTGCCTGTAAACGAAGTCGAGAAGCCATCCGGTTTTGAACACGGAACTCTAATCGAAGTATCAAATTGGTGGCCTGAAGGAAGCGCCAATGCAAAGTTTGTAAGGCGCTTAGTCCAATATGGCATGCCGGTGCTTCAGCGTGAGATTGGGCGCAGATATGCGACCATTTTGAGAGGTGACCTAAAGACGCGAGGTTTTGCAGCTCGAATCAATCTGAATGAAACTGATTGTGTTGGCTATGAACACTGTGTCTGGGATGACAAACGGTACGTAAAGCACAGAACTCTAGATAAAATACCTGCCGTACTTCGTTTCAACGAAGTTGCTGGATCTCAAGTTAGGTGCCTGGAGTGTACAGCACTCGTAGAGTCGGGACAGTCGGTGTGTCCAGCTTGCGGTTCTTCATCTCTAAGGACTATTGAGCAGCGGGTTCGTGGCTGGGTTGGCATTCAGAGATTCGATGACAGTCAAAATTTCGGAATTGATTTAATTAGGAACGGGCGAACGATACGAGTCGCAGAGAAAGCAGCCTTTTTTGAATTTACGGATGAATTCAAAAACACCATCAAGGACTACCCGATCGACCAACAATTTGGGCGAATAGTAGGCGAAGTTCATTTAGACCATGTTCCTGTGGACTTTCTGAAACAAGATTTCCAGAGGACGACGGGCGAATGGGCAGATGCCATGCGTATTGTTCGAGGCGAAAGCTCATTGCAGCCAAAGCAGCCGAACGCCGAATTTAATACCAGCCCTTTGTATAAATTGTACCAGGGTTACAGACGGGTGAGAGACTTTGGAACGCGTGACATGTACATGGGATACTGGGACGAATCCAAGAATGCGCCCAGTAGAATTTCGCGCGAGATCGAAAAAGAATACTATCAAAAGTTCCTAGCAAAGGAGCCAGGATTTTACGACGACTCTGAATGGTGGAAACTGGTAGAGAAAGCAGACACAAAGCCTATTGAAGACTTGATTGAGTGCCCTGAATGCAGCTCTCAAAACCTGGCTTCCGCCATCCAGTGTAGCGTTTGCGATCATGTGCTAATCGGAAAAGACTGTATTAACTCTGAATGCGGTGCTCGGCTTCCCGCTAATGCAATGGATTGTCCAGAGTGCGGTACTTCGCAAGTATTGGAAACGAAGGAGCCTTGGCTCTGCAAAGTTTGTGGGACGAGAAACACGTCAGGAAAAACCGAGTGCTCTAATTGCATGTTCCCGGAAGGAACTCCAAGCTTCCTCGATGAGAACGAACTCCTTGCGTCCTCAAACAAGAATGATGAGCTTTCGATGGCGGCCTGCTCCGTACGACTTGCTGACGGCAGCAACAGCGATCCAATTGATGTTGATGTTTATGCGATGAAACGCCCCATAAGTGTTTGGGGGCGAGACGACAGCATTCCTCTGCATGTTGCCGCCAGAAGCTCAAAGATCAATGTTTTCATAGATCTAACACATGAACTATTTTCGCAGTTCGGCTTGTCGCCACAACAAGCAATTGCTGGTCAAATCGCTGGTCAAATTCATCGCTCGTACGGCAGACTTACGGGTAGTCACCCCGAACTCCATACTGTCCCAATAATCTCTTGGGAGATCCTCAATAGGCGGTGGCGGGATGTGCTGAACTCATCGTCCGAAAAAACTGAAGAGGAGATTTTGAGCTTCTTTGGTGAGGTGAAAGAAAGGATTCGAACGAATATGGCTCATTATTCGGTCGATTTATATGACGAACTCCGGGAGCTCGATAGAAAGACACTCGTCAACGCCTTGCTCGACAATGGGATTGATCCAGCCGACTTGAGCAAAATGAAGGAAACGGGTTCTTTTGTTGAATACTTGTCGATTGATGCGCTTGTACATTTGATTGATCGCCAAGCTGAGCTGTTTCTGGATGGAAGAGTATGGGACTGGTCAACGGAAGTAAGCTCAGAGATCAGCAAAACGGAAGCGGAAAAGATTACTGCTGCATTCGTGGATCAGCTGCAAAACTGGATGAATGACGTACTCCTATTTCACTCTTCGCAGAAACCTTCGATTGAAGAGGCAAAGAGAACTCGTCTCTCTCTCAAGCTGCTTCGAAAGAGATTGGTTTGAACAAAGACACTACTCCTTTTTTTACGGCCAATGATCTTCTCTCTGGTACGTGGCAGAATCTAGAGCGCTGCGTCTGCAGGCTGTTGATCTACGAGGGATACGAGAATGTTCGTCTCGTTGGCGGATCAGGAGATATGGGCGCAGATGTCATCGCGACCAAAAATGGGAAAAGATTTGTATACCAAGTTAAACACTGGAAAAAGCCCGCTGGTACTATTGCTATCGACGAAGCACTAAGAGCGATGCGCTTCTACGACGCGGATGTACCGGTTGTCGTGGCAATTTCAGGTTTTGATAGCGTCGCGAGATCTAGACAACGCGAACTTTTGACGTCCAGGACACCGTTGCAGCTTGTTGATGCAGCAGCTTTGGAGCAGAGGGCTAGAAGGCTGAGTCCAGAGATCCAAACAAGAAAGGCTAGGAAGTACCAGGAACCGATCATACAAGCCGTTCGAAAGTCTTGGGTCGATGGGCAAAAGCGAGGCCTGGTCGTGATGGCGACAGGCTTGGGCAAAACATTCACTGCCGCGGAAAGTATTAGACGCATCGCTGAAGACGGAAAAATTAGAACGCTCGTCTTAGCTCATACGAACGAACTGGTGTACCAACTGGAAAAGGCTTTCTGGCCATTCTTGAGACACGATCAACGTACTGTGGTTTGGAATGGCCGAGAGAAGCCAAGCTTTCAAAGCATGAGTGATGCGGATTTTGTCTTTGCATGCCAGAGGTCGGTCGCTCTTCATCTCCGAAGCTTCCGGGATGTACCGGACTTTGACTTGGTGCTCATAGACGAGTGTCACCATGTCGGCGGCGAGATGTATCTGGAAATCATTGAGCGCCTCGATGCCGGTAAATCTCACGGCCCATATCTTCTAGGATTAACCGCAACACCTTGGAGACCAGACAGCTTTGAGATTGAGAAGATGTTTGGATCACCACTGGCAACTGTTGACATGGTCCATGGCCTGAAAAATGGTTTTCTCTCTAACGTTGACTACAGGATGCATACCGACAACATAGATTGGGAGAGGCTGACCAGCCTTGAAGGCGACAGATTTTCGCCAAAGCATATTAATCGAACACTCTTTATCACCGAATGGAATGACGCAGTAGTCGATGAGCTTAAGAAGCTCTGGAGCGAAATCGAGAGACCACGTGCAATTGTCTTTTGCGGCACAATAGATCACGCAATTACTATGCGAGATAAAGTAAATTCGCTTGGTTTCTGCGTCGCCGAAGCGTTGTACTCTAACTCTTCAGGGTATGGAAAGATCTCGCCTGCACAACGCAATAAGATCTTGTGTGATTTTCACGATGGTTCTGTACAGATTCTATGCGCTGTAGATATCCTCAACGAGGGCATTGATGTGCCGGATGTAAATATTATTGTTTTTCAGAGAGTTACGCACAGCAGGAGAATATTCGTTCAGCAACTGGGACGAGGGCTAAGAATTAGCGACACAAAGAAGGAGGTCGTTGTTCTGGACTTTGTGAGTGATATTCGGAGGTTTGCTGCAGGTTTAGACCTGCAAGACAAATTGAACACCGCTGGATCTAAGACTCCTGTAACAGTCAGCATCAACAATCGAGTGACTTTTCGACGAGTTGGTGGAGATGATGAGCGATCAGCAGAGTTCTTGCGGCAGTGGCTTGAAGATGTGGCAGCGATAGAAGGATCTTCAGACGACGCATCTGTTCTTCGATTTCCACCATCATTCCCAGATGGCAAGGGATAAACAATGAGACAGCTTAATCAGGTTCTTAAGGACATCGAGGCACTCATTGGTATGACGCTGAACAGCATTCGCCCAGGAGCAAATCTTCAGGTGCTAGACGTTGATTATGATGGTGAGCGTGTGCTGGTTGAAACGTCAACGGGGAAGACACAAAGTCGAAGTTTTTCAGAGCTTCAGTCAATCCTGGATTTTCTGAACCGAGAAAATATTGTTCATGTAGAGACTGCTCTGAAAGGGTCAGGAAGCAGCAGAAACCAGCCTGAAACACTGTTGGCGAACTTGCCGTACATTGAGTATGCATACATCAACCGAAAAAAGCACCTTGTCCTGAAGGATGCCTATACTCATCCCCCAGGTACAATACAGCAAATGGATTTGCTCGAGGCAAAGCAACTTCTGGACCAAATTCAAGACAAGGCAAACAGGCTGCCTCAGCAAATTATCGTAACGAACGATTTGAAGAGCACCGCTGATGTTTTGCGGAATTTGGGTGGAAAAGTTTCTGCTCTAGGTCAAGCCGCGTATAGTGTAGACTTTGAAGCCGGATGCATTTGGATTACACGCAGTGATGTGCTCAATACTTCGCAGATTGGCTCTTTTACACTGCTAGAAGCTACTCCGACGGACCAATCCGTCTGCGTAGGTGAGCTTGCAGGCTTCAGATTTTATGAAGAAGGCGCATTTATTCTTACCTTAACAGAAAGAACTTCTGAGTGAGCTCATAGGGAGGCGCAACTGTCTCAGAGGTTTCGCGTTATTTGGGAGGGCTTTTCGGTTAGGATATTGCTTCGATTTATCTCATCGACGTACTGACATCAGGGTACTTTTTATCATGGACAAAATCTCCCGAAAAAAGCGTTCTGAGAATATGAGGCGTATCAAGTCACAGAACACCCGTCCTGAGATGATAGTCCGTAGGCTTTGCCACGCTTTAGGTTATCGCTATCGCCTTCATCAAACTAACCTGCCAGGTAAACCTGACTTAGTTTTTTCTCGCCGAAGAGCGGTTGTTTTTGTGCACGGTTGCTTTTGGCATCAGCATCCTTGCAAGGATTGTGCCGACAGCAGAAGACCAAAATCCAACACCGATTTCTGGAATACGAAGCTCGATAGAAACGTTGAGCGGGATGCACAGACTATTGCAGGATTGAAGGAAGATGGGTGGAATGTGCTCGTAGTTTGGGAGTGTGAAACTAGAGATGTTGAAAGCTTAAAGGTTCGTTTAATCAATTTTTTGGGCAGTGTTCGAGTAAGCTAGAAC
>NZ_NBOA01000023.1:0-6807 GCF_002213235.1 Thioclava sp. F34-6
CGCGGGATGGAGCAGCCCGGTAGCTCGTCAGGCTCATAACCTGAAGGTCGTAGGTTCAAATCCTACTCCCGCAACCACTTCTACCGAACTCGGATCAAGACGCTGCGCAGCTTCAGGCTGGGCAAGTCCAATAAGTGCCGTGATGGCGCCCTCGAGTTCGACCCTCACCTTCTCTCCCGTGACATGTATTGTCACCGAGTTGATGAGGCCTCGGATGGTCTCAAGCGCTGCCATGCGGATTGCAGGGTCGGAAAGCGTCTGTGCGAGGTCCGTAACCTTGCGTCGATAAATCTCGCTTAGCCCCGGGTGAAGACGCACAGGCGAAGGTTGAGGCGCTGCCAGTTCGCCCTCGACGGAGATCTTGCGCGCTTCCAGGTCTTCGAGTTTCGCCATGAGCCCGGCGGTGCGCAGCCCGTCAGAAATGGCCTCGTAGAGACCTTCCAACCGACGCGTGAGCTGTGCGAGTTCAGCCTCAAGGCGCGCGCGTTTGGCGGTCTCCTCCGAGCGTCCAGCATTCACCTCTTTACCGTAGGCGGCAAAGAAGGCGGCGACCGCTGTGGGCTGCATCAAGCGCTCGCGGAGCAGGTCGAGCACAAGGGCCTCAAGCTCTCCGCGCTTGAACGAGCGGCTCTGCGTGCAGGTTCCGAGCTTGCGTGCTGCCGAGCAGGCGAGGTAATCCTTGCCCACGGCCGCGAAGCCACCCCCGCAGCAGCCGCAGCGCAGAAGACCCGTCAGCAAATGGACCTTGCGCTTCTTCTCCCAGAACCTTGATGCTCGGATCGCCTGTACACGGGGCTCGGCATCGATCTCGCCCTGCCGGCGCTTCGCCGCTTCCCAGAGGTTGTCGTCGATAATCCGCAGCTTCGGGACATCCTTGATGATCCATTCCTCCGGCGGGTTGCGCCGCGAAACGCGTTTGCCAGTCTCGGGATCTTTCATGTAGCGCAGCCTGTTCCAAACGAGGCGCCCGATATAGAGCTCGTTATTGAGAAGCCCCGTGCCCCGCATACGATGGCCACGGATCGCGGTATCACGCCAGAGCGCGCCACGCGGGCCGGGGACATGGTCCGCGTTCAGGCCCTTGGCGATGGCTTTGGGCGAATGGCCTTCGCTGAACTCTTTGAAAATGCGCTGGATGATCTCGGCCTCAGTGGGGTTGATTGTTCTCTCTCCTGTAACCGGCAGGCCGTCTGGCCCAAGCCGGCGCACCACGTCATACCCATAGCTATTGCCGCCACCGGAGTGCCCGCTCTCGACGCGGCCGCGCAGGCCGCGGCGGGTTTTGGCTGCGAGATCCTTGAGGAAGAGCTGGTTCATTGTGCCCTTGAGGCCCACATGCAACTCGCTGACCTCGCCCTCGGCCAGTGTCACGATCTTCACTCCATGGAATGTGAGCCTCTTGTAGAGCGTCGCGACATCGGCCTGGTCGCGGCTGAGGCGATCGAGCGCTTCGGCGAGCACGATGTCGAAGGTCCCGCGGCCCGCTTGCTCCAGGAGGCTCTGCAGCCCCGGGCGCAGGATGGTCGCGCCCGAAAGCGCCATATCGGAAAATACCTCGCCTACCGTCCAGTCGTCGCGAATGGCGCGTTCATTGCAGAGGCGAACCTGGTCTTCGATCGAGGCTTCGCGCTGCATCTGGGTTGAGAAGCGAGCGTAAATGGCAACTCGGGTCATGATTTGCGTCCCTTCAGGCTTTTGACGAGCGCGGCGTAATCGCGGCCGGCCTCGATAGTCTTGGCATGGATGTAATGGCGTTCGGCCGTTTGGAACCCCGCATGCCCCAAGACCGGGCGGATCAGACGGGCGGCGTCGGGCGAGAGCCGCGCCAGCGTCGTCGCCGCGGCATCGCGGAAGAAATGCGGCGGAATCCTCTTTCCGGTGAGTTGCAGTGTAAGATCGCTAATGCGCGAGCCCAAGTGGTTCTGGCCGATAACCTCACCCTTCTTGCCCACCCAGAGGCGGGCGTGGTCCTGATTGCCACGCGCCATCAGGTAGGGGCGGACATCCTCGATATAGCGACGCAAGACGGGCTCGACCTGTGGCGGAACGGGGGCCTCCCAAGCCACTCCCGTTTTGGTCATCTCCTCGGAAAGCGAAATGATGATCTCGTCCTCCATGAGGAGAACCGATTGCCCGAGCGTGAGCTCGCAGAAGGATCGACGGCGCATCGGCATCAAGGCCAGCAGCGCGATCATCGTCCCGTCCCGGCGCCGCTTCATTGCCTCGAGGGGAGTCGCCGCTGCGTCGGCGTGCGGCCCCGCGTGGCGCAGGCCAGCCTCAAGCAGCACTTTTGTGGAAACGATGCGGCCACGCTTGCGGGCGGGATCGCCGCGACCGGCGTCACGCTTCAAAGCTCCGCGCAAGCGGCGATGCATGACCCAGTCCGCATCTGGTGCAGCGGCGCTGAGGACACGGATGACGCCCTCGACAAACATCAACCGGGTCATCGGCGCGGTATGCGCCAAATCCTCGAGCCAGGCTTCAAGGCGCGGCAAGTCTGCACGCTCTGTGGGTGACAAGCTCAAGGCATCGGGTTCTGTGCGCGAGAGCCATCCCAACCAGCGGCCATATCTTATGCGCAATGTCTTAAGGGAAGTGGCGCGCAGATGCGCGAGGGCGCCACGATCGTCGAGAGGTCCGCCTTGAGCGCGCAGCGCGGTCCACATGGCCCAATCTGCTTCAGGCCAGTCTTCAGTG
Organism: Thioclava sp. F34-6; assembly: GCF_002213235.1. Lineage (NCBI taxonomy): Bacteria > Pseudomonadati > Pseudomonadota > Alphaproteobacteria > Rhodobacterales > Paracoccaceae > Thioclava > Thioclava sp. F34-6. The sequence goes on from NZ_NBOA01000023.1 coordinate 2,698, forward strand.
GGAAGAACGAGGCTCATTTGCGAGGGCCTTTCTTGCGGTCGACGAGTTCGGCGAAGGCCTTAGTAGCAGCCCTGTTCTCGAGGCCGGAATACATGTTGATGGTATGACTCACCGCGGAATGGCCAAGCAGGCGGCGGGCGGCCTCGTAGGATCCGGGGCTGGCATCGAGCCAGTTCATGACCGCGAAATGACGGAAAAGATGCGCATTCATCTCGAGCCCCGTCTCCTTGCGGATACGTCGCGTGATACGTGAGGCGAGCTGCCCTGTATCAACCGGTCCCAATCCATCGCGACGCGGAAATAACCAAGGCGTGCTCGGCGGGCAGAGTTCGGGGGATCGGGTGGCGAGATGCTTGTCGATCATGCGGACGACCTCGCGCGGGAGCTCAAACTCGAGCGGTTGGCCGTTCTTCACCTCGTCCTCGGTCAACACTAGAAATACGCGGCCATCGCCGGGACGTTGTAGGTGCTGCTCGAGATGGATGCCCGCCAAGTTCCGGATCCGGATAGGGCAGTAAAGAAGGATCGCGATCGCGAGGGCATCCTCGCGGGCCAATGCACGCGGAAAGAGACGCGTCCCCGTGCGCGGCGACTGGTTGAATAGGTGTTCGGGAAGGTTGAGGAGACGTTGCGCCCGGCGTTCATCCTGAAGCACGCGCAGGCGATCCCGGTTCTTGCGGGTGATCCCCCGCTGCGGCTTGGTTGACACCTTGCCCGCTAGCCCTTTGAGGCTCTTCTTCACGTCCTCCGACTGGCCTGTGATTTTGCCAAGGTTGCGCAGGAGGGCGGCCACTTCGCTGATCATCTTCGTCGTCGAGTTCTCCGTGCGCGAAAGCATTTGACGCAAGCCACGTTCCGCCATCTTCGGGTCGAGAAGGACGTCGAGGCTGGTCAGCGTCTCAGGGGAAACGCCGGAATGCACGAGCTCGGAAGCAAAGCGGATGAGTTGGCGGCGGTATTGCTTGAGCGTGACCGGGCGCAGGGCCCGTGTGCGGCCGTCATTTGCAAGAGGGTCCGGCGTCGCGAGGCGCGCCATAAGTGCGTCGAGATCCGTGATGAAGCTCTGGGGCAGGGCAGATTCATCAAGTTTGATGACGTTCTGGCGCGAGGGGAGAGACAAGGTGGTGCGGGGCCACTCGGGGATGCGTTTGACTGCCAGGTTCCAACTGTTCACAGCCGCGCGGTAAGGAACATCGGGGTTCTTACTGATCTCATTGTGGGTCAGCGCCTCAAGATAGGCGTCCGCGTCCTCCTCACATACCTCCGCAGGAAGGGTGCCCCGGTTGCTCAGGAAAAACACGAAGCGGCGAAGCGCCCGCGGCAGGGTGGGATCCTTGGCTCCAAGCACGATCTTCCACAGGTGTTGCCATTCTCCGGTCAAGTCGTAGATGCGGCTAGAACGCCGCTCCACGATACCGACATGTGCCATCGCGGCGCGCGCGTCGCTCACGGCATTCTGCCAACTCTTGGGGGTGAGGTTCAGCGCTGCAGGGGAAATCTTTGCGAGCCGCGGTTGCAGCCAGCGTCCGAAGCAGGGGACGTCCTGAGGCGGGCGGCCAAGCGCCTTGGCGACGCGGTTGAGGCCGGAGATCATATCGCGGCGGCGCGTCCCGGAGAGGTCCTCGATTGCTTCCAACATCACGATCAAGTCGGAGAACATCGGCGTGTCTTCGGGAATGAAGGCGAGGTCGAGCTGTTTTTGGCTCTGTAAGGTCATCGGGGACGCTTCCTTCGGTCAGCTGTGGTCTCGGGTGGACAGGGCAGGACAGGGTGCCCGATTCGGGAAAAGGATAACACGATTAGTCAAAAACTAGCGGGTTTGGACTGTTCCCGATTGTCCTCTAAGATATTGACATAAATGGACATTGCTGGCCGTCGGTGGCTACCAGCGCGACACTGCACGGTAGGCCGCGTGGGCCGCGGGATCGATGCGCAAAAGACGCCCGCCGGGGCCCACACGCACCACTTCCAAGAGGCCCGCCGCGATCGCGCGGCGCACCGTCTTCTCGGAACAATTGTCCAGTTCCGCCACCTGCTTCACCGTCAGAAGATGGCGCGGCTGGTTAGACTTCTTGTTCGGGTTCTGCGGCATCGGGCGTCTCCATGCTATATGAAGCGTCCGCCGCCAACTCCCGCGCAGCCTGCCGCGCAAACAGATCAACCAGCCGCATTACAGCAGCGTCAGTCTGCGCTTCGGCGGAATCAGGGGTGGAGGAAGGGGTGGGGACGCGGGGCATGGAAACACCGTGCCCACATCCCGAGAAATCTTGGAAAGTGTCTTGATTGGTCGCCTACCCGATAGCATCAATACCGCGATCAGGAGGCGTCGTTAACTCGTCTGGCTCGGCCGAACGCTTCTTGAACCGATCAATATCTTTTCTGATTGTTTCTGGACTTAACTCTCGTGGAGGATCGGTCAACTTGATGGCAACTGACTGCAAAAAGTCGATGAAGGGCCCTCCGCGATTGGTGCCCTTCTTGGTACGTTCTTGTGAGGAATATGTCACCGTCCTGCCTGCTTCCGTCCAAGCGTAGCAGCAAGTCTCGATGACGTATTGCCGGCGCTTGTCCCACACATAGATCTTGTTAAAGGGGACCATCACAGCAGCAGCGCCTGGGGTCTCTTGGACTGTCGTTATTGTGGCGATTGTCGCCGCGACTGTGTTGCGCAGTTCCTTGGCCTTTGCTTTTGCGGCAAGTAGCACGGCTGCATCATCTTTGTTTTGCGCGAACTGATCATCCAAAGGGGCGAGCAGTTCGGATAGTTTCTCAGCAGCAATTTGAATATCTGTTGCAAGTTTTGCCGCCTTTGAAAGTTCTTTATCTGCGCGCTCGATTGCTTTCGAGCGTTTGATCCGCACCAAGTTGACTTCAGAGTCTACGTCAAGACAGTATCCCAACTGCCGAGACAGAGTCTGAAGCAAGTCGGTGGACAGGTCGAAACGGTCGGCCAATTCTAACAAATCAGAGTCTGATAAGGCTCCGTCATCACCATATGACCCAAGTCGCCATGGCGCAGATGTGTTTATCCCATCGAAATGCAGCCATATTGAATAATCATCAGAGGCCTCGTATGAAGTACTCTGACTAGCCGCGGAAGAGTTCGACGTCGAATGTGTCGGTGTCTTTCCCGGTGCCATTGTGCCTCCGTCTGCTTTGATGAGTTGGGATGACTGGACAGGCGAACTTTAACAGCACTTCGGACTTGGCAACAATGCCGAGGGCGGTTTGAAATCGGTTGCCTTCATCGGGTCCGGTTCACTCTTAAAAAAACGAGTCTATAATTCAGCCCAGATGGCAGCACCTGTGATAGCGACCGTCTGCTCAACCCCCTGATAACTTTAATTTCAAATAATTTGTTTCTGTCAGAGTCTGACCCGCCGACCCGAGCACCGATTTACAAGTTATTGAATGCCTGCGCCTGAAACCCAATCAAGACACTTGGGCAAATCGAACGCAAATCCAGACAATCAGGAATCGGGTGGGATCCTCCGTTCTCACCGACACCTGGTTTACACTCACTGCTTCCCCGTGCGCACAGCGCAAAAAAAGTAGCGACCACGGTCCGCCCGGCTACCGGCCACAAATGACGGGAATACGATCCGGGGACTACCCCACCCCGCGCAGAGGCGGCTCCTTCTGGTCCTGCGCAGAAACACGACGATGATACCCACCGGCCGGTGAAATCGAGCATGAGGCGCGATGTGACGGATCGGGGACCGCCGAGGCCAAATCGGCCAAGACGGGGCAGGTGAGAAGCCTGCGGGGAAGCGGCTGGCCTCCGATACAAGGCATCGTGCGGATACGGATCTGAAACCGAAGGGCCTTCCCCTGCATGACGGGGGGAAGGAGCGGGGGCCGGATATTGCCATGAGGCATGTAGACATTTGGGTCACCAGAAATTCAACGCGAACTTCGCCACTGCGTTTGCACGATCGGGTCAACGAGGACGGAGTGCGGTGCTTAAAGATGGTCCCGCCTAAGAAATGTTGATATTGGGGGTTCTCGACCTCTTGTGCGCAAACGCCATGTCTTTGATCTGATCCCCGGAAACTGGACCGTTTGAAGCTGGAGTTTTCCGCTACGCTTCCTTGGCTGGAAGAGGAGTGG
>NZ_NBOA01000024.1:0-6435 GCF_002213235.1 Thioclava sp. F34-6
CGAAACTGCGATCAGCGGCGAGTACTTGGTCACCCAGCGGTTCAGCGTCGCATGGTCAACTCGTACGCCTCGCTCGGTCATGATCTCTTCGAGGTCACGATACGAGACCGTGTAGCGGACATAGAAGAACACTGCGAAGAGGATCACTTCCTTCGGAAACTGCGCGCCCTTGAACGAGATCATCGCTCCGCCTCTATCTGGTGTTGTTGGATGAACGCAACGTCTGGCTCCGCCCCTCCTCGCGTCAACCGCAGAAGTTTGCGACAAAGCCTCAGCGCTTGATTGTAGCTATGCCAGTTGGTGGTCTTGTACGGGGTTTTCGCCGGTCTGCTCATGGCCGCCAGCTATCATGCTGGATTCGCGCAGTGAATCCCCCGCCGCATTTGCATAACAAGGCCCTGACGACCAGTTGAAACTGCCGTACGGTCCCCAGCATCTTTGCAAGATGCCGCCGTTTAGTCCGGATTGTCCCAGCCGGTCAGGGCTGACCACCAAAACGGAGGGGGGCGTAAGGCGCGATATTGAGCGCGAGAGGCCGTCGCGCAACGATATCGGCCACGATTTCGGCGGTGCCGGCAGACTGGGTTAGGCCCAAATGCCCGTGACCGAAGGCATAGGTCACCCGGTCGGCGCGGGGCGAGCGGCCAATTGCGGGCAGGCTGTCGGGCATGGAGGGGCGGAATCCCATCCACTGGGTGCCTCCGGTGCCATCGAAGCCCGGCAGGAATTGCACGGCTTTCTGCACGAGAACCTCGGAGCGCCTGTAATTCGGCGGCAGCTCGAGCCCGCCGAGCTCGACCGAGCCGCCCACGCGAAGCCCGTCGCCGATCTTGGATACGACAAAGCCGTGATTGCTAAAGGTGACATGGGTGCGTAGGTCGAAAGTGCATGTCGGGAACGTAGTGTTGTAGCCGCGCTCGGTTTCCAGTGGGATGCGATCGCCTAGGGTGCGGGCGAGACGATGCGACCAGGCACCGGCGGCCACCACAACCTGATCGGCCCGGAGCAGCCCGGCGGTGGTCTCGAGAACAACCGCATCGCCCTGCTGCACCATCGCCTGCACGTCGTTAGTTTCGAGCACGCCACCGGCGGCACGAAAGCAGGCTGCGAGGTGCTCGGTCCAAAGCTTGGGGTCGACGGTGTTCATCCAGTCGGGGGTGAAACCCGCGTGGGTGAAGCGCGACGCAAGGCCGGGCTGGATCTCGGCAATGGCCTCCGGGCTTTCAAGCAAGTCAAAGGCAATGCCATGCTGACGGCGCAGCTCCCAGGCCGGTAGGCTGGCACGATACTCAGCCTCGCCCTCGTAGACTTGAAGTTGCCCTTCGCGGCGCATCAGGGGCTCGCCCTCGACACGGGCGATCAGCCGTTCGAGCGCGGCACGGGAGAGGGTCATCAGCCGGGCCTGGGCCGAGATCGAGGCCTTATGGCGGCGGGGGCGGCTGGCGGCATAGAAATGCCGCGCCCAGGGCAGCATTTTGTGCGCGTAGGCAGGACGCAGCGACAGCGGCCCGAGCGGATCGAGCAGCCATTTCGGCGCCTTGAGCAGGATGCCCGGAGAGGCCAACGGCTCGACATCGGTAAAGGCGAAGGCCCCGGCGTTGCCGCGCGAGGTCTCCTCAGCCACGCCGCGCCGGTCTAGCAGCGTGACGGCATGCCCGCGGTCCTGCAGCGCCAGCGCCGTGCTGACGCCGATGATGCCGGCCCCGATGACGATGACGGAGGTGCCCCCGCTCTGGTTGTAACTCTCGGACATGTCTGCCCCCTCTTCTGGGCCTGTACCGCGTCCGTCTTACCGCCGGGCGGGGCTGCCTGTGCTGTTGCGATCGCTCGTCTAGAATGGAAGAAAAAATGCCGGACAGACCGGATGGCCCGCCCGGCAGTGGGGGAGTTTCAGGGAGCGATGCCGTTGCGGAACGGGTCGTCGGGATCGAAAATCAGCGTGCTCTCGGCCATTACATGGGCCCTGCCGGTGATCGAGGGGATTACGCCGCCGGTGGGGCCCGCCGCCCAGGAGAGGCGATAGGCCGAGCCGATGATGGAATGCTGGGTGATCTGCTCACCCTCGGCCAGGCGGCCGGAAGCGGCAAGACACGCCAGCCGCGCCGAGCTGCCGGTGCCGCAGGGCGAGCGGTCATAGGCATCATCGGGGCAGAGCACGAAGTTGCGGCTGTGCACTGCCGGATCCTCCGAAGGCCCGTAGAAGATGATGTGGTCGATCAGGCCACCGTTCTCTCCGGCGATACCGGCAGCATGCAGCGCCTCGCGGGTGGCGACGGTGGCATCGGTGAGCGCGCGGATATTGTCGGGCGCCACGGGCAGCGGGCTGGGATCGACGAGGAAAAACCAGTTGCCACCATAGGCAACATCGCCGGTGACGGCGCCGAGGCCTGGCACATCGATGGTGACTTCGGTCATGGTGCGGCGGCTCTCGATATTGGTGACGGTGACCGTATGTGCATCGGTGACCAGCACCGTGACGACGCCGGCAGGCGTCTCGATACGGTGACTGCCGGTGCCAATGCGGCCCATGTGGAAGAGCGTGACGGCCAAGCCGATGGTGCCATGACCGCACATGCCCAGCACAGCCTCGACATCGAAGTAGATCACCCCGGTGATGCAGGTGGGATCGGTGGGCTGAACGAGCAGCGCGCCCACCATTGCCACCTGGCCCCGCGGCTCGAGCACCACAGCGCGATAGGCATCGCGGAATTCGGTAGCAAGGCGGGCGGCCCGCTTAGGCAGCGGCCCGTCGCCGAGATCAGGGAAACCACCAAGAATGACCCGCGTGGGCTCACCGCCGGTGTGGCTGTCGATCACATGCATGTCGGTCTCCTTGGATTCGACGCTTCAGATGGGAGCTCAGGCTGCCCAGGCTGCGTACCAGGCCTTGAACTGGGCGTACTGCGTTTCAACGAATGCCTGCTGTGCCGGGGTCAGCGTATCGGTTTCGTTGAAGTGCAGCGTGTATTCCGCATCGCCGTTCAGAACCATCAGGTACTTGTAGAAGAGTACAAGGTCGACACCTTCGTCGAACTTGGACAGCACGGCCAGCGCCTCTTCGAGCTCCTGCGCCTTAGCACGGGCCGCGACGTCGCCTTTCGCGGCGGCCTTGCACAGCTCGACCAGGTGCAGCACTTCCTTCGGGATGGCGTTGCCGATGCCGGTGATCGCGCCCGTTGCGCCGCATTTCACGAAGCCGTGGAAGACCTGCGTGTCGACACCGACCATCAGGGTAAGGTTTTCGTCGCCGGATGTGATGGTCTCGGCCGCATAGGACATGTCGGCGGCGCCACCGAACTCCTTGAACCCGATCAGGTTGGAGTAGCTGGCGCGCAGGTCGAAAAAGAGATCGGCGCGCGTGGCAAAACCGTAATAGGGGCTGTTGTAGATCACCGCCGGCAGACCGTTGGCGGCCTCGAGGATGGCGGAGAAATGGGCCTTCTGTGCGGAAACCGAGGTGCCGCGGGACAGCACGCGCGGAATGACCATCAGGCCTGCGGCGCCGACGCGGGCAGCGTGGGCGGTGATCGCCACGGCGGATTTTGTGTTGATGGCCCCGGTGCCGACGATAACGGGCACGCCAGCCTCGACCAGCGCATCGACCCCCTTCATGCGCTGCTCATCGGTCAGCAGCGGCCAGTCTCCCATCGATCCGCAGTAAACAACCGCGGACATTCCGGCCGCGATCAGCTCCTTGCCCTTGCGCGCCAGGGCTTCGTAGTCGGGTGTACGGTCTTCTTTGCAGGGGGTCATCAGGGCCGGGATGCAGCCGGTGAAGATGGAGTCGTTCATGAGGCGTCCTTTCGAATTCACGAGGCAATCATTGACAGGGCGAGCCGGTTCTCTCGGGGACCGCAGATCGAAGCGGAGCCCTTCTTGGGAAGATTCCTAACACCCTGTCGTCGACTTGTCGACAAACAAAATGCAAGACCATCAGCGCGCGAGAGTTTCAGCGATCCAAGGACACCATTTCAGAGTGAGATTGAGGAGGCGCTGCGCGAATCCGCCGAAATATAGGACCGGATTTGATGGACGATCTGATCGGCATGCTCAGACGCCAGGCGATCCGACTCCTCGACGTCACGGGCGATCATGACGGAGATCATGCGTTCGTGTTCGATCACGTACTGGCGCGGCAGATTGTCATCGTAGGACCGGTAGTAGAGCCGCAGGATACGCCGCCCGTCATCCAGGAGCCGCCGGAACAGGTCCGTGTAGTACTTGTTGCGACCCGCCTCGGCGATTGCGACGTGGAAATCCCGATTGGTGGCGATCATGCCCAGCACATCGCCACTCTCCACCGCCGCCGAGAAACTCGCCTGATGCTCTCGGATCGCCGCCAGGTCGGCTTCACCATAATGCTGTGCAGCGAGGCGCGCAGTCACGCGGTACATCAATGTCAGCGCGTCGAAGAAGGCGCCCAGCTGCACAAAATCGATGTTGGAAACGATCGTCGTGCGATTGGTCAGTGTGGTGATCAGCCCCTCTGCCGCAAGGCGCACAAGCGCTTCGCGGATTGGTGTGCGCGACATGGAAAAGCGCTCCGAAAGCTCCATTTCATCAATCGGGCTGCCCGGTGCCAACTTAAGATCGATGATCTCGTTCCTCAGCATTTCGTAGACATGGGCAACCCCACCACCTCGCTTGACTTGCGACACTTTGCGCTCTGAAGGCACCCTGCTCATCCGACACTCCTAGCTAACTTCCCCGAGACTTTATGACGTCTTCGCATGCATAAAAATACTTTCGTTATATTTTTACTGTCGACAAGACATGCGTGGCTAGATATATAAATACTGATCAAGACGCTCTTTTATGTGCCCGCTGCCTCCCCCAATCGACTGGCAGCACCGGTTCGCCCAAACAAGCTGGATGCATCAACATGACCCTGACCGCCTATACGAACGCCCGCTTGCTCGACCTGGATGCAGAACGCCTGGGGCAAATCACCACTGTTGTGGTGAAAGGCGACCGGATCGACAGCATCGGCCACCCCGCACCCGAGAGCGCGAAAGTGGTCGACCTTGGCGGCCGCACCCTGATGCCTGGATTGATCGACAGCCACTTTCATGTCGTCGCCCATTCCCTGGATCTCTGGAGCAACGTCACGGCCCCCGATTCCCTTGCGGCCCTGCGAGCTGCCAAGATCATGGAGGGCCTACTGGATCGCGGGTTCACCACCGTACGTGACCTCGGCGGAGCTGATCTGGGCTTGGTGCGGGCAGTTGAGGACGGGCTGATCGATGGCCCGGACCTTGTCATCTGCGGCAAAGGCCTTTCGATGACCGGCGGTCATACCGACTTGCGCGCTCGCACCGACATCCGCCCTGACGCAATGGGCTGGCGACTGGCAAACATGGGCGTGCTAGTGGATGGCGTGGACAACATCCGCTTCACCTGCCGTAAGATGCTCAAGGAAGGCGCCAAATTCATCAAGGTCATGGCTAATGGAGGCGTCTCCTCGCCCAACGACCCCATAGACTCCATCCAATATTCTCGGGACGAGATCCTCGCAATGGTTGAGGAAGCCGAGAATGCCAACACCTATGTCTCTGCCCACGTCTACCACGACAAGGCGATTCGCCGCTGTGTCGAGCTGGGTGTGAAGTCCCTTGAGCACTGCAATTTGATCACCGCCGAGACGGCCAAGATGGCCGCCGAAGCAGGCTGTTTCGCCGTGCCCACGCTGGTTGCCTACGAGGGGCTAAAACTGGAGGGAGCGGCCTTGGGCTTGGGTGCCTCCGAGCAGGCCAAGATCGACATCGTGCGTGACAAGGGGCTGGAGTCTCTGGCGATCATGCGCGACGCCGGGTTGCCCATGGCCTTCGGCACCGACCTGCTGGGCGAGCTGCGCAAATACGGCGGAATGGAATTCGACATCCTGGCCAAGGTTCTCTCGCCCGCAGAAATCTTGCGCTCGGTCACCCAGATCGGCGCAATGGCCTGCATGCGCGACGGCGAAATCGGCGTGATCGCTGAGGGCGCTCGTGCTGATTTCATCGTGGTGGATGGCGATCCCCTTGCTGATGTCACCCTTCTGGGCCGCCCCGAGGAAACTCTGCGCATGGTCGTGAAATCCGGCCGCGTAGCCCGTGACTTCATGGAGGTCGCGTGATGCCGATGGATACCGCACACCTCTTCAAGCTGGTCGCTAGCGCCGATGCCGCCCGTCAGGTTTTTGCCTACCTGCTGGATGGGCTCAACGCCGATGTCGGTAAGGGTCTGACCACAGCCTCTGTCTACGACCTGCCCAACATGCGCTCGCGCCGGGTATTTTCGGAAAACCCGGAGGCCTATGATCTTGGCGGTTTCAAGCCGCTGGAAAAGAACCGATATTTCGATGTCGTTCTGGCCGGAACTAGGGTCAGGATGCATTGATTTCTGTTGCGTCGCGTGATTCACGGCTCCGAAAACGGAGCGGTGACGTGAGCGATC
>NZ_NBOA01000025.1:2500-5637 GCF_002213235.1 Thioclava sp. F34-6
TCCAAAACAGGTACTTTTAACCTGAATACATAGGGTTATAAGAGCGAACCCGGGGAACTGAAACATCTAAGTACCCGGAGGAAAGGAAATCAACAGATACTCCGCTAGTAGTGGCGAGCGAACGCGGACCAGCCGAGCCATGAGAATGACCAGAATGATCTGGAAAGATCAGCCAGAGCGGGTGACAGCCCCGTATGGGAAGTTCAATTGGACGTATTAAGTAGGGCGGGACACGTGTAATCCTGTCTGAAGATCGGGGGACCACCCTCGAAGGCTAAGTACTCCTTACTGACCGATAGCGAACCAGTACCGTGAGGGAAAGGTGAAAAGCACCCCGACGAGGGGAGTGAAACAGTTTCTGAAACCGGACGCCTACAAGCAGTCGGAGGAGCCTCGAGCTCTGACGGCGTACCTTTTGTATAATGGGTCAACGACTTGGTCTATCGAGCAAGCTTAAGCCGTTAGGTGTAGGCGTAGCGAAAGCGAGTCTTAACAGGGCGAATTTAGTTCGATGGATCAGACCCGAAACCAGATGATCTAGCCATGTGCAGGCTGAAGGTGAGGTAACACTCACTGGAGGGCCGAACCGACACCCGTTGAAAAGGGTCCGGATGACGTGTGGCTAGGGGTGAAAGGCCAATCAAATCTGGAGATAGCTGGTTCTCCGCGAAAGCTATTTAGGTAGCGCGTCGATTGTATTCTCCCGGGGGTAGAGCACTGCATGGATGATGGGGGCCCACAGCCTTACTGAGTCTAAGCAAACTCCGAATACCGGGAAGAACTGATCGGCAGACACACGGCGGGTGCTAACGTCCGTCGTGGAGAGGGAAACAACCCTGACCAACAGCTAAGGCCCCCAATTCATGGCTAAGTGGGAAAGCATGTGAGACTTCCAAAACAACCAGGAGGTTGGCTTAGAAGCAGCCATCCTTTAAAGATAGCGTAACAGCTCACTGGTCTAGTCAAGAGGTCTTGCGGCGAAGATGTAACGGGGCTCAAGCCATGAGCCGAAGCTTTGGATGCACAGTGATGTGCGTGGTAGCGGAGCGTTCTGTGATATAGAACGCTGCCTCCTTACTCCCCTCGGGGATATTGGAGGCAATGTTCTGACTGTGAAGCCGGGCCGTAAGGCATCCGGTGGAGTGATCAGAAGTGAGAATGTTGACATGAGTAGCGACAAACAGGGTGAGAGACCCTGTCGCCGAAAGTCCAAGGGTTCCTGCTTAAAGCTAATCTGAGCAGGGTAAGCCGGCCCCTAAGGCGAGGCCGAAAGGCGTAGTCGATGGGAACCAGGTTAATATTCCTGGGCCATGTGGTGGTGACGGATCTGAGCCGTTGTTCGATCTTATCGGATTGATCGGGCAGCCAACAGGTTCCTGGAAATAGCCCCACTATCGGACCGTACCCGAAACCGACACAGGTGGACTGGTAGAGAATACCAAGGCGCTTGAGAGAACCACGTTTAAGGAACTCGGCAAAATGCCTCCGTAAGTTCGCGAGAAGGAGGCCCGCTTCGTACGCAAGTATGGGGCGGGGGCACAAACTAGGGGGTGGCGACTGTTTACTTAAAACACAGGGCTGTGCGAAGCCGTAAGGCGACGTATACAGTCTGACGCCTGCCCGGTGCCGGAAGGTTAAAAGGAGGAGTGCAAGCTCCGAATTGAAGCCCCGGTAAACGGCGGCCGTAACTATAACGGTCCTAAGGTAGCGAAATTCCTTGTCGGGTAAGTTCCGACCTGCACGAATGGCGTAACGATCTCCCCGCTGTCTCAAACGTGGACTCAGCGAAATTGAACTGTGTGTCAAGATGCACACTACCCGCGGTTAGACGGAAAGACCCCATGAACCTTTACTATAGCTTCGCACTGGCATCAGGCATGTGATGTGCAGGATAGGTGGTAGGCTTTGAAACGGGGACGCCAGTCTCCGTGGAGCCATCCTTGAGATACCACCCTTCGCCTGCTTGATGTCTAACCGCGGTCCCTTATCGGGATCCGGGACCCTGCGTGGTGGGTAGTTTGACTGGGGCGGTCGCCTCCCAAAGTGTAACGGAGGCGCGCGAAGGTTGGCTCAGACCGGTCGGAAATCGGTCGTTGAGTGCAATGGCAGAAGCCAGCCTGACTGCAAGACTGACAAGTCGAGCAGAGACGAAAGTCGGCCATAGTGATCCGGTGGTCCCGAGTGGAAGGGCCATCGCTCAACGGATAAAAGGTACTCTGGGGATAACAGGCTGATGATGCCCAAGAGTCCATATCGACGGCATCGTTTGGCACCTCGATGTCGGCTCATCTCATCCTGGGGCTGGAGCAGGTCCCAAGGGTACGGCTGTTCGCCGTTTAAAGAGGTACGTGAGCTGGGTTTAGAACGTCGTGAGACAGTTCGGTCCCTATCTGCCGTGGGTGTAGGATACTTGAGAAGAGTTGCCCCTAGTACGAGAGGACCGGGGTGAACGGACCACTGGTGGACCAGTTATCGTGCCAACGGTAGTGCTGGGTAGCTATGTCCGGACAGGATAACCGCTGAAAGCATCTAAGCGGGAAGCCCCCTTCAAAACTAGGTATCCCTTGAGGGCCGTGGAAGACCACCACGTCGATAGGCTGGAGATGTAAGCGCGGCAACGCGTTCAGTTGACCAGTACTAATTGCCCGATTGGCTTGATTTGATCCGGTAGTAGCCAGACCTCTGGTAACCGATCAAACAGCATGCACAATACAAAGTGTACGATTTGAACTTCATCGCTTCTTCCTCGGTTTGGTGGTCATAGCACGAGCAAAACACCCGGCTCCATTCCGAACCCGGCCGTTAAGTGCCGTCGCGCCAATGGTACTGCGTCTTAAGACGTGGGAGAGTAGGTCACCGCCAAACCTAGAAAGAAGCGACGAAAAACTTCATCTCTCAAAAAACGATGACAAACAAAATCCCGATCGCAAACACTAAATGCCCTCGGGAATAAACGCGGGATCGAGCACCCCGCAAGCGAGACAAACTCTACTCGAGAGTTTGAAAAACGCGATCGCCGCGTCAGGCTCATAACCTGACAAAAGGCAAAAGCTCAACGGACGCGGGATGGAGCAGCCCGGTAGCTCGTCAGGCTCATAACCTGAAGGTCGTAGGTTCAAATCCTACTCCCGCAACCA
>NZ_NBOA01000026.1:0-3826 GCF_002213235.1 Thioclava sp. F34-6
GCCCCGCAGATGGACGAGGCCACACGCGAAGCCCGCTACACTGCGTGGAAAAAGGCGGTCGAGGCCACCATCGCGGCGGCGAGGTCGGTCTAATGGACTTCGCTCTGCGCTTTCCCGGCCGCATTCTCTTCGGGCGCGACGAGCGGCATGCGGGCGCGGAGCTGATCGCGCGCTACGGGGCGCGTGTAGCGCTCGTGCGCGGGCGTTCGGTCGGTTGGGCCGACACGCTGGAAGATACTCTGCGCGAGGCGGGCCGGACGGTCGAGGTGATCGTCAGCCGCGGCGAGCCGAGCTATCCGGATCTATGTGATGCGCTCGGTCGGTTGCGCGAGATGCGCCCCGATTGTGTCGTTGCGGTCGGGGGCGGCGCGGTGCTTGATCTGGGCAAGGCTTTGGCGGCTCTGATCCCCGCTGCGAGCGATCCGATCGTGCATTTTGAATTGGTCGGGGAGGGGCGCCCGCTAAGCGCGCCGCCGCTGCCGTTTGTCGCGATCCCTACTACCGCCGGCACCGGAGCGGAAGCCACCCGCAATGCGGTGATCCAGTTCCCCGAGCACCGCCGCAAGGTCAGCCTGCGCGACGACCGGATGATGGCGGCGCTCGCGATCGTCGATCCGGCGCTGACCGATCGCTGCCCGCGTGCGGTCACACTGGCCTCGGGGCTGGACGCGCTGACGCAGGTGATCGAGCCTTATCTCTGCAGTCGTGCGAATATTCTGACCGACGCGCTTTGCCGCGATGCGATCCCGCGCGCGATCCATGCGCTGGTCCAGCTGATGGCGCGGGAGAGCACGGATGCACGAGACGACATGGCGCGGGCGAGCCTGTTCGGCGGCGTCGCTCTGGGCAATGCGGGCCTCGGCGCGGTGCATGGTTTTGCGGGCGTGATCGGTGGCCGGAGCGGTGCGGCCCATGGGGCGATCTGCGGACGGCTTCTGCCCGGAGTGCTTCAGGCGAACCGTGCCGCCGTGGCGGGCGATCCCGCGATGGCCGCGCGATTCCACGAGGTGGCGGGCTGGCTGGGCGAGGGGCTGGCGGTTGCGCCGGCTGACGCTTTCACGGCGCTGGAGCGGCAGATCGACGAATGGGGGTTGCCCCGGCTTGGCGCGATGGGTGTCGATCCGGATGAGATCGAGGAGACCGCGCGGCTGTCGCGGTCCAGCTCCTCCATGGCCGCGAATCCCGTGCCGCTGAGCAAAGATGTCCTGAGCGACATTCTGCGCGCCGCATTCTGAGCGGCTTCAGGTGCGAATGACAAATCCCCGTGCGATGTGATTACGCACGAACCAGATCATCGCGACACCCGGGATCAGCGAGACAACGGTCATCGCCATCACCAGCCCGATATCCGTTTGAAAGCCGAACAGCGCGCTGATCGCCATGGTGATCGGCTTGCCCGCAGTGACCGTCAGAATGCGCGCGAAGACCACCTCCACCCAAGAGAAGATGAAGCAGAAGAAGACGGTCACGCCGATCCCCGGCGCGATCACCGGGATCAGCTTTCCGACGAAGAAATGGCCGAAGGAATGGCCGTCGAGAAAACAGGTCTCGTCGAATTCGCGCGGCACGGCGGCGATGAAGCTCTCGAGGATCCAGATCGCGATCGGCAGGTTGAACACGCAATGCACCAGCGCGATCCCGACCGGGCTGTTCACCAGTCCGACATGGGCGAAGAGAATGAATATCGGCAGCGACAGCACGACGGGCGGCGTCAGGCGAAAGGCGATCAGCGCGAAGAGAATGTGGCGATCGCCGGTAAAGCGGAAGCGCGCAATCGCGTAAGCTGCGGGCAGTCCGGCGGCGAGGCAGAGCGCCACGTTGAGCAGAACATAGACAAGCGAGTTCCAGATTGCATCGCGCAGGTCGGGGCGTGCGAAGACGGTGGCATAGTTGATCAGCGTCGCCTGTCCCTCGCGATATCCCTCGCGCGGCAGCGTCAGCGTGAAGCTCAACAGCACCGTTTGGGCGAAGGGCAGCAGGATGAAGAGGGCCAGAGCTGCGAAGGCGAGGCCGAGCAGAATTGATGGGCGCATTCGCGTCATCTTCATCGGGTCGCCTCCGGCGAGGTGTCGCGCCCGGCGCGTATGCGGATGAACGCCCATGCGACGCTCAGCACGATCAGGAAATCGAGCATCGCACGCGCGGCGGCACGGCCATAGGTGAAGCTGCGAATGTCCTCTCCCAGTTCGAGCGAGATGAAAGTCGTCGCACCCTGCGGCCCGCCCGCGTTAATCGTGAAAGCCTCGGTGTAGATCATGAAGCTGTCCACGAAACGCAGAAGCAGCACGATCGAGAGCGCCCCGGCGATGCGCGGCAATTCGATATGGCGGAATACCGCGAGCCGTGAGGCTCCGTCGATCGCCGCCGCCTGTCGATAGGAGGCCGGGATCGCCGACAGCGACGCATAGGAGAGGATCACGACGAGGCCCAGCCAGTGCCACGTATCCGCCGCGACGATCAGGATCCAGGTATGCAGCGCGGTGAACTTGTAGTCGAAGCCAATACCCGCTGCGGCGATCGCCTTGCCGAGAAGTCCGACCTGGGGATCGATCAGCGTGAGCCACATGCCCGCGATCATGTTCCACGGAACAACGAGGGGCAGGGCGAGCATCATCAACACCGGCACCGCCCAGCGACCGATCCGCAGCATCAAGAGAGCGATCCAGATCCCCAGCGGCACCTGAATCGACAACACGATGGCCGAAAACAATGCGCTTCGCCCGAGGCTCGCCCAAAAGCTCGGATCGAGGATGATCTCGAGATACCATTGCGGCCCGACCCAAAGTGCCGTGTCGAGGGTGAAGATGTCGTGGAAAGAATAGTTGAACACCGCGACCAGAGGCAGGACAGCGACAAACCCCAAGATGAGAAGCGCAGGCAACAACAGTAGCCACGCGCGGTTCGAATGCGGCTTGATCATCCCTATGCCCTCCCCGGAAGCAGCGTACTTCGCGCGTAAAGCGAACGGGTTGGTCGTATAAATGTCAAGGATACTAAAGATTTAAGGCGGCGGATGGGGCGACGGTGGCTGCCGTCTTGGCGACGCTTGTGCCGGGGGAGGGGCTTTTGCTGTCGGTGCGACTGAGAAAGGGGCGCGCATGGCCGGCGATCGGCTAGAGCAGATGGCGCGCGTCGCAAACGTGGCGGAAGAGTTCGGTCGCTTCGCTCCGATCTTCGAGCGCGAGCTGTTCGAAATGGAATATTGGCCGCTCGAACAGGCAAAGCTGAAAAATAAAGAAGAAGCGTGAGCACTTCAGCACGCGGCGATAATCGGCAAAGCGGCGAACTGCTCGCCATCGCGCGTTCTCTTTCTGGCTTCGTGAGCGGTTTCGACCGTGCAGCAGATCTTTTCGAGATGAGCGATTGCATCCCGAATGGCATCTGCGAGAGCCGGGGCGACCTCCGGTGAAATCGAGAGCATTCCGTCCTCGCAGCGGTGCACCCATCCCTTCTTCTGCAAGGTCGGAACTTTGCGTCGCGCGGTTTCCCTTTGTCTCCCACGATATTCCGCGTTCGATCGCACGTTGATGGCGTATCGCGATCGCTGGTCATGAGCGTGCGTTGCGAGATGCGATCCTCATGGCTGTCCGATTTCGTTCATTTCGCTGGTGACTCGGTTTGGTTTGCGGGGTGCCCTTGGGGCATGCCTGGCAGGAGGTTTCGCGTGGGTGGGTGATTTGCGCAAGATTCTTCCCTGCGCTGTTTTGGCGTGAGTTGGGTGCATTTGCGGTAGTGTAGAAAGTGTAGATATTTCAGTGTGTTGAGTGATTTGTCGGAGAAAAGCGAAAGTTTTTTGAAAAAGGCACTTGCGACTCCCCGGTGTGAT
>NZ_NBOA01000027.1:0-2876 GCF_002213235.1 Thioclava sp. F34-6
GATGACGCAGAGCCGTTTGCCCAGCCGGTGGACGTGGATCCGGTCGGCGACCTCGAAGACATGGGGCATGTTGTGCGAGATCAGGATGATCGGCAGCCCTTTCGCCTTGAGATCGAGGATCAGGTTCAGCACCTGGCGGCTCTCCTTGACGCCGAGCGCCGCGGTGGGCTCATCCATGATGATCACCTTCGAGCCGAAGGCCGCCGCACGCGCGACCGCCACGCCCTGGCGCTGGCCGCCCGAGAGGGTCTCCACCGCCTGATCGATGTCCTGAATGGTCATCAGGCCCAGATCGTTCAGCTTCTGGCGGGCGAAGGCGCGCATCGCGGGCTTGTCGAGCATCCGCAGCCATTTGCCCATCGCGCCTGGCTTGCGCAGCTCGCGCCCGACGAACATGTTGTCGACGATCGAGAGCGCGGGCGACAGCGCGAGCGTCTGGTAGACCGTCGCGATCCCGGCATCCTGCGCCTCGAGCGGGCTGCGGAAGCTGATCGGCTTGCCTTCGAGACGGATCTCTCCCTCGTCGGCGGAAACCGCGCCGGAGATCGCCTTGATGAGCGAGGATTTCCCGGCCCCGTTATCCCCGATCACGGCGAGGATTTCGCCCGGATAGAGATCGAAGTCGCATTCGTCGAGGGCGGTGACGCGGCCATAGCGTTTGACCAGACCGCGCGCGGTGAGAATGGGCTCTTGCGTCATGCCGATACCTTTCTGATCCATTGGTCGATGGCGACCGCGATGATGATGAGCCAGCCGATCGCGAAGACCTGCCAGAGCACGTCCACATTCGCGAGCCGCAGACCGGATTGGAACACGCCCACGATCAGCGCGCCGAACAGCGCCCCGAGGATCGAACCGCGCCCGCCGAAGAGCGAGATCCCCCCGATCACCACGGCGGTGATGGAATGCAGGTTCGCCTCGTAGAAGGCCTGCGGCGAGATCGACCCGACCCGGCCGATCGAGGCCCAGGCGGCGATCGCACAGACGAGCCCGGCCATGCCGTAGACCGACAGCAGCGTGCGGTCGGTGCGGATGCCCGCAAGCTCCGCCGCCTCCTTGTCGTCGCCCACCGCGTAGACGTGGCGGCCCCAGGCGGTCTTGTTCAGCAGATACCAAAGCACCAGGAACACCGCGACCATCAGGATCGAGCCATAGGTCAGCCGGGCATTGCCCACCGCGATGGTGTTGCCGAAGAATTTCAGAAGCGGCGCGAACTTGTCGATATCCTGCGAGCGGATCGACTGCGCGCCCGACAGCCACAGGTTCAGCGCGTAGAAGATCGACCAGGTGCCCAGCGTGGTGATGAAGGGCGGCAGCTTCACCTTGGTCACCAGAAAGCCGTTCATCAGCCCCGCCCCGGTGCCGCCCGCGAAGGAGATCAGCAGCGCCAGCGGTGCCGGCACGCCCATGTAGACAGCGAGGTTGCCCGCCACGACCGACATCAGCACCATGATCGCCGCGACCGACAGGTCGATCCCCGCGGTCAGGATGATCAGCGATTGCGCCGCGGCGAGAATACCGATGATCGAGACCTGCTGCATGATCAACGTCAGGTTGAAGGCCGAGAAGAACCTGCCCCCCGCCACAAGGCCGAACACGGCGATGGACAACAGCAGCACGATCACCGGCACCATCGTCGGGTTGCCGTGCAGCCCGTGCTGGATCGTGCCGAGAAGCCCGCGCTTCTTTCCCTTGAAGGCCGCGACGGTCTTGTCGCTCTTATCGAGATCGTGCTCGAAGGACTGGCCGCGAGGCGGAGCGGTCTGGGTCATGTCCGTCATCCTCTTTGTGCAATATGGGGTGAGGGGCCGTGATCCGGCCCGAAGAGGACGGGCCGCCGCGCGGGCGGCCCCTCCGATCTGTCAGGCGGGGATCAGCCCCAGCACTGCTTGAGGCCTTCCTCCGACGAGATCGAGTCGACCCCGTCGACCGGCTGGTCGGTGATCAGCGTCACGCCGGTATTGTAGAAGTCGAGACCTTCGGAGTTCTGCGGCTTGGTGCCGTCCTTGGCGAAAGCCGCGATCGCCTCGATGCCCATCGAGGCCATCTTCAGCGGGAACTGCATCGAGGTCGCGCCGATGATGCCTTCCTTGACGTTCTGCACGCCCGGGCAGCCGCCATCGATCGAGACGATGATCGCCTGATCCTGCATGCCGACCGATTTCAACGCCTCGTAGGCGCCGGCGGCGGCGGGCTCGTTGATCGTGTAGACCACGTTGATGCCCGGATCCTTCTGCAGAAGGTTCTCCATCGCCGTGCGGCCACCCTCTTCGTTGCCGTTGGTCACGTCATGGCCGACGATGCGCGGATCGTCTTCGTCGCCGATCTTCTTGGGGTCTTTGACGTCGATGCCGAAGCCCTTCATGAAGCCCTGATCGCGCAGGTAATCGACCGAGACCTGGCTCGGGTTGAGGTCGAGGAAGGCGATCTTCGCGTCCTTGGCCTTGTCGCCCATCTTCGCATTGGCCCATTGCCCGATCAGCTCGCCCGCCTTGAAGTTGTCGGTGGCGAAGGTCGCATCGGCGGTGTCGGCGGGCTCGAACGGGGTGTCGAGCGCGATCACCAGCGCCCCCGCGTCGCGCGCTTTCGTCACCGCCGGCGCCAGCGCGCGGCTGTCGGACGGCGTGATCAGTATGCCCTTGGCACCCGCCGCGATGCAGCTCTCGACCGCCGCGACCTGGCTTTCCACGTCGCCGTCGAGCTTGCCCGCATAGGTGTTGAGCTTGATGCCCATCTCCTCGGCTTTCGCCGTCGCCCCCTCCTTCATCTTCACGAAGAACGGGTTGGTGTCAGTCTTCGTGATCAGGCAGGCGGTCGTCTCCGCCCAGGCCCCGGTCGCCATCAGACCAAGCGCCGTCGCTCCCAGAATCGCGGTT
>NZ_NBOA01000028.1:0-2799 GCF_002213235.1 Thioclava sp. F34-6
GTGGTGCCGGCGGAGTGGGTTTGTTTCCCGTTGCAGGCACCGCATCGGCCACAAGCCTCAGCGAAACGAGGGCTAACCCTATCGCCCAGCCTAGGTCAACAGGCACCGTGAGTTCTACGGCTTGTTCTACGGTGGCCTGATCAGGTCGCGCAGAAGCGGAAGCGTGAGACCGCACTGTTGCTCTTCCGGTAGCTGACCCTTTGGTGGCCGCTTCTGGGGGTAGCCCCTGTCAGGGGGTATGGGGGGTAAGGCGAACGCCCCGTCTATTGATAGGGCACTCAGATTTTTCTGGCTCAAACATCCGCGATGTACTCAGCACCTTCCAAGGGACCGAAAGGCTGCGTCACCTTCGCCAAGGCGTTGCAGTGGCGTCCGTTGCCTTGGATGACCTCCTCGATCCCCAGCCCCTCCAGTCCAGCCTTGAAGCTGTCATGGTTGCGGATGCGGTTGCGGAAGTTGGAGGCATCATAGCCCAAGACAGACCGAATCTCGGCGACCGGCAAGACCCCATCTGGGTAGTCCTCGAAGTACATCTGGACATAGGTCAGCGCCTCTTGGACTTTCCCTTTGGCTTTCTGCTTGGTCGGTTTCCAGGAGCCTACCTTGCAGCCTGGGAAGATCTGGGGAAGCAGGTTGCGGACCCCTGAACGCTTCGGGGCGATGATGTACGCATTACAATGGCCACACTCCAGCCCGCTGCCCTGCCTCAGTGCCGAGCGACACAGGGCCTGCAGGATGTGGTGCTTGTGTTCACCGGCCTGCATGTCGTCAACGATGGTCTTGGGGGCATCTTGGTCGTTTGGGACCTCGCTATAGTGCCGGGCCTTCATCTCGTAGTCGGTCTCTGGGTGGTTGTTCAGGCCCGTCAGGATGACGTTGCGGATGTGCCGGAACTCGTTCGTCCCGTGGTGCTTGCCCCAGTTGAGGAAGCTGACACGGCTGGGGTCTGTGCTGAGCAATCCCATGATCTGATCTGGGATGGCTCCACCGTTGACCGCCTTGTGGTAGATCACCAGCCATTCCTCGCTCGGTTTGCTGTCGATCAGCTTGGCAACCTCAAGGGCAAGGGCTTCACAGTTCTGCGTCCATGCTGTCTTCCCAGACCCTGCATCCATGACGCTGACAGTGAGGTTGCGGTAGTCCCTGACAGCAGATGGCAATCGCACCAGGTTACCCTTGCGCTTCTCCCACTGGCTGTACGTCGAGCGGACACGGCCTGAGGCATCGAGGATCACCACAGGGGCAAGGTCGTCCGGTATCGCGTCTCGGCTGATGAGCGCAGTGATGACCGTGGATGCGTTGCTGGCCTTGCGGAGGAGAACACAACGACCTGACAGGGCATAGAGGCTGTCGAGGTGGGTGGCATGGCCTTCTGCCAAACCCTTCCTGGCTGACCAAAGGGAGACTCCTGAGGCTTCCTCGAGATCAGGCCAATCATATGTTCCCTGGCCACCGGATGCTTTGAGCGCATGTTCCAACTCTTCAACCATCTGAGCCAGTGCTGGATGCGACGTCCTCAATGGGCCACGTAGGGCTGCAAGTTGGTCTGTGTTGATGGAGACCACCTCACCTGGCAGCATCGCCTCGTCCCATATCCGAACTTCGCGGACCAGCCCTTGGTAGTGGAAGACCTCAGCCTCCTTGAAGGAAAGACCACGGCACCGGCTAAGGAGCATGGAATGGGTGGTGAACAGGATGCGGGCCTGATTGGGGAGTGTGGCGCTCAGTGCATTGACCCTCTCATCTGATGTCAGGACAGCGAAGTCCGCTTCATCGAGACCCATCTCCTCGACCAATCTGGCTATCTCCTCCCGCTGCGAAAAACAGAGCAACACAGCAACATCCTGGTGCCTCTCAGACCTCAACAGTTCCTGAACAAAGCAGATCAGCGCCGTGGTCTTGCCGATACCGGGATCGAGACTGGATAGGTGGAAGCTGGGAGAGGCTGTCTCCTCAGCCATAGCTACCATCGTAGCAACCAGTTCCTGAAGTGCTATGGTGACATCCTGATGGGGAAGACCACCACCACGTTGACCCAGCAAAGCGAACAAGGAGGACATTGTTGCCTCGGTCAAACTGGAAGACTGATGGGTAGTACAATCTCTACAGAAGGGTCTTATTGGTGTTTGTACCACCGGGGCCAGCACATGCGGAAAAGCAAGCGTGCCCCCCGTGGCCAAAGCTGATGCTTGTGCCATGTGGAGGTCCTTGACTGTAGTGTTGAAGGGGGTGTTGGTTCGATACACTCAAACAGCTGCAGCAAGGGCTGAACCGATGGTCTTCCAACTAATGGTGGCACCTATTGCCAAAGCTATAGCTGGCAGAGCTGAACGCTACGCCTGACGCGACAGACCACCCCCAAGGTCTTCCCCTCGGCACTCATCACCAAAGGGACAGACAGTACGGCGAGGAGACAAGAACCTGTGTCGGGGGCTGGGTCTATCCCCGCAACTCAAGGGAAAGCTGATGGGATAGCTCAGGTGTGACACCAAGGGGAAATTGCGGCTCGACCAGCACCAGACTTACTCATGTTCAAGCGTAGATGCTGACCGCTCAACCATGGTAGGCCTCGAAAACGTGCCTATAGATGCTGGCGCATTTGGCCGAGTACAGGTCTTCGTCGTATGCTTCTGGCAGTCCGTCATCGAGAACCACTTCGATGGCTTTCAGGACCTCACCCTTGGCGCGAGACTTGGTTCTCCAGTCCAGAACGAACTTCTCGTCTTTCAGCGTCTGTAGCAGCGTCCTGGCCACTACCTTGACCTGATCGCGCTCCTTCTCGGTCAACTCTGGTTCGGG
>NZ_NBOA01000029.1:0-2504 GCF_002213235.1 Thioclava sp. F34-6
CGTAAGCGGCGGCTGCATCCCACCTCAGGTTCAGCTTGACGGCTTGAAGTTCCACGGGAGAAGTTCGTCGATGCGGCCTTGCGGATGTCCGGCGGCGATGGCCTCGAGGGTGGCCTTGAGATAAGCGAAGGGCTCGACGCCGTTGATCTTTGCGGTCTCGATGAGCGATGCGATGCGTCCCCAAGCGCGCCCGCCTTCGTCATGTCCGGCGAACAATGCGTTCTTCCTGTTCAGAGCGATGGGCCGGATCAGGTTCTCCACGCTGTTGGAGTCGATCTCCACCCGCCCATCGTGCAGGAAGGTCTGGAGCCCGTCCCAGTGCCGGTGGATGTAAGCGAGCTTCTCGCCCAGACGCGACTTGGCGGAGACACGCAGACGTTGCTGTTTTAGCCATTCACCGAACTCGACCACGAGGGGCGCTGTGCGCGCCTGCCGGGCCGAGAGCCGCTGTCCCGGCGCCGTGCCGCGAATGTCGGCCTCGATCTTGTAGAACTCGGCGATGCGGCGCAGCCCCTCGGCGGCGATCTCGGAGCCGTCGCGGTCGAAGACCTCCTTCAGCTTGCGCCGGGCGTGGGCCCAGCAATGCGCCACGCGGATCGGGTTGCCACCCTTGCGGGCGGGACGCGTCAAACGGTTGTAACCCTGGTAGCCATCGAGCTGCAGGATGCCGTCGAAGCCGTGCAAAATCTTCTCCGCGTTCTCCCCGGCGCGGCCGGGCGCGTAGAAGAAGACCACGCCCGGTGGATCATCTCCGCCCCATGACCGGTCGTCGCGGGCGAGCGCCCAGAGATATCCCGTCTTGGTCCTGCCGCGCCCCGGATCCAGCACAGGGGCAGGGGTTTCATCCATGAAGAGCTTGGTCGACGTCTTCAGATGTTCGGCCAGCCGGTCGACGACGGGACCGAGATGGAATGCGGCGGTGCCGACCCAGTCGGCCAGCGTGCTGCGGTGGATCTCGATGCCCGATCGGGCAAGGATCCGGCTCTGCCGATACAAGGGCAAGTGGTCCGCATATTTGCTGATCAGGACATGCGCGATGGCGCCCTCGGTCGGCAGGCCGCCGTCGATGAGATGCGCCGGGGCGCTCGCCTGGGTCACGCCATCGGTGCAGGCGCGGCAGGCGTATTTGGGGCGAACCGTGACGAGCACGCGCAGCTGGGCGGGCACGATGTCCAGTCGCTCTGTGCGGTCCTCGCCGATCTTGTGCATCTCCCCGCAGCCACAAGGACATTGCAAACTGTCCGGCTCGATCACGCGCTCGATGCGCGGCAGGTCCTTGGGCAGGTTGCCTCGATTGCGCCGGGCTGCACGCCCGGGTCGGCTCTCGGACGGCGCTTGCGTCTCCTGCTTCTCCTCGGCTTCGGCGACCGCAATCTCGAGATCCTCGAACGCCAGCTGCCGGTCATCTTCGCTGAGCTTCTCGGACCGTTTGCCGTGGACTGCCTGGTTGAGTTCGGCGACCAGATGCTCGAGGCGCTTGATGATCTCCTTGAGGCTGACCCTCTCACCTTTGAGCTCCTCATGCTCGCGCAGCAGCGCGGCGACAGCTTCGCGCTGCGCCTCGGGGATTGCGGACAGGTCAATGATCGCGGTGGATGACATGGCCGGAGGCTACCCCGAAGCCGCCTCGAAGGCCCGCCCTTTCTCGTGCCTGATTCACTCTGCCGCAGCCGGGCGGCGGATCTCCAGGGCCTTCACCTTGCGCCAGTCGAGCCCGGCGAACAGGGCCTCGAACTGCGCCCGGTTCAAAGTCATCACGCCGTCCCGAACCGCCGGCCAGATGAAGGAACTCTCCTCAAGCCGCTTGTAGGCCATCACCAGCCCGGTGCCGTCCCAGAAGAGGATCTTTAGCCTGTCTGCACGCTTCGCCCGGAACAAAAACACGGTGCCAGTGAACGGATCCTCCTTCAGGACCGATGCGACCTGCGCGGCGAGACCGTCGTGGCCTTTCCTGAAGTCGACCGGCTGGGTCGCCACGAGGATACGGACGGTGTGGGACGGCATCATCACGAGGACGACCCGAGCGCATGGACGATCTCGGCAATCCGCACTGCCGGGGTGTCGGCGGCAAGCGCGATCGTCACGTCACCGAAGACGAGACGCAGACTGTCGTCCGACCGCCCCGAGGGCTGCGGCGCCTGCGGGGGCTTCGGCTCGCACAGGACAACCGGCGCGAAGGCCGTCGGCTCATCCGACATCTCGGCGGCCGGCAGGACCAGCTTGCCCTGTTTGGCCAGGCATCGCCACGCCGACAACTGGTTCGGCTTCATCCCGTAACGCGCCGCCACGGCGTTGACCGTCGCGCCCGGCTCAAGTGTCTCCGCGACAGCCTGTGCCTTCACCTTCTCCGGCCACCGGCGGTGCCCGCTCTCGAAGATCTCAACTCCCAGCGAACTGAGAAACGCAGTCTGAGCATCCATTGCGAAACGCACTCCCATCTTGAGATGGGTATCACCTCGCAGTCCGCGCCGGCGCAGACAACGTGCCGCTCAGACACCGCTTAC